>CAIRAW010000067.1 GCA_903876735.1 uncultured beta proteobacterium | reverse complement strand
GAACGCAATGCGGCGCGCATCTTCAATGCTGATCACTGTTTTTTCGTGACCAACGGCACCAGCACCAGCAACAAGATGGTCTGGCACCACACGGTGGCACCGAATGACGTGGTGGTGGTGGACCGCAACTGTCACAAGTCGATCCTGCACGCCATCATCATGACCGGTGCCATTCCGGTTTTTCTGAAGCCGACACGCAATCACTTCGGCATCATCGGGCCGATCCCGAAGAGCGAGTTCGAACCAGCGGCGATCAAGGAAAAGATCAGGGCCAACCCCCTGATCCAGCAGCATCTGAAGGGCGTGGACGCCAGCAAGATCAAGCCGCGCGTGCTGACCCTGACGCAGTCCACCTACGACGGTGTCCTCTACAACACCGAAACGGTCAAGGGCTTGCTGGACGGTTATGTCGAGAACATCCACTTCGATGAAGCCTGGTTGCCGCATGCTGCGTTTCACCCCTTTTATGGCAGCTACCACGCCATGGGAAAGAACCGGGCACGACCCAAGCACGCCGTGGTGTATGCGACCCAGTCGCTGCACAAGTTGCTGGCCGGTATCAGCCAAGCCAGTCATGTGCTGGTGCAGGACTCGCAGACGGTCAAGTTGGACAAGCACCTCTTTAATGAGGCCTATCTGATGCACACCAGCACCAGCCCGCAATACAGCATCATTGCCAGTTGCGACGTCGCCGCCGCCATGATGGAGCCACCGGGTGGCACGGCGCTGGGTGAGGAAAGCATCGCTGAAGCACTCGATTTCCGCCGTGCCATGCGCAAGGTGGACGAGGAGTACGGTGACGACTGGTGGTTCAAGGTCTGGGGACCAGACAAACTGGTCGATGAGGGCATTGGCCGCGCCGACAACTGGATCATCAAGGGTGAATCGCCGAAAGCCAAGGCCGGTGTCAACTGGCATGGCTTTGGCAAGATGGCCACTGGTTTCAATATGCTGGACCCGATCAAGTCCACCGTGGTAACGCCCGGAATGGACTTGAACGGCAAGTTTGCCAAGACCGGGATCCCCGCCAGCATCGTGACCAAGTTCCTGGCCGAGCATGGTGTGGTGGTGGAGAAGACAGGCCTGTACAGTTTCTTCATCATGTTTACCATAGGCATCACAAAGGGGCGATGGAACAGCATGTTGACTGCCTTGCAGCAGTTCAAGGATGACTACGCCAAGAACCAGCCGATGTGGCGCATCCTGCCCGAGTTCTGTCAGAAGTATCCGAAATATGAAACCATGGGCTTGGCTGACTTGTGTCAGCTTATCCATCAGCTCTACGCCAAGTACGATATTGCCCGACTGACCACCGACATGTACCTGAGTGACCTGACGCCAGCCATGAAGCCCAGTGATGCCTACGCCCACATCGCGCTGCGCAGGACAGAGCGAGTGGAAATCGACCATCTGGAAGGCCGGATCACCGTGGGATTGGTTACGCCGTATCCACCGGGTATCCCGCTGCTGATCCCGGGTGAAGTTTTCAACAAGAAGATTGTTGACTACCTCAAGTTCTCACGCGATTTCAACAGCCAGTGCCCAGGTTTCGAAACCGACATTCACGGTCTGGTGGAAGTGGACGACGCTGATGGTGAGAAGCGCTACTACGCCGATTGCGTGATCGTCTGATCAAGCGCCGCCCTTGGGGCAGCCTGGCGGCAGGTTCAGTCCTTATTCTGATGCGCTCGGTGTTTCCACAACCGCCACGGCGGTCTGACTGACGCCGCAGTCAACGTAGGAAATCTGGCCGGTCATGCCGGACGCCAGGTCGCTGAGCAGGAAGGCCGCGACATTGCCGACTTCTTCGATCGTCACGTTGCGCCGCAGTGGCGAGGCACTGGCCGAGATCGCCAGCAGCCGACCAAAATCCTTGATGCCGCTGGCGGCCAGGGTTTTCACAGCGCCAGCGCTCAGGCCGTTGACGCGCATGCCACGCGGTCCGATGGCGTCGGCCAGGTAGCGCACCGACGATTCCAGCGAGGCTTTGGCCAGACCCATCGTGTTGTAACTTGGCACCACCCGAACGCCACCGAGGTAGGTCAGTGTGAGCAGTGATGACTTGTCATTGAGATAAGGCAGCGCCGCCTTGGCCATGGCGGGAAAGCTGTAGGCGCTGATGTCATGGGCAATTCTGAAATTCTCCCGGCTCAAACCGTCCAGGAAATTGCCCGCAATGGCTTCACGCGGCGCATAGCCGATACTGTGGACAAAACCGTCAAAATGCTGCCAGTGAACGGCCAGATCGGTGAACAATTTTTCAATCTGTGCGTCGTCGCCGACATCGCAGTCAAATACCAACGAGGAGCCAAAATCCGCAGCAAACTCGGTGATGCGTTCCTTGAACCGGTCGCCCACATAGCTGAATGCCAGCTCCGCACCTTGTTCGTGGCAGGCCTGCGCAATGCCGTAGGCAATCGAGCGCTTGGACAAAACACCGGTAATCAGTAATTTTTTCCCTGTCAGAAATCCCATATCGTCTTCTTCTTCCATTTGCAAAGGTTTCAGCGCCGCAGCGACGGCAGCGTTGGAGCAGGAATTGTCGCATGGGCGGCCCGATTTTGCCGGCCACCGATTGCCGGGGTCTGGCACCCAAGTGGATCAGGCACCGGCAGTCGGGTCCCGACCAGATGCGACGCGCTGTGCTAAGGTTGCGCTTTTCAATTTTCAGGTGAAACCATGCGTCGTTGCCTTGTGCTTCTCAGTCTGATTGTCTGTGCCTTGACGCTTCATGCGGGTCCCGTGTCCGTTGCCGGGTATTCACATGTCAAGACCGTTGGCAGCATGGATGAATACACGCTGCAATCGAACGGCTTGCAGGTCTTGCTGCTGCCCGAACATTCCAGTCCGACGCTGACCTTCATGGTCACCTACCGGGTCGGCTCCAAGAACGAGGTGACCGGCAGCACCGGCGCGACGCATATTCTGGAACACCTGATGTTCAAGGGCACGACGCAACGTGACCGCACTAAGGGCAATAACGTTGACCAGTTGCTTGAGCGCACCGGGGCCCGCTACAACGCCACAACCTGGCTCGATCGCACCAACTATTACGAGAACCTGGGCAGCGAGCATCTGGCCGCCGTGGTCGACATGGAAGCCGACCGCATGCGCAATCTGCTGCTGCGCGATGAAGACCGCCACCCCGAGATGACTGTTGTGCGCAATGAATTTGAACGCGGCGAGAACTCGCCGGTGCAGTCCTTGTACAAAGAAATCTACCAGACGGCCTTTGTCGCCCATCCTTATCATCACAGCACCATCGGGCATCGCAGCGACATTGAAAAAGTCTCAATCGAAAAACTGCGTGCGTTCTACGACACCTTCTACTGGCCCGATAACGCCACTGTCAGCATCATTGGGGACTTTGAACCGGCAGCGGCGCTGGCCCTTGTCAAGAAGTCCTTTGGCGTTTACCCGCGCGCACCCAAGCCGATTCCGACCGTTTACACGGAAGAGCCGGCGCAAACCGGGGCGCGCCGGGTGACCGTGAAGCGGGCCGGCCAGCTCGGCGTGGTCGCCATTGCGCACAAGATCCCGGCTGCCACGCATCCCGACTACGCTGCGATCAGTCTGCTCAGCGCCATCCTTTCCGACGGCAAGAACAGCCGCTTGTACCGGGCTCTGACCGACAAGAATCTTTCCACAGGCGTTGAAGCCGATGCCGGTTTCAACAGCGATCCATCGCTGCACATCATTTTTGCCCCCTTGGCCCCTGGCGCCACGCATGAGGAAGTGGAGAGGGTCAGTTTGCAGGAAATTGAAAAATTGAAGAAAGACGGTGTCACGGAGGCTGAACTCCGGACTGCGATTGCCAAGACGCTGGCCGATGCAGCCTTCAAGCGCGACGGCTCTTTTGCCGTGGCCGGCAATCTGAACGAATGCATCGCCGTTGGTGACTGGAGTCTGTTTTACACGCTGGACCAGGCCATGGCCAAAGTGACGATTGCCGATATCAAGCGTGTTGCGAATACTTATCTGAACGAAGACCAGAGCAGCACAGGCTGGTTTGTACCGACATCTTCGGCTGGCGCAGGCGCGGCCAAGGGCGCCAGCGCCCAAAGGTCGGGTGTCAGTGGCCCGAACTACTACCGCAGTCCGGCCGTTGATGCATTGGCCCAGACCGACGCGCTGACAGGCGCCGGCGGCCCGGCCATAGGGACTGACGGCAGCAAGATAGCGCCCCGGGTCAAGCGCCTGAAACTGGCGGGCATTGACGTCATTGCCTACCCGACCGGCGTCAAGGATGTGGTTACCCTGCGCGCGGCACTTCCGGCGGGCAAGGCGCTGGGGCTTAGCGGCAACCCGTCGATCCCCACATTGACCGGCATGATGCTCGACCAGGGCACACTCAAGCAGGACAAGTTTGCCATTGCGGAGAAACTTGAGGCCGTTGGTGCCAGCATCTCGTTTTCGGTGGGCACGGACTTTGTTGAGGTCAGTGCCAAATCCCTGAAAAAGGACGCGCCCCTGGTTATCAGCTTGATTGCCGAGCAATTGCGCATGCCGGCCTTTTCGGCCGAGGAGTTTGCCAAGGTCAAAAAACAGTTTGCCGGCAGCCTCAAACGCCGCCTGGAAAACACAGACTTCCGCGCCGCCGATGCCTTTTCGCGTTTGGTTTACCCGGCAGCGCATCCCAATCGCAATCCGGCTCCCGACGAACTGCTGGCGGCGCTTGAACTCGCCAAACTGGAGGATGTGCAGGCCTTTCACAAGGCCGTTTACGGTCCCGCGCAGATGACGCTGGTTCTGGTCGGCGATCTTGATTTGCCGGCGCTGGAGGCGGCGCTTGGCAACTCCTTTGCTGGCTGGCAGGGGGGGGCCGTTCGGGTGCGCGCCGCCAAGCCGACCGCCGCGCCTGCGTCGCAGCAGCAGGAAGTGGTGCTGGCAGACAAAACCAGTGTTTCGGTAGTGCTGGGCCAAGCCAGCGGTTTGCAGTACAGTGACCCGGATTACCAGGCTTTGCGTCTTGCCACGGCCATTTTAGGCAGCGGTTTTACCGGGCGCCTGATGGCCAATGTGCGCGACAAAGAGGGGTTGACCTATGACGTTGGCGCCCGTCTGGCCAACGACACGGTCAATGCCGGCGACTGGAAGATCACGGGAAGTTTTGCCCCAGCCTTGCTGGAAAAAGGCATTGCCTCGACCCGGCGCCAGCTCGCGCTCTGGTATGAAAGCGGCGCCACGGCGGCTGAGATCGAGGCGCGCAAGAGCAATCTGATCGGCTCCTTCAAGGTGGATCTGGCGACGACTGATGGCATGGCCGGCGCCTTGCTGGCCGCGGTCAATCGGGGATACGACGTGAATTGGTTGGACGACTTCCCGTTAAAGATAAAGGCGCTGACCGACGAGCAGGTCAATGCCGCGATCAAAAAATACCTGAAGCCGCAGGCCATGGTCCTGATCAAGGCCGGCACCTTACCGGTGGCCGCCGCGAAATAGCCGGCGATGGCGGCTTGCCCTTGTTGTCAGAGCACAATAAATCCTTGAAAATCATGGCTCTAGGCTCGTTTTAGGATACAATCCAAGCTCACGACCAAACGGGCGGGTAACTACCGCCCGTTTTTTTTGGTCGATTGTTTTTGCCTTGCATTTGACTCGAAGTGGCACTTAAAGAAATTGTTGAACAAACTGTGGCCGGTCTGGGCTACGAACTGGTGGAGATCGAACGGTCTGCAGCAGGATTGCTGCGCGTCACGATCGACCTGCCGTGGACAAGACCCGCTGCTGATGCCGTGGTGGAGCAGTTTGTCACCGTGGAAGACTGTGAAAAAGTGACACGCCAGCTTCTGTTTGCGCTGGAGGTGGATGGTGTTGAATACAAGCGGCTGGAGGTTTCCTCGCCCGGTATCGATCGTCCTTTGCGCAGCGAGAACGATTTTGAACGCTTTGTCGGACAGCAGATTGATGTCACGCTGAAGGTGCCGGTCGGTGTGGGTGTGGTGGCGGGAACTTTGGTCAGCGCCAATCGCAAGAAATTCCGGGGTGTTCTGGAGCGTGTCTGCGGTGCGGATGGCGTTTCAGGCTGGCAAATCGTCTGGAGCGACGCGCCGGCTGTCAAACCGGGTCAGAGAATCAGCAAGAAGAGATTGCCGGTGCCGCTGCAGGCGCTGGGGTTTACGTTGGATGAGTTGCGGGAGGCGCGTCTTGCGCCCATCGTCAGCTTCAAGGGCCGTGGCTCCAAGAGTGGTGCCGAGTCGGATTTGGATTGAATTGAAACAGGAGAGTCATGGCATGAATCGCGAAATGTTAATGCTGGTGGAAGCCATCTCACGCGAGAAGAACGTCGAGCGTGATGTGGTGTTTGGCGCGGTCGAGGCGGCGCTGGCGCAGGCAACGAAGAAGCTCTACCCGGGCGATGTGGATATTCGGGTTGCGGTCGATCGTGACAGCGGCTCTTATGAGACGTTTCGGCGCTGGCACGTGGTGCCGGACGAGGCCGGCCTGCAGTTGCCTGACCAGGAAATTCTGCTGTTTGAAGCCAAGGAGCAGATTGCCGATATCGAGGTCGACGAGTACATCGAGGAAACCGTGGAATCGTTGCCGATTGGTCGTATTGGCGCCATGGCTGCCAAGCAGGTCATTTTGCAGAAGATTCGCGACGCCGAGCGCGAGATGCTGCTCAATGACTTCATGTCACGCGGCGACAAGATCTTTGTCGGCACCGTCAAGCGCATGGACAAGGGCGACATCATTGTCGAAAGTGGTCGCGTCGAAGGCCGTTTGCGTCGCAGCGAGATGATTCCGAAGGAAAACCTGCGCGTTGGTGACCGGGTCCGGGCCATGATCATGGAGGTGGACCTGACCCTGCGTGGCGCGCCCATCATCTTGTCGCGTTCGGCTCCTGAATTCATGATTGAGCTGTTCCGTCAGGAAGTGCCCGAGATCGAGCAAGGCCTGCTGGAGATCAAGTCCTGTGCGCGCGATGTCGGTTCACGCGCCAAGATTGCCGTGCTGTCGCATGACAAGCGGGTTGATCCAATCGGAACCTGCGTCGGCGTGCGAGGCACCCGCGTTAATGGCGTGACCAATGAATTGGCCGGCGAGCGCGTTGATATCGTGCTCTGGAGCGAAGATCCGGCGCAGTTCGTGATCGGCGCCCTGGCCCCGGCCAATGTCTCTTCCATCGTGGTGGACGAAGAGCGCCACGCCATGGATGTGGTGGTGGACGAAGAGAATCTTGCCATCGCCATTGGACGTGGCGGCCAGAATGTGCGCCTGGCGTCCGAACTGACCGGCTGGAAGATCAACATCCTGGATGCAGCCGAGTCGGCGCAGAAGCAGGCCAGTGAGACCGATTCCGGGCGCAAACTGTTCATGGAAAAGCTCGATGTCGACGAGGAAATCGCCGATCTCCTGATTGCCGAAGGCTTTACCAGCCTGGAGCAGGTGGCCTATGTGCCGCTGGAGGAAATGCTCGAGATCGAGAGCTTCGACGAAGACACGGTCAACGAGTTGCGCACGCGCGCCAAAGATGCGCTGCTGACCATGGAGATTGCGCATGAAGAGAATGTGCAAGAGGTCTCGCTGGACTTGCGTGACCTTGAAGGGCTGACGCCCGAGTTGATCGGAAAGCTGGCTGACAAGGGTGTTCACACCCGCGACGACCTGGCCGATCTGGCGGTTGACGAACTCACCGACATCACGGGCCAGTCCGAGGACGAAGCCAAGACCTTGATCATGAAAGCGCGCGAACATTGGTTTACCAATGACACCGCCTCTCAAGAATAAAGCCAACGTCATGAATACATGAATACGAAATTTCAGTGATGGCCAGCAATTGCCCGCAGGGCTTGCCAGGCCGAACTAAAGGTTAAACACCAAATGTCCAGTACGACCGTCGCAGAGTTTGCCAATGAACTCAAAAAATCCACCGAAACGCTGCTCGAGCAGCTGAAGTCGGCGGGGGTTGCCAAATCGGCCGCCTCTGACAAGCTGACAGAGGCTGACAAGCAGCGTCTGCTTGGCTTTTTGCAGGCCAGCCATGGCACTGCCAGTCCTGAGCGCAAGAAGATTACGCTGGTCAAGAAGTCGACCAGTGAAATCAAGCAGGCGGATTCCACCGGCAAGGCCCGCACCATTCAGGTGGAAGTGCGCAAGAAGCGCACTTTTGTGCGACGCGAGGACGGGGTTGAGGTGCCATCAGATGCGCACGAGTCGGAAGCTGAAGTCATTGAGACCGCACCTTCGGTCAGCAATGTGGAGTTAGCGCGTCGTGAAGAAGAAGCGCGTCGGCAGGCAGAACTGATTCGTCGGCAGGAGGAAGAGCTGACGGAACGCAGGCGTGCGCGTGAGGAGCAGGAGCAGCGCTCGCGTGAAGCCGCTGAACTGGCGGTCGAGCAGGCTGCGCAAAAGGTGGCTGCCGAGGCGGCTCTGGAGCAGGAAAAGCCCAAGGCAACTGATACCCAGGCTCAGGATGGCATCGACAGCGCAGCCGCCAAAGCTGCGCAGGCCGCAGAAAAGGCCGAAACACTGGCCAAAGCACAGACGCAGGAACGCGAGCAGGCAGCAGCCGATTCCAAGAAGCGGGCAGCCGAAGACGCGGTCCGGGCGGCGGATCTGGGCGAGCGCCGTCGCACCGCTGAAGCGGAAGCCGCAGCGATTCGCCTGATGATGTCGGCGCCGGCCAAGAAGCCGCCGCCACCGGCCAAACGACCCGAAGAAATCCGGGCCGCTGCTGAGGCTGCGAAGGCAGGCCTCAAGGGTACGCTGCACAAACCGGCAGCCGGTACTGCGCCTGCGAAACCGGCTCGACCGGGCGCACCAGGCGCTCCCGGTGCGCCGGGTGCTGTGGCTGCGCCAGGCGCCGGCAAGGAAGTCAAGTCGGCCAAGCTCTCGAGCAGTTGGGCCGGCGACCCCGCCAAGAAAAAAGCCATTCCAACGCGCGGCGCCACCGGTGCACCGGGTGGGCGTAGCAATAACTGGCGTGCGGGTCCACGCGGCAAGCGTGGCAGCAATGACCGCGACCACCGCGACGATGACCGCTCGCAATCGGCACCGGTCGAAGCGCGCATTATCGAAGTCCATGTGCCCGAAACCATTACCGTGGCCGAGTTGGCGCACAAGATGGCAGTCAAGGCGTCCGAAGTCATCAAGCATTTGATGAAACTCGGCCAGATGGTGACGATCAACCAGCCGCTGGACCAGGACACCGCCATGATTGTGGTGGAAGAAATGGGACACAAGGCCATCGTGGCTGCGCTGGATGATCCGGAAGCATTTACCGATGACGAGGTCTCCAAGCAGCAATCCGAGTCCTTGCCACGCGCACCGGTTGTGACCGTCATGGGTCACGTCGATCACGGCAAGACTTCACTGCTCGATTACATTCGCCGTGCCAAAGTGGCATCGGGCGAGGCCGGCGGCATTACCCAGCACATCGGCGCCTACCACGTCGAGACGCCACGCGGGGTGATTTCCTTCCTGGATACCCCGGGCCACGAAGCCTTTACGGCCATGCGTGCCCGTGGTGCCGAGGCAACCGACATCGTGATTCTGGTGGTGGCTGCTGATGACGGTGTGATGCCGCAAACCAAGGAAGCCATCAAGCACGCCCGTGCTGCGGGCGTTCCCATCGTGGTCGCGATCAACAAGATCGACAAACCCGACGCCAATCCGGAACGAGTCAAGAACGAACTGGTGGTCGAAGAAGTGGTGCCCGAAGAGTTCGGCGGCGATTCGCCGTTTGTTGCAGTGTCGGCCAAGACCGGTCAGGGCATTGATGCGCTGCTGGAGCAAGTGCTGTTGCAGGCCGAAGTGCTTGAACTGCGCGCGCCGGTCGATGCCATGGCCAAGGGTCTGGTAATCGAGGCGCAATTGGACAAGGGTCGTGGCCCGGTGGCAACCGTTTTGGTGCAGTCGGGTACGCTCAAGACGGGCGACATCGTGCTGGCCGGCTCGACCTATGGCCGCGTGCGTGCCATGCTGGACGAAAACGGCAAGTCGATCAAGTCGGCAGGTCCGTCGATTCCGGTCGAGATCCAGGGCTTGACGGAAGTGCCGCAGGCGGGTGACGAATTCATGGTGATGGCCGATGAGCGCCGGGCCCGTGAAATTGCGACCTACCGTGCGGGCAAGTTCCGCCACACCAAGTTGGCCAAGCAGCAGGCAGCCAAACTAGAGAACATGTTCACCGACATGGCGGCAGGCGAAGTCAAGATGGTGCCCATCATCATCAAGGCCGACGTGCAGGGTTCGCAGGAAGCCCTGGCGCAGTCGCTGCTCAAGCTTTCGACCGACGAGGTCAAGGTGCAACTGGTTTACTCGGCGGTGGGTGCGATCAGCGAATCCGACGTGAATCTGGCGATTGCCTCCAATGCCGTCATCATCGGCTTCAACACGCGGGCCGATGCCGGTGCGCGCAAACTGGCCGAGAACAACGGCGTCGACATCCGCTACTACGACATCATCTATGACGCAGTCGATGAGCTCAAGCTCGCGATGTCGGGCATGCTGACGCCGGACAAGAAGGAAGAAGTCATCGGTACCGCCGAGATCCGCCAGGTCTTCAAGGTGTCCAAGATCGGTTCGATTGCCGGTTGCATGGTCACCGCCGGTGTTGTCAGGCGTGCAGCGCGCTTACGTCTGCTGCGCGACAACATGGTCATCTTCACGGGTGAACTCGATTCGCTCAAGCGCTTCAAGGACGATGCCAAGGAAGTCAAGGAAGGTTTTGAGTGTGGTTTGAATATCAAGAACTACAACGACATCTCCGAAGGCGATGTGCTCGAGTTCTTCGAAATCCGCGAAGTGGCCAGAACGCTGTAAATCGTGCGCAAGAAATCAAGTACGCCCAACCGCGCCTTCAAGGTAGCCGATCAGATCCAGCGCGATCTGACCGAACTGATCGCACGCGAGCTTAAGGATCCACGCGTCGGCATGGTCACCATCCAGGCCGTGGAGGTCACGCCGGACTACGCGCACGCCAAGGTTTTCTTCAGCTTGCTGACCGGAGACCCGAAGGAATGCACGGAGGGCTTGAACCAGGCTGCCGGTTTTTTGCGCGCGGGTCTGTTCAAGCGTCTGCACATTCACACCGTGCCGACACTGCACTTCGTCTTCGACCGAACCACCGAGAACGCGGCGGACATGAATGCCCTGATTGCGCGCGCGGTGGCTTCCCGCGCCAAAGAGGATTGACCATGAATGCGCCGCGTGCACGGGTTGCCAGGCGCCCCGTGCACGGGGTTCTGCTGCTGGACAAGCCCCTGGGTTGGTCGAGCAATGACGCTTTGCAAAAAGCCAAATGGCTGTTGCGCGCGGAGAAAGCCGGGCATACCGGTACGCTGGACCCGCTTGCCACGGGTGTGCTGCCGCTGTGTTTTGGTGCGGCGACGAAGTTCAGTCAGCTCCAGTTGGATGCCGACAAGACCTATCTGGCAACAGCGCGGCTCGGACTGAAGACGAGCACTGGCGACGCCGAGGGTGATGTGATCGAAGAACGCGCGGTCAATGTGAGTGCACAGGACGTTCGCAGCGTGGCCACGCGTTTTACCGGACCGATCCGGCAGATACCGCCGATGCACAGTGCCTTGAAAAAGGACGGCAAGGCCTTGTATGAGTATGCGCGGGCCGGGGTTGAAGTTGAGCGGGACGCCCGCGATGTGACGATTTATGAGTTGAAACTTGATCTTGAAGCTTCCGAGGGCGCCCCGGGAGCCATCGAGATGACGGTCAGGTGCAGCAAGGGTACTTACATCCGCACCTTGGGCGAAGACATTGGCGAGGCTCTGGGTTGCGGTGCGCACCTGACAGCCTTGCGCCGGATCGAGACCGGCGGTTTTCTGGCGGCGCAGTGCATTACGCTGCAGGCGCTGGAAGCCATGACGGAAGACGAAAGATTGAAGTGCTTGCTGCCGGTGGACTCGCTGCTTCGCGAGCACACGGTGGTGACGCTGGATGCCGAAAACGCCGGGCGTTTTCTCAGCGGCCTGCGTCGCCGCGGCGATTGGCCGGACGAGGACAGGGTTGCGGTCTATGCCGATAGCCCGTCTGCCTTGCTGGGCACGGCCCATGTCAGGGCGGGTGAATTGATACCGGGGCGGCTGCTCAGTCCGATCGAGATTGAGCAGATGGCCAGAGTTAGTTAGACGGGATTTAAGAGAAAGTAAACCATGAGCCACAAACAAATTCGCAACATCGCCATCATCGCCCACGTCGATCATGGCAAGACCACCATGGTCGATCAACTGCTGCGCCAGTCCGGCACCTTTGCCCAGCATGAGAAGGTGGTCGACACCGTGATGGACAACAACGCCATCGAAAAAGAGCGCGGCATCACGATTCTGGCCAAGAATTGCGCCGTGACCTGGAAAGACACCCACATCAACATCGTCGACACCCCCGGCCACGCCGACTTTGGCGGCGAAGTCGAACGTGCGCTGAGCATGGTTGACGGCGTTGTGTTGCTGATTGATGCACAGGAAGGTCCGATGCCGCAAACGCGCTTTGTGACCAAGAAGGCGCTGGCCCTGGGCCTCAAGCCAATCCTGGTGGTGAACAAGGTTGACAAGCCCGGTTCGCGTCCGGATTGGGTCGTGAACGCCGCTTTCGACCTGTTCGACAAGCTCGGCGCCACCGATGACCAACTCGACTTCCCCGTGGTCTACGCATCGGGCATCAATGGCTGGTCATCGATGGAAGAGGGTGCGCAGGGCGAGCAGTGGGGTCCGGACATGTCGGCCCTGTTCAACACCATCCTTGATCACGTGCCGCACCAGCAGGGCGACCCTGCTGCACCGCTGCAACTGCAGATCTCGGCACTGGACTTCTCGACCTTTGTCGGGCGTATTGGGGTTGGACGTATCAGCCAGGGAACGATCAAACCCATGATGGACGTCGTGGTCATGGAAGGTCCGGACGGCAAGGCCATCAAGGGACGCGTCAATCAGGTTCTGACCTTTCAAGGCCTTGAGCGCGTGCAGGCCACGGACGCCGGCCCGGGTGAAATCGTGTTGATCAACGGCCTGACCGATATCGGCATTGGCGTCACCATCACAGACCCTACCAATCCGATGCCGCTGCCCATGCTCAAGGTTGACGAGCCGACCCTGACCATGAATTTCTGCGTCAACACCAGCCCGCTGGCCGGACGTGAAGGCAAGTACGTCACCAGCCGTCAGATCTGGGACCGCCTGCAAAAGGAACTTCAGCACAACGTGGCGCTGCGCGTCAAGGAAACCGACGAAGAAGGCATTTTCGAAGTCATGGGTCGCGGCGAGCTGCACTTGACCATCCTGCTGGAAAACATGCGCCGCGAAGGTTACGAACTGGCCGTTTCCAAGCCGCGTGTGGTGTTCAAGTTCGTCAATGGTGAAAAGTACGAGCCCATCGAAATGGTGACCGTCGACATCGAAGAGCAGCATCAAGGTGGCGTGATGCAGGCTTTGGGCGAGCGCCGGGGCGACTTGTTCAACATGGAGTCCGATGGTCGTGGGCGCGTGCGCCTGGAGTACCGCATTCCGGCGCGCGGACTGATAGGATTCACGAACGAATTCCTGAATTTGACGCGTGGCACAGGCTTGATCTCGAACATCTTCGACAGCTACGAAGCGTACAAGGGCGAGATCGAAGGGCGCAAGAACGGCGTGCTGATTTCCATGGACGCCGGTGAAATCTTCACCTACGCACTGGGCAAGCTTGATGACCGGGGACGCATGTTTGTCAAAGCCAATGACCCGGTGTACGAAGGCATGATCGTCGGCATCCACAGCCGCGACAACGACCTGGTGGTCAACGCCACGCGCACCAAGCAGTTGACCAACTTCCGCGTCAGCGGCAAGGAAGACGCGATCAAGATCACACCTCCGATCGAATGCACGCTGGAATACGGCGTCGAATTCATCGAAGAAGACGAACTGGTTGAAATCACGCCCAAGTCGATTCGTCTGCGCAAGCGTCACCTGACCGAGAGCGAACGCAAGCGCGCCGGCCGCGGACCGACTGTGTAAAGACTGCGGGATTGAAGCTCACCCACAACCGGGCGGTTCTCCTGATGGTGGCGGTGACCCTGATGTGGTCCATCGCCGGGGTGGTGACGCGCCATCTGGAGCATGCCCGCAGCTTTGAGGTGACCTTCTGGCGCAGTTTCTTCACGGTGCTGGCCCTGCTGGTCATCCTGCCCGTTTTTCAGGGCACAGGCGTCTTTGCTCGCATGCGCAGCGGTGGCTGGGCCCAGTGGGTCTCGGGCCTGTGTTGGTGCGGCATGTTCACCTTTTTCATGGTGGCGCTGACGCTTGCCAGTACGGCAACCGTCCTGGTGACCATGTCGATCGGACCCTTGCTCACGGCGCTGGGTGCACGCATTTTCATCGGCCACCGCATCGCGCTTCGGACCTGGGTGGCCATCGTTGTGGCCGGTGCCGGCGTTGCCTACATGTTTGGCAGTCAGTTGGGGCAGGGCGTCAGCCTGGTCGGTGTCCTGGTGGCGCTGGGTGTACCGTTTTCCGGCGCAGCCAACTGGACGCTGACGCAGCATGCCCACGCCCAGGGTCACGATGTCGATTTGATTCCGGCTGTCTTGATAGGCGCCGTCATGTCCTGCATCCTGACCCTCCCGCTGGCCTTTCCATTTCAGGCCTCGGCGCATGATCTGTTACTGCTCGCGGGTCTGGGTCTGGTGCAGTTGGCCATCCCGTCCGCACTCGCCGTGCTATGTGCCAGGGTGCTCAAGGCCCCTGAGGTGTCCTTGCTGGGTTTGCTCGAAGTGATTTTCGGTATCCTGCTGGCCTGGCTTGGCGCCAATGAGGTGCCGCGCCTGCAGGTACTGACCGGTGGGGCGCTGGTGATTGGCGCTCTGGTGACCAATGAATTGATAGGCTGGAGAAGCAGAGAATGACAACCAAACCCGTGCTGACAACTCAGACTGCACCCGATGTTTTGAGCGAAGTTCGAGGCCAGGTTGGCTTCATCACCCTGAACCGACCGCAGGCGCTCAACGCCTTGTCCCTGGGCATGATTCGCACCCTCACGACGTGTTTGCTGGCTTGGCGCGGCAATGATCAGGTCCAGGCCGTGGCCATTCGCGGCGTCAGCAAGACCGGGCCTTTTGCCGCTTTTTGCGCCGGTGGTGACATCCGCTTCTTTCATCAGGCTGCCCTGTCGGGCAACGCAGAACTGGAAGACTTCTTTACGGAGGAGTACACGCTCAACCACCTGATCCACAGCTACCCCAAGCCCTTTATCGCCTTCATGGACGGGATCGTGATGGGTGGGGGCATGGGTATTGCCCAGGGCGCCAAGACCCGGATCGTCACGCAGCGTACCAAGATGGCCATGCCCGAGACCAATATCGGTTTGTTTCCGGACGTCGGTGGCGGCTATTTTCTGAGCCGTTGTCCCGGGCACGTGGGTGAATGGCTGGCCTTGACCGGCGAAGTGATAGGGGCCCCACAGGCGCTGGCCTTCGGTCTGGCCGATGTCTGCTTCGACGTTGGCCAACTGGTGTCAGCTTGGGAGGCGCTGGCCGAGGTGGCTGTCGACGCGCCACAGGCTCTCGACGTCTGGCTTGCGCGCCATGCCGTCGCTGCCGACTCGCTGCCAATCGATTTGACGGTGCAGATTGAGCGCTTCTTTTCGCTTGAGTCGGTCACGGCTATCTTGGCTGCGCTGGAAGCCGAGGACTCGGTCTGGGCGCAGCAAACGGCCGCCACCTTGCGCTCGCGCTCGCCCCTGATGCTGCACGTGGTGCTGGCGCAAATTCGCCGCGCGCGAGGCCTGTCGCTGGCCGATGATCTGCGCATGGAACGTGACATGGTGCGCCACTGTTTCAACACCCGGCATCTGGGACGGATCGGAATCAGCAGCGAAACGGTCGAGGGCATACGGGCCCTGGCGGTTGACAAAGACCAGTCCCCGAAGTGGCGGCCTGGCGCTGTGGAAGAGGTGACTGCCGTCATGGTGTCGCCGTTCTTCGAGAGTCCGTGGCCGGCTCACGCGCATCCCTTGCGCAATTTGCGCTGATTCGGCTTAGCGGTTGCGGCCCTTCATGGCACGCTCCACTTCGCGCTTGCCCTCGCGGTCCTTGATGGTGTCGCGCTTGTCATGCTCGGCCTTGCCCTTGGCCAGCGCAATGTCGCATTTGATCTTGCCGGTTTTCCAGTGCAGGTTGAGCGGCACCAGGGTGTAGCCTTTTTGCTCGACCTTGCCAATCAGGCGCTTGATCTCTTCCTTGTGCATCAGAAGCTTCTTGGTGCGCGTCTTGTCCGGGCTGATGTGGGTCGATGCCGTGCCCAGCGGGGTGATCTGCAAGCCGATCAGGAACAACTCGCCATCGCGAATAACCACATAACCATCGGTCAGTTGCACCTTGCCCTCGCGCAGCGATTTGACCTCCCAGCCTTCCAGCACCAGACCCGCCTCGAAACGCTCCTCAAAGAAATAGTTGTAGGCAGCCTTCTTGTTGTCGGCAATGCGGGCAGCGGTTTCGGGTTTTTTGGCCATGGGGTCAATCTGGGGATGTAAGTGCTGCGTACAAGGCTTGTCTACAATCCCGCGCAAGTCCCTATTCTATGAAAACCGTAACGAAGTCCGTCCTGATCTGGTACAGCCCGCAAGAAATGTACGCGCTGGTGACCGATGTCGACCGCTATTCCCAGTTTCTGCCCTGGTGTGACCGGGCGCGCGTGGTCAGCAGCGACGAGCTTGGCATGCTGGCTGAAATCGGAATTTCGTTCAGCGGCATCCGCCAGACCTTCACGACGCGCAACGAGCATGTTCCTGCTCGCCAGGTGCGCATGAAACTGGTCAATGGCCCTTTTTCCCGCCTCGATGGCGAGTGGAATTTCATGCCACTGGGCGATGATTCGGAGCGCGCCTGCCGCGTTGAGTTGACGCTTCACTACGGCTTTGACAATGCAGCCCTGAGCAAACTGGTCGGGCCGGTTTTTGACAAGATCGCCGGCAGCATGGTGGATGCGTTTGTCAAGCGCGCCGGTCAGGTCTATGGCGGTTGAGGCGCTGATACCGGTGACGCTGGTTTACTCGCCAGCCGCGCGTGAGGTGCATGAAGTCGCGCTGCTGCTGCCAGTTTCCAGCACCGTTTTGCAGGCCCTGCAGGCCAGCGGCCTGCTGCAATCCTTTCCGGCGATCGATCTTCGCGATGCCCATGTTGGCTTGTGGGGGCGCAAGGCCAGTCTGGCGCAGTGTCTGCGAGAGAATGACCGGATTGAAATCTATCGGCCACTCGGCGTTGATCCGAAGGTGGCGCGGCGTGAGCGCTTTGCCCGCCAAGGCGCCCGTACGGCCGGCCTGTTTGTCAAAAAACGCGCTGGTGCCAAAGCCGGGTATTAAAGCCGGCTCCGAGGGCCTAATTGCAGTCGGACTCGATGATCGCCTGAATGCGTTTGAGTTCGGCGGCACGGCTGGCGCCGTCCATGATCTCGCGCTCGCCCTTGTCGTTGGTCCTGGCAATTCTTTGCACGGACTCGTAGGTCGCCTTGGCCTGCTTGGCGCGGGCGCAATTTTCGATCTTGGCTTTGAGGAACGTCTCTTGCTCGGCCTTGCGTCTGGCTAGCTCCGCCTCCTCGGCCTTCTTCTTTCGGTCTGCCAGTTCCTTGTCGACGCCACTGACCCGGGGCGCGCTGGCCTCGCCTTGTGGTGCTGGCGCCGAGGCCGCATTGCGGGCAGCAGGGCGTTTCAGAATATCTTTCTCCAGCACCTCGGGCGGGGGGGCACGGTCGCTGAAGACCTTGCGGCCGTCCTTGTCGACCCACTGCCACTGGGCTGATGCCGCCAGCGACACCAGGCAGGTTGCGGCTACGAGGAAGCGACGAATTTGATGCATGCGCGAGTTTAGCGTGCAGCACGTTCAACTTTCAAGCTCTCAGGTTTAGCGCGGCGTTCAAAGTGTCGTTTTTCACCATCCTGGCCCGGGTCTTGAGCGTTGGCTTGGGTACAATTGGCGATTTGGAGCCCAAGAATATGCGCCTAATCGGCAAAGCGCTCACCTTCGACGATGTCTTGTTGGTGCCGGCGTACTCTCAGGTCCTGCCCAAGGACACCTCTCTCGCCACCCGTTTTTCCCGCAATATTGCATTGAACCTGCCCCTGGTTTCTGCGGCCATGGACACCGTCACCGAGGCGCGACTGGCGATTGCCATTGCCCAGGAGGGTGGCATCGGCATTGTTCACAAGAATATGTCCGCGCAGGAACAGGCGGCACAGGTGGCCAAGGTCAAACGCTACGAGTCCGGCGTCCTGCGCGATCCGGTTGTGATCACGCCCCAGCACACGGTGCGCCAGGTCATGAATTTGTCGGAACAGCTTGGCGTCTCCGGATTCCCGGTTCTCGACGGCGGCAAAGTCGTGGGCATCGTGACCGGACGCGATCTGCGTTTCGAGACCCGCTACGATCTTCCTGTCAGCCACATCATGACGCAGCGTGACAAACTGGTCACGGTACCGGACGGCACGACCCTGGCGCAGGCCAAGGTTTTGCTCAACCAGTACAAGATTGAACGCCTGCTGGTGGTCAATGATGCGTTTGAACTCAAGGGCCTGATCACCGTCAAGGACATCACCAAGCAGACCAGTTTTCCCAACGCGGCGCGAGACGCGCAGGGCAAACTGCGCGTCGGCGCGGCGGTGGGCGTTGGTGAAGGCACGGAAGAGCGGGTCGAAGCCCTGGTGCGGGCCGGCGTTGACGCCATCGTGGTGGATACGGCGCACGGCCACAGCCATGGCGTGATCGAGCGCGTGCGCTGGGTCAAGCGCAACTATCCCCAGGTCGATGTCATCGGCGGCAATATCGCCACCGGCGCGGCTGCTTTGGCCCTGGCCGAAGCCGGTGCCGATGCGGTCAAGGTTGGAATTGGTCCGGGCTCGATTTGTACTACCCGCATCGTGGCTGGCGTTGGTGTGCCGCAGATCATGGCGATTGACAGTGTGGCCACGGCCCTGCGCGGCAGCGGCATCCCGCTGATTGCCGACGGTGGTATTCGCTACAGCGGCGACATTGCCAAAGCCCTGGCGGCCGGTGCCAGCAGCGTCATGATGGGTAGCATGTTCGCCGGAACCGAAGAGGCTCCGGGCGAGGTGATCCTGTTCCAGGGCCGCAGCTACAAGAGCTACCGCGGCATGGGCAGCATTGGCGCCATGCAGCAGGGCAGTGCGGACCGCTATTTTCAGGAATCCAGCACCGGCAACCCGAACGCCGACAAACTGGTGCCTGAAGGCATTGAAGGGCGCGTGCCTTACAAAGGCTCGATGGTGGCCATTGTTTACCAGATGGCGGGTGGCGTGCGGGCCAGCATGGGCTACTGTGGCTGCCCGACGATCGATGAGTTGCAGGACCGCGCCGAGTTCGTCGAAATCACCACCGCTGGTATCCGCGAAAGCCATGTGCACGACGTGCAGATCACGAAAGAAGCACCTAACTATCGGGCAGAATAATGACTCACCCCCAGGCTTCGCGCACTGCGTGTCGCTACGCCACCCCCCTTGCAGGGGGCAACACCTGTGGCCCGGCTTAGCCGGTTCCACGGTGTTTCTGGATATGGGGACCCGCATCAGCAGGCCTAAATATGCAGCATCAAAAAATTCTTATTCTTGACTTCGGCTCCCAAGTCACCCAACTGATCGCGCGGCGCATACGCGAGGCGCATGTGTTTTGCGAGGTTCACCCCTGCGACGTGAGCGAGGACTGGTTGCGGGCTTATGCCCGTGACGGCATGCTCAAGGGCATCATTCTCTCGGGCAGCCATGCCAGCGTCTATGAGGAAACCACGGATAAGGCGCCGCAGGCTGTGTTCGAACTCGGGGTGCCGGTGCTGGGTATCTGCTACGGCATGCAGACCATGGCGCACCAACTCGGCGGTGTCGTCCAGAGCGGCCATCAGCGCGAATTCGGTCCGGCCGATGTGCGGGCGCACGGCCATACGCAGTTGCTTGACGGGATTCAGGACTATGCAACGCCCATGGGCCACGGCATGCTTGAGGTCTGGATGAGCCACGGCGACAAGGTCACGGCGATGCCGCATGGTTTCAAACTGATGGCCAGCACGGACAGTTGCCCGATTGCCGGCATGGCCGATGAAGAGAGGCGTTTTTACGGCGTCCAGTTTCATCCGGAAGTTACGCACACCAAGCGCGGTGCTGCGATTCTGGAGCGCTTTGTTCTCGACATCTGTGCCACGCGTCCGGACTGGATCATGGGTGACTACATCAGCGAAGCGGTTGCGAAAATCCGGGCCCAGGTGGGGCAGGAAGAAGTCATCCTTGGCCTGTCGGGCGGCGTCGATTCATCGGTGGCTGCAGCGCTGATTCACCGCGCCATCGGGGACCAACTGACCTGTGTCTTTGTCGACCATGGCTTGTTGCGCCTGGATGAAGGCGACATGGTGATGGACATGTTTGTTGGCAAACTGCACGCCAAGGTGATCCGGGTCGACGCAGCAGACCAGTTCCTCGGACATCTGGCCGGGGTCAGTGAACCCGAGGCCAAGCGCAAGATCATTGGCCGCGAATTCGTTGAGGTGTTCAAGAGCGAGGCGAGCAAGCTCAAGAGCGATCAGTCGCGCCATGTCGCCTGGCTGGCGCAGGGAACGATTTATCCAGACGTGATCGAGTCGGGCGGCGCTGGCAACAAGAAGGCCGTCGTCATCAAGAGCCACCACAACGTGGGCGGCTTGCCGGAGCAACTGGGTCTGAAGCTGCTCGAACCCCTGCGCGAATTGTTCAAAGATGAAGTGCGTGAACTCGGTGTGGCGCTGGGCTTGCCACACGCCATGGTGTACCGCCATCCGTTCCCGGGCCCCGGGTTGGGCGTGCGGATTCTGGGGGAAGTGAAGAAGGAATACGCCGATCTGTTGCGCCGTGCGGACGCTATCTTCATTGAAGAACTGCGCAACTTTATCGACGAAGAAAGCGGTAAAAGCTGGTACGACCTGACCAGTCAGGCCTTCACCGTATTTCTGCCAGTCAAGAGTGTTGGCGTGATGGGTGACGGCCGTACCTATGACTATGTGGTGGCCTTGCGCGCGGTGCAGACCAGCGACTTCATGACGGCCGACTGGGCCGAACTGCCCTACGCATTGCTGAAGAAAGTGTCGAGCCGCATCATCAACGAGGTGCGTGGCATCAACCGCGTTACCTATGATGTGAGCAGCAAACCACCGGCGACAATTGAGTGGGAATAGCATGTATCTGCCAGCCCAATTCAAGACTGACGATGCTAGCCACGCTTTGTTGCTCATGCGTGAGCATCCGTTTGCCAGCCTGATCAGTCTGGACGACGCAGGCTCAGTCTACGTCACACACCTTCCCCTGTATCTGGAGGAACGCGCCGATCATTTGGTCTTGCTGGGTCACTGTGCCAAAGGCAATCCGCACTGGCGGTATTTGCAGACCCGCCCGGCGGCGACGGTGACATTTATGGGGCCGCACGCCTACCTGTCACCCCAGGTCTATCCGGACCTGGCGCGGGTGCCAACCTGGAACTACCTTGCCGTGCAGTGCAGGGTGGAGGCCAGCGTGATCGAAGAACCGGAGGCGAAAGACCGCTTACTCAAGAAGCTGATTGGCGATCACGAACCCGCCTACGCCGAACAGTGGCGGGGTTTGGGCGATGAGTTTGCGCAAAAGATGCTCGCCGGTATTGTGGGCTTTGAACTGCGGGTGACCGATTTGAAAACCAAACTCAAGATCAACCAGCACCGGCCAGAGTCTCACGCCGCCATGAAGGCTGTTTACGAGGCGGGTGATGACAATCAACGTGCATTGGCGCTTTGGATGGACCGGCTGAACCTGGGTGAGCAGGCATGAAAGGACTTTTTGGCATCGCGGGCTTGCTGCTGGCCCTTGCTGTCACCGGTCTCCTGGTCAGGCAGCAATTGCGCAGCAGCGGACCAACCGCGCCGTCGGTGCTGTCCAATCCCAAAGACTCTGCCAGCGCTCTGCCTGCCAAGAACCAGCCCGAGCAGTATAAGCAGGCGCTGGAGGCTGCCATGCGGACCCCACGCCCCATGCCTGACGAGAAATAGTGGAACAGGTGGCGTCCATGGCGGATGGCGATTTCATGCAGATTGCCTTGGTCCAAGCCAGGGCGGCTGCTGCAGCTGGCGAGGTACCGGTTGGCGCCGTACTGGTGCGATCGGGACAGGTGATTGCGGTTGGCGGCAATGCGCCCATCGGCCAGCACGACCCGAGTGCGCACGCTGAAATCGTCGCGCTACGTACAGCAGCCAAACTGATGGCGAACTACCGGCTGACCGATTGCGAATTGTTTGTCACGCTCGAGCCCTGTGCCATGTGCGCCGGCGCCATTTTGCAGGCACGGCTCAAACGCGTGGTGTTTGGCGCGCCGGACCCCAAGGCGGGCGCGGCCGGATCGGTGCTGAACCTGTTCGCAAACCCTCAACTCAATCACCAGACCCAAGTGCAGGGCGGTTTGCAGCAGGCCGAGTGCGCGGCTTTGTTGCAGGACTTTTTCATGCACCGGCGCGAGCAATTGCAGGAAACGGCCAGTCCGCTTCGCCAGGACGCCTTGCGCACGCCCGCAACGCGTTTTGCGGCGCTGCCGGATTACCCATGGGAGGGGCATTACGCCAGTGACTTGCCCGGTCTGGACGGCCTGCGCCTGCATTATCTTGATGTCGGACCGCGCGATGCAGCGCAATGCTATCTGTGTCTGCACGACGGCGTGGCCTGGAGCTATGTGTTTCGTCAGCACATCGCAGCCTGGCTGGCGGCCGGTCACCGCGTGGTGGCGCCGGACCTGATTGGTTTTGGCATGAGCGACAAGCCCAAGAAAGAAAGCTGGCATGACGCCGAGCGGCATCGCCGCGTGCTGGGTGCGCTGGTGGCGCGCCTGGAATTGCAGCGTTGCGTCGTGGTGCGGCAAAACGCCGGGGAAACTCTGGGGTCCGCCCTGGCCGCCAGCGAAGTCGAACGTTTTGTTGGCGAACTGCTGCTGGACATCACGGCTGACGCCAGCGACCCTGCATACGCCGCCCCGTTTCCCGACACAGGCCACCAGGCCGCGCAACGCGCCTTTGCGCATTGGGTACAAGCATGACAATAAACCCCGAGGCTGACCCATCATGAAGAAACACATCTACATCTATTCCCCGTCCGGGGCTGTGCGTGACAAGGTCGCTTTCAAGCGCGGTGTGGCTCGACTTCAGGCGCTCGGCCATGAGGTGGAAATTGACAGCGCGGCACTGGCCAGCTATCTGCGCTTTGCCGGCGACGACGTGACGCGCCTGGCTGCCATTCACCGTGCTGCCGCCAGTGGTGCCGATGTCGCTCTGATCTCGCGCGGCGGTTACGGCCTGAGCCGCATTCTGGACGGTATTGACTATAAAAAAATCGCCAAAGCCGTTGCAAAAGGCATGTTGTTTGTCGGCATCAGTGATTTCACAGCTTTCCAAAGTGCGGTGCTGGCCCGCACGGGTGCCGTCACCTGGGCGGGCCCAGCGCTGTGCGAGGGTTTTGGGGTCGGTGGCAAACCGGATCAGCCCGATGGCCATGGCGAAGAACGCGTGCCTGACGACATCATGGAAGCCTGCTTCGACGATCTGATTCGCGGCCAAGGGGAGGGCGCCGGTTGGCGGCAACTTCGGGAGAGCCAAGCGGGCGCGCTGAACCCGTCTGAGGACGCAGCGGCCCCTGAGGCGCAAGCAGAGTGTTCCGTGAAAAACGCCGTCATGTGGGGCGGCAATCTGTCAGTGCTGACATCGCTGCTGGGAACGCCTTATTTCCCACAAATCAGCAAAGGGATTCTGTTCCTGGAGGATGTGGCTGAGCACCCCTACCGTATCGAGCGCATGCTGACCCAATTGCTACACGCCGGTGTTCTGGGTCGCCAGAAGGCCATAGTGCTCGGTCAATTTACCGAGTTCAAACTGGTGCCGCATGACCGCGGTTACAAACTGGCTACGGTGGTGAATTGGTTGCGCCAGCGAGTGAAGGTACCCGTACTGACCAATTTGCCCTACGGCCATGTCGCCACCAAGGTGGTCTTGCCGGTCGGGGCCAAAACAGACCTGCTGGTGCAAGGGCGTGATGCACTGCTGTTTTGGGGTCACGTCTAAGAACGCTGATTTGCCCTAAACTGTGCCAACTCAACCAAATGGAAACCAGGCCGGAATGAGTGCTCATGCCACCGTCGTATTTGCCGATCTTTTCGGCAGCACAAGTGTCTTCGAAGCCTTGGGCAATGCCAAGGCGACGCAGGCCGTCACGCAGGTAACGACCTGGATCGCCAAGATTATCGAGGCGCATGGGGGACGTGTGGTCAAAATGCTGGGCGATGGCGTGCTGGCCTTGTTCGGAAATAACCCTGCCGCCATCAGCGCGGTGGTCGAGTTGCAGCGCAAACACCAAAAACGCATGCCGCATATTGCGCCGGCCAACCGCATGCCGATCCGCATCGGTGTTGCCAGCGGCGACGTCGAGATCGTGGCCGGAGACTGTTATGGCGACGCCGTCAACGTGGCATCACGCCTGAGCGATCTTGCTGGCGCGAGCCAGATCTGGACCAACGGCGCGGCGCTGGATGGTGTGAGCGAGGCGCAGGACGTTCGATTTCGCGTGATGGGTCCGATCAGCATCAGGGGGCGTGCCGAGCCCTGTACCGTCTACCAGGTTGACTGGGAGGATGATGCGACGTCGGCCTTGCTGACCATGCAGTCGGACATGGTTCCTCTGTTCGATCCGGCTCAGGTCGATACCCTGGGCGGGCAAATTGAACTGGTCTGGATGAAGGACAGAATGAGTTTCAAGTCCTTCGAGTTGCCGATTCACATTGGCCGTTTGCACCGGGCGGAATTTGTGGTCGATGATCCCCGCGTTTCACGTACCCACGCCCGAATCGACTGGCGCAACGGCAGCATGATGCTGGTCGACCTCAGCTCCTATGGATGCTGGGTCCGGTTTTCAGGCGGCGGCTCTGATTTGTTGCTCCGGCGCGAAGAATGTGTTTTGCACGGCGAAGGCCAGATTGCGCTGGGATCGTCCTTTGCCGATCTGAGTACGCCGATCGTGAGCTTCTCGGTGTCTTGAATTCCGGCCTGCCATGGACGAAAGGATCGGTGCCGTAAGCAACCCTCTGGTCCTGGCCATTGACCAGGGAACGCATGCCAGCCGGGCACTCGTGTTTGACCGACAGGGGCGCACGCTGTCCAGCGGCGTTGAAAACATCAGCATCAAATACCCGCAGGCGGACTGGGCTGAGCAGGATGGCGACGAAATCGTCAATTCCGTGCTCTTCGCGGTGACGCAGGCCTTGCAGGCTTTGGGGACGCGCCGTCAGGACGTGGTGGCCGCCGGGCTTTCCAGCCAGCGCTCGAGCGTGATCTGTTGGGACCGGGTCACAGGCAAACCCTTGTCTCCGATCTTCAGTTGGCAAGACCGGCGTGCCCACGCCTGGATTGACCAGTTGCAGCCTCACGCCGATGGCGTGCACCGCAAGAGTGGCCTCTACCTTTCTCCGCACTATGGCGCCAGCAAACTGCGCTGGGCGCTGGACAATCTGCCTGCCGTGCGGGGGGCGCTTGAAAACAAAACCCTGTGCTGGGGTCCGATGGCCAGTTTTGTCGTTTTTCGCCTCTGCGCTGAGCAGCCGTTTTTGGCAGACCCGCAGTGCGCCGCGCGCACCCAGCTCTGGAACCTGCAGACTCAGGACTGGGACCCGGACCTGCTGGAACTCTTTGGCCTGCCCGAGGGTTTTTTGCCACGCAGTGTGCCCACCTTTTATCCATGGGGAACGCTGGACCTGCTGGGCACGGCTATTCCACTGACCGCAGTCAACGGCGACCAGTCGGCAGCTGTTTTCGCGTTCGGCTGGCCTGAAGCTGATTCGGCGTATATCAACATCGGTACGAGTGCCTTCGTGCAACGCGCACTTACGAGTTTTCCCGGCCAGGTGCCGCGCCAGTTGACCGGAATCATCCTGGACGACGGTGCGAGCCGCCTTTATATGGTCGAAGGCAATGTGAACGGAGCCGGCACTGCGCTGGAATGGGTCAGCAAGGAGTTTGGTCTTGGCAACCTCGCTGACACACTGGCGCAATGGCTGGCAAGGCACGAGGAGCCGCCGCTGTTTCTCAACGGCATTGCTGGCTTGGGTGGACCGTTCTGGCAAGCCGAGTTCCAGTCACGCTTTGTGGGCGAGGGCGAGCCTTGGCTGAAAGCCGTGGCCGTGGTCGAGAGCATTGCCTTCCTGCTGCAGGCCAATATCGACCACATGGACCGCTATATCCCTGCCGCTAAGCGCATCCGCGTCAGTGGCGGCGTGTCGCTCTTGGATGGACTGTGCCAGTGCCTTGCCAGTATCAGTGGTTTGCCGGTCCATCGGCGTGACGACCCGGAAGCGAGCGCGCGCGGTATTGCCTATCTGGCATGCGGGCGACCTTTGGATTGGAACCAGGGCGCACATGAGGATGTCTTCACGGCCAAACCCGATTCAGCGTTGCAAAAGCGCTACCAGCGCTGGCGTGCACTGATGGCAAAGGCTACCGGCGTCTAGTGCAAATTGGCTAGCACGGGTTGCGGTGGAGTGGTGCCTGGCTATTGTTGAAAAGTCAATACGTTGGTTAACATAATATACATCGTATGAAGTACAGTCACAGTTCAAAGTACAGGAAAACATGCCCCCATGACCCGGACACCCGCGCCCAGCTTGGAGAACGCCTGCGTTACTCCCGGATCAAGCTTGGCTGGTCGGTCGAGGCTGCGGGGAAATATTTTCAGGTCACGGATCGCACTTGGCATAACTGGGAAAGCGGCGCGCACCGCATCCCGTATGCCGTCTACAAACTGGCTCGCGTCCTGGCGCGTCTGGAACTGCCCAGCGAGGCTTGGGCCGGCTGGCGGCTTGAAGGGAACGTCTTGATCACGCCAGAGGGTCGCCAGATCACGCCACATGATGGCTCGTGGTGGTCTCTGCTCGTCAGGCAGGCGGCAGGCTTTCGGGCGGTCTACGACGAAGCCACCCGGCTGCGCCTCGCATTGGCTGAGGTCACGGCGGCGCCAGCTTTCGAGCGGCAAGCGCAGCGCGCCGAAAGCGGCGAAGCCGCGGGGCTTGTCCCATATAAAACAACTCTTGATTCAACAAAAAATAACCCGTCAAAGCAACGTCAAAATGACGTCATAATGCAAGTATGGCCTATTCACTCAGACTCCCAGACGCCCTTGACGCCGCTGCACGCGCCAAGGCCGACTATCTCGGCATCAGCATCAACGCTCTCATTTGCGTTGCCTTGGACGCCTACCTGCGCAATCCGGGTGAACCTCCTGCGGCCCGATCAGAGCCAGCAGCGGCTGAGCCAAAGCCATCTAAAACAATTCCTCAACCGACCGAACCCGCCCAACCCGCCAAGCTCACCCGAGCCGAAAAGCAGGCCATCTACGAGAAAGACAAGCGTGAGCGTCAAGCCCTGTCCCGCTCAATGTAGCCAGAGTGCAATGCCTGCGGCGGCGAAGGCCGCCAAGCAGGCGAGCACGCCAAGGGGTGCCCTATGAGCGCCCTGCGCGAGGCCGTCAACGCCCTGAATGACCGGCTGCTCATGGCTCACGCCATCGGGGAATCGCTCGAAGCCGCAGCTGGCGAGACTGCCCCGCCTTGGGTCTACGTCTTTCGCGAGCAGGTGGAATCTATCCGCGCAGCGGCTGAGGTGGTCGAGGGCCTGAGCCATGGGGGTGACGCATCATGACCTGGTGGTTTGAAAATGTCGTTCGCACCATTCGCCGGGGGTATGGGGTGAAACCCCATGGAAGCGAAGCGAAACGCCGGGAGGGGTACCCGATCGGTCAATCTCTGCCACATCGAGGCTATGGACCGTTGCGCCCTGCCCAGCCTATGCCAGCCACGGTTTCCACTTCGCGCCAGTGGACGCTGCGTGCCACAGATGCCGCCCCGCGCCCTGAAAAACCGGCTGTTCTGACTTCCAAGAACGCCCCTTTTTTTACCCACTTCGGAAAAATCTTCAATTAAATCAAAGCATTAGTAAGGTATACATCGTATGAAGTATAAAACGAACGAAAATCCAGCTATTTGGCTCTGCTCGCCGGCGGCGGCCTACCAAGTGGCCGGGGGCTGACGCTTGCGGATGGCGGTTGCGATGATCCCCGCTATATCGGCCCGACCGGCGCGCTGGGCAAACTCCACGGCGGACAATCCTTGATCATTGGCGAGCGTCGGGTCGGCACCAGCCTCCAGTAACAACTTGACCGCCTCAGCCGTGCCGTAGCGCGCCGCCATCATGAGCGGTGTTGTGGCATTGGGTGATGCTGCGTCGATATAGGCGTGCTCCTCAAGCAACAGGGCCATCACCGCTAAATGACCGTTGGTGGCGGCGTAATGCAGCGGCGTCCATCCCGGCTTGTTGACGTCCGCGCCCCTGGCTATCAATTGCTGGCACAGATCGGTCAAACCCTTTAGTGCAGCCAGCATCAGCGGGCTTTCATCGTTGAGCGAACGCGCCTCGACCTGGGTGTCGGGATGGCGCAGCAGCGCCTTTACAGTCCTGAGTGACGAATCCCGAATGGCAAGAAACAGCCCTTGTTCACCCTCCAAATTGGGCGTGTTGGGGTCGAAACCGCGCTTCAACAAGCCGGCGATGAGTTCGGCATCATCGCGTTTGATGGCCGTAAAGTAATCCTCAAATGACCCGGCCGAGCAAAGAGAATATCCAGTAAAAACAACAAGATAAAAACACTTTCGAAATAAACACTTTAACTTCAAAGGCGGTCGCAAACTCATTTCAGAACACCTTTGAACAGGGCTTCGAAGTTACGACTGCTGGCCTGTGCGATCTGCGCAAGCGGAAGATTCCTGATTGCCGCCAACTGAGCTGCCACGTGCGGCACATAGGACGGGTTGTTGGTCTTTCCGCGGTAGGGCACCGGGGCCAAATAGGGGCTGTCGGTCTCGATCAGCAACCGGTCCAGCGGCACAAAAGCCGCCACGTCGCGCAGATCCTGCGCATTCTTGAAGGTCAGGATGCCAGAAAAGGAGATGTAATAACCCAGGTCCAGCGCAGCGCGAGCAACATCGGCCGTTTCGGTAAAACAGTGAAATACCCCGCCGGCGCTACCCGTTGAACCGTCCTCGCCCTGCTCGCGCAGAATCGCCAGGGTGTCGTCCGAGGCGGACCGGGTGTGAATCACCAGCGGCAGCCCCAACTGGCGTGCCGCCAGGATATGGGTGCAAAAGCGATCGCGCTGCCAAGCCATCTCGGCAATGCTGCGGCCCGCAAGCCTGTAATAGTCGAGCCCGGTTTCCCCAATTCCGACCACACGCGGCATCTTTCCCCGGTCCAGCAAGTCCTGCAGACTGGGTTCCTGGACGCCTTCGTTGTCTGGATGGACGCCGACCGTGGCCCAGAAGTTGTCATACCCGGTCGCGAGTTCATGCACCCCCGGAAATTCCTCCAGCGAGGTGCAGATGCACAGCGCGCGGTCGACCTGGGCCTGGGCCATGGCGGTGCGGATAGCCGGGATCTGTGCCGCCAACTCCGGAAAGGTCAAATGGCAGTGTGAATCGGTAAACATGTCAGCTCAGTGCGCGTTGGGCCTGACTCGCCAGCGCTTCGAGCATCAAACCGGGGTTGAAAGGGTGCTCCACGCTGCGCGTTGTCGCAGCCAGCGCCCGCGCCCAGGCCGTCAAACTGGCAACCGAGCCGCCGCCGGGCAAATCAGCCACCTCAAAGAACCGAGGCGCCGCCCCGGTCTTGAGCGCCAGAACGTCGTGACAAATCTTGTGCAGGGCGCTTACCGCCTGTGCTGGCGACCAGTCCTTCAACGCACTCACGTCGCCGCGCGCCATGGCCTTGGGCAGTTTGACCCAGGCCTGTACACCCGGCTCCCAGCGTGAAAACTGCAGGGCGTCTTCCGGGCGGCCGCCGGCAGCGCGCAGCATGACGCGCCCGGACTGCCGGTCGATGCCGCATTGCTGCAGCCAGTCCAGCGCATCTTCCTGCGCCGGCCAGAGCATGGTGTGCCCCAGGCAGCGGCTGCGAATCGTCGGCAGCAACTGGTCGGCCGCTTCACTGGCGAGTACAAACCTGACGTCGCCAGGCGGCTCCTCCAATGTCTTGAGCAGGGCATTGGCCGTCACATTGTTCATGCGCTCGGCCGGAAAGACCAGCACCGCCTTGCCGCGACCGCGCGCGCTGGTGCGCTGCGCAAACTCTACCGCGTCGCGCATGGCGTCGACCCGGATCTCCTTGCTTGCCTTGCGTTTCTTGTCATCGATCTCGCCCTGGGCTTTTTCGCTCAGGGGCCATCCAAGTTCGAGCATCACGGTTTCGGGCATCAGCACGCACAAATCAGCATGGGTGCGCACATCGATGGCGTGGCAACTGCCGCAGTGACCGCAGGCGCCATCCTCCGATGCCTGTTCGCAGAGCCAGGCCCGCACCAGCGATAGGGCCAATTTAGACTGTCCAAGTCCGGACGGGCCGGTCAGCAACCAGGCGTGGCCACGCTGGGCCAGCAGGGATCGGGTTTGGGCGGCGATCCAGGGCGCAACAGGGGCTTCTTCAGTCATGCCAGCCAGCCTCTGCCTTGCAGTGCCGCCAGGACATCGCGCCAGACGGCTTCACGCGCCTGATCGGCATTGATACGCGCAAAACGCGCCGGAGTCTCCCGCATGCGCTCCAAGTAGCCGTTGTGAACTTGGCGGAAAAACTCCACCGGCTGCGCTTCGAACTTGTCAGGTACGCGGGTGCCGGCCAGGCGCTGCGCGGCAATTTCGGCTGGCAAGTCGAACCAGACCGTGACGTCGGGTTGCCGCACCAGGTCCGCTCCGTTGATCGAGATGGTTTGCACCATGCGCTCCAGTTGCGACAACAGGCCCAGGTCAAAGCCCCGGCCACCGCCTTGGTAGGCAAATGTGGCGTCTGTAAAGCGGTCGCACAACACCACCTGGCCCAGCGCTAGCGCTGGTTCAATGACCTGGCGCAGGTGATCGCGCCGCGCCGCGAACACCAGCAAGGCCTCGGTCATGGCGTCCATAGGGTCGTTGAGCACCATGGCGCGCAATTTTTCAGCCAGCGCTGTGCCGCCCGGCTCACGCGTCACGGTCAGCGCCCTGCCCTGGGCCCGAAAAGCTTGTGCCAAAGCGTCGATATGGGTCGATTTGCCCGCCCCATCGATGCCTTCAAAACTGATGAAAAGACCCTGCAAGAGACCCCCTGTTGACATCTGTCGTCACTTTCCGCGCTGGTATTTGTTGACCGCCCGATTGTGCGCCTCCAGGCTGGCGCTGAACTCGCTGCTGCCGTCGCCGCGGGCCACAAAATAAAGGGCCTTGGTGCTTGCCGGCTGCACTGCCGCCAGCAGGGCCGGCTTGCCTGGCATGGCAATCGGGGTCGGCGGCAGGCCAGCGCGCGTATAGGTGTTCCAGGGCGTGTCTTTTTGCAGGTCGCGCCGGCGCAGGTTTCCGTCAAAAGCGTCCCCCATGCCAAAAATGACGGTCGGATCGGTCTGCAGCAGCATGCCCATGCGCAGCCGGTTGACAAACACGCCGGCGATCAGACTGCGGTCACTGGCGCGGCCGGTTTCCTTCTCGACAATACTGGCCAGCGCCAAGGCCTGCTCGGGTGTGGTCAAAGGCGTGTCAGGCTGGCGCTGTTTCCAGGCGGCAGCCAACTGTTTGTCCATGGCGCGCATGGCCCGTTTGAGCAGCGCCAGATCACTGCTGCCCTTGGCATAGGTGTAGGTGTCCGGGAAAAAACGACCTTCGGGCGCGACACCGGGCTTGCCCAGCACTTTCATGAGCAGGTAATCAGGCAGATTTTTTGACTCTGGCGTGAGTTGTTCGGCTTTCAGCAGCGCGGCACGAACCTGCTTGAAGTTCCAGCCCTCCACCAGCGTCACAGCGCGCAGCGCCTCTTCGCCGCGCACAAGTTTGCGCAGCAGGCTGCGCGGGCTGATGCCCGGCTCCAGTTCATAGCTGCCGGCCTTGATCTGGCGCGCCTGCCCGGACAGGCGAAACCACCAGTAAAGCAGCGCCGGACTGACCCGTACTCCGGCGTCGCTGACAGACTGAGCCAGCGCGCGCACCGACGTGCCCGGTTCAATCGACAGGTCGACGGTGTCGGTGTTCAAATCCAGATCCTGGTTGAGCCACCAACCCGCGGCACCACCGAACAGGGCCGTAAGCACAACAATGGTAAAAAAGATACGGCGCACAGCCCTACAGCCTTTGGTTAAATCGAGGGAGGATGATAATTCAGTCCATGCATACCAAACTCAATGGCATCGCGCGAATCGAGCATCTGGGCGTCATCCGGGTTGAAGGCGCTGACGCCGCCAACTTTCTCCACAACCAGTTGACCCAGGATTTTCTGCTGCTAGGGCAATCCGAAGCGCGACTGGCCGCCTATTGTTCGGCCAAAGGCCGGATGCTGGCCAGCTTTTATGGTTTCAAGCGCAGCCCGACTGAAATACTGCTCATCTGCAGTCGCGACTTGTTGGCTGAAACGGTTCCACGCTTATCCCGCTTCGTCATGCGTGCCAAGGCAAAACTGAGCGACGCCAGTGCCGAATTTTGCTTGTTCGGCCTGGCTGGCGATGCCCTTGCAGCCCTGGCACCCGGCGAACCAGCGGTCTGGTCGATGCGGGACATTGACGGCGCCTCGGTGCTGTTCCTGTACCCGGCCGATGGTGTGGCACGCGCCCTCTGGCTCGCGCCAGCAGCGCAGCCAGCGCCCGCTGGACCCGCGCTAAGTGCGCAAGACTGGGCCTTGGGCGAGGTCCGCAGCGGCATCGCCTTGATCAGCGCTGCAACGGTGGACGCCTTTGTGCCGCAGATGCTCAACTACGAGTCGGTTGGGGGCGTTAGCTTCAAGAAAGGCTGCTACCCGGGGCAGGAGGTCGTGGCGCGCAGCCAGTTTCGCGGCACTCTCAAGCGTCGCGCCTTTTTGGCGCATTCGGATGCCGCCATGAAGGCGGGCGACGAAGTGTTTCAGGACGCAGACGCGCAGCAGCCCTGCGGCATCGTGGCGCAGTCGGCTGCCGCAAACGGTGGTGGTTTTGATGCGATTGTTTCGATGCAGGTCGCAGCCTTTGACGGTGGCGGCTTGCATCTGGGCACGGTCTCCGGCCCGGCCCTGACGGTGCAAGCAGCACCCTACCCTTTGCCGGCCGATATTTGATCAAGCCGATTTTTTAGAGCGCGTGCGCCATCTCGATGTGCACGATGCCGGCTTCTTCGAATGGTTCGCCCCGCTGCACAAAGCCAAGGCGCGCATAAAAGCCTTCAGCCGTGCGCTGTGCGTGCAGAACCACTTCATGGTCACCACGCTCTTTCGCGGTCTGCATCAGGCTGCGCAACACGTCTCGACCCAGGTTGGAGCCGCGCAGCACCCGGCTGACGGCCATGCGACCGATTCTTCCAATCCCCGGCGCCTGTTGCAACAGGCGTCCGGTGGCTACCGGCACACCGAGCCAGTTACGCGCCAGCACGTGCACGGCGAACTCGTCGGCGGCATCGCAGGTCAGCTCGGCGGCAATCCCTTGTTCGTCGTGAAAGACGTCGGCGCGCAGCTGGCGCGCGGGCGCGCCAAGGTGCTGCCAGTTGCCGGTTTCAAGCCGCGCCATCGGCTGCCAGGCCTCGTAGCCCAGCATGATCTGGCGCAGGGCATCGGGCAACGGTTTCGAGGTCTGCGTCGCAGGGTCGGCAAATACGTAAATCAGCTCGCAACTGATCAGTTGTTTCTCGCCGCGAAAGATCGCGCCCGTGAAGCAAAAGGATGAGTTGCCAATACGGCTGCACTTGAGCGCCACGTCGATCTGATCGTCCAGGGTGGCCGAGCCGTGGTATTCGATGCTGGCCTTTTTGACGTAGAGGTCGCCGCCTAAGGCCAGCATGGTGCTCTCGTAAGGCAAGGCCAGGGCGCGCCAGTAATCGGCGATCGCGGTGTCGAAGTACATCAGGTAATGCGCGTTAAACACGATTTTCTGCAGGTCAACTTCGACCCATCGCACCCGAAGGCGGTGAAAGAAGCGAAAATCCTGGCGTTGCGAGTCAGTCATGGCGGTCACAGTTCGGGTTCATGGGCGTGCTTTTATCGTACCCCGGAAAATCCAATGGCACCAACATTGCTAGTATTCGTTTAAGGCAAGCCCTTGCTCCCTCTCTAAAAAGTCAGAACATGTCCATCCACGCCGCGCTGAACCACGTAACCCATTACAAATACGACCGCCTGGTCAATCTCGGCCCGCAGGTGATTCGTCTGCGCCCGGCGCCCCATTGCCGCAGCAAGATCATTTCGTACTCGCTCACGATCGAGCCGGCCGATCATTACCTCAACTGGCAGCAGGACCCCTTTGCCAACTACCAGGCACGGTTGGTGTTCGAGAAAAAAACGCGCGAGTTCAAAGTCACGGTGGACCTCGTGGTCGAGATGGCGGTTTTCAACCCCTTCGATTTTTTCCTCGAACCAGCCGCTGAAAAATTCCCGTTCAAGTACGAAGCCCTGCTCAAGCAGGAACTGGCGCCTTACCTGGCGACCGAACACTTGAGCAAACGACTCAAGGCCTGCCTGGCGCGCATTGACCGCAGCAAGCGCCGCACCATCGATTTTCTGGTCGATGTCAACACCATGGTGCACAAGGACATCAGCTACCTGATCCGCATGGAACCTGGCGTGCAGACGCCCGACGAGACCCTCAAGCTTGGCTCCGGCTCCTGCCGTGATTCGGCCTGGCTGCTGGTGCAACTGCTGCGCCATTGCGGTCTGGCGGCTCGTTTTGTCTCGGGCTACCTGATTCAGTTGAAGCCCGACGTGAAATCGCTGGACGGTCCGAGCGGAACCGAGGTTGACTTCACCGACCTGCACGCCTGGTGCGAGGTTTACCTGCCGGGCGCTGGCTGGGTCGGGCTGGACGCCACCTCCGGACTTCTGGCAGGTGAAGGTCACATTCCGCTGGCCTGCACGCCGCAGCCTTCCGGTGCCGCACCAATCGAGGGCGGCATGGACAAATGCGAGGTCGAGTTTGCGCACCACATGGCGGTGACTCGAATCTACGAATCGCCACGCGTGACCAAACCCTACAGCGAAGAGCAATGGGCCGATGTTATGACACTCGGCGCCGCAGTGGACAAGGAATTGCTGGCTGGTGACGTACGCCTGACGATGGGTGGCGAGCCCACTTTTGTGGCGGTTGATGACCGCGACGCACCGGAATGGAACACCGAAGCGCTGGGTCCAACCAAGCGTGGTTTCGCCACCGAATTGGTGCATAAGCTGCGCGCCGAATACGGTGAAGGTGGGTTTCTGCACTTCGGTCAGGGCAAGTGGTACCCCGGGGAACAATTGCCGCGCTGGGCTTTGAACATCTACTGGCGCGCCGACGGGCAACCCGTCTGGAGTGACCCCGCGCTGTTCACCGACGAGCGCGTGCCGACGCACTACACGAGCGAGGACGCGCGGCGTTTCACGCAAGCGCTGGCGGCCAAGCTAGGCGTCACCGACAAATTCATGCAGGGCGCCTACGAAGATGTCTGGTACTACCTGTGGCGCGAACGCCGCCTGCCGGTCAACGTCGACCCGTTCAACTCCAAGCTCGACGACGAGATGGAACGCGCGCGCCTGCGCCGTGTCTTCGAGCAGAAGCTCGATAGCGTGGTCGGCTATGTGTTGCCGGTGAAAGTGGCGGAAAAGACGGATGGGGCTGGCGCTGGCTGGACAACCGGCTCCTGGTTCCTGCGCGACGAGCGCATGTACCTCATGCCGGGTGATTCACCCATGGGTTTGCGCCTGCCGCTGGACTCTTTGCCCTGGGTCAGCAAGAGCGACTACCCTTACCTGCTGGAGCAGGATCCCAGCGCGCCCCGTTCCGAGTTGCCCGCTCACGCTGCGATGGCGGCACGCTATACAAGCGCTGTGCACGCCAGCGGCGCGAAAGGCGCAACGCCTTATCTTTCGGGCAGCGGGCCCGCGGCTGAAGCAACGCGTAAATTTCAGAGTGCCCCGGGCGGCGCTGCGGCCTTGGCCGCCAGTTCAGCGGCCGCTAGCGCGCAAAGCACGCTGCAGACCGAGCCAGCCGGGTTTGCCCGCGTGCCGAAACAAAAGGAGTCGGCCCACTGGATCACGCGCACCGCCCTGTGCGTCGAAGTGCGCGACCCGCGTCGCGCCAGCGGGCCCAAGGCCGAGGCGGTCGGCAAGAAGTCCGGCGTGCTCTACATCTTCATGCCGCCACTCGAGCGCCTCGAAGACTACCTCGATCTGCTCGGCGCCATTGAAGCCACGGCAAAGGAACTGGGCGTGCAGTTGGTGCTCGAAGGCTATCCGCCACCGCGCGACCCGCGCCTGAAGCTGCTGCAGGTCACACCCGACCCCGGCGTCATTGAGGTCAACATCCACCCGGTGACGAACTGGGGCGATCTGGTGCGCAATACCGAGTTCCTGTACGACGTGGCGTTCGAGTCGCGCCTGTCGGCCGAGAAGTTCATGAAGGACGGCCGACACACCGGAACCGGTGGCGGCAACCACTTTGTGATGGGCGGCGCCACGCCAGCCGACAGCCCGTTCCTGCGCAAGCCCGAACTGCTGGCCAGCCTGCTGCTGTTTTGGCACAACCATCCGAGTCTGAGCTACCTGTTCAGCGGCATGTTTGTCGGCCCCACGAGCCAGGCGCCGCGCGTTGACGAGGCGCGCAATGACCAGCTCTACGAGCTTGAAATTGCCATCGAGCAGATTTACAAAAACCGTGAACTGCACGGCCAGAGCATGCCGCCCTGGCTGGTAGACCGCACGCTGCGCAACATCCTGATCGACGCCACCGGCAACACGCACCGCAGCGAGTTTTCCATCGACAAGATGTACTCGCCAGACTCGGCCACCGGACGCCTGGGCCTGCTGGAACTGCGCGCTTTCGAGATGCCGCCGCACCCCCGCATGAGCGTGGTGCAGCAACTGTTGCTGCGTGCTCTGGTGTCCCGTTTCTGGAAGACGCCGTACAAGGCGCCGGCAACACGCTGGGGTACCGAGTTGCATGACCGCTTCCTGCTGCCGACCTTCATCAAGATGGATTTCGACGATGTGATGGCCGAGATGCGCGGCGCCGGTTACGCTTTCGATAGCAGCTGGTTTGCCCCGCACTACGAGTTCCGTTTCCCGATCGTGGGCTCGGTCCAGTCGGCCGGTGTCGAGCTGACCCTGCGCAACGCGCTGGAGCCCTGGCACGTGATGGGCGAGGAAGGCGCACCCGGCGGCACGGCCCGCTATGTGGACTCGTCGCTCGAGCGCATTGAAGTCCATGTGACGGGACTGAATGAGAGCCGCTATGTGGTCACCTGCAACGGCCGCGCCTTGCCCCTGCAATCGACTGGCACCATTGGCGAATTCGCCACAGGTGTGCGCTACAAGGCCTGGAACCCGCCGTCGGCGCTGCATCCGGGCATCGGCATCCACACGCCGTTGACCTTTGACATCGTCGACACCTGGATGAAGCGTTCACTCGGCGGCTGCCAGTACCACGTGGCGCATCCGGGCGGCCTGAACCCCGATACCTTTCCGGTCAATGCCTACGAAGCGGAAAGCCGGCGCATGTCGCGCTTTGCGGCCATGGGCCACACGCCGGGCAAGTTGGTCGTGCCCCCGGCCACGATCCACGTGGCGGCCAGCCGCGAGTTTCCGTTCACGCTCGACTTGCGCCGCAACTAGCCGCACGGGATCGCAAGCCGGGCTGGGGATGTGCGCGACAGTCCGGCTAGTTTTTGCTGGCCCGCAGGGGCTTGAGCAGATCCGACAAGCCGTTGTGGTCGATCTCGTGCATCAGGGCCAGCAAGCGCCCGATCTCGCCCTTGGGCACGCCTTCGCGCGCAAACCAGCTCAGGTAGTTGCCGGGTAAATCGGCAATGCAACGCCCCTTGTATTTGCCAAATGGCATGGTGCGCGTCACCAGCAGTTGCAGGTCTTCGGGCTTCACACCTCAGACCGAATACAGGCTTGACGCGGTATCGCCACCGCGCCCGGTCCAATTGGTGTGGAAATAGGTACCGCGCGCCTTGTCGGTCCGCTCGTATTGATGCGCGCCGAAGAAATCGCGTTGTGCCTGTAACAGGTTGGCTGGCAGGTTCGCGCAGCGGTAGCCATCGTAATAGGCCAGCGCCGAGGACAAAGCCGGCACCGGGATGCCATTGCCAATGGCCTGCGTCAGCACATGGCGCAAGCCCTGCTGCGTGCTGCCAATGGATTCCCGGAAGAACGGATCGAGCAGCAGGTTGTCCAGATCGGGCTTGCGCGCAAAAGCCGCCTGGATTCGCCCCAGAAAAACCGATCGGATGATGCAGCCGCCGCGCCAGATTGACGCAATGCCGCCGTAGTTCAGGTTCCAGGAAAACGCCTTGCCCGCGGCTTGCATCAACTGGTAGCCCTGCGTGTAGGAAATAAGTTTTGCGGCGTACAAGGCCTTGCCAAGCGCATCGATAAACGCCCTTCTGTCGGCAGAAAATTCCGGCACCGGACCGGGCAACAGGGCGGATGCCACCAGGCGCTCGTCCTTCATGGCCGAGAGCACGCGGGCAAAGACCGACTCCGTGATGAGGGTCAGCGGAACGGCAACATCAAGCGCAGTCGTGACGGCCCATTTGCCGGTACCCTTTTGCCCGGCCTTATCCAGAATCCGGTCAAGCAGAGGCAGTCCGTCCTCGTCCCGGACGGCCAGTATGTCGCGGGTGATTTCGATCAGGTAACTCTTGAGTTCGCTCTCGCTCCAGACCTTGAACACCTCATGCATTTCGGCGGCCGTCATGCCCAACAGCTTTCGCATCACATCGTAGACCTCACAGATCAGTTGCATGTCGCCGTACTCGATGCCGTTGTGAACCATCTTGACGAAGTGACCGGCGCCTTCTTCGCCGATCCATTCGCAACAGGCGACACCATCGACTTTGGCGGCGATGGCCTGGAAGATCGGCTTGACGCTGTCCCACGCGGCGGCGGAGCCACCCGGCATCAGCGAAGGCCCGAGCAAGGCACCCTCCTCGCCTCCGGAAACTCCGACACCGACGTACAGCAGGCCTCGGTCCTCCAACATTTGCACTCTGCGGCTTGTGTCGGGGAAATGCGAGTTTCCACCGTCGATGACGATGTCGCCGTTCTCCAGGAGTGGCAGCAGTAGCGCTATCACGTCGTCAACCGCCTGTCCCGCCGGAACCATCAGCATGATCTTGCGCGGTAGCGCCAGGGAGTCGATCAGCGCCTGGACCGAATGGCAGCACTGGATGCGCTTGCCCGCTGCTCTGGTGCTGCCGAACTGATCAAGTCGGGCACCGGACTGGTCAAAAACGGAAACGCGAAAGCCCTTGCTCTCCATGTTGAGGACCAGGTTTTCGCCCATGACGCCAATGCCGATCAAGCCAATATGAGATTTCATGCTGAATTTGAATGTGTTGAGTTCGTCAATGTGATTCGCCGCAGCGTAATCGGCCCATCCATGACAAAGGGGTCAGCAAACTTTGTCTGCTGACCCCCGTATACATTGGTCGGTGTGAAAGGATTCGAACCTTCGACCCCTTGCACCCCATGCAAGTGCGCTACCAGGCTGCGCCACACACCGAACTGAGCACGATTATAAACGCTAGACCGCCCGGTTCTCAGTGCGAGAGCGACAGCAGGTCGCGAATTTCAAACAGTTCACGTCGAACCAGCAGCAAACGGCCTGAAACATCGTCATCACCCTCGTCGTCCGGTTCATCTTGTGTGTCGTCCAGATCCGCATCAGCCAGTTCGATGACGTCGACGCCCTCAAGCAGAACCTCACCATTTCTTTTCTTGTCGCGCTCGGCTTGCAGAATTTCCTGCATCTTGTTGCGCGCCCCGCTGATGGTGAAACCCTGGTCGTAGAGCAAATCGCGAATGCGGCGGATCATCAGCACTTCGTGGTGCTGGTAGTAGCGCCGATTGCCGCGCCGCTTCATAGGCCGCAGTTGCGTGAACTCCTGCTCCCAATACCGTAGCACATGCGGTTTCACGCCACAAAGGTCGCCGACTTCACCGATGGTGAAGTAGCGCTTTGCGGGGATGGGAGGGAGAGCTTTCTCCATTTAAATCAATGCCGTACGAGATGATGCTTCGAGATTACTCTAAGTCACCGCAGCGTGTAAAGCCGCAAATGCAAACAGCACATCAATTGGCAAAAAAAGATTGACTATGCGATCAGGCGGAACGATCCTGGTCCTGAATCTGTTCTTTGAGTTTGTGGCTGGCGTGAAAAGTTACAACACGGCGCGCCTGGATTGGAATGGCTTCACCGGTTCGCGGATTGCGGCCGGGGCGCGGCGCCTTGGTGCGAATCTGGAAATTGCCAAAACCTGAAATCTTGACATCCTTGCCTTCGACCAGGCTGCTTGAGACGAGGTCAAAAAAAGCATCGATCATGTCCTTGGACTCGCGCTTGTTGAGCCCGATTTGCTCAAACAGCAGTTCAGCCAGCTGGGCTTTGGTCAATGCTGGGGTTTCGAGACTTTCAACCGAAATGTCCATTGAATTCTCATTTCACTTTATTCTGATTGGTATCGATGGTAACGGTTCAGGCGCGTTGCCGTGCACCCAATTTGCTTACCAAGGAAGAAACTACCGCTTGCACCACCGCGTCGATCTGCTCTTCAGTCAGGGTGGCGTCGTCGCTGTTGAGTGTCAGTCGCAGCGCCATGCTCTTTTCGGAAACGGTAGCAAGGGCTGCTTCCTGGGTCGACTTCGGCCGATAGATGTCGAACACACCGGCGTCGCGCAGCAGCCCAAGCGTCGGTGCAGCCCACACCGCAGCCAGCAAGGCGGCATGGCTGATTTTTTCGTCAACCAGCACGGCGATATCGCGTTCCACCGCCTGTTGTTTGGAAACGGGTTTGAAGGCCGGTACACCGCGTTGCAGCACGGCATCGAGTTCCAGTTCAAACATGACAGGTGTCTGCGCCAGGTCGTAGGTCTGACGCCACTTCGGATGCAGTTCACCGACGAAACCGATGGCCATGCCATCGAGCAGCACGCGCGCGCAGCGCCCCGGGTGCATGGCCGGATGTTGTGCCGGCTCGAAGACGGGTTTGCGCGGTGCCAGCAGCGCTTCGACGTCGCCCTTGGCATCAAAGAAATCGACAGCCTGCTCTTTGCGGCCCCACTGCAGGGTGTCGGCACCGCCGCACACCATGCCGGCGGCGCGCATCGGTTGATGGAATCCGGCCACCGTGGTGTCGCTGTTGTGCACCGACGCATCGCGCAGGAAGACGCGACCGAGTTCAAAGACGCGCACGCGCTGCGCCTTGCGGTCCAGATTGAATTTCAGAACCTGTAACAGCGAGCTCAGCAGGGACGAGCGCATGACGCTCATCTGGCTGGCAATCGGGTTGAGCAACTTGATCGGATTCGGGTTGCCGGCCAGTTCATTTTCCCAGCGCTCGTCGACAAAGCTGAAATTGATGGTTTCCTGGTAACCCAGGCCCGCAAGGGCATGGCGCAAGGCAAACGGACTGAGTTGCGCTTCGGCCCGGATTCTGGCCGTCACCGGCGCCAATGGCGGCGTTTGCGGCAACTCGTTGTAGCCGACCATGCGCGCCACTTCTTCGATCAGGTCTTCTTCAATCTGCAGGTCGAAGCGGTAGGAAGGCGGCGTCACGGTGATGCTGCCCTCGGTTTGCGTGAGCGGCAGTTGCAGGCGCGCCAAGGCGTCGGCGCAGCGGGCCTGCGTCAGTGGCATGCCGATGATCTTGCTGGCACGCGCCACGCGCAGGGTGACCGGGTTGGCCGGCGGCATATTGACCTGCAGGTCATCGATCGGGCCACAGGCTGTGCTGCTGGTGCCGCAGATGTCGATGATCAGTTGCGTGATGCGTTCGATGTGCTCGACCGTCTGGCCCGGGTCCACGCCGCGTTCGAAGCGGTGACCGGCATCGGTTGAGAAATTGAATCGACGTGAGCGGCCGGCGATGGCCTTGGGCCACCAGAAGGCGGCTTCGACGTAGACATGTTGCGTGTCGTCACCGACTGCGGTGGCGTCGCCGCCCATGATGCCCGCGAGCGATTCGACCTGCTGATCATCGGCAATGACACCGACCTTTTCGTCGACCATGACCGTAGTGCCATTGAGTAACTTGAGCTGTTCGCCGACCCTGCCCCAGCGCACCTCCAGCCCGCCATGGATTTTCTCCAGATCGAAAATATGCGAAGGTCGGCCGAACTCGAACATCACGTAGTTCGAGATGTCGACCAGCGCCGTAACGCTGCGCTGACCGCAGCGCGCCAACCGATCGACCATCCATTGCGGCGTGCTGGCGCGGGTGTTGACGTTGCGCACAATGCGCCCGGAGAAACGGCCGCACAGATCCGGCGCCTCGACTTTTACCGGCAACGTCTCTGCGCTGCCAACTTCGACCGAAGGGAACGCGGGTGTCAGCAAAGGCGACCCCGTCAGCGCTGCGACTTCCCGTGCAACACCGAACACGCTCAGGCAATGGGCCAGATTGGGTGTGAGTTTGAGCGTGAACAAAGTGTCATCGAGGTTCAGGTGCTGGCGAATGTCCTGACCGAGCAGCGCGTCGGCCGCGAGCTCAAGCAGCCCGCCATGGTCGGTCGACAGTTGCAACTCGCGTGCTGAACACAGCATGCCCTGACTCTCGACGCCACGCAGTTTGCCGACCTTGATCAGGAACGGTTTGCCGTCTTCGCCCGGTGGCAACTCGGCACCGACCAGGGCGACGGGCACCTTGATGCCAACGCGCGCATTGGGCGCGCCGCATACGATATTGAGCAAGTCGGCCTGGCCTACATCCACCTGGCACACGCGCAGGCGATCGGCATTCGGGTGTTGTACCGCTTCCCTGATTTCACCGACAACAATCTTGGTGAACGGTGGGGCGACGGACGTGAGTTCTTCAACTTCCAGCCCGGCCATGGTGAGGGTATCGGCCAGTTGCTGGGTTGACAGCGGTGGGTTGCAGAATTCGCGCAGCCAGGATTCAGGGAATTGCATAGTCTTCAATCAGTTGGCGACGGGGCTTGCGGCGATGGTGCTGCAGGCTGTCGCGACAGGTTCTTTTATTGGAATTGCGAAAGAAAGCGGATGTCGCCGTCAAAAAACAGCCTCAGGTCGCTGACGCCGTAGCGCAGCATGGTGAGTCGGTCCGGGCCCATGCCAAAGGCAAAGCCAATGAATTTCTCCGGGTCCAGCCCCATGTTGCGCACGACATTGGGATGCACCTGGCCGGAGCCGGCCACTTCCAGCCAGCGACCCGCCAGCGGACCACTCTGGAACTGAATATCGATTTCGGCGCTCGGTTCGGTGAACGGAAAAAAGCTGGGTCGAAAGCGCAGCATCAAGTCGTTCGACTCAAAGAAAATCCGGCAGAAATCGGTGAAGACAAACTTGAGATCCTTGAAGCTCACGTTCTCTCCGACCCACAGGCCTTCGCACTGGTGGAACATGGGCGAATGGGTTGCGTCGCTGTCAACACGATAGGTACGCCCCGGGGCGATGACACGAATCTCCGGCATGGTGCCCGAGAAAAGCCCTTCATTACCGGCACCAAGCGCAGCACGGTGTTTTTTGACATGCTGGACCGCGTGGCGGATCTGCATCGGGCTGGTATGGGTGCGCAGCAGGTTGGGCGCGGTGGCTGTGCCGCCCTCAACGTAAAAGGTGTCATGCATGGACCGCGCGGGATGGTCCTCAGGCGTATTCAACGCCGTGAAGTTGAACCAGTCGGTCTCGATCTCTGGGCCCTGTGCCACTTCAAAACCCATGGAACCAAAGATGGCTTCAATGCGCTCCAGCGTAATCGATACCGGGTGCAAACCGCCCTGCCCGCGTTGCCGCCCTGGCAGGGTTACATCGAGCGCCTCGGCTTCAAGCTGGGCCTGCAGTTGTGCATCGGCCAATGCTTGTCGGCGCGCATTCAACGCCGCTTCAATGGCCTGCTTGGCCAAGTTGATGGCCGCGCCAAGCGTTTTTTTCTGTTCCACCGCCAGAGCTGCCATGCCCTTCATCAGTTCGGTGATGCGCCCCGACTTGCCCAGAAACAAGGCCTTCGCATTTTCCAGATCGGCCGGAGTTCTGGCCTGCTCGAAAGCAGCCTGGGCGCTTTCAACAACGGTGTTCAAGTCGTTCATATGTTCTCTTGTCGTTCCGACACAAGCGCAGGGCCGATCGGTTCTCTCTGAAGCTGCGATTTCATTGAAAAAGGGCTAGCGCTCTTTCAAGCTCTAGCCCTTTTCTGATCTGCGTGAACTCAAGCGGCCAGCTTGGCCTTGACCTGTTCCACAATGCCAGCAAAGGCAGCCATGTCGTGGACTGCGATATCAGACAAAACCTTGCGGTCGATCTCGATGTTCGCTTTCTTCAGACCGTTGGCAAACTGGCTGTAGGTCATGCCGCACTGACGTGCTGCGGCATTGATACGTGCAATCCACAGTTGGCGGAAAACACGCTTCTTGGTACGACGGTCACGGTAGGCATATTGCCCGGCCTTCATCACCGCTTCTTTGGCGATCCGGAAGACATTACCGCGGCGACCACGGAAACCTTTTGCAAGGGCTAGGATTTTTTTGTGGCGGGCGCGAGCCGTTACACCACGTTTGACGCGAGGCATGTGATTACTCCTTGTTCGTCGTTAATTAAATACCACGGCCTGGCAGCATCTGTGCCATGCGACCCATATCGGTCTCATGAACGGATGTCGAACCACGCAAGTGACGTTTATTTTTGGTGGTCTTCTTGGTCAGAATGTGACGTTTGAAGGCTTGGCCGCGCTTGACGGTGCCACCTGGACGAACGCGGAAGCGTTTCTTCGCTGCGCTCTTGGTCTTCATTTTGGGCATATTCATGCTCCTTCTTCATTGTGCTCGTGAGGCGTCTGCAAACGGTTTGCAGCCTTGTTGGCCCCGAGCCACTTTTTGGTGACCAGAATAAACCGATCACCGTTTTGAGGTGCAACGGGGTATTCACCCCGTGCACCGTAAAATCCTTACGACGTCGCGGTGGACGCTGTATCGACCGCCGGCTTGGCCGCGATCTTCTTCTTGCCGGGCGCGATCATCATGATCATCTGGCGCCCTTCAAGCTTGGGAAACTGCTCAATCAGGATCAAGTCACCGAGTTCCGCACGGATGCGGTTGAGCAATGCCATGCCGATTTCCTGGTGCGTTATCTCGCGACCCCTGAACCGGAGCGTGATTTTACACTTGTCACCTTCGGCCAAAAAGCGCCGGATATTGCGCATCTTGATGTTGTAGTCGCCGTCATCGGTACCGGGTCGGAATTTGATTTCCTTGATCTCAATGACCGTCTGCTTGGCCTTGGCCTCCGCAGCCTTCTTTTGCTCCTGGTACTTGAACTTGCCGTAATCCATCAAACGACAGACCGGCGGAACCGCCGTGGCAGAGATCTCAACCAGGTCAACATCCAGGTCGCCTGCCATTCGCAGCGCTTCCATCAGGCTGACCACACCAAGCGGCTCATTTTCGACTCCGGAGAGACGAACCTCCGGGGCCATGATTTCCCGGTTCAGGCGATGTTTGCGTTCTTCGCGGTGACGGCGATCACGAAATTCAGTAGCGATGGCTTATTCCTTCACAATTTCTGCTACGACAACGTAGCGACAACCGCTTTGTGCACGCGGGCAAACTGCAATCTCGCTTGATTTGAGCTCAGACAACAGACTTGTCAGTGATATCGGCTGCGAGCTTCTGCACGAACGCATCGAGGGACATCACACCGAGGTCTAGACCACCCCGGGCGCGCACTGCAACGGTACCAGCGGCCTTCTCTTTGTCGCCCGCGACGAGCAGATAAGGAAGCTTTTGCATTGAATGCTCGCGTATTTTATACGTAATTTTCTCGTTTCGAAGGTCGGTCACTATCCTAAGCTCTTGATTTGGCAGTGATTTTTTGATCTTTTCGACAATTTCACGACAGTAATCGGCTTGCGCGTCGGTGATATTGAGCACCGCCAACTGAACCGGGGCCAGCCAGGTCGGCAACGCACCGGCACTTTCCTCGATCAAAATCCCGATGAAACGTTCCAGACTGCCCACAATCGCGCGGTGCAGCATCACGGGCCTGTGCCGCGCGCCATCCTCGCCCACATATTCAGCGTCCAGACGCTCGGTCATGAAGAAGTCGACCTGCATGGTGCCGCACTGCCATTGGCGACCGATCGCATCCTTCAGGGTGTATTCGATCTTGGGACCATAAAAGGCGCCCTCGCCCGCCGTGATCTCGAACTCGCAGCCAGAGGCGCGCAAACTCTCCATCAGGGCGTGCTCGGCCTTGTCCCAACTTTCTTCCGATCCAATGCGCTTTTCCGGTCGCGTGGCAATCTTGTAAATGATGTTCTTGAAGCCAAAGTCCTTGTAGACCTTTTGCAACAGGGTCGTGTAATCAACACACTCCTGAAGAATCTGGTCTTCGGTGCAAAAGATGTGGCCGTCGTCCTGCGTGAAACCGCGCACCCGCATGATGCCGTGCAATCCACCCGAGGGCTCATTGCGGTGGCACTGGCCAAACTCACCGTAGCGCAAGGGTAAATCGCGGTAACTCTTGATGCCCTGCTTGAAGATCAGGATGTGACCCGGGCAGTTCATCGGTTTGAGCGCGTATTCACGCTTTTCCGATTCGGTGGTGAACATGTTTTCGCGGTACTTGTCCCAATGACCGGTTTTTTCCCACAAGGATTTGTCAATGATCTGTGGACCTTTGACCTCCAGATAACCGTTGTTACGGTAAACCTGGCGCATGTATTTCTCGACCTCCTGCCACAGGGACCAGCCCTTGGGGTGCCAGAACACCAGTCCCGGCGCGTGGTCATCAATGTGAAACAGATCGAGATCGCGGCCGAGTTTGCGGTGATCGCGCTTCTCTGCTTCTTCCAGCATGGTCAAGTGCTGTTGCAATTCGTCCTTGCTGGCCCAGGCCGTGCCGTAGATGCGTTGCAGCATCTCATTGCGATGGTCGCCGCGCCAATAGGCGCCAGCCAGTTTCATCAGTTTGAAGAACTTGAGCTTGCCGGTGCTGGGCACGTGGGGCCCGCGGCACAGGTCTTCGAATTTGCCTTCACGGTACAGGGAGACGTCCTCGTTGGCCGGAATACTGGCGATGATCTCGGCCTTGTAGTGTTCGCCCAGGCTCTTGAAATAGGCAACAGCCTCGTCGCGCGGCAATACGCGTCGGGTCACCGGTTCGTCTTTTGCCGCCAGTTCGACCATCTTGCGCTCGATTGCCAGCAAATCCTCCGGCGTAAAAGGACGCTTGTAGGAAAAGTCATAGAAGAAACCATGTTCAATGACCGGCCCAATCGTCACTTGCGCGTCCGGGAACAGTTCCTTGACGGCGTATGCCAGCAAGTGGGCGGTCGAGTGACGGATCACCTCAAGCCCATCGCCATCCTTGGCAGTGACAATGGAAAGACTGCTGTCGGAAGCGATGGTGTAGCTGGTATCGACCACCTTGCCGTCGATCTTGCCCGCCAGCGCCGCCTTGGCCAGACCGGCACCAATCGAAGCGGCCACTTCGGCCACGGTCACAGGCCCGGGATAGTCGCGTTTGGAGCCGTCAGGAAGTGTGATTTGAATCATGGTTTAAAAATGAAAAAGCGCGGTCAGGCCGCGCTTTGATGACTGTAAGCCGGAACAGCGCGATTTTACGCTGCCCGACCTGGCCAAAAAGATCAGTGAAATTGCTCTTCTTCGGTAGACCCGGTCAAGGCAGTGACGCTCGACTTGCCGCCCTGAATGGTGGTGGTGACCTCATCAAAGTAGCCGGTGCCGACTTCCTGTTGGTGGGAGACAAAGGTGTAACCACGGTCGCGTGCGGCGAACTCAGGTTCCTGCACCTTCTCGATGTACGCTGTCATGCCGCGCTTGACGTAGTCCTGCGCCAAGTCGAACATGTTGTACCACATGGAATGGATGCCGGCCAGCGTGATGAACTGGTACTTGTAACCCATGGCGCCCAGTTCCTTCTGGAATTTCGCGATGGTGGCATCGTCCAGGTTTTTCTTCCAGTTGAAGGACGGCGAGCAGTTGTAAGCCAGCAATTTGCCGGGGTGCTTGGCACGCACGGCCTCAGCAAACTTCCGGGCAAATTCCAGATCCGGCGTGCCGGTTTCGCACCATACCAGGTCAGCGTAATCGGCGTAGGCCACGGCGCGGCTGATTGCCTGGTCCAGACCCTTGTTGGTCTTGTAAAAGCCTTCGGCCGTGCGCTCACCGGTCAGGAAAGGCTTGTCGTTTTCGTCGTAGTCGCTGGTCAGCAGATCGGCCGCTTCAGCGTCGGTACGGGCAATCACCAGAGTCGGCACGCCACAGACGTCGGCGGCCATGCGGGCTGCGATGAGTTTCTGGCAGGCTTCGGCCGTCGGTACCAGCACCTTGCCACCCATGTGGCCGCATTTCTTGACCGAAGCCAACTGATCTTCCCAGTGCACGCCAGCAGCGCCGTTCTTGATCATGTTCTTCATCAGTTCAAACGCGTTGAGCACGCCGCCAAAGCCGGCTTCGGCATCGGCCACGATGGGCGCAAAGTTGTCGATATAGCCGGCGTCACCCGCGTCAATACCCTTGGAGTGCTGAATTTCATCGGCACGGCGGAAGGTGTTGTTGATGCGCTCCACCATTTTCGGCACCGAGTCCACTGCATACAGGGATTGGTCCGGGTACATGGAGGCCGAAGTGTTGTTGTCGGCAGCGACTTGCCAGCCGGAAAGGTAAATGGCCTTCACGCCGGCCTTGACTTGCTGCATGGCCTGGCCACCGGTCAGCGCGCCCAGACAGTTGACATAAGGCTCGGTGTTCACCAGATTCCAGAGTTTCTCGGCGCCGCGACGGGCCAGGGTGTGCTCGATCGGGAAAGAACCGCGCAGGCGAACCACATCAGCAGCGGTATAACCGCGTTTGATACCTTTCCAACGCGGATTGGTGGCCCAGTCCTTTTCCAGTGCGGCGATTTGCTGTTCGCGGCTCAATTGCTCGGTGATGGCTTGCGGCATGTAAAACACTCCTAGGGTTAATTGAAACTGTCTGCACCGTTTGACATGCAAGTCTGGTGCCGATGGTTGCAATTCTAGGTCTTGTATAAGACTTACGTCGACCTCTTATGTCTTATAGAAGACTTAATTTAATTAATTTAAATCAATGACTTACGTAGCACAGTCCATAATATGAAAGGCAATTTTTCGCCCTGAGAAAAAATGTCGCAGTGCAGCAAACGAAGTTTTTGTCGGTTGAATAATGATTTCGCATAATGAAACATCAGAAGCCGTCAGCGTAACGCTGCAGTTCCCAGTCAGTCACCTGCTGACAGTATTCGTCCCACTCCTGCCTCTTGAGTCGAATGAATTCGGTGCAGAAGGCGTCGCCCAGCAGACTGCGCAGGGACTGATTGCTTGCCAGGGCCTCGATAGCCGCGTGCAAATCCCGTGGCAGGCGCTCGGGCATGCTGACGCCCATCTCCAGTAACTGGTACAAATCCGCCTCACACGAAAGCGGCGCCTTCAACTTGCGGTCGATGCCATCCAGCCCCGCGGCCAACGTGGCAGCAATGGCCGCATAAACGTTGCAGGAAGGGTCCGGCAGGCGCCATTCAATCCGGCCGGCAACGGTGCGCACGAGGCAGGTTCGGTTGTTGTTGCCGTAGCTCTTCCAGACCGGCGACCAGGTCGTACCGGAGGCACTGTCGCTGGAGGCCAAGCGCTTGTAGCTGTTGACGGTCGGCGCGCAGACCGCCGCCAGGGCATCGGCGTGTTCCAGCAAGCCCGCCACAAATTGGTAAGCCGGCGCACTCAGTTGGAGTGCGTCCGTCTCATCCGTGAAAACTGCTCGCCCCTGCGCATCCGTAATGCTCAAATGAAAGTGCAAACCGCTGCCCGGCGCTGTCGCAAACGGCTTGGGCATGCAACTGAAGGTCATCCCGTGGCGTTGCGCCACCGCGTGCGCGGTCATCTTGAACAGCATGAAGCGGTCCGCCGCTGCGAGGGCAGCGTCGAAGCGGTAATTGATCTCGTATTGCCCGACTGCGTCTTCGTGATCGATCTGTTGCAACTCGAAACCCAATTCGGTCAGCGTCGCACGCATGTCTTCCAGAAAGCCTCTGTTGCGATGAATCGTCTTGAGATCGTAGGAAGGCTTGTCAAGCTGATCCAAGCGGTCAGCCCTTTGCCAGTGACCCTGTTCATCCTGGTTCAAAAGGAAAAACTCGGGCTCGATGCCGACCCATAGCGTCCATCCCTTTTGCGTCAGGCGCTGCAACTGGCGCTTGAGCAACTGGCGAGAACAGGTTTCAAGCGGCTCATCGCCGGCAAAACCGTCGCAGACCGCGTGCGCCACGCCCGGCATGAAGGGCAAGGGTCGCAGCGATTCCAGTTGCACACGGGCGTAGTACTCGCTGCGCTTGCCAAAGCGCGGCAAGCCTGTGCCCCAGATGCTGGGGCCGGCAAAGCCCGCGCCAGTCTCAACCCACTCACGCAGGTTTTGCAGGGGAACCAGTTTGCCTTTGGCCACACCGTGCATATCGGTGAACTGCGTCAAAACGCTGTGAATGCCTTGAGTGGTCAAGGCTTCAATGGTGGATTCAATCGTCATCAGGTGCTTTCTCAAGGCTGGTCGCTGCTCGGGCGCGCAGTGCGTTGCCAGTTTGCGCTGCAGTCAGACCGGGCTATCGATCCGGATCCAGGTTGTCTTGACCTCCTGGTACTTGTCAAACGCATGCAGCGATTTGTCACGCCCGACACCGCTTTGCTTGAAGCCGCCGAACGGCACGGTAATGTCGTCTTCGTCGTATTGATTCACATGCACGGTGCCGGCACGCAACGCACGCGCCACGCCGTGGGCTTTGTTGATGTCACGGGTCCAGACCGCTGCGTGCAGGCCGTAAACGCTGGCATTGGCCTGCTGCACCACGTCTGCTGCATCGGTGAAAGAAAACACCGACAGCACCGGGCCGAAGATCTCTTCCCGCGCAATTTTCATGTCGCTCCTGACGCCATCAAAAATGGTTGGCTCGACATAGCAGCCACCGCTCTCGATCCTGGCTTGTTCGCCGCCAGCCAGCAGCCTGGCGCCTTCGCTCTTTCCGCTTTCGATGTAGCGCAGCACCGAATTCATCTGCGTCTGGTCGACGATGGCGCCCATGACGGTCGCCGGGTCGAGCGGATTACCCGGCGCGTAGCCTGGCACCAGGGCCAAGGCCTTTTCCAGGAACTGCTCCTTGATGCTGGCTTCAACAAACAGGCGCGATGGCGCGTTGCAGCTTTCGCCCTGGTTGAAGAAGATGCTGCCAACCGCCGCTTCCACAGCGCGGTCCAGATCCGGACAGTCGGCGAACACGATGTTGGGCGATTTGCCACCAAGTTCGGTCCAGGCGCGCTTGAGGTTACTTTGCCCGGCCATGACATGAATCTGTTTGCCAACCCGGGTCGATCCGGTGAAGGCAATGCAATCCACATCCATGTGCAGCGCCAGCGGAGAGCCGGCCTCCGGGCCGTAGCCCGTCACCACATTGAAGACCCCAGCCGGAATGCCGGCTTCCAGCGCCAGATCGGCCATGCGCAAAGCGGTCAGTGGCGACTTCTCGCTGGGTTTGAGGACGACGGAGTTGCCAACCGCCAGCGCTGGGGCGATCTTCCAGGCCGCCATGATCATCGGGTAATTCCAGGGCACGATGACGCCGACCACGCCAACCGGCTCCTTGGTGATCAAGGCCAGTGCCGTGCTAGGTGTGGGTGCGATTTCGTCATAGACCTTATCAACCGCCTCACCATACCAGCGAATGCAATTGGCCGCGCTGTTGACGTCCAGACTGCGTGCGTACTTGATCGGCTTGCCCATGTCCAGCGTTTCGGTCAGTGCGAGTTCATCGCCGTGCGCCTGCAGGAGGTCGGCAAAACGGATCATGATGCGCTTGCGCTGGGCCGGCGCCAGAGCGCGCCAGCGCTTGTCGTCGAAAGCGGCGCGCGCCGCAGCCACGGCGGCATTGATGTCGGCTTCGCCGCAGCGCGCAACCGTGGTCAGCGTGGCACCGTCAACCGGCGAAATGCATTCAAAGCTTTCGCCACCCAGGGCAGCCGTGCGTTTGCCGTCAATCAGGGCCCGGCCGTCAAACTTGGGCAAAGGCATTGTTTTGGTGCTGGTCATGAAGTTCTCAAGTGGCTTGCTGCGATTGGATGAAATTGGCCCTAGAGGCCTTCACAAATGGAAACGGGGCGGCATTGCTGCCGACCCCGCGCGACTATTCTGAAAAGCGGCTGGACCGCCCTGCCGGTTAGAACGATACGACGACGGCAGTACCCAGCAGGATATTGCTGTTGGTGTAAGCGCCGTTGGCGCCGCTCGGGTCGCCCCTCAAGTCCTGAAACACATCCTTGTTTGCGCCGTCGTAGCGCAGTTCGAGTTTCCAGGTGGTTGTGGGGTTGACCAGGTAGTTCAGACCCAAGGACAGCGCGTAGCGATTGGCACCGGCCAACTCCGTAATGTTGCCGGCTGCGTAGTCGGCAAGGTCCTGTTGTGATGCGCCGAAGCCGTTGCGGGAATCGACGCCGGCACCGGCATTTGCATAGCCAAAGACACCGCCCCCGTTTTTCGAGTTGTTGATGTAATCGGCACGCGCAACCGCTTGCAATCGTGGTGTCAGCTTGTAGCCGGCCAGCGCCGACAAGCCCCACCACTGCGCATCGGTCGGTCCATTCAACTGGTCATTGCCCATGCCAGCCCAACGACCAGCGCCAATCTGGCCCTGGAAGGTCCAGTCACCGCGAGTGAAATAACCGTCGACTTCAAACAGGTTGAGCGCGTTGGTGCCAAAGGTATGGGTTCCGGCAAAGCCGAAGCCGCTGAACTCACCCTTGCTGTAGTCGACCCGGTAGTTGAGCGACGGATCTTTTTCGCCAGGCGCCCGGGCCACCTGATTCACATTGCCGACCAGGAATTTGCCAATCCATTGTCCCCGCGTGATCTCCATGCCGGCGCCGCTGTAAAAGCTCGGAATGGTGAAATCAAACAGCATGTTGTGCGTGATCAGGGGCTGCTGATTGGCCGGCAGGTACTCGTAGCCGGACCAGTCCGGGAACTGACCGGCAATCAGCCGTGTCGTGGAATCAATCAAGGGAATCGAAACGGAAGCCTCGTGCACGATGGAGCCAAGGTTGTAGGCGGAACTGGCCGACTTGTGCGGTGCCAGCGTCAAACGCCATTTGTTGCCGCCCTCGGTCTCCTTCTGGATGTCAAGCATGGCCTGGCCGAAATTGCCGTTGTCGAAGGCGTAAGGCGTCTCGCCGTCGCGGGCATCAAAGTTGTTCAGGAACAGGAAACCCGAGCGATCCTGGTTGCGGCTGAAGATGTAGGTCGGATCGACCATGCCGCTGATCTTGAATCCCTTCAGACCGGACGCCTCAAAATTGTCTTCGGTCGATTCGGCCTTGATCTTGATGCGGTTGAAATCCTGCGGGTCAACCGTCGCCTGTGCCGCTGGAGCAGCGCTGGCGGCATCGACTTTTTGCATGAGAACCTGCAACTGCTTCTTGAGCAGTTCGATTTCCTGCTTCAACTCCGCATTGCTTTGGGCATGAGCGCTTTGTGCCATCGGGAAGATTGCGGCAATGGCAACAGCCAGCATAGACAGTTTGTTTCTCATTTGTACTCCAAAATAAATGAATCAAGAAAAATCAGGAAGCGACACCCCGAAACGCTGCGGACATCTCTTGCGCACGCCTGCGCTCAGAGCGAGAAAGCCAGATGCTTGCCAGCACCACACCGACGCTGACAACCGCCACCGTCAAAGTCGCCACCGTGTTGACGCTGGGGCTCAGGCCCAGCCGGGCACGGCTGAAAATGGTGATCGGCATGGTGGTTGACCCCGGCCCCGACAGAAAAGCCGACAGCACCACGTCGTCGAGCGACAAGGTGAATGTTAAAAGCCAGGCCGAGCCAATGGCTTGCGAAATCAGCGGCAGCGTGACCAGGAAAAAGACCTGCCACGGGTGGCAACCAAGGTCCTGCGCCGCCTCTTCAAGTTGCGGACTCATCTCCTGCAGGCGCGACTGCACGACCACCGTGGCATAAGCCATGCCCAGCAAGGTGTGACCAAACCAGATCGTCATCAGGCCGCGGTCGGGAAAACCAAAGGCGCGCTGCACCGAGACCAGCATCAGGAGCAGCGACAGGCCGATGATGACCTCGGGCATGACCAGCGGCGAGTTCACCATGCCGGCAAACAGGGTGCGCCCCGGAAAGCGCTTGAAACGGGTCAGCGCCAGTGCCGCCAGCGTGCCCAGAACCACAGAGGCACAGGCCGTCAGAAAGGCGATTTCAAGCGACAGACGGAAGCCGGCGATGATTTCAACGTCCTTGGCCAGAGCGTAGTACCAGCGCAGGGACCAGCCGCCCCAACTGGTGACCATCGGGCTGGCATTGAAGCTCAGCACAATCAGCGTCACGATCGGCAGGTACAAAAAGACAAAGACCGCGCTCATCCAGACGCGCGAGGTGAGGCGACCGGCATCGAGCTTCATGTCCGCCCTCCGCCTGTGCTCTCGGCCTGGTATTTGTTGAACAGGGCCAGCGGCACGATGATGAGCAGGACCATGACCACGGCCACCGTGGCCGCCATCGGCCAGTCGTTGTTGCTGAAAAATTCATCCCACAGCACGCGACCGATCATCAGGGTTTGCGGACCGCCCAGCAGTTCGGGGATCACGAACTCACCGACACAGGGGATGAACACCAGCATCGAGCCGGCAATCACACCGCTCTTGGACAGGGGCACGGTAATGCGCCAGAAAGCCTGCCACGGTGTAGCGCCAAGGTCCAGTGCTGCTTCGAGCAAGCGCAAATCCATCTTCACCAGGTTGGCGTAGAGCGGCAGGATCATGAAGGGCACATAGGTATAGACCATGCCCAGCACCAGAGAGAACGGGGTGTTCATCATCTTGATCGGCTCGGAGATCAAGCCTGCTGCAAGCGCCATGTTATTGAAGACGCCACTGTCGGCCAGCAGCATCTTCCAGGCGTAGACGCGCAGCAGGAACGATGTCCAGAACGGCAGCATCACCAGCATCAGCAAGGCTGGTCGTTTGTCGGCCGGGCTGCGCGCCATGAAGTAAGCAAACGGATAGGCAATCACAAGGCACAACGCGGTTGTGACGGCGGCGAACTTCAGCGAGCTCAGGTAGGTCTGGAAGTACAGATCGTCCTGCGCAATGAAGATGTAGTTGCTCAGCTTGAGCTTGAGCTGCAGCAGACCATCGGACCAGACCAGCAGATCTTTGAAGACCACGTTGTCCATTTCCGAGACGCTGATCTTGAGCACCACCAGAAATGGCAGCAGAAAGAAAATCAGCAGAAAGCTCAGTGGAAATGCGATCACCAAGTTGCGACCCCAGATCCCGATGATCTGTTGGTGCACGTAGGAAATGGACTTGACAGAGGCAGTCATGGCGCTCTCAACTGGTCAAAACGACCACGTCACTGCCGCACCACCAGACATAGACGCGATCGCCCCAGGTCAGCTGCGTGGCATCGCGGCGCGCCGCGTTGGTGTGCGTGACCTTGACCACGGTCTTGCCGCCATCCAGCGCCACGTGATAGGTGGTGAGGCTGCCCAGATAGGCCAGGTCCTTGATGACGCCCTGCGCCATGTTCATCCCGATTTCTTCCGGAGAATCCCGCTCGTCATCATGCGGAGGGAGTGACTGGATGGTGATTTTTTCAGGCCGCACCGCGACATGAACCGCCATGCCGCTGGTGCCGGTGATGCCGTGGCTGACGTAATGCTTGCACTCGGGCGAGCCGATGATGACGTGATCGGCTTCATCGACTTCCACCGTACCCTTGAACAGGTTGACGCTGCCAATAAAGTCCGCAACGAAGCGGCAGTTCGGTGTTTCGTAGATGTCGGCTGGCCGACCGATCTGCAGAATCTTGCCCTCGCTCATGACGCCGATGCGCGTGGCCATGACCATCGCCTCTTCCTGATCGTGCGTCACCATGACACAGGTCACGCCGACCTGCTCGATGATGTCGACCAGTTCGAGTTGGGTGCGCTCGCGCAGTTTGGCGTCCAGCGCCCCCAGCGGTTCGTCCAGCAGCAGCAGTTTGGGACGCTTGGCCAGACTGCGTGCCAGTGCCACCCGCTGCTGCTGACCGCCAGAGAGCTGGTGCGGCTTGCGTTTGGCATAGGCCTTGAGCTGCACCAGGTCCAGCATCTGGGTCACGCGGATCTCGATTTCGTCCTTGGGCAAGCCATCGCGGCGCAAGCCGAAGGCGACGTTGTCCCAGACGCTCAAATGCGGAAACAGGGCGTAGCTCTGAAACATCATGTTGATCGGACGCTCATAGGGCGCCAGGCCCACAATGTCCTGCCCCGCCAGCATGATCTGCCCTGAGGTCGGCACTTCAAATCCGGCCAGCATGCGCAGCAAGGTCGACTTGCCGCAACCGGACGAACCCAACAGGGCAAAAATCTCGCCCTGCTGGATGTCGAGTGACACATCGTCGACCGCAAACACATCGTCAAACTGCTTGACGATGCGTTTGATCTGCAAAAACGGCGCACCGGCCCTGACCGGAGCCGGCGCAGGTTTGGAATTCGAGGCAGTTGCCACCAGGGAACCCTCACTCAATCAGGAAACAATGATCAAAACCCCGTCTTGAACGCCGTGTAGACACGGGTGATCTGGCGTCGGATGTCGTTATTCAGCGCTTTCGGTGGCACCATCGTGGCCATTTCGGCCGAGGTCGGGAACACCGACGGGTTGTGCGCCACCTCAGCCTTGATGTGCTTGCGCGACTCCTTGTTCGGATTCGCGTAGAACACCTTGTTGGTCAGGGACGCATGTACTTCCGCGCGCATGATGTAGTTCATGAACAGATGGGCGTTCTTCGGATGCGGCGCGTCCGTCGGCATGGCCATCATGTCGAAGAACAGCAGGCCGCCGTTTTTCGGGATCAGAGCCACGATGTCCTGGCCGGTCTTGCCTTCAATGGCGCGCTGACGCGCGATATTGATGTCGCCATTCCAGCCCAGCGCCAGGCAGATCGAGCCGCCAGCCATGTCATTTATGTAGCCTGAGGAACTGAACAGGGTGATGTAGGGCCGCACCGACTTGAGCAGGCTGCTGGCTTCCTGGTAGTCGGCCGCGTTCTTGCTGAAGGGGTCCTTGCCCAGGTAGTGCAGCGCGGCTGGCAATACCTCGGAAGCACTGTCAAGCACCGAAACGCCGCAGCTCTTCATCTTGCTGACGTATTTGGGGTTGAAGAACAGTTCCCAGACATTGGCCGGCATTGGCTCCGAACCCAGCGCTGCCTTGACTTTTGCCGTGTTGATACCAATGGTGGTGTAGCCCCAAAGCCAGTTGACCAGGTACTGGTTGCCCGGATCAAGGCTGGCGATCTGGGCCTGGATGTCGGGATCCAGGTTCTTCAGGTTCGGCAATTGGGCCTTGTCGAGTTTGCGCAGCAAGCCGCCTTCCATCTGCAGTCTCGCCCACCCGGATGATGGCACGACGATGTCGTAGCCGGTCTTGCCGGCGACCAGCTTGGCGTGCAGGATTTCGTTGTTGTCGAAGGTGTCATAGCGAACCTTGATGCCTGTTTCCTTCTCAAAATTTTGGATCGTGTCTTCCGCGATGTAGTCCGACCAGTTGTAGATATTGAGTACCTTTTCCTCCTGCGCCAGCGCCGAGGTGGCAGCAAAGGCAAGCGAGGCGGCCAGCGCCACACCCGTCATCAGTTTGCCCATCAATCTTTTTCCAAATGTTGAATTGCCCAATTCATTCTCCTGAAGTAATCGATCGAACCTACCCAATGCTGGATGGTAAACCCCAAAATCAGGTGTTTCTATCCATGCAATCCCTATGCCAACCAGCCTTTTTCCTTCACTTCCTGATAAGTGAGATCAAGACAGCGCAGGATCAGCGTCACCATTTCGTCAATCTGGGTGTGTGTCATGGTCAGGGGCGGCGCGATGATCATGCGATCACCCACAGCGCGCATGATCAGGCCGTTGCCAAAGCAATGCCCGCGGCAAATCATACCCACCGACAATTCCTCGGAAAAACGTTCCAGCCGCTGCTTGTTCTTGACCAGCACCAGGCCTGCCATGAAGCCGCAGGTTTCAGCCATGCCGACCAGTGGGTGTGCCCCAATTTCAAGAAAGCGCTGCGCCAGATAGGGTCCAACGTCGTCACGCACGCGCTGCGGCAACTGCTCGCGCTCCATGATGTCCAGATTGGCCAGGGCCACGGCGCAGGCCACCGGATGCCCGCTGTAGGTGTAGCCATGGTTGAATTCACCGCCCTTCTCGATCAGGACCTTGGCCACGCGGTCCCCCACCATCACGCCACCGAGCGGCACATAGCCGCTGGTAACCGCCTTGGCAAAGGTCACCAGATCGGGTTTGTAGCCAAACTTTTCATAGCCAAACCAGGTGCCCAGCCGGCCGAAGGCGCAAATGACCTCGTCGCTGATCAGCAGGATGCCGTATTGGTCGACGATGCGCTGGATCTCGGGCCAATAGGTAGCGGGCGGGATGATGACGCCGCCGGCGCCCTGCACCGGCTCGGCAATAAAGGCCGCGACCTTGTCGGCTCCAATTTCAAGAATTTTTTCCTCCAGCCAGCGCGCCGCACGCAGGCCGAAGTCGTTGGCGCTCTCGCCCGGCAGGCCGTTCTCAAAATAATAGGGCTGACCGATGTGCGTGATGTTGGGAATCGGCAGATCGCCCTGGGCATGCATGCCGCTCATGCCACCCAGCGAAGCGCCGGCCATGGTGCTGCCATGGTAGGCATTGAGGCGGCTGATGATGACCTTGCGCTGCGGTTGGCCAAGCAGGTCCCAGTAGCGGCGCACCATGCGCACATTGGAGTCGTTGCTTTCGCTGCCGCTCGATGAGTAGAAAACGTGCTGAAAACTGCGGTTGCCCACTTTTGGTGCCAGAGACGCCAATTTGGTGGCAAGCTGCACCGCCGGCACATTGGTGGTCTGGAAGAAGCTGTTGTAGAACGGCAGCGTCATCATCTGCTTGTGCGCCGCGTCGGCCAGTTCCTTGCGGCCGTATCCGGCATTGACGCACCACAGTCCGCTCATGGCATCGAGCAGGCGTTTGCCCTCGGAATCCCAGACGTAGATGCCCTCGCCTTTGGTGATCACGCGCGCGCCGCGTGTGGCCAGGTCCTTGTAATCGGTGAACGGGTGCAGAAAATGGGCAGTGTCGAGCGCCTGGATGGCAGCGGTGTCAAGCACGGTATTCATGAGGGTTCCTTTAATCAGGAGGGGATGGTCAATCAGACGTGCAGCAACAGGTGCTCACGCTCCCAGGGTGAAATCACTTTCATGAACTCATCGAACTCGAGTTCCTTGATCTCCGAGTACACGGTGATGAATTCCTTGCCCAGCACCTCGTGCAGATCGGGCTCGCGGCGCAGCCAGTCAAGCGCCTCACCCAGGCTGCGCGGCAGGGAATAAGGCGCCAGGTAAGCGTCGCCCTTCATTTCGGATTTGGGTTTGATCTTGTTCTTGATGCCGAGGTAGCCGCAGGCCAGCGTCATCGCCATGGCGACATAGGGGTTGGCGTCGGCACCGATCACGCGGTTTTCGACGCGCCGGGCCGCCGGCGACGAAATCGGTGAGCGGATGCCAACCGTGCGGTTGTCATAGCCCCACTCGATATTGATCGGCGCCGCCGTGTTGCGCGACAGTCGTCGGTAGCTGTTGACGTAGGGCGCTACCAGCACCATGGCGGCCGGGATGTAGCGCTGCAGGCCACCGATGTAATGCATGAAGGTCTCGGACGGCGTTCCGTCCTCGTTGCTGAAGACGTTTTTGCCAGTCGCCACATCGAGCAGACTCTGGTGCACATGCATGGCACTGCCGGGCTCACCCGCGATTGGCTTGGCCATGAAGGTGGCGTACATGTCGTGGCGCAGCGCCGCTTCGCGCACGGTGCGCTTGAAGAAGAAGACCTCGTCGGCCAGTCCGAGCGGTTCGGCGTGGAAGAAATTGATCTCCATTTGCCCGGCCCCGACCTCATGGATCAGCGTGTCGACGTTGAGTTCCATCTTGTCGCAATAGTCGTAAATCTCCTCGAACAACGGGTCGAACTCGTTGACGGCATCGATGCTGTAGGCCTGGCGCGAGGTCTCGGCGCGACCGCTGCGACCGACCGGCGGGCGCAGCAGGGTGTTGGGGTCGGTGTTGCGCGCGGTCAGGTAAAACTCGAGTTCGGGCGCGACGATGGGCTGCAGGCCCTCGGCCGCAAACAGGTCGCAGACCCGGCGCAGCACGGTGCGGGGTGCGAACGGCACCAGGTTGCCGTGGTGGTCAAAGCAGTCGTGAATCACCTGCGCCGTAGGGTCTGTTGCCCAGGGAACAATGCGCACGGTCGATGGGTCCGGGCGCAACTGCATGTCCTTGTCGGTCGGGTCGATGACGTCGTAATAGGGACCACTCTCCGGGAACTCGCCGGTCACGCCCATGGCCACAATCGCCTGCGGCAGGCGCATGCCACGGTCTTCGGTGAATTTTCCGCGCGGCAGGATCTTGCCGCGCGCAACGCCGGTCAAGTCGGGCACCAGACACTCGACTTCCGTGACCCGACGCTCGTTGAGCCACTGCTCCAGATCGTTGAAGTTCATCGTTTTCTTGTCGTTCATAAATTACTCCAGACTGCGGTTGCGCGTTCCTTGACCCATTGTGCGGGTGCAATTGGTTGACAATGGGAGCCAGTTAATCCAAGTACAGGGTGCCACTTTATGCTCTCGGAACTGTTGCTGACCGAAATTAACCGTTTGCGCTTGCAGGACAAACTGCCGCTGCACCGTCAACTGTACGAAGCCTTGCGCCGCGCCATCCTCGACGGCAAGCTCGCGGCCGGCGACCGCCTGCCGTCGAGCCGCGACCTGGTACAGGATCTGGGCATGTCGCGCAACACGGTGGTCGCGGCGCTGAGTCAGCTGACGGTCGAAGGTTATCTGGTGAGCCATGTCGGCAGCGGCACCTTTGTCAAAGACGGTGTTCCCAAACCGACCCGACGCCGGCATTTGGCGCGCGAGGACCAGGGCGCCGAGTTGTCCCGGCGCGGCCAGGCGCTGGCGACGACGTTTTGCGCCAGCCAGCTTGAGATTCAGCCATTTACCCCGGGCATTGCCGACTTCAACGCCTTTCCGGTGGCCTTGTGGCAACGCCTGCAAAACAAGCACTGGCGCATGACCTATCCCGAGATGCTGGACTACAACGACTCGGGCGGTTACGCACCGCTGCGCCGGGCCGTGGCCGATTACCTGCGCATTTTTCGCAGCGTGCCGCTCGACGTCGAGCAGGTCATCATCACCAGCGGAACCCAACAGACCATGGAGCTATGCGCCCACCTGCTGGCAGATCACAGGGATACGGTCTGGCTCGAGGACCCGGCCTATTGGGGCGCGGTCAAGGCCTTCATGGCCACCGGCCTGAGTCTGCATCCGGTGCCGGTTGACGAACACGGCATTGCGCCGCAGGCCCACGACGAGGCGACGCCACCGCGCCTGATTTACGTCACGCCCTCGCACCAGTACCCGACCGGTGCCGTGATGTCGCTGGAGCGGCGCCACCAGATCCTGGCGCTGGCCCGGCAACACAAGGCCTGGATACTCGAAGACGATTACGATAGCGAATTCCGCTTCAGCGGACCGCCGATCTCCTCGCTGGCCGGACTCGACACCGATCAGCGCGTGCTCTACATGGGCTCGTTCTCGAAGGTTTTGTATCCGGGTCTCAAACTCGCCTACCTGGTTGTGCCCAAAGGTCTGGTGGCGGCCTTCAAGCGCGCGCATTACGACCTGAATCGACCGGGCCAGATGCCGCTGCAGGCCGCCTTGGCCGAATTCATCGAGATGGGCCATTTCGCCAGCGCCCTGCGCCGCGCACGTCAGAGTTATGCCGAGCGACGGCGTTGCCTGCTGGCGGCGCTGCAGCCCTGTCTGGGGCCACAAGCCCAGATCACCGGCGCGGAACAGGGTTTGCACCTGTGTTTGCGCTTGCCAGAAGCGATTGACGACCAGGCGCTGGCCGATCAGATGAGCAAACTTGATCTGACGGTGCGCCCGCTATCGGCCTATTGCCTTAAGCGTCAGGACGCCAAAGGTCTGGTCATCGGCTACGGCTACGCGCGTCTGGCCGACATCGAACGCTACGGCCCGCTGCTGGCGGACACCGTGGCGTCAGCGCTGCAACGACTCAAGCCCGGCCGAAAAGCCTTATAGGGCGTCGCGTAGGCGATGGTAGAGCATGCCCAGCACCAGACTTGGCGTGCGCAGCAAGGGGCCACCGGGGAACTCGCGGTGGCGCAACCGGGCAAACAGATCAAAGCGCTCGGCCTGCCCCGCCACTGCCTGCGCCACCAGACGCCCGGCCAGGCCGGTCAGGGCCACGCCATGGCCGCTGAAGCCCTGCAGGTAATACAGGTTGTGCCCCAAGCGCCCGAAATCAGGTGCGCGGTTCATGCTGATGTCGACAAAGCCGCCCCAGACAAAGTCAATCGGCACCTCGCGTAATAACGGAAAGACCTGGCCCATGCGCTTCGCCATCAGGGTCTTCAAATTGGCCGGCGTGCGTGTTGAGTAGCTGACGCGCCCGCCAAACAGCATGTGCGAGTCGGCGCTGAAACGGAAGTAATCGAGGATGAAGTTGTTGTCGCAGACTGCCGCATTGCTGGGAATCAGTCGGGCGCACAGTGCCGGGTCAAGAGGCGCCGTGGCGATCATGTAGGTACCGGCCGGCATGATGCGCGACGCAATCTCGGGTGCCACGCGGGGGCCGTATTCGGCCAGGGTGCAGTTGCCAGCGAGCAGGCCGAACGCCGCTGACACCGACCCTTGCGCCGTGCGCGCCGTCAGGCGGCTGCCGCGTTGCAGGTCCAGCACCGGTGAGTGCTCGAAGATCCGCACGCCGAGTTCGCGCGCTGCCCGTGCCAGACCCAGCCCATATTTGAGCGGGTGCAGGTGGCCGGATCGGTTCTCGAACGCGGCGGCGTGATAGAGCGGACTCTGAATCAAGCGTTGCGCATCGACACCGCGCGCAAATTCCGTCGCGAACCCGTAGTCCTGCGCCAGCGTCTGCATGTCGGCCTCAAGGGCGCGCGCCTTGCGCGCGGAGGTGGCGACATAAAGGTAACCCTTGACCTGATCGCATTCGATCCCGTGCGCAGCGATGCGCTCGTCGATCAGGTCCAGCGCTTGCAGCGACAGGTCCCAGGCGATTCTGGCATCGGCCTTGCCCAGTTGTTCCTCAAACGGACCCTGTCCACCCGAATAGCCCACGATGGCCTGGCCACCGTTGCGCCCGGACGCGCCACTGCAGACGCGATCGGCCTCCAACACCACCACTTGATAGCCGCGCTGGGCGAACTCGATTGCAGCCGAGAGCCCGGCAAAACCGGCGCCGACCACCAGCACATCGGCCTGCAAGGTCTCCTGAAGCGGCGCACCCTCGGGGGGACGCTGCACGCTGGCTTCGTAATAGCTCTTCTGGTTCAGCTGAGTGTCCGAATCAAGCAGCATGCTTATCGCTCCCGCGCTCGGACTTGGCAATCTGGCCGCACAGATAGGTCCAGACCAGGGTGGCGGCGACCAGGCTGGTGAGTTCAGCGTGGTCGTAGGCCGGCGCCACTTCGACGCAGTCCATTCCAATCAGGTTCAGTGGCGCCAGTTCCTCCAGCAGCGTGAGCGCCTGCGAACTGCTCAGACCACCGGGTTCGGGTGTGCCGGTGCCGGGCGCAAAGGCCGGGTCCAGACAATCGATGTCAAACGTCAGGTAGCAGGGACGCTTGCCGATGCGCTCTCGAATCTGGCGCACGACCGGGTGCAGCGCGACGCCATCCAGCCCACGCAGCGCGCGCGCCGTGAAGATCAGGCCGCCCTGATCCTGCAAATACTCGGTGGCGGCACGCTCGCCGCTGGAGCGGATTCCAATCTGCACCGTGTGTGCGGGGCTGACCAAATCTTCCTGCAGGGCCTCGTAAGTCCAGGTGCCGTGGCCGGACGGCTCGCCAAAGTGATCCTGCCAGGTGTCGCAATGGGCATCAAAATGAATCAGCGCGAGTTCGCCGTGCTGGGCACGCGCCGCGCGCAGCAGCGCCAGCGTCACCGAATGGTCGCCGCCGAGAAAAATGCAATGGTGTTTTTCCATCAGGGCCGCTGCCTGCGCCTGAATCTGCGCGCGCACCTCGGGTAGCGCCGAGGCGTTGGGCAGGCGCATGTCGTGGGCGTCGCCCAGATGCGCCAGCGGCGAGACGCCGAAATGCGGGTGGATGCCGTCGCACAGCATCAGGCTGGCGCGGCGGATCTCCTGTGGTCCGAAGCGCGCGCCGGGTCGGTGGCTGACCGCGCCGTCATAGGGAATACCGGAGAGCGCGAAAGGTTGCTCGCCAAGCTCTGCCACCGCGAGAAAGCGGTTGCTGTTGTTGGCGTATGCAAATTGACCGATGCCCATGAAAATTTCCCGCTGTGGTGTTGACGCACGGTACCGCAGTTTGGCGCCGGCCACTGGTGCCAATTTGCGCGGTGCACGCCAAGCCATTGCCGGGCTCAGGCATGATGCGGGGCTTTAACACCCGCCCCAACCCTTGTCCACACGAAGCAAAAACCTGTCCGCCTACCTGCTGCTGGCCCTGAGCATGTCGCTGGTGGGAAGCTATGTGGCACTGTCCAAGCCGCTGGTCGCCGCCCTGCCCGTCTTTCTGCTGGCCTGGCTGCGCTTTGGCATCGGGGGGCTGGCCATGCCGCACTGGTTGCGCAGGCCAGCCGACGAGGCGCCGCTGAGCCGCTCGCTGCACAAACTGATCTTCCTGGAATCGCTGCTCGGCAATTTTCTGTTCTCGCTGTGCATGTTGTACGGCGTCAGCATGACCAGCGCCGTCTCCGCCGGTGTCATCATGGCTGCCATTCCGGCGGTGGTCGCCCTGCTGAGCTGGCTGTTCCTGCGCGAGCGCATCGGTCTGCGGGTTTGGGCGGCCATTGCCTGCGCCGCGTTCGGCATCGCGCTGTTGGCGCTGTCCAAGTCGGCGCCAGGCGCGCCAGCGACGGCGCTTGCAGGTGCGCCCGGCAGCGAGCTATGGGGCAATCTGCTGCTGTTTGGCGCAGTCGTCTGTGAAGCAGCTTACGCCGTGATTGGCAAGAAACTCACCGGGACCCTGAGCCCCAAGCGGATCACGGCACTGATCAATCTTTGGGGCTTCGTGCTGATGACGCCTTTTGGTCTCTACGCCGCGCTGCGATTTGATTTCAGCAGCGTGGCTGTCGGCAGTTGGGGACTGCTGCTCTTTTATTCACTGGCTGCCAGCGTCTGGACGGTCTGGCTCTGGATGACGGGTCTGAAGACTGTGCCAGCGGCCAGGGCCGGCGTCTTCACGGTCATGTTGCCCATCACCAGCGCCTTGGTTGGCGTACTAATCCTGGGGGAAACCCTGAGCGAGATGCAAGTGCTGGCCTTTGCCATTGCCCTGTTGGGGCTACTGCTGGCCACGCTGCCGGCGCGCGCGCAGCCAGGCCCGCTTATCAGACCAGACGACCCGCGCTGAGCACCATGCCGTCTTCGTCGGCATAAAGCCAGTCGCCCGGGCGCACCCAGATGCCCTGGATCTGCACCGGAACATCTCTTTGACCCTCGTTGCGCTTCTCGGTCGGCAGCGGCATGCTGGCCAGTGCGCGAATGCCGACGCCCAGCAGCGCCAGCTCTGCCACATCACGCACACAGCCGTCGATCACCACGCCGGCCCAGCCGTTGCGCGCGGCTGCAGCACCCAGATTGCCGCCGAGCAAGGCCCGGCGCAGCGAGCCGCCACCGTCGACCACCAGCACCTTGCCAACGCGCCCGTCTGGCCCATCCTCGTAGCCGGGCAAGTCCAGCGTTGCCTTGACCAGCGTGTTGTCCTCGAAGCACTTGAGCGTCACAACCGGTCCGCAGAACTTGCGAAGCTGGCCAAAATCACGAAACACGGGCGGCAACACCCGGAATTCAGAGGGTAAATCGTTTTTGTGCGCGTCGCACAGGTCACAGGTGGCAAAAGATGGGGTCATGCTCGCTTACTCCTCAGGTTGGCAAATTTATCGCGTACTGCAGCGCCTCACAACGGGCACGCAGGCAGAGAATATCCTGTCCTGGCGCGGTCTTGATCGCTGCATCTGCTGCACTGCGTGAACTGTTTGCAGCGCCAAATCAAGGCTTAATTGGTTTTCAGAGGGAAGCGTCCGGGAAATCCACCTCAAAAAAAACAACAGTTTCGAGTGAAAAATTGATTTTTCCCCTTGGAAACAAGGCATTTCTCCAGTAGCATCCGCTTTGCCAGTGAAGAAGCAGTTTTTCGCTGGTGATTAATCAACTTCTAGAAGGACAATAAATCATGGCAACTGCAACGAAAGCACCGGCTAAAAAAGCCGCTCCGGCAAAGAAAGCTGCACCTGCAAAAAAGGCAGCACCCGCCAAAAAAGTAGCCGCCAAGGCTCCAGCGAAGAAGGCAGCACCCGCTAAGAAAGCGGCTCCCGCCAAGAAGGCCGCTCCGGCCAAGAAGGTAGCTGCGAAGAAGGCTCCGGCCAAGAAACGCACTCCGAACGCAGCGTTCATGAAAGCCCTGACACCCAGCGCCGCTTTGGCCGCTGTCGTTGGTGCGAACCCGCTGCCGCGTACGGAAGTGGTCAGCAAGCTGTGGACTTACATCAAGAAGAACAAGCTGCAGGACGCCGTCAACAAGCGCATGATCAATGCCGATGCCAAGCTGAAGGAAGTCTTCGCCAAGGCACAGGTGTCCATGTTCGAGATGGCTGGCCTGATCGGCAAGCACCTCAAGTAAACAGTCTTCACTGTTTACGACAAAGGCCGACGCAAGTCGGCCTTTTTTGTTCTGGCATGATGCAGCCCTCGCCTGGAAATTCAAACCAAACCAATGTTGCGATTTCTGCTAACCCGTTTCAGCCTGATCATTCCGACCTTCATCGGCATGACGCTGGTGGCGTTCTTCCTGATACGCCTGGTCCCTGGCGACCCGATTGAAACGCTGGCCGGTGAGCGCGGCATCGACGCAACACGGCATGCGATCCTGCTCAAGGAATATGGTCTGGACCGTCCGGTACTGGTTCAGTACGGCATTTACATCGGCCGCGTTTTGCAGGGTGATCTCGGCAAGTCCATCATCACGCACGAGCCGGTGCTGTCCGAGTTTGTCGCCCTGTTTCCCGCCACCATCGAACTGGCGGTTTCCGCCATTCTGTTTGCGCTGGTACTGGGCATTCCGGCCGGCATTCTGGCCGCGGTGAAGCGCAACTCGGTACTCGACCATGGTGTCATGGGCGTCTCGCTGACCGGCTACTCAATGCCTATTTTCTGGTGGGGCCTGCTGTTGATCCTGCTGTTTTCCGTGCAACTCGACCTGACGCCGGTGTCCGGCCGCATCTCGTTCACGCATTTCATTGAGCCCGTCACCGGTTTCCTGCTGGTCGACACCCTGCTGGCCGGCAACAAGGCCGCCTTCTGGTCGGCCGCCACCCATCTGATCCTGCCCACCATCGTGCTCGGCACCAATCCGCTGGCGGTGATCGCCCGCATGACGCGCTCGGCCATGCTTGAAGTGCTGGGCGAGGACTACATCCGCACAGCACGCGCCAAAGGCCTGTCGAATCTGCGCGTGGTCGCGCTGCACGCCTTGCGCAATGCGCTGATTCCGGTGGTCACGGTGATCGGCCTGCAGGTCGGCGTGCTGTTCACCGGCGCCATCCTGACCGAGACCATCTTCTCCTGGCCCGGTGTCGGCAAGTGGATGATCGAGGCCATCGGCCGGCGCGACTATCCCGTCCTGCAGGGCGGCATGCTGCTGCTGGGCATCATTGTTATGGCCGTCAACCTGCTGGTAGACGTCACCTACGGCATCATCAACCCGCGCATAAGACACTGACGATGACAGCCCAAACACCTGAGCTTGCTGTGCCCACCGGCCTGGAGCCGCCGCGTCCGCTGCGCGAATTCTGGGGCTATTTCAGCGCCAATCGCGGCGCCTTGACCGGCCTCTTCATCGTGGTCGTCGTCCTGCTGCTGGCCGCGTTCGCGCCGCTGGTTGCGCCCTACGCGCCGGACCTGACCGACTCGGCCGTGTTCCTCAATCCACCGGCCTGGCAAAAAGGCGGCTCCAGCGCGCACTGGCTCGGCACCGATGCCATCGGCCGCGACATCCTCTCGCGCCTGATTCACGGCGCGCGCCTCTCGCTGGCCATCGGTCTGGCGGTGGTGGCTCTCTCCGTCATCATGGGCACGGTACTGGGCCTGACTGCCGGCTACTTCCGCGGCATCTTTGAGATCGCCGTGATGCGCCTGATGGACATCATCCTGACGCTGCCCAGCCTGCTGCTGGCGATCGTGATCGTCGCCATTCTCGGCCCGGGTTTGATGAATGCCATGCTGGCCGTGGCCATCGTGGTGCTGCCGCACTATGTGCGCATCACACGCGCCGCCGTCATCACCGAGATGGCCAAGGACTACGTGACGGCCGCGCGCATGAACGGCGCCAGCCACCTGCGCCTGATGTTCAATGAAGTGTTGCCCAACTGCACCGCGCCTTTGATCGTGCAGGCCTCTCTGGGTATATCGACCGCCATCCTGGACGCTGCGGCGCTCGGCTTTCTTGGCCTGGGAGCGCAGCCGCCTTCGCCCGAATGGGGCACGATGCTGGCCGATGCGCGTGAATTTGTGCTGCGCGCCTGGTGGGTGGTGACCTTCCCCGGCTTGGCGATTCTGTTGACGGTGCTGGCCTTTAATCTGCTGGGCGACGGATTGCGCGACGCGTTCGACCCCAAACTCAAACGCTGACTGTTGCTCCCATGGCCCTGCTCGAAATCGAAAACCTCTCAGTCGACTTTCCGTCGAAAGACAGCGTGATGCACGCGGTCGAGGGCGTCAGCCTCTCCTTGCAAGCCGGTGACGTGCTGGGCATTGTGGGCGAGTCCGGCTCGGGGAAAAGCGTCACCATGATGGCGCTGATGGGTCTGGTGTCTTATCCCGGCGTGGTGCGTGCCGACAAGTTGCGCTTTGACGGGCATGACCTGCTGGCGCTCTCCAACAGCGAGCGCAGCAAGCTCACCGGCAAGGATGTGGCGATGATCTTTCAGGATCCCACCACCAGCCTGAACCCCTGCTTCACGATCGGCTTTCAGCTGGCTGAAACCCTGAAACTGCATTTGCACATGGATACCAAGGCCGCGCACAAGCGCTCCATCGAGTTGCTGGAACAGGTCGGCATCCCCGCGCCCGAGAGCCGCCTGAAGGACTACCCGCACCAGATGTCAGGCGGCATGAACCAGCGCGTCATGATCGCCATGGCGATTGCCTGCAACCCCAAACTGCTGATCGCGGACGAACCAACCACGGCGCTGGATGTCACGATCCAGGCCCAGATCCTGGACCTGCTGCAAAACCTGCAGAAAGAACGTGGCATGGCACTGGTGCTGATCACGCACAACATGGGCGTGGTCTCCGAGATGGCGCAGCGCGTCGCGGTCATGTATGCCGGGCAGATCATGGAAGAGCGCAGTGCGCAGGATCTGTTCACTGCGCCGCAGCACCCCTATACGCAGGCGCTGATGGCCGCCATGCCCGAGCGCAGCGACGGTCTGACGCGCCTGGCCACCATACCCGGCATGGTGCCCGGCCTTTACGACCGACCCGACGGTTGCCTGTTCGCGCCGCGCTGCGCCTATGTCACGGCCGACTGCCGCGCCCAACGCCCGAGCCTGCAGCCCTGGCAGGCCGGCACGGTGCGCTGCTGCTATCCGCTGGGAGCCGCGACATGAGCGATACAGCGAAGCCCGTCGTTGTCGCGCGCGACCTGCGCCAGGTCTACCGCATCAGCCGCGGTTTTCTCAAACCGGCTGACCACCTGCAGGCGGTCGGCGGCGTCTCTTTCACGCTGCAGGCTGGCAAGACGCTGGCCGTGGTGGGTGAATCGGGCTGCGGCAAGTCGACGCTGGCGCGCATGGTGTCGCTGATCGAAAAGCCCAGTGCCGGTGAGTTGAGCCTCAATGGTGTTGATGTGATGAACGCCGCCCGGGAGGCCCGCCACGCGCTGCGCCGTACCGTGCAACTGGTGTTCCAGAACCCCTATGGCTCGCTCAACCCGCGCAAGAAGATTGGCGCCATCCTCGAAGCGCCGCTCGAGATCAACACAGACCTGTCGGCCCCCGAGTGCGCCGAGCAGGCCCGCGCCATGCTGGCCCTGGTCGGTCTGCGCCCCGAACATTACGAGCGCTACCCGCACATGTTCTCCGGTGGCCAGCGCCAGCGCATCGCGATCGCGCGCGCCCTGATGCTCAAACCCTCGCTGATCGTGGCCGACGAGCCAGTCTCGGCGCTTGACGTCTCGATCCAGGCCCAGGTTCTCAATCTGCTGGCCGACCTGCAGCAGGAACTCGGCCTGGCCTATCTGTTCATCTCGCACGACCTGGGCGTGGTGCGCCACATTGCGCATGAGGTGCTGGTGATGTACCTCGGTCATGCAGTGGAACAGGGCGAGAAAAGAACCATCTTTGCGCAGCCGCTGCATCCCTATACCCAAGCCCTGCTGGCCTCGACGCCGGGCATCCTGGGCAGCGGCGCCGCGCGCAAGCACCAAGTCCTCAAGGGCGAACTGCCCTCGCCCCTGAACCCACCCAGCGGCTGCGTCTTTTCGACCCGCTGCCCGAACGTGACGCCGCGTTGCCAGATCGAGCGTCCGGTATTACGCTTGCTGTCCGGACGACAGGTGGCCTGTCACGAGGCCGAACAATTTATCCAAACCGCTGCCTAGCAGCATTACCCAAGAAGGAGTCCACAAGATGTTCCCATCCCACCCAAGCCCTGCGTTGAAGCGCACGGTTCTGTGCGCGCTGGCGCTGCCGGCCCTGCTGGCGCTGACGCCCGTCAGCGCTAAAACGCTGGTATTCTGCTCGGAAGGCAGTCCGGAGAACTTTTACCCGGGGGTCAATACGACCGGCACTTCGTTTGATGCCAACAGCCAGATCTACAGCCGTCTGGTTGACTTCGAGCGCGGCGGCACCAAGGTCGTCCCCGGTCTGGCCGAGCGCTGGACTGTTTCCCCTGACGGCAAGGAATACACCTTTTTCCTGCGCAAGGGCGTGAAGTGGCACTCCAACAAGAACTTCAAACCGACACGCGACATGAACGCCGATGACATCCTGTTTGCCATCGAGCGCCAGTGGAAGGAAAGCAATCCCTACTTCAAGGTCACCAGCGCCAATCACTCGTATTTCAACGACATGGGCATGGACAAGCTGATCAAGTCGGCGGAGAAGGTCAATGACATGACCATCAAGATCACCTTGAACAAGCCTGAGGCGCCCTTCCTGTCGGGCTGGGCCATGGAATACGCTGGCGTGCAGTCCAAGGAATACGCCGATGCCATGCTCAAAGCCGGCACGCCCGAGAAGATCGACCAGGAGCCGATCGGCAGCGGTCCGTTCTACCTGGTGCAGTACCAGAAGGACGCGGTCATCCGCTACAAGGCTTTCGCCGACTACTACGGCGGCAAGGCCAAGATCGACGACCTGGTGTTCTCGATCACGCCGGACGCCTCGGTGCGCTGGGCCAAGCTGCAAAAGGGCGAGTGCCATGTCATGCCCTACCCCAACCCGGCTGATCTGGAAGCCATGCGCAAGGATGCCAAGGTCCAGGTGCTGGAACAGGCTGGCCTGAATGTCGGCTACCTGGCCTACAACACGACCAAGAAGCCGTTCGACGATGTGCGCGTGCGCAAGGCCGTCAACATGGCCATCAACAAGCAGGCGATCGTGGACGCGGTTTACCTGAGCACCGGTGTGGCGGCCAAGAATCCGATCCCGCCAACCCAGTGGTCGTATAACAACGCGATCAAGGACGATCCGTTTGACCCCGCGGCCGCCAAGAAACTGCTGGCTGCTGCCGGCCTGGCCGATGGTTTCACCACCGATCTCTGGGCCATGCCGGTGCAGCGCCCCTACAACCCGAACGCCAAGCGCATCGCTGAACTGATGCAGGCTGATCTGGCCAAGATCGGCGTCAAGGCCGAGATCAAGAGCTTTGAATGGGGCGAGTACCGCAAGCGCATGCAGGCGGGCGAACACCAGATGGGCATGCTGGGCTGGACCGGTGACAACGGTGACCCCGACAACTTCCTGCACACCCTGCTCGGCTGTGACGCGGCCAAGACCAATGGCAGCAACGTGGCCAAGTTCTGCTTCCAGCCGTTTGAAGATCTGGTGCAAAAAGCCAAGGTCGTCAGCGACCCGGCAGCACGCACCAAGCTCTACGAGCAAGCTCAGGTGATCTTCAAGGAACAAGCGCCCTGGTTCACCATCGCGCACGCTGTGCAGCTCAAACCGGTGCGCAAGGAAGTCATCGACTTCAAGCTCAGCCCGTTTGGCCGCCACAGTTTCTACGGTGTCGACATCAAGGAGTAGGCTTTAACGCTTCCCATGAAAAAGCCGGTTTCGACCGGCTTTTTCTGTTGCTGGCGTAGAGACTTTTCCCGTGAGCTGGACTATCATTTCGCCATTCCATCATCGAGCAAGGTCATGCCAGCAAGCACTTCGCACATTAGTCAAGAAGGCAGCACACCGGCGCAGACCATCCTGATCGTCGATGACACGCCGCAAAACCTGACGGTTCTGGGCGAATTGCTCAAACATCAGTACCGGATTCGTGCGGCCAACTCGGGGGAACGCGCCTTGCGGGTGGCCGGAACAGACCCACGCCCCGACATCATCCTGCTTGACGTCATGATGCCCGAGATGGACGGGTACGAGGTGTTCCGGCGCCTGCACGCCGACGCGAGCACACGCCAGATTCCGGTCATCTTCATCACAGCCATGTCGGCCTCGGAAGACGAGCAACTGGGGCTGGAATTGGGCGCCGTGGATTACATCACCAAGCCCTTTAACCCGGCAATTGTGCTGGCGAGGGTGCGCACCCAACTTGAACTGAAGCAGGCGCGCGACCGCCTGACCAATGAAAACGACTGGCTCGAACGCGAGGTTGCGCGGCGCATGCACGAGAACATCCTGATCCAGGACCTCAATGTGCGGGCACTGGCCTGTCTGGCCGAGGCGCGTGACAACGAAACCGGCCACCACATTGTGCGCACCCAGTTCTATGTGGAACTGCTGGCCCGGCATCTGATGCACCATGAACGCTTTCGGGAGGCCCTCGCTGGCAACCGTCTTGCCATGGTGGTGAAGGCCGCTCCCTTGCATGACATTGGAAAAGTCGGCATCCCCGACGCCATACTGCTCAAGCCCGGCAAGTTGACTGCCGAGGAATTCGAGACCATGAAGACGCACGCCCGGATTGGTGCGGACGCCATCAACAAGGCCATGCAACAGGCAATCGCCGGAGCCGATGACAACGCAGCCGAACAGGCGGTTGGTGCGTTTGCCTTCATGAAGGCCGCTACCGAGATCTCCCTCTGCCATCATGAGAAATGGGACGGCAATGGCTACCCGAATGGACTCGCCGGCGACGCCATACCAGCATCGGCCAGGCTGATGGCACTGGCCGATGTGTTTGACGCTTTGACCTGCCGGCGTGTCTACAAGGCGCCAATCCCGCTGGAAGAAGCAACACACATCATTCAGGAAGGGAGCGGCACTCACTTTGACCCGGAAGTGGTGAATGCATTCCTGGCCTGCCGCAAGGAGTTTTCCGAGATCGCCGAACGATTCGCCGACCCGGAACCCTCGCCACAGTGACGCCCACGCAATCGCAGGAAGAACCGAATGAACAGACGTTTGCTCCCGCGTTCAATGCTTGTCTTGGCGCTGTTGGCTGTTTCAGCCTGGGCATCCCACGCCGAAAATTTGGCATTGCCACCGATTGAGGTCAAGTTCGTTGAAGTTCCCGCCAGCGCAGAACTGCTGGCAAAAGTCCGCAATGGCGGTTTCGTCCTCTATCTGCGCCACGGCTATACCGACAACAGCCGTCCCGACCGGCTGCCCGCCGTCGACCTGAACGATTGCAGCACCCAGCGACCATTGACTGACGCAGGACGCCAGCTCGCCAGGCGCGTGGGCGAATCGATCCGCAAGGCGCGCTTACCCATCAACGAGATCCGTATCAGTCCGTTGTGCCGCGCCAAGGAAACCACTATCGCCGCCTTACCCGGCAAACCGTTCACGATCGACCACTTGCTGATGTACACAGCCAATCTGACCGATGAACAGAAGGCACCGATCATCGCCAGCATTCCCCCTGCGCTTTGGGACGAGCTCTTGCGCAAGGGGCAAAAATGAAACGGTTAAAGCAACTGATATCACCTTATCTACTGGCCCTCTTCCTGCCGGTAGCGTTTGTAGCGTTGCTTGCGGGCGGGCTCAACTTGGTGTCGTTTCTTGAACTGAGCAATGACCATCGCGTCGCTGTCGCCGAAGCCGCTCAGGACCAGAAAAAGCTGAGGCTCACCAGGAATGTCGCCAGCGAAATCGCTGCGGTTCAGCAGCGGGCGGCCAATCTGCTGGAGCAGGCCCATGCGGGAACAATCGACCAGGCCGGGGCCTACCGTATTCATTCGCAGTTGGTGAACCAGCTTGCTGCGCTGGAGCAACAGTTGGCAGATGCGAAGGACGCCGTGGGCGAAGAGAACCTGCGGGATTTGCAGCTGAACTTTCGGGCCTATCGCAGCGCCATCCTGCAGGCGACTGACCTGGCCATGATCGATCCGTCCAGCGCCATGAGCCACGCCTATCAGGCGGCCCTCAGCCAGCAGCACATCTCACAACTGGTGCGCGCGGTTGCCGTTGGCCTCAACGAACAGATGGCAGTGCGAAGCGAAGCGCGGGAGAAAAGCGTTCAGGCGCAAACCATGCAGAACGCCGTGATCGGTGGTGTGTTGATGCTGATGCTGACGCTGGTATGGCTGCGTCTGATCCTGCGCCTGACAGGTCGCTTGTCCACACTGACCTCGGCACTCGATGAGTTGTCCAAGGGCGTTGTGAACCCGCAAGCGCTGCCCAGCGTGCGACTACTGGCAGAAAGCAGGAGTGGCCTGGTCAGTGACCTGGCTCACGCCGTGCTGTCCTTCCGCGAAACCAGCATGTCGCAACACCAGGCGCAGTACGATCTGGGTGAGCGGATGAAGGAGTTGTCGTGCCTCTACGATGTCCTGACACTCACTGAGGACGACAGCCGGGATCTGGACCAGACGCTTGAGGCTGTCGCGCGACGTCTGCCGGCGGCGATGCGCTATCCGGAGATCGCCGCAGGCTGGATAGAGTGCAAAGGCCGTCGCTATGGCGGCAGCGCTGCCGGCGAGCAATTGAGCGTGTGCTTTGGCGGCACGCCGGAACAGCCCGACCAGCTGGGCCTGAGCTACACCTCGACCCTGCCGGCAGACGCTGGCGCGCCGTTTCTGGCAGAGGAGCAATCCCTTTTTGAGGCTCTGGCCCAGCGCATGACCACTGTCATGGAGCGCCGGCGTGCCGAAAGGGAGTTGAAACTGGCTGATCGAGCCCTGCGCACCGCCAGGCAATGCGGCCAGTTGCTGATCCGCTCGCAGGACGAGGACCAGTTGATGCAGGACGTCTGCCATCTCGCGGTGGAGACCGGAGGTTATCAGATGGCCTGGGTCGGATTTTCCGAGAATGACGAAGCCCGCACCGTACGCCCGGTGGCAAGTTTCGGGTTCGCTGACGGCTATCTCAAATCGGCACAGATTACGTGGGCCGATGTGGAACGCGGACGGGGCCCGACTGGAACAGCGATTCGCGAGCGCCGCACCGTAGCGGCACAGAACATCCGCACCAACCCGACAGTGGCGCCCTGGCGCGAGGACGCGTTGCAGCGTGGCTACGCGGCGGCCATTTCTCTGCCTTTGCTGGGTGAGAACGATCAATGCTTTGGCGCATTGAGTCTGTATTCGCGCGAATACGATGCGTTCAGTGCTGCGGAAGTCGAACTGCTCAACGAGTTGGCCAACGACCTGTCCTTTGGCATTCGCACACTGCGCACCCGCGTTGCCCTGAATGCCAACCACGCCGAGCTGCGCAAATTGTCGCTGGTGGTCGAGCAAAGTCCGGAGAGCATCGTGATTACCAGCCTGGAAGCGAAGATCGAGTACGTGAATACCGCCTTCATTCGCAACACAGGTTACAGCCGGGAAGAAGCGCTTGGACAAAACCCGCGCCTGCTCCAGTCCCATCGCACACCGAAGTCCACTTACGATGAGATGTGGGCCAAGCTGTCAGCCGGGCAGGCCTGGCGCGGCGAACTGATCAACCGGCGCAAGGACGGCAGCGATTTCGTGGAGCTGGCCAACATCGCACCGATACGCCAACCGGATGGCCACATCACGCATTACCTGGCGATAAAGGAAGACATCACCGATAAAAAACGGATGCTGGATGAACTGGATCAACATCGTCTGCACCTGCAAGAGCTTGTAGTGAGCCGCACCAATGAGCTCCATGCCGCCCTGCAGGAACAGGGCGCACTGTTTGAGGCGGCCGGCGTTGGCATGGTGCTGTTGCGCGACCGGATCATTGTGCGCTGTAACCGCACCCTGGACGAAATGATGGGCTACGAGCTCGGCGAGCAGATCGGCCAGACAACGAGAATCTGGTACCCGGACGAGAAGACCTACACCACGGTCGGCCAGGAAGTCTACGCCCGGGTCAACCATGGCAAGGTTGATTTGGCTGAACGGGAACTGACGCGCAAGGATGGCAGCCGATTCTGGGCACGCATGTCGGGCCGTGCGATCGATGTTGCCGATCTTTCCAAGGGGATGGTCGGCATCGTGGAAGACATCAGCAACGAGCGCGCTGCAGCCGACGAGCTGCGCCTGGTCAACGAGGAACAGCAGGCCATCTTCGACACTGCCAGTTGCGGCATCGCACTCATCATAGATCGTGTCTTCGCGCGCTGTAACCACAGAATGCATGAGTTGTTCGGTTGGCCGATTGGCGAGATGCTCGGCAAGCCGACCGCAATCTGGTATGTCGACGAGGCAGCCAACATTGCCGGCGGCGGCGACGCTTACGAACAGATGTGGCGCGGCGAAGTTCATCGCCGTGACGAGCAACTCATGCGCAAGGACGGGAGCCGTTTCTGGGCGCGATTGACTGGCTCAGCGGTCGACCCGGCAGATCGGTCCAAGGGCATGGTATGCGTGATTGACGACATTACCGCCGAACGCGCCTCCATCGAGCAGATGCGCAACGCCAAGTCACTGGCCGAGGCCGCTGCACGTATGAAGTCGGATTTTCTGTCCAATATGAGTCACGAAATCCGCACCCCGATGAACGCCATCATCGGCATGTCGCACCTGGCCATGAAGACAGAGCTGACGCCACGCCAGCGCGACTACATGAAGAAGATCCAGGGCTCGAGCCAGCACCTGATGGGCGTCATCAATGACATCCTCGATCTTTCCAAGATTGAAGCCGGCAAGATGACGGTGGAAAACATCGCATTCGATCTGAGCCAGGTTTTCGACAACGTGGCCGGACTGATTGCCGAAAAGGCTGCGGCCAAGGGACTGGAGTTGATTGTCGATGTCGCCAGCGAGGTTCCGAACCATCTGATTGGCGATCCCTTGCGCCTGGGCCAGGTCCTGATCAACTTCGCCAGCAACGCCGTCAAGTTCACCGATAGCGGCGAAATTGCGATTCGAGTGACGCAGGAAGAGGCCCTGGAGCATGAATTAACCCTGAAATTTTCCGTGCGCGATACCGGTATCGGCATCACTGCGGAGCAAAAGAAGCACTTGTTCCAAAGTTTCCAGCAAGGCGACTCGTCAACCACGCGCAAGTACGGCGGCACCGGACTCGGTCTGGCCATCTCCAAGCAGCTTGCCGAACTGATGGGGGGGCAGGTGGGACTGGAGAGCGAGCTTGGTGTCGGCTCCACATTCTGGTTTACGGCCAGGGTCCGACGCGGTGAGGCAAGTGAAAGCAGCTTGTTGCCCGAACCGGATCTGCGCGGCCGACGCGTCCTGGTTGTGGACGATAACGCACATGCGCGCGAAATCATTGCCGAGCAGTTGCGCAGCATGACGTTTGTCGTGGCGACGCTTTCGTCTGGAGCGCAGGCCGCGGCAGAGGTGAGCCGCGCTGCTCTGGCAGGCGAGCCCTACGAGATCGTCTTTCTGGACTGGCAGATGCCGGGGATGGACGGCATCGCCACGGCCGCGCAGATTCGCTCCCTGGCGCTGGCCCAACCGCCCCATCTGCTGATGGTTACGGCCTACGGACGCGACGAGATCATGAAATCGGCCAAAGCCGCAGGCATCGAGGACTTGCTGGTCAAGCCGGTTAGCGCGTCTCTGCTGTTCGAAAGCGTGATGCGCACGCTGGGCAAGACTGATGCGGCACAGGCGCGCAGCCTGGAGCCCGCCATGGCCGCTACCGATCCGGGACCGTTCGCGGGCAAGCGTGTGTTGCTGGTCGAAGACAATGAGCTCAATCAGGAAGTTGCTGCCGAATTGCTGCAGTCGGCGGGCTTTGTTGTCGAGCTTGCCGGGAATGGCGCCATCGCCTTGGCAAAGATCCTGCAATCCGTGGAGCCTTATGCCGTGATTCTGATGGACATGCAGATGCCGGTGATGGACGGCCTGGACGCAACACGCGAGATCCGAAAGCTGCCGCAATGTTCAGACCTGCCGATCGTGGCTATGACGGCCAATGCCATGGCCGGGGACCGGGAACGCTGCCTGGATGCTGGCATGAACGACCATGTGACAAAGCCCATCGATCCGGATCAGCTTGTGCGCACGCTTGCCAGGTGGGTTCAGCCCGGCAGCGCAGCGGCAATCACCGCATTGGCCAGAAGGTTGCCGTCCCGGGTTGCGCAGACGCTTCCTGCGCTCGCGCCTGTTGCAGGGCTCGACATGAAGCAGGGTTTGCACCATGCGCTCGGACGTCAGTCACTCTATGTCTCCCTGCTGCGCAAGTTCGCGACAGAACAACAGGAATTCCCGGCGCAACTGATCGCGGCACGTGCACAGGCGGACTGGCAAGCTGCCGAGCGGCTGGTGCATACGCTCAAGGGACTTTCCGCGCAGATTGGCGCCACCGGTCTGCGCAGCCAGGCCGAGCGTCTCGAAGTTGCCGTCCGGCAGCGCGAAGAACCGCAACGCCTCAATGCTCTGCAGGCAGCCGTCTCGAAGCAACTGACAGAGCTGCTTGATTCGATCGCAAAAAGCCTGCCACCTGAAGAGCCGACGCCAGCAACTGCAGCAGTCGATACAGTGCAATTGCAGACCCTGTGCAAGCGGCTCTCTGCGCAGTTGATGACCGATGATTTCACCAGTATTGACACCTTTGCCGCCAATGCGCAATTGATGCGCGCTGCCATGGGTGAATCTTATGCGCCGATGGCCGACGCGATTCACAACTTTGATTTCGCAACGGCTCTGGATCTGCTGAGGAAAGCCATCGCTTCCCACGGCATTCACATGGCATGACCTGCGAGCGTTTGACACGCTCGATACCCCGTTAGTGCGGACTAGCGCAGCCCTGCCAAGGCGTCGATGACGGCCTGGCAAGGCTGCCCCGCGCTCACACCCAAGGCCTGCGCCAGCGCATTGACATGGCTGATGACGCCATCCTTGCGTGTGCTGTCGGCCTCGCCGATGCGGGCGCTGGTGTGCGCCACGGTGCAGGCGGCCAGCCCATGGGCCTGCAGGAACGGCAGTGCTGCCAGTCCGGCTTCGTCCTTGCCGACGCCGGCGTCATTGAAGACGCTGAGCCGGGGCCGCGCGGCCAGCGCATAACGCGCCGAGCTGATGCCGCCGTGGGAGCCGCTGACCGCCAGGCAGTCAGCGTCCTGCGGACCCAACTGCGTGATGGAATCAACGATGCGCAGGCGCACCATGGCTATTTCTTCCGGCCCAGCGCCGCCTGCGTGATGGCCGACAGCGTGCCCCGGGTGCTGATCACTTCCGGGTCCAGCATGATTTCGATCAGCGTGCCCTGGCTGCGCGCCAGCGCCGCCAGCAGTTCGGGCTCGAACTCGGCCGTGCGGCCGATGCGCACGCCGGCATAGCCGTAGGCGCGCGCCAGCGCCGCAAAGTCAGGGTTGCTGAGGCCGGAGCCGCTTATATGCTCCGGGTATTCGCGCTCCTGGTGCATGCGGATGGTGCCGTACATGCTGTTGTTGAGCAGCACGATGATGGTTTTGGCACCGTACTGCACGGCGGTGGCGAGTTCCTGTCCGTTCATCAGAAAGTCACCATCGCCGGCGATGGTAAAGACCAGTCGCCCTGTCGTGATGGCCGCAGCAATGCCGGCCGGCACGCCGTAGCCCATGGCGCCGTTGGTCGGCGCCAGTTGCGTCTTGAAGCCCTTGGCCAGGCCGTGATGGCGGTAGTAGCGGTGCACCCAACTGGCGAAGTTGCCGGCACCATTGGTCAGCACGGCATCCTCTGGCAGATGCTGCTGCAGGCTTGCCACGATGGCCGGCATGTCGATGTCACCCGGCAGTTTCTGCGGCACCAGGTTGGCCAGGTAGTCGGCGTGGCAGGCTTGCGTCCACGCCTCCCAGGCCAGCGTGGGCGGAGCGCTTAGCACCTCCAGCGAGCGTGCCGCCGCGTTCATGCTGGCGTTGATTGCCAGATCGGCCTGGTAGACCCGGTTCAGTTCTTCCGCGCTGGCGTGCAGGTGCACCAGTTTCTGCTTCGGTCGCGGTGCTTCGATCAGGGTGTAGCCACCGCTGGTCATCTCGCCCAGGCGCGGACCGATCGCCAGGATCAGGTCGGCCTCCCGGACGCGCGCCGCCAGCAGCGGGTTGATGCCGATGCCGACATCACCGGCGTACTGCGGATGGTGGTTGTCAAAGGTGTCCTGAAAGCGAAACGCATTGCCGACCGGCAGTTTCCAGTTTTCGGCAAAGCGCTGCAGTGCCTGCGCCGCCTGTACCGTCCAGCCGCCACCGCCTGCAATGACCAAGGGGCGCTGCGCTTGCAACAGCATCTGGCGCAGGGTGCGCAGCGACCCGGGGTCGCTCCAGGCTTCCACCGCCGCCACGCGCGGCATGACTGGCGGCACCGGGTCCGGCATAAGCTGGGTCAGCATGTCTTCCGGCAGCACCAGCACCACCGGCCCGGGGCGGCCGTTCATGGCGGTGGCAAATGCGCGTGCCACGTACTCGGGAATGCGGCGCGCATCGTCAATGCGCTCCACTCGCTTGGCCATGCCCTTGGTGCTGGGGCCGAAAAAGCTCAGGTAATCAACTTCCTGAAAAGCCTCGCGGTCGCGCGTGTCGCTGGCTACATCGCCCACAAAGAGCACCATCGGCGTCGAATCCTGAAACGCGGTGTGGACCCCGATCGAGGCATTGGTCGCCCCAGGCCCACGCGTCACAAAGCAGACACCGGGGCGCCCGGTCAGCTTGCCGTGTGCTTCGGCCATGAAGGCGGCACCGCCCTCCTGCCGATTGATGATGAAGTGGATCTGATCGCGGTAGCGGTGGAAGCCGTCGAGTACCGCCAGATAGCTTTCGCCCGGTACACCGAAGGCGTGTGTGACGCCTTGCTCGACAAGGCATTGAACCAGCAAATGGCCGGCGATGATGGGATCGGATGAAAAGCTCATGCCCGGTATTGTGCCCAAAGGACGCGCAAGCTGCCCGCCACAAGCGGCGCATTGGGGCCCGTTTAGTCTGGACTTAGCCCGCAACAGGCGTTCGCGCAGTGGTGCGCCGGCCGACGCCAAGCGCCGCCACCACGCTGAGCGACAAGGCAGCCGCCGCGCCAAACAAGGTTGCGCCGTACCAGCCGCGGTCCATGAACAGGCCGAACAGCAGCGGTGACACGGCCAAGCCCGTATCCAGGCCCGAATAGACCATGCCATAGACTCTTCCGGTGGCGCCCTGCGGCGTGGCTTTCTTGATCATCATGTCGCGCGAAGGTCCGCCGATGCCGATCGCAAAACCGGTGCTCGCCAATACCACCATGGTCAGCGTGCCGCCCAGCACACCGGTACCGCACAACACCAGCAGGGCTGCGCCCGCGCCCATCGCCAACGCCACGACCCGATCACTGTTGGCGGTATGCGCTGCCACAAAACCGCCCACCAGCATGCCGAGCGCGCCGCACAGCATGTAGGCTGACAGCGTCAGGGTTGCCGCCTCGATGCTGACACCGTGCATGGCCTTGAGGATGGATACCGAAAAGCTTTGCACTACCGCCATCGTCATGGTGGAGAGCAAAAAGAAGCCGAAGCACCACCAGACCACCGGCAACTTCATGAAGGCCATGCTGTGCTCAGCCGGCTGGTCAGGATGCTGCTGCACCGCGCGCGTGCTCAGTTTGTCACGCTGCACGATCAGCAGCAACAGAATGCACAGGTACAGCAGCGCCGCTGCCAGGTAGGCCGTGCGCCAGTTGTAGAGACTGCTGACCGTGGCAAAAAACAGCGGCGCTGCGGCCCAACCCAGATTGCCGGTCAGGCCGTGCGCGCTGAAAGCATAGCCGAGCCGTGGCGCCGAAACGCGCTGGTTCAAAATCGTGAAGTCGACCGGGTGAAAGGTTGCATTGCCAAGACCCGCCAGCGCCGCCACCAGAAAAAGCCCCGTGTAACCCGTTACCAGAGAAGCAGCGCCGCTGGCCAGCATGAAGATGCCCGTGGCCAGAAACAGCAGCGGCCGCGCACCCAGACGGTCGACCAGAAAGCCGGCGCCGGCCTGCCCGAGACCGGAGACAACAAAGAAAGTGGTCATCAAAAGGCCCAGTTCGGAGTAGCTCAAACCAAACTCTTTCATGAACACCGGAAACATCAGGGGCAGCAGCAAATGGGCGAAGTGCGAACTGGCGTGGGCCAGCCCCACCAGGGCGATGATGCTGGCGTCCTGGCGCAGCGGAACACGGGTGCTTGCCATTTACTTCAAAGCCAGGGGATCATTGGCGTCGGCGTCTTCAATCAGCTGTCCCATCTTGAAGATGCCGCTGACGCGCAGGGCCGGCTCGCCATCGGCCGTGACCAGCCCCTGCCCGAACAGCAGGTTGCGCGTGCTGCGCAGCACATCGGCCTCGCCCTGCACCCAACTGCCCAGCGCTGCTGCACCCATATAGTCGATCTGCAAACTGATGGTGGGCAGAAAACGCCTCGCCGTTTCGCCCTGGTACATGGAAGCGCAGGGAATCAGCATGTCGGCAAAGGTTGCCAGCATGCCGCCGTGGCACATCTTCAGCGGATTGGTGTGGCGACGCTCGACACGAAAGCCCAGCAGCAGTCGTTTTCCATCCCACTTGCCGTACAGCGGCCCGTTATGAAAAATGAAAGGGCCGCCGACTTTGACGGCGCGAAAGCCTGCGGGAACGGCGTCGTCGGCATTGGCCCCGACATCATCGAAATTGGCGAAACTGGGTTGACTGGTCATGGCTTGCATTCTCGCCTAAGCCTTCTGGCCTGGCTGTCGCAAGCTTCACACCATCCGGTCACGCCGCGCCAGGGTCGGGAACAGCCGCAGCCAGGCCACTGCCACCAGCACGGTCCCGATGCCACCCATGACCACCGAAGCGACCGGGCCGAACCAGGCCGCCGTGGCGCCGGATTCGAATTCGCCCAGCTGATTGGAGGCGCCGATAAAAATCGAGTTGACGGCCGAAACCCGGCCCCGCATCTCGTCGGGCGTTTCCATCTGCACCAGGGTCAGGCGGGTCACCACGCTGATGTTGTCTGCCGCACCGGTGATCAGCAACGCCAGCAGTGAGAGCCAGAGATGTTCCGACAGGCCAAAGACGACGGTGGCCAGACCGAACACGGCCACCGCCGCCAGCAACCGATGGCCGACCCGCCGGTGCAAGGGCCAGCGCATCAGCAGCAGCGACATCAGCAAGGCGCCGGCTGCTGGAGCCGAGCGCAGCAAACCCAGGGCCACCGGGCCGGTGTGCAAAATGTCGCGCGCATAAATGGGCAGCAAGGCAGTGGCGCCGCCGAGCAGCACGGCAAACAGGTCCAGCGAGATTGCCCCCAGCAGCACTTTGCGGTGCCAGACGAAGGAAAATCCCGCGAGTACCGTGCCCCAGTTCGCCGCCAGACTGGAGGGGCGATGCTGGTATCGCACCAGGAACGTGAGCCCGCCTGCCAGCAGCAACAGGACCAGGGCGCTGGCATAGACAGTGGTGGCGCCCCGCACATACAGCAAGCCCCCCAGCGCGGGACCGCAGATGATGGCAAACTGCATCCCGCTCGAACTCAGGGCGATGGCGCCCTGCAGCAACTGCGGCGCCACCAGCGAAGGCGTCAGCGCCTGCTGGGCCGGCATCTGGAAGGCGCGCACGACACCCAGAACAACCGAGATGGCAAGTATCAATTCACGCGTGGCAAAGCCACCGTGGGTCGCCAGCACCAGCAGCAGCGCCACGCCGGCCTGCAACAACATGCAGGCGGCAAAGATGCGTCCGCGGTGGAGTCGGTCCGCCAGGTGCCCGGCCGGCAGTGTCATCAGCAGGGCCGGCACAAACTGGAACAGCCCGACCAGGCCCAGGTCCCAGGCGCTGCTGGTGATGTCGTACATGTGCCAGGCCACGGCCACCATGAGCATCTGGTTGGCCATGACGCCGGCGAGTCGCGCCAGCCAGAAACGCATGAACTGGCGCTGCGAAAACAGCTGTGAAAGTTGGGACTTTGGCATGCACCAAGGTTAGCAGCAGTTGACCGGCGATCCACGTTATGATTTCACCCAGGCCTGAACCGTTTGCGTTCAGGCCAACGTAAACGTAATACCCTGCCCGTCCAATGTGGTTCGCACACACCTTTGAAGTTTCTGCGAAGCACTGGCTGCGTTGCCTGCTGCTGGCCGTACTGCTTGTCAGTGCCAGCGTCTTGCTTCTCCCGGCTTATGCAGCGCTTGCGCAAGCGCCTTCGGCCGAAGGCTTGCGCGCAGTGCGCGAGTCCCTGCGGGAGTCGCTGGCCCATAACCAGTTTCAGCGCCCCATTCACCTTGAATCGAGCGACAACGGCAAAGGGCTCAAGGGCGATGTCTATGCCGAAATCAATTATCCGTTTGCTGCGGTCAGCAAAGCACTGGACGAGCCCGCTGACTGGTGTGACATCATGCTCTCGCACCTCAACACCAAACAGTGCCATGTAAGCAAGGACGAGACAGGCACTGCCCTGCTCTTGCGCATGGTGCGCAAGTTTGACCATCCGATCGAGCAGGCCATCGACCTGGCGCTGCGCTACCGGGTGACGGCGGCAACGCCGGACTATCTGCAGGTCGAACTCGATTCGGCGCAAGGCCCGTTCGGCACCAGCAACTACCGCATCCTGTTGCAGGCAACAGCTTTGGCCGGCGGGCGCAGTTTTCTCCATTTCAGTTACGCCTACGACACCACCTCGCTGACGCGTCTGGTGACGCAGGCCTACCTGGCAACGTTTGGGCGCGGCAAGGTCGGCTTCACCGTCCTGGGTCAGCACAGCGATGGCACACCCGACTACATTGGCGGCATCCGTGGCCTGGTCGAGCGCAATGCCATGCGCTACTTTCTGGCCGTTGAAGCCTATCTGGCCGCGCTGGACGTTGCCCCGGCGGAACAGTTCGAGAAGCGCCTGGACAAATGGTTTGGCGCCGTCGAGCGCTTTCCGCGCCAGTTGCACGACGTCGAGCGCGGGCGCTACCTTGAAGTCAAGCGCGCGGACCGCCAGCGCCAGCTGAACCCGCCCTGAACGCAGGCGCGCCTTGCGCTTCTGACTAGCCGCGTCGAATAGCGCGATTGGTTTTCAGCGCAACCGCACCGGGCGAGATGCCATTGACCACCTTGCTGTAGCCCTGCTGCGCCAGGAACTGAACTGCCTGGCCGGAGCGCGCGCCCGATTGGCAGTACAGCACGATTTGACGGGACTTGTCCGGCGCCGCAGCGGCATAGCCGTCGACAAAGCGGTCGAGCGGCAGATTCAAGGCGCCGTCGACGTGACCCGACGCAAATTCACCGGGTGATCGCACGTCGATGATCAGGGCGTCCGCGTTCCACGCCGGCGGCGATGCATCAGGGGAAGAGTTTTGACCAGACCAGTTCACACGACACTTTCAAATTTTCAATGCCGGCATCTTATGCCAGGAGGGAGAAGGCCGTCTGTCCGCTTCCCTGCTCGGATTTAAACCCGGGGGTCACCAAGGGCTGCCAGTTCGATCTCATCGAAACCCGCAGCACGGCGCGCAGCCAGATTAAAGGGCCCGCGCGGCTTGGGCACGCCGTAGCTTTGCGCCAGCGTCCGGTAAGCCGCTATCGGGTCCAGGCCACGCTGACTGCAAAGCCAGCGGTACCAGCGATTGCCGGTCGCGACATGGCCAATCTCGTCCCGCAAAATAATGGACAGAATGTCGGCTGCGCGCCTGTCGCCCGCTGCCAGCAGCTTTTCGCGCACCGGCGGCGATGCGTCCAGCCCCCGGGCCTCCAGTGTGCGCGGCACGATGGCCAGACGGGCCAGCAGATCGCCCCGGGTCTTTTCTGCCATATCCCACAAACCGGTATGCGCCGGAAAATCGCCGTACTGAAAGCCCTGTGCCGACAAATGCTTCGCCAGCAAATCGAAATGCCTGGCTTCCTCCTGCGCAACAACGGCCCAGTCAAGGTAAAACTGTGCGGGCAGGCCCGGAAAACGCCAGACAATGTCCAGGGCCAGGTCGATGGCGTTGAGTTCAATGTGCGCCAGCGAATGGATCAGGGCCGCGCGACCGTCAGGCGTGTGGACTGATCGCTGCGGCAGTTTCAAACTGGCATGCAGCGTCGGGCGCTCGGGCCGGCATGGCAGATGATCCGGCTCGGCAAATTCCTCAAGACAATCGGACTCTGAAATAACGCAGTGCAAGGCGCCGACGCTGGCGCACTTGTCTGAGGGGTTGTGAATTTGCAGGGCGGCAAGCGAATCGGCGCGAAGGGACATGGTGTTGGGTTGCCGCGCGCAGATCGACTTAGCCGGCTCTAAACATCTGCTCAAGCACAAGGCGAAAGGGTTGGCTTGAAATGCTGGTCTCGCCCCGGAAAGGCTGATCCAGAATCATGATGAGACCGACGACCATGCCCAGGGCGCCGAAGTAGGCGGCCAGCACACCCGCACGTCGCTTGTCGAGTTTGGTACGCCCCGCTGTCACGCAGCCCAGCAGCATGAGGATGGCAATATAAAGCCAGAAGATGCGCGGAGAGGACGCAGTTGCAAGTTGGTAGCGCAGTAGCCGGGAATTTTCGAGGCGCGACAGGGAGACCAGTATCTTGTCCACATAGGGCGACATTCCTGAAACCTGCACGTGTGCCTGCACCGATTTGCGCAAACCCAGAATCGCTTGTTCGGCAGCAACGGACAAGGACGGTTCGGCCTGTGCCAGGGAACGCCATTCATCATCGACAACCGCCTTCAGGTAGGTGTTCAGATGGACCTTCTGCTCGGCTGTGAAGCTGCTCTTTTGCAAGTCCAGCAGGTGAAGGTACTGCCTTACTTCAAGCGCTTCACTGACAACACTGTCCTCGGCCTTGCTGAAATTGGCACGGACATCGCCCAGGGTGATCGCCAGCAGGAACACCAAAAACGCGAATATGCTTCGCTCGACCATCTCAAACAGCGCATCTGAATCCAGATTCCGGTTGCCGAAGAAAAACCGGTTTGAAAAAAATGCGATGGACACACCAAAGACGGCACAAAATGCAAGAAACTCAGCCATGATGGCCACATCAGTGGCTGAGGCGATATGCGACAACACCAGATTTGAAAGATTCATGTGCGTTATCAAAAAACAAGGACGTCGGTCGGGGCCGATTCTGCATCCGCGGCAGATCAGACTCAGGCTGGGAAACGCAGCCACGGGCACAAGCATACCGCACCACCCTGCGGGCAAGGTACGCACTGAACCGCATCCCATGGTCGGGGTGCTCCACAAAATTGAACGTGAGCGGGCGACACCCGCCCCGATATTGATAGACTTCCGCCGATGACAGACACGGCAAAGCAACATTCCCCCATGATGGCCCAGTACCTCGGCCTGAAAGCCGGGTTCCCCGATACGCTGCTGCTGTACCGGATGGGTGATTTTTACGAACTGTTTTATGCCGATGCCGAAAAGGCGGCGCGCCTGCTCAACATCACCCTGACACAGCGCGGCCAGTCGGCCGGCGAGCCCGTCGTGATGGCCGGTGTGCCCTTCCACTCGCTTGAAACCTACCTGGCCCGCCTCATCAAACTCGGCGAGTCGGTGGCCATCTGCGAGCAGGTCGGCGAGGTCACGGGCAAGGGGCCGGTTGAGCGCAAGGTGGTGCGCGTGGTGACGCCAGGCACGCTGACCGACCTGGAACTGCTGAGCGACAAGACCGAGGCCATACTGCTGGCGGTGCACCAGGGCGCGCGCAACCGCTGCGGCCTGGCCTGGCTCAGCATCACGCAGGGTGAGCTGGCGCTGGCCGAGTGCGCACCCGACGAGCTGGCCGATTGGCTGGCGCGCATCAGCCCGGGCGAAATGCTGTTCAGTGCCGGCGCCACACCCGCGTTTGAAGCCCGTTTGCGCCAGATTCAGACCGCGTCCACCTTGAGCATCACAGCGCGCCCGGACTGGCAGTTCGACGCCGGTCTGGGCGAGCGCAAACTGCTGGCCCAGTTGCAGGCCGCCAGCCTGGCGCCGTGGCAGGCGCAGGATTTGACGCAGGCGCACGCGGCGGCCGCTGCACTGCTGAGCTACGCCGAACACACACAGGGCCGCTCGCTGACCCACCTTCACAGCCTGCGCGTACAGCGCGACGACGACACCATCACCCTGCCGCAAAGCACGCGGCGCAATCTGGAACTCACCCAAACCCTGCGCGGTGAAGATCAGCCCACGCTGTTTTCATTGCTCGACACCTGCCTGACCGGCATGGGCAGCCGGCTGCTGAAAAACTGGTTGCTCAGTCCGCGCCGGGACCGAACGCAAGCGCAGCAGCGGCTCGATGCCACCGCCGCGCTGCGCGACGGCACGGCTCAGAGCGGGTCATCCGGCCCCTGGCGCAAGCTGCGTGAACAACTCAAGGGCAGTACCGATGTCGAGCGCATCACGGCGCGCATCGCGCTGCGCCAGGTGCGTCCGCGCGAGTTGCTGGCACTGACGCTCACGCTGCAGAAGAGCGTGCAGTTCGTACCCTTGTTGCAGGGACTCGACGCCTACCTGACGCAGATCGCACTCGCCTTGCTGGCACCGCCGGGCTGCGCCGAACTGCTGAGCTGCGCCATTGCGCCGGAGCCCTCCGCGCTGGTGCGCGACGGCGGCGTCATCGCCGACGGCTTTGACGCTGAACTTGACGAGTTGCGTGCCATTCAAACCAACTGCGACAGCTTTCTGCTCGATCTTGAGGGCCGCGAGCGCGCTCGCACCGGCATTGCCAACCTGCGCGTTCAGTACAACAAGGTGCACGGCTTCTTCATCGAAGTCACGCAGGGTCAGGTTGACAAGGTGCCCGATGACTACCGGCGCCGTCAGACGCTCAAGAACGCCGAGCGCTTCATCACGCCCGAACTCAAGGCCTTTGAAGACAAGGCCCTGAGCGCCCAGGAGCGCGCCCTGGCGCGAGAGAAATTCTTGTACGAGGCTTTGCTTGACCAGTTGCAGGTGCACGTGCCGGCGCTGGCCAGACTGGCGCAGGCGCTGGCCGCGCTGGATGCGCTGTGCGCCCTGACCGAGCGCGCCCTGACGCTCAACTGGTGCGCGCCGCAGTTTGCCAAGGAGCCGTGTCTGGAGATCGAAGCCGGGCGCCATCCGGTGGTGGAGATGCGGCTGGCCCAGACCAGCGCTGGCGCCTTCATTGCCAACGACACGCGCCTCGGACCACGCCAGCGCATGCAGATCATCACCGGGCCCAACATGGGCGGGAAATCGACCTACATGCGCCAGATCGCGGTCATCGTGCTGCTGGCCAGCATGGGCAGTCATGTGCCGGCAACGGCTTGCCGCCTCGGACCGATCGACGCCATCCACACCCGCATCGGCGCCGCCGACGATCTGGCCAACGCCCAGTCCACCTTCATGCTGGAGATGCTCGAGGCCGCGCAAATCCTGCACGGCGCCACGCCGCTTTCGCTGGTGCTGATGGACGAAATAGGCCGTGGCACCAGCACCTTCGACGGTCTGGCACTGGCCTCGGCGATTGCCACGCAGTTGCATGACAAGACCCAGGCCTACACCCTGTTTGCCACCCACTACTTCGAGTTGACCGGGTTTCCGGCCCGGCACCACGGCGCCGTCAATGTGCACGTGAGCGCGGCTGAATCGGGCCGCGACATTGTGTTTCTGCACGAGATCCAGAGCGGCCCAGCCAGCCGCAGCTACGGCATCCAGGTGGCGCGCCTGGCCGGCATGCCGGCGTCGGTGCTGAATCAGGCACGCCATACGCTGGAAGCGCTGGAGGCACAGTCGACACAAAATGACGCGCAGGTTGATCTGTTTGCGCCAGCGCCGGCGCCTGAAACTGAGTTGCTCGGCGCCGTCGAGCATGCGCTGCAGGCGCTGGACCCCAACACCCTGAGCCCGCGCGAAGCCCTCGACGCCCTCTACCAACTCAAGGCGCTGGCAGCAAAAGCCTGACCAGCGGTTGTCCGATCAGAAGCTTTCCCACTCGCCGCTGGCGGCAGCAGCGCTGTGCCCAGCCGGCGCTGCGATGGCAACTGGTGTCCGCTTTGGCAATGGCCTGGGTCTGCTTTGATTGACGGCTACAGAGGTCTTGGATCGAATGGCCGGTGGTGGCCGGGTCTGATCCGCCAAGCTTTTGCGTGTGCCCGCCAGTTTGAATACCGAGACGGCCTGTACCAGATCGCCCGCCTGTGAATTCAGGGTGCTGGCTGCGGCGGACATCTGCTCCACGAGTGCTGCGTTCTGCTGCGTCGTCTGGTCCAGGCTGGTGATGGCCTCACTGACCTGCGCCACGCCCAAGGCCTGTTCGCTGCTGGCAGCACTGATTTCACCCATGATGTCGGTGACGCGCCGGATATTGCTGACGACTTCGGTCATGGTCAAGCCGGCCTGGTCCACCAGCGTGCTGCCTCGGGTTACACGTTCCACACTGGCGTTGATCAGGGTCTTGATTTCCTTGGCCGCCTCGGCCGAGCGCCCCGCCAGTGAGCGCACCTCGGTGGCAACCACGGCAAAGCCACGACCCTGATCGCCGGCACGCGCCGCCTCGACAGCGGCATTGAGCGCCAGGATGTTGGTCTGAAAGGCGATTCCGTCGATCACACCAATGATGTCGGCAATCTTTTTGGACGCATCGTTGATGTCTTTCATGGTCTCCACGACCTGGCCCACGACTTCGCCGCCGGTCACGGCAATCGTACTGGCGCGTATGGCCAGTTGGTTGGCCTGCCCGGCGTTGTCGGCATTTTTCCGAACCGTGGCGCTGAGTTCCTCCATCGAGGCTGCGGTCTCTTCGATCGCGCTGCTTTGCTGCTCGGTACGGGCACTGAGGTTGTTGTTTCCCTGTGCGATTTCACTGCTGGCGCTTGCAACGCCCTCGGATCCGGCGCGAACCTTGGCGACCACGCCGGCCAGGCTGGCCTGCATCTCGCCGAGTGCGCGCAGCACCCGGGTCATTTCGGCCGGCTGATCGTCGCAGCGGATCTCGGTGCCAACATCGCCGCCGGCAATGCGCTCGGCAATGTTCACTGCCAGATTCAAAGGCTGCATGATGGTCCGGAACAGAATCAGGGACGACAGCAACAGGCTTGCCAGCAAGGCCAACACTCCCAGGCCGATCACCCAGGCAAGCCTTTGTGTTGCCGCCTGCCCTGCTGCTTGTGCCAGGTAGACCACGGCTTGCGTCTTCGAGGACAGGGTCGCGCCAATGGCCGACACTTTGCCAAAGAGCAGCATGGCGTCAGTATCTTCCGTGGAGAGTTTCTTGCGCGCCAGGATTTGTTCGGCCAGCGACTTGAGCGTGGTCCATTGCGGTGCGAGTTCATCGCTGACGGCCCTGCCGATCGCCTCGTCCGTGTGTTCGGCGGCGGCCTTGAGACGCACCAGTTCGGTGTCCACCTCCCGGATGCTGTCCTGCGTCAATTTGCGCGAAGTCGAGGAGCCATCGGTCAGCAACAGCTCGCCAACGCCACGCAAGGCTTTCTGTAAATCCACATCGGCGTTGACCGTCGCCTCGTATACGGCATCGGCCTGATGCGATTGCTGGAGGAAGCGATAACCGATAGCTCCTACCAGCACCAGGACCAGAATTTGAATGGCTGCAGCCAGCACCAGGCGCATGCGTATTGATAGTCTCATGATCATTCCAGCATTAGTTGAAAGGGGGCCATCAGTTCTCGACCGGGTAGCCCTTGCCTTGCCACTCCGTCCACCCGCTTCGCATGTAGTTCACGTTCTTGTGGCCCGCCTTGATGGCCCAAACGGCCGCCTTGTAGCTCTTCCAGCCGGTTGGTCCATCGCTGTAAAAGATCACGACCTGATCCTTGTTGCCCGGCAGCTTGCCGAGCTCAAACTGGTCTTTGCCCGCCTCAAAGGCGGCCGAGTCATCACTGGTGCCTTTATAGGGAATTGCCCGCGCGCCGGGCACATGCCCCTTGCCGAAGTTGACCACGCTGCGCGTGTCAACAAAAAATGCCGGCTTGCCGTCAGACAGTTTGCGCGCCTCGTCAACCGAAATGACCTTGCCACCGGGCAATGCCGTCGGTGTTTCTGACTGTGCCCAGGCCGAGCCGGCCAGCGCGAAAGCGACCGCTGCGACCAAAAACCTCCACGCGTTGAAACCATTTCCTGCACTATTGGTATGCATTTTTTCTCCCTTGGGTATTGCAAATTCCGAACGAAGCCACTGCCATTCAAGCGCCATCGACTGGAAATGTGAGAACGTGTGGCGCACACACTGTTCCCATTTCCATGACCGACAGTAAGAAGATCTTAGGCAAGCAAAACCAGGCTGGCGCCTTGAACAGCGGCGGATTTACCCGCCACTTCGGCGTCTCCCTGGCCCGGTACACTCTAGGTATTTCCCCTAATCATCCAGAAAATGACTTACTGCGTCGCCATCAAACTCAATGCCGGGCTGGTCTTTCTGTCCGACTCCCGCACCAATGCCGGGCTCGATCAAATCAGCACTTTCCGGAAAATGATCGTTTATGAAAAGCCGGGCGACCGCTTCATGGTGCTGCTTTCGGCAGGCAACCTGAGCGTGTCGCAGTCGGTGCGCGAGATATTGCAGATCGAGCAGATCAAGGAACACGAAGACAGTGACCCGATCACAATCTGGAACGCCAAGAGCATGTTTGACGCGGCTCGCGTACTGGGTGCGGCGATCCGCCATGTCTACGAGCGCGACGCCGCCTCGCTCAAACTGGCTGGCGTCGAATTCAATGTGTCCCTGATCTTTGGCGGCCAGATCAAGGGCGAAGGCATGCGCTTGTTCCAGGTCTATTCGGCCGGTAACTTCATCGAGGCAACGCCCGAGACGCCCTACTTTCAGGTCGGTGAATCCAAGTACGGCAAGCCCGTGCTGGACCGCGTCATCACACCCACCACGCCGCTGGACGAGGCCGCCAAGTGCGCGCTGGTCTCAATGGACTCAACGCTCAAATCCAACCTGTCGGTTGGTCTGCCGCTCGACATGGTGATCTATGAGGCCGACGCGTTTCAGACCGACAAGGTGGTGTGCATCGACGAGAACAATCCGTACTTCCGGATGCTGCATGGCAGTTGGGGGCAAAAGCTGCGTGAAGTCTTCGACAGCATCGAAGACCCGATGTGGAACGGTGAGCAGACCGAGGTGCCGCTGATGACACAGACCGGGCGCAATCGGCCCCTGAAGAAGATCAGTACGCCGCAGGAAAAACTGATATGAACCCTGCCTTGCCTGCATGATGATTGTTTTCTCCCACGCCAACAGCTTCCCCGCCAGCACCTATGGTGTCCTGTTCAAAAGTCTGAAGTCACGCGGCTTCAAGGTCAGGGCGATCGAGAAATTCGGCCACGACAGCGGCTACCCGGTCACAAACAACTGGCCGCATCTGGTGCAGCAACTGATCGACTTCACCCAGGCTGAAGTTGAAAAAGTCGGTGAGCCGGTCTACCTGGTTGGCCATTCTTTCGGCGGCTTTGTGAGCCTGATGGCGGCGGCGCAGGCGCCCGGCCTGGCGCGTGGCGTGTTGCTGCTGGACTCGCCGATCCTGGGCGGCTGGCGTGCCACCACGCTGGGGGTCATGAAAAGCGCACAAATGGTGGGGTCGTTCTCGCCCGGGGCCACCAGCCAGCGCCGGCGCACGCAGTGGCCCAGCGCCGAAGAGGCGCTGGCGCACTTTCATCACAAAAAGGCATTCGCCAAGTGGGATCCGCAGGTATTAAGTGACTACATCGCCCACGGCACCCACGACGAAGGACGCGGTGCCGAACGCAAGCGGGTATTGAGCTTTGACCGTGTCGTCGAGACCGCAATCTACAACACCCTGCCCGACAACCTGGACCGATTGCTGCAGCGCCATCCGGTCAAGTGCAAGGTGTCGTTTATCGGTGGCACGCGTTCGGCCGAGATGAAACAGGTCGGCATGGCCATGACCGAAAAGATCACGCACGGCCGGGTCATGATGCTCGACGGCAGCCACCTGTTCCCGATGGAAAAGCCGCTCGCCACCGCCGCCGCCATCGAGGCCTCCCTGCTTTGCATGCAGGGCACGGCCTGAGCGATCAGGCAGCCCAGGTCACAGCGCCCGTCCAGGCCGTTGCCAGCACCACCACGCCAAAGACGATACGGTAGTAGGCAAAGCCGGCAAAGCTGTGGCTGGCGATGTAGCGCAGCAACCAGCGGATGCACAGCCAGGCGCTGAGGAAGGAAACCACCAAGCCGACCCCGAACAACGGCAGGTCTGCCAGTGAAAGCAGGGCGCGCTCCTTGTACAGGCTGTAGACGCCGGCGCCGATCAGGGTTGGAATCGCGAGGTAGAACGAGAACTCGGTGGCCGCCTTGCGCGACAGACCCAGCAACATGCCGCCGATGATGGTGGCGCCACTGCGGCTGGTACCCGGGATCATGGCCAGGCACTGCGCAAGACCGACTTTGAGCGCGTCGAGCGGCGTCATCTCGTCCACATCATGGATACGCGCCACGGCCGGATTGCGGGCCTGGCGCCGTTCTGCCCAAAGAATGAGGAAGCCGCCGAGGATGAAGGTACTGGCCACCACGACCGGCGTGAACAGATGCGCCTTGATGGCCTTGCCGAACAACAGCCCCAAAATTACGGCCGGCAAAAAAGCAATCAGCACATTGAGGGCGAAGCGCTGCGCCTGACGTTCGCTGGGGAGCGCCAGGACGGTATCGCGAATCTTGGCCCAGTAAACCAGGATTACGGCAAAGATGGCACCGGTCTGGATCGCAATGTCAAAAACCTTGGCCTTGTCGTCGTCAAAACCCAGCAACGCACCGGCCAGAATCAGATGCCCGGTTGATGAAATCGGCAGGAATTCCGTCAGGCCTTCCACTACGCCCATGACGGCGGCCTTGCCCAATAACGCAATATCCAAAACTTGCTCCCAAATCAATTCAGACCTGCGATTGTCGCCGCGCTGGCATTGCGCACCGGCTGTGCCCTGCAATTCGTGCTTCAATTGGGCCGATACGACCGCACGGTGGCGCTTGTTCAACACGCAAAGGGACGATGAATTCATGAAGAAAATCCTGCTTTTGGGCGCGGGCCTGCTGGCCACGGCCTTGACGGTGCAAGCGCAGGAGACCGGACTGCCCCTGTGGGAGGCCGGCGTATTCGGCGGCACGGCCTCGACACCGTCCTACCCCGGCTCGCCCGACCGCAGTGCGCGCAGCCTGCTGCTTCCCTATTTTGTTTACCGGGGCGAGATTGTGCGCGTGGACCGCAGCGGCATCGGCGCGCGCCTGCTGCACACCGATCAGACCGAATTCGATCTGGGCCTGGGCGCTTCCCTGCCCTCGAATTCGCAGGACACGACAACGCGCCAGGGCATGCCCGACCTGGGCACCCTGGTTGAATTCGGCCCGCGCCTGAAGCTCACACTGGCCCGGCCCGGGCCAGGTCAGCGCCTGCGGCTCGACCTGCCGCTGCGTGCCGTGCTGGAAGTCCGGGGTGGCGTGCACCCGCAAGGCCTGGCTTTCGAGCCCGAGTTGCGTTATGAATCGCGCGACATCGGTGCCGGCTGGAGTTTGAGCGGCGGCGCCAGCGTGGTCCTGGGGGACCAAAAGCTCAATCGCTACTTTTACGACGTCGCGCTGCAATACGCCAGCCTGCTGCGTCCGGCCTACGATGCCAAGGCCGGCCTGATTGCCACGCGCCTGAGCTTGAACCTGTCCAAAGACCTGAACCCCGATTTGCGCGTCTTCGGCCTGTTGCGCCTGGAGTCCTACGCCGGCGCCGCCAATCTGAACAGCCCGCTGCATGCGCAGTCCAGTGGCCTGTCGATCGGCCTGGGACTGGCGTGGACGCTTGGCCGCTCGGAAAGTCGCGCCTTGTAGCGTCGTCTGGCGCGCGCTGATCGGCGTTTCGTCGCACACCGCAAGCCCAACCGGGGCCGGACGGCTACAGTTGCGTCATCACCTGACTTACCTGGAGCTATCCATGAACCCTGCCATGAGCCCGCAAGACATCGAAACATTGGCGCAGAAACGGGCCAAACGAAAGATGGGCTGGTACACGCACGCCTTTGTTTACATCGTCGTCAACCTGGGGCTGGCCCTGAAGTCGGCTTTTGCCGGTCATGACTGGGCCGTGTACCCGCTGCTGGGATGGGGGCTGGGTCTGATGATCCACGGCATTGTGGTCTTTGTGAGCGCCCCGGCCGATCGGCTGCGCGAGCACCTGGTGCAAAAGGAACGCGACCATCTGCAACAGCAGAACCGGCCGTGATGACCGCCGTGTCGCCGACGCCATGCCGCGGGACGACGTGGGCGCTGGCCCAGCGCAGTTTGCCGGGGCTGAGTGTCAACACCGTCATTGCCCTGCTTCTGACCGCTTTTGGCGCGGGCGATTTTGGCGTCAACCTGGTCTATTCGCACTGCATTGGCGTGAGCATCTGGCTGCTGATCGAGGCGGCACTGTACTGGCTGATGCCCAGGCCCGATCTGCAATGGCGACGCATGTACCTGCTGGTACCGCTGTGCGTTGTGCTGGGTTACACGAGCGGCCTGTACCTGGCTGGTGCCTTGCTGGGGCACCCGCTTGGCGGGTTCGGCGCCGGCCAGCCACGTCTGATGCTGGGCTATCTGCTGCTGAGTCTGCTGGCCGGCGGCGCCCTGAGCTACTACTTCATGAGCCGCGAACAACTGGCAGCGGCTGGCGAAGAAATGGCGCTGGCCAGCGCGCAGGCTGAGGCGGCGCAACGCCAGGCAGCCGAGTCGCAGCTCAAGTTGCTACAGACTCAGCTTGAGCCGCACATGCTGTTCAACACACTGGCCAATCTGCGCGCGCTCATAGCAGTCAACCCGATTGCCGCCACCGAAATGCTGGACCGGCTCAATGCCTACCTGCGCGCCACGCTGTCGGCCTCGCGCGCCACCACGCACAGCTTGCAAACCGAGTTCGAGCGTCTGCGCGACTACCTGGAACTGATCGCGGTACGCATGGGGCCACGCCTGCACTACCGCCTGGATCTGCCGCCGGAGTTGGCGCAATTGCCGGTACCCACGCTCTTGCTGCAGCCGCTGGTTGAAAACGCCATCCGCCATGGCCTGGAGCCCAAGATCGAGGGTGGCCACATCACGGTACGGGCGCAGCACGCACCGGGGCAGTTGACACTGGAAGTGCAAGACAGCGGCGTCGGCCTGCCCCGAGGCAGCAAGGCGCCCGAAGGTTTTGGTCTGACCCAGGTCCGTGAACGCCTGGCCAACGCCTATGGCGAAGATGCCACGCTTGCGTTGCGTGCGGATGAAACGCAGGGCACACTGGCCCGCGTCACTTACCCTTGTGCAGCATGAGCCCCCTCCCGCGCCCCACCGCCCTGATCGCCGAAGACGAGCCGCTGCTGGCTTCAGCGCTGCAGGCCGAACTGGCGCGCACCTGGCCCGAATTGCAGGTGCTGGCCGTGGTTGGTGATGGCGCCTCCGCTGTGGCGCAGGCCTTGCAGCACAAGCCCGATGTGTTGTTCTTTGACATCCGCATGCCAGGCCTGAGCGGGCTGGAAGCCGCCGCCGAACTGGTCGACGCCTGGGACGCTGTGGCTTTGGAGAAGCCGTTTCCGGCGCTGGTCTTCGTCACCGCGTATGACCAGTACGCTGTGGCGGCCTTTGAGGCCCAGGCCATCGACTACCTGCTCAAGCCGCTGCAAGCCGTGCGCTTGCAAAAGACGGTATCCAAACTGCAAACCGTCCTGGGCCATCGCACACAGGCAACGCCCGATCTCGACACCACGCTGGCGCAATTGCGGGGCTTATTGGGTGCAGCGGCGCCACCAGCGACAACGCCTTTGAAAATGATCCAGGTCAGCGTCGGCACCGCGATCCGCATGGTGCCGGTCAGCGAGGTAATCTATTTTGATGCCGCCGACAAGTACGTGCGGGTGCTCACGGCCACGCATGAATACCTGATCCGCACCCCGCTCAAGGACCTGTTGCCGCAGCTCGATGCCAGCGTTTTTTGGCAGATCCACCGCGGCACCGTGGTCAATTCAAGCTGTCTGCTCAGTGTCACGCGCGACGAAGCCGGCAAACTCAGCGTCAGCCTGAGCGGCCGCAGCGAGCGACTGCCGGTGAGCCGTCTCTACAGCCACCTGTTCAAGGCTATGTAGGTTGCAAAGCCACGCTCAAAGGCGAAAGACTGGCGCTCAGGAAATCCTGGGACCGGCCTGGACCATGTGTCGAATCAGGCCCCGCAGTTTGGCCGGTCGTACCGGTTTTTGCAGAAGGCTCATTCCTGCGGCTTGCGCTTGGCTCCTGACGTTCAGATCGGTGTCACCGCTGATCAGGCAGGCTGCGATCGGCACACCGGCGAGGGTGCGAAAACGTGCCACGGCCTCGACGCCATTGATCCCGCCACCCAATCGATAGTCGCTGATGATGATGTCGATCGCCCGATCCTGCCGATAGGCATCGCAGGCGGCTTGCGCCCCTGAAAAATCCATCACATCGCAGCCCCAGGACCGCAGCAGACCCGCCAGACTCACGCGACCGAGTTCGTCATCCTCGATCAACAATACGCGCAGGCCTGTGAGTTGGGCCTTTGAAGCCGATTCCATCGCGTCCTCGTAGCTTCCGCCCGCGCGCGCTGGCGCCAAGGGCACGGTCAGGGTGAATCGTGTTCCACAGCCCGAAGCCGATTGCAGCGCCAGCGGATGGTTCAGCAGACGGCAGGCCCGGTCCACAATGCTCAGGCCCACACCCAGACCCTGAGCCCGGTCACGCTGGAAATTGCCGACCTGAAAAAACTCCTCGAAAATATTTTCATGGTGCTGCGCGTCGATGCCGACGCCGCTGTCGCGCACCTCAATGCGAAGTTGGGTTGGGTCGTTAGACACCCGGCAGGCCACCAGGATTGCACCCTGCTGCGTGTACTTGACCGCATTGCTAACCAGGTTGAGCAGAATTCGGTGCAGCAGCCCCGGGTCACTCCGGACCCAGGCCTTTGAGGGCCGAAAGCGAAGGTGCAGACCCTTGGTGCTCGCCGCGTCGGCAAAACTGTCGCGCAATTGCGCAAACACACCCTGAATCGGAAACGCAACCCGGCTGACTTGCGCATGTTCCGACTCCAGGCGCGCGATGTCGAAGAACTGATCGAGCATGTCCTGCATGGTGCGCACCGAGGCCTGTGCGCCTTCCACCAATTGCCGGGTCTGCTCGTCACTGGACACCTCGGCCAGTCTGGAAACAAACAGGCCCAGGGCATGGGCCGGTTGGCGCAGGTCGTGACTGCCAGATGCCAGGAAACGCGACTTCGACCGGCTGGCATGCTCAGCCTCCAACCGGGCCGCTTCGAGGGCTGCGGTTGTTATCTTGCTCTGCGTGATGTCACGTATCAAGGCTTGGCGCGCCGCTTCTCCGTTGTAATCAATCGTCCTGATCATGATTTCAACGTCGATAACGGTTCCATCCACCTTGCGCAACTTCTCTTCAAGCCGCGGTGCGTGGATGTCATGCTCCAGTTTATGGCGATCCGCGCGACGCGCCAGGATGTTTGATCGGTAGTCCGGATCTACCCAACTCAGCACCGAAGTACCCAGCACATCACGCGCTGCGCCAGCCCCCAGCATCTCCACCCCCGCCGGATTGACATACAGAATAAGGTCATTGCGATATACAACGAGCGCTTCCGGCGTCCATTCCACCAGGGTGCGGTAGCGTCGTTCGCTTTCCTCGGCCAGTACGCGTCCTCTTTTGATGCTGAGATTGATGTAGTAGGTAAGACCGCTGGCGAATCCGAACAATGTCGTAAAGGTAATCCACTGCGTGACGGCGACGCCCTGATAGGGTTCAGGTAACCAGGCCAGGTGTTTGGCCACGATCAAACCCAGCACTGCCAGCGAGGCGGCAGCGGTACCGAACAGCACACCAGGCAGGTCAAAGAGCAAGCCTGTCACAAGCACCCAAAAGACAAAGACCGATGCTGTGGGCGTGTTGATCCCTCCCAGGCTTGCATTGACAACAATGATGTAAACCAGCCCGAAAATGATCAGGCCGAAGCCCGCCAATGCCACCCGGCCACGACGCAGCCAGCGCAACAATTGCGCCATCACCACACATGCGATGAGGTCCAGAATCTGCGTGCTGATTGGAGGCGTTCCGTTGCCGAGCAAAGAACCAAGCTCGACCAGCAGGACAAATGCGATGCTGCAGATGCCGATAAGGTTGATCAGGGCTGCCTGGCGAGTCTTCTCCGGGTCATCCGCGAAAGCAGGCGGCGCCAGCCAGTGTCTGATTGCATCCATTCCGAAATCCTCTGGTTCTCGTGTTGACACGAGCTTTTTGCCGGGTCAATTTTGAGGCAGCAGAGTGTCCCGGTTACCTAATGTACCGTAGTTGTCAACATAAGAACAGTTGCCTGGTTTGATTCAGTTCTGGATTCAACCGGTCGTACCGGAATTCCGATTGGCTCAAACTGGATTGACTCAAAAGCTCCAGGTTGACGCCAGATAGACCATGCTGCGCGCCGGCAGTTGCATCATGACGGCGCTTTCGGGCCCGCCAAAAGTGCGCAGACCACCCTGCACTTGCACGCGGTCACCTTGCCAGAGCAACGATGCCGTCCACACCCGCCCCTGGTCGGCCGGGGTGTAGAGCAGGCTCAGGGCTGGCTGCCAGCCTTCGTGCTGCCAGCTCAGCCGCAAGAAGGCATTGCTGCGCCGCAAATTGGACGCCACGTTGAAGGCCTGCGCCTGCCACGCCAGATTGCCGGCCACAGCGGCGGCTGGCACACCCTGCGTCGCCAGGGCGCCGAGTTCGGCGTTGCGCGCGGCCCATGCGTCCCACTGCGCGTCCGATAACGCCGTGCCGTCCCACCAGGCTTCGGCCAACAGGCTAAGCTGATTGTGATGGGTCCAGGTGCCGCCGAGCAACAACTGCTTGACGCTGGTTTCGGTGCGCGCCAGCCAGGGGTCGCTGTTCACCAGCAGGGCCGAATCCGTAGCGATGGCCAGTCCGTCATGGCGTTGCGAAAAACGCAGTGAACCATGCAACTCGACGGCATCGCTGGCAACCCAGGCCAGGGCCGCGCCGACACTGGCGCCGCTGTGGGCACCAAGGCGGGCAAAACCGTGCCAGTCGACGGCACCGTCGCGCTGGTAGAACCGCGCCGCCAGCGCCGGTTCCCGCGCACCGGGCGTATCGTGTCCGGCGCTCGGGTTGACCCAGACCCAGGACCAGGCGGTATTGGCATTGAAGTGCTCAGCCATCACAACCGGACGCCCTTCCGAGGTGCTGTCGATCAGGGTCAGGCGCTCGTCCTGTTGCACCATGTCATTCGGACGAAAACCGTAGCCCACGTCCCAGGACACGATCTTCTTGCCGGCACTGAACTGCCAGGCGCCGCCGTCATGTGAGGCGTACAGTTCGTTGACCCAGGCCCGGCTCTCGGTCGCGCTGCGTTCGGGCCGCTGTTGCTGCAGCGTGACGACGCCGGTCAAGCCATGGCCACTGGCGCGCAGTTCGGTCTCCAGCGCCGCCGTACCGACTGGCAGGTCAACCAGGCCGCCGTGCAGGGAATCAGCCTGCGCCAGCGGGCCAACGGAAGAAGCATTTTGTGCAACCCACTGCAAGCGGACCTGACCACCGATTGGTGGCGTGCTTGCGGGCGTCTGGGCCAAAGCGCCAGCGGTACTCAGTAGCGCCATAGCGCCCAGAATGATTGGGTTCATGTTTCAGTCGATTGGCGGGTTACGAACCAGGAACATCGGATTAAGCCACTCCGGCGGCACCTGGCGGTCCTTGCGGCTGAGATAGCGCACATGGGTTGTCTTGTGGTTGCTGACCTGGTCCGAGAGTACCATTTCGGTCACCATGGTCGGTGCAGCCGGTTTGTCCATCACAAAGCGCGCCTGCTTGGCCAGTTTGTCGGACAGCACATACAGATCAGCCCGCACCGGTTCGTGCCGGCTCTTGCCAATCCAGAGCTCGATGCGCTGGTAGGTCACGCCCTTGCGCGTGGCGCTCAGGCTCAGGTGCAAGCAAGTCTGTTTGGCCGCTGCGGCTGATTCATCACAGGCTTCCTCACCGACGAGCTTGCCGCTGTAATCTTCGGCCCAGCTCATGCTGGCGATGTCGCCAGTGGATGCATCACCGAGCAGTTTTTGCATGGGCGTGATGCGCAGCGGCCGCTGGCTGCTGGGCATCAGCAGCCAGAAATCATCGCCCAGCATCAGCACCTTCTGCCCGGCCTCAGCCGGGCTCTTCATCAGCACCAGCGACTGCCGTTTGGCCTGTGCAAACACCGTGTAGCGGCGTTCCTTGTCGGGTGTGCCATCGGCGTTGATGACGTTGATCTGGGTTTCCACCTGCAGATTCTCGGCGCTCATGCGGAATCTGTCGGTGGCCTTGAGCAGCGCCGCCACGTCCTGGGCTTGGGTTGTAAAAGCGGCCAAGCTGAGGCCGCCAGCGATAAGGTATCGGATCATTTTCATCTTGTTCTTTCAGGTATGGGCCAGCGCATCCACCACCGGCATGTTGACCGTCCTGCGGGCGACCCAGACCGAGGCCAGCACGGTCAGCGTCACCATTGTGAGCATGGTCGCGAGGTACATGCTCAGGTCAAACGAAATGAGGAGCGGGTAACCCTTGGATTGTCCGGGTGGCGGCGGCATTTCCATCGGCACCACCAGCAGAAACACCGTGATAGCGACCGCCACCATGGCGCCCGCCAGCGCCCCCACACCACCCAGCACCATGCCCTCGAGACCGAGCGTGCGCAGCAACTGACCGGGCAGCGTTCCCATGGCGCGCAGGGTGCCGATTTCACGGGTGCGCTCGATGATGGCCATGGCCATGGCATTGGTCACGACAAAGACCACGATCAAGCCAATGATCAGGCCCAGCGCACCAAAGATCCGGTTGTAGAGGTCTTTCACGGATTTGTAGAAAAAGGCCTGATCCAGCCAGGTTTGCACGGTCAGGCTCGGGTTGGCCGCCGCAAAGCGCTGGCGGGCCGCGTCCGTCATCTCCATGCGGGCCAGGAAAACCCCCAGGCTCGATACGCGCTGCGTGTTCAGCAGCTTTTGCGCGGTTGCAATGTCGGTGTAGATGAAGCGCCGGTCCATGTCCGGCACGCCGGTCGAGAAAGTGCCCTTCACGCGCACATCCATCGCGTTCAAGGCGCCTTCGGTGGTGCTGGCCAACAGGGTCAGACTGCTGCCAGGTACCGCCTTGAGACTTTTTGCCAGCCCTTCACCGAGCATGACTTCGGGGTCCTTGGCCGCACTGGAGAGAACTTCGCCGGCGGTGACGGTCAGGAACGGACCCTTGACAGCGAACTCGCTATCGGGGTCGATGCCGGTGGCCATCATCACGGTGGATTTTTCGCCATTGCTGATCAGGCCGCTGAACTCGATGCGGGGCAGCACCTGGCGCACCTGCGGGTCGGAGAGCAACTGCGATCGCAATGCCTGCGCGCTGTCCAGACCATGCTGCAAGGGAATATCCTCGTCCTTGTTGAACTGGTCCGGCTTGCCGATGATCAGATGTCCGGTGCTGCGCGCCGCCATCTCCGACAGACCCTGGTAGGTCGACAATGCAAAGCCGCCAGCCACCAGAATCGCAGCGGTGCCGAGCGCGGCAATCGACACCGTGACCAGCGAGCGGCGCGGATTGCGCAGGGTGTTTTTCACTGCAAATTTCAACCACATCCAGTTCATGCCAATTTCCCATCCAAAAGCGCCAGCACACGGTCGCAGCGGCTGCTCAGGCGGCTGTCGTGGGTGGCAATCACAAAGGCAGCGCCCTCGGCATGACCGAGTTCGCGCATCAATTCCAGCACTTGATCGGCGGTATGCGAATCCAGGCTGGCAGTGGGTTCATCGGCAATCACCAGGCGTGGCCGCTTGACCAGGGCGCGCGCGATGGCGACACGTTGACGCTGCCCGCCGGACAGCGCATCGGGCCGATGCCCGGCGTGCGCCAGCAGGCCGACCGCCTGCAACTGCGCAGCCACCCGGCTGCGTCGCTCAGCCGCCGGCACGCCGGCAATGAACAAGGGGTAATCGACGTTCTCGGCCACCGTCATGACCGGTACCAGATTGAAGCTCTGGAAGACGAAACCGAGCGCGTCGCGCCGCAGCAGCGTGCGCTGCACCTCGTCCAGACCATTGACGACTTTGCCGCCAAGAACGATGTCGCCCGAGTCCGGTGTATCAATCAGGCCGCACAGATTCAGGATGGTGCTCTTGCCACTGCCGGAGGGACCGGTCAGGGCCAACAGTTCACCGGGCTGCACACGCAGGTCAATGCCGCGCAATGCGGGTATCACGTGTTGACCCAGCCGGTAGGTCTTGTGCACGCCGTGCAGCTCGACCACGTTTGCTGCGGCTTGGTTCATGATGCCAGCGCCTTGAGTTGCGCGCGTGCCGCCTCGGCTTGGGGCACGTTGGCCTGGATTACGTTGTTGAGGTACCTGCGTGCGTCATCGACGCGCTTTTCCTTGATGGCAAGCCGGGCCGCAGCCAGCCACACATCGGCCCGAAAGCTCAGGGGACTCGTGGCAAACAAGGGGCTGCTCAAAACCTCGTTCAGGAGTTTGGCACCGCGCGCACCGCGGTTCATGAAGCCCGGCACGGCCAGAAAGGTGCTGGACGCAACAAAGCGCACATCGAGTACCGCTGGCAGATTGTTCTGCAGCACTGCGTTGTGCGCCGGGCCGAGCAGCGCAAGCGCCTTGTCCAGCAGTGCCATGCCATCTTCAGCGTAGCTCATTTTCTTCCAGGGCAGCCAGGTCGTCGTGGCCTTCATGCTGGTGGCGGCGCCGGCGTAGGCCATCAGCACCGGATTGCCGGGCTCGGTCTTGAGCAAGGCGCTAAAGGCATCGGCCGCCTTGGCGATAGCCCCCTCATTGCCGCTAATGGCCTGACTGAATTGATTGAACGCCGGCTGGAACTGGGCCTCTGATGCGGCATGTGCGTGGCCCAACCATAGGAAGGCAGCCGCCGCAGCCAGCAGATGGACCATCCAGCGACGTGTCATTGAAAAATGCATGAAAAACTCCTGTTGATTGCGTTAAACGATACGAACAGGGGCAAGCGTATTGAATCGGTGTGCGGGGCGCAGCCCCCTTGCGACAAAACGCCCTGCCGCGGCGTGAAACGCCAAAATCGTGGTGCGAGCCCGGGCCGGCCGCGCCGCTTGTCAGCGCCAGCCGCAAGCGCCGACTAAAATCGAAAGCATGAGCTCCCCCACACCCGTTGAACCCAGCACCAAGCCCAGTAACTTTTTGCGCCAGATCATTGAGCAGGACCTGGCCAAGGGCACTTACGCCTGCCGCAAATGGGGCGGCAGCCCGGGCGATGCCGCCCACCATGCGGCCGGCCAAAGCGACCCGGCCAAAATCCGAACCCGCTTTCCTCCGGAGCCCAATGGGTATCTGCACATTGGCCACGCCAAGAGCATCTGCCTGAACTTCGGCCTGGCGCGCGACTACGCCGGTGTCTGCCATCTGCGCTTTGACGACACCAATCCGGAGAAGGAAGACGTCGAGTACGTCAATTCGATCCGCGACGCCATCAAATGGCTGGGCTTTGACTGGAATGGCTCACCCGACGCCGAACCGTATCAGGCCAGCGACTATTTCGACTTCATGTACCGCGCCGCCGAATACCTGATCGAGGCCGGCCACGCCTATGTGGACGAGCAGAGCGCCGAGGAGATGCGCCTCAACCGTGGCGACTTCGGCAAGCCCGGCACCGACAGCCCGTTTCGCAGCCGCACGCCGGCGCAGAACCTGGCACGGTTTCGCGAGATGCGTGACGGCGCGCACGAAGATGGCGCCATGGTGCTGCGCGCAAAGATCGACATGGCCAGCCCCAACATCAACCTGCGCGACCCCGCCATCTACCGTATCCGCCGCGCCACGCACCACAACACCGGCGACAAATGGTGCATCTACCCGATGTACACCTTTGCGCACCCGATCGAGGACGCGCTCGAACAGATCACGCACAGCATCTGCACACTCGAATTTGAAGACCAGCGCCCGTTCTACGACTGGCTGCTCGAACACCTGATCGAAGGCGGGCTGCTCAGTGCCCCGGCGCCGCGCCAGTACGAGTTTGCTCGTCTGAACTTGACCTATGTCGTGACGAGCAAACGCAAGCTGGCACAGCTGGTGTATGACCACAAGGTCAGCGGCTGGGACGACCCCCGCATGCCCACCATCGTGGGGCTGCGCCGGCGTGGCTACACACCCGAAGCCATGCAACTGTTCGCTGAACGCATCGGCGTGACCAAGAGTGACAGCTGGATCGACTATTCCACGCTCGAAGGCTGCCTGCGCGAAACACTGGACGTCTCGGCCCCACGTGCCATGGCCGTGCTGGACCCGGTGAAACTGGTGATCAGCAATTGGGATGACGTCATGGGTGCGGGCACCCTTGACAACTGCTCGGCGCCGCTGCACCCGCATCTGGCAGAACTGGGTCAGCGCGAGTTCAAAATAGGCAAAGAAGTCTGGATTGAGCGCGGTGATTTTGAAGAAACACCACCCAAAGGTTTCTTCCGCCTCTTCCCCGGCAACAAGGTCCGATTGAAATACGGCCATGTGATCGAGTGCACCGGTTGCAGCAAGGACGCTGATGGCAAACTCACCGAAGTGCAGGCCATGCTGATCCCCGACACCAAGAGCGGCACCGCTGGTGCCAATGCCATCAAGGTCAAGGGGGTGATCACCTGGGTGGCCGTGGCCGACGCCCTGAGCGCCGAAGTGCGGCTCTACGACCGCCTGTTCACCGACGCCCAGCCCGACGCCGGCGGCAAAGACTTCATCGAATGCCTGAACCCGAGCAGCCTCAAACTGGTCCAAGCCGTGGTCGAGCCCTCGCTGGCCAGTGCGAAACCGGACGACAAGTTCCAGTTCGAACGCGTCGGCTACTTCGTTGCGGATCGCGTTGACCACACGCCGGGCAAGCCGGTGTTCAATCTGGCAGTGGGGTTGAGGGATGGGTGGGGAAAGTAGAACGGTCCACAACGATAGCCGCACCACGCCCATCTCGGAACAAAATCAAATCCCGCGTACGGACTTTCAGTCAGCGCCAGCAGTAGGCCGTGCTGGTGTGGCCGGCACGGGCGACGCAGATGCCGGGGGCTCATACGCTTCGCTTTTTGAAATCGCCCCCAACATCCGCCTCACCTGCGCCTCAAGTTGCAGGCGAGTCAACTGGAGCAAATGGGGTCAGATCCCAATTTCGGATCTAGGCCTTGACCGAAGCGAAAGACTCCCAACAAAATTGGGATCTGACCCCGATTTGCCGGGGCGCTGCATGCGCGGGCTTCGGCGTTTGCGCAGATAAGCGGTTAAGACCTGGCAAGCTCAGGGGCCGGCTTTTGGATAGGGAAGGTTTTCCCGTGTGATGTGTACACTGCCCCACAGCAGTGACTCACAAAGAGGGTATGAACAAGTCCAATAACAACAGACGCCAAAAACGCACCCTTAATACCTTGTTTGAGAAGGGCCTCCTCGCCACAGTCATCGGTGTCGCTTTTCTGCTGGCTCCGCTGTTTACAGGTTCTTCAACCATGCTCAAGATGCTTGCCACCGGCTTGCGTTTTCCGGGCTGGGCCGCTCTGGGTATCGGGGTGTTGCTGCTGTGCGTCCACTTCGTATTGAACAAGAAGGCTGTCAACTCTTTGCGCTTGGTGCGTGACATTTCCAACAACCGTGAACCGGGTTGGGCAACTGTGAACACTGCCACGGCCGCCAGATCGACACCGATCACACCAACTGATGCCTGGGGCCCCGCCGTTTTTTCGGCCATCGAGTGGCGCCGTTTTGAAGCGGTATGCGAGGCGCTGTTTGCCCAGGCCGGGTTTGACACGCGCTCGCAATCGCACGGCGCCGATGGCGGGGTGGACATCTGGTTGCACTCGGTCAACGCACCAGGTCCGGTAGCTGTTGTGCAGTGCAAGCACTGGCAAGGCAAGCCAGTTGGCGTCAAGGAGGTACGCGAATTCTTTGGTGTGATGTCATCGCACCAACTCAAGCGCGGCACCTACGCCACCACTTCCATCTTCACGCCCGACGCCAGGCAGTTTGCCAAGGCGAACCAGATCAACCTGCTGGACGGCCCCGCACTGCTCGACCTGATTGCCAAGCGCACGCCCGAACAGCAACAAGCCTTGCTGGCAGTGGCCTTTGAGGGCGACTACTGGCGCCCAACCTGCGCCAGTTGCGGAATCAAGATGGTCGAGCGCCAGCCGTCGCAGGGCGGATCCGCGTTTTGGGGCTGCAGCAACTACCCGCGCTGCAAGTCCCGTTTGCCCATGACCGCCGCGCTGCGTCAGGTAATTGGACCCGTCTGATCATTCATACGGCAATGCCGTATACTTCATCCATGTTGCTGACGATCGTCGAATCGCCCTTGTTTCAAAATCTTTGGCCCGACTATTGGGACGAAGATGAACGAGGTGAATTCGCATCATGGCTTGCGCACACACCCGAGGCTGGCGATGTTGTTCCCGGCTCAGGCGGTGTGCGAAAAGTGCGCTGGCATCGCAAGGGAACCGGTAAGCGCGGCGGCGTAAGGGTCGTGTACTTCAACCGATTCGCGAACGGCGAGATTTGGTTGCTGCTGATTTACGCCAAGAGCGCACGCGACAACGTATCCGCCAATGTGTTGAAGCAGATCAAACAGGAGATTGAAAATGCCGATGACTGAAAAGCAATT
>CAIRAW010000066.1 GCA_903876735.1 uncultured beta proteobacterium | reverse complement strand
GTCGTCATTGGCGCACAGATCAAGGCCGGTACGCCGCAGATCGCCATGTACGGCTTTGCCATTTTCTACGCGCTGTGCCTGGTGCTGAACTGGTGGTTCTACCTGCGCGCCGATTCTGAATTCAAGAACCCCTGAGCGCCGGTTGCGACTGCCCCCCCCATTTGAAAGAACGGAGAACACCATGAGCCATTTTCTGGACCGCCTGAAACACTTCTCGGCACCCACGGCCAGCTTTTCGGAAGGCCACGGCCTCACCACCGGCGAAGACCGCACCTGGGAAGACGCCTACCGCGACCGCTGGGCGCACGACCAGATCGTGCGCAGCACGCACGGCGTGAACTGCACGGGTTCGTGCTCGTGGAAGATCTACGTCAAGGGCGGCATCGTGACCTGGGAGACGCAGCAGACCGACTACCCGCGCACGCGTCCTGATCTGCCCAACCACGAGCCAAGGGGCTGCGCGCGCGGCGCTTCCTATTCCTGGTACCTGTACAGCGCGAACCGCGTCAAGTACCCGATGATCCGCGCCCGCCTGCTCACGCAATGGCGCGCCGCGCTGGCCGTGGCCAAGGACCCCGTGAACGCCTGGGCATCAATTGTGGAAAACGACAGCGCGCGCAGCCAATGGGTCAAGCAACGCGGCCTGGGCGGCTTTGTGCGCAGCAGCTGGGACGAGGTGAACCAGCTCATCGCCAGCGCCAACGTCTACACGGCCAAGAAGTGGGGGCCGGACCGCATCATCGGCTTCTCGCCGATTCCGGCCATGAGCATGGTGAGCTACGCCGCGGGCAGCCGCTACCTGTCGCTGATCGGCGGCGTGTGCATGAGCTTTTACGACTGGTACTGCGACCTGCCACCGGCGAGCCCGCAGATCTGGGGCGAGCAGACCGACGTGCCGGAATCGGCTGACTGGTACAACTCCTCCTACATCATCGCGTGGGGCTCCAACGTGCCGCAAACGCGCACGCCGGACGCGCACTTCTTCACCGAGGTGCGCTACAAGGGCACCAAGACGGTGGCGGTGACGCCCGACTACTCCGAAGTGGCCAAGCTCTCCGACATCTGGATGAAGCCCAAGCAAGGCACCGACGCTGCCGTCGCCATGGCGATGGGCCACGTCATCCTCAAAGAGTTCTACTTCCCGGGTGAAGGCAAACAGCGCAGCGCCTACTTTGACAACTACGTGCGCCGCTACACCGACATGCCGATGCTGGTGATGCTGAAGGAACATCAGTTGCCCAGCGGCGAAACGGTGCTGGTGCCGGACCGCTACCTGCGCGCCTCCGACTTCAATGGCAAGCTCGGCGCCGCCAACAACCCGGAATGGAAGACGGTTGCGCTCGACGACAGCGGCAAGGTCGTGCTGCCAATGGGCGCCATCGGCTTTCGCTGGGGTGCGGATGGGCGCGCCGACCAGGGCCAGTGGAACCTGCAGGCCAAGGAAGCGCGCCATGGCAATGATGTGAAGCTCAAGCTCACGGTGATGGAAGGCGAGAACGCCAGTAGCGAAACCGCCAGGGTCGGCTTCCCCTACTTCGGCGGCATCGAGAGCGAACACTTTCCGAACAACGCGTCGGGTGACGCCAGCAACAACGTACTGGTGCGCACCGTGCCGGTGCAGCGCATTGCACTGGGCAAGGAAGGCGACAAGCGCGAGGCGCTGGTGGCCACCGTGTTTGACCTGCAGGTGGCCAACTACGGCGTGGCGCGCGGCCTGCCCGGTGAGATGGCGGCGAAAGACTTCAACGACGACACGCCGTACACGCCGGCCTGGCAGGAACGCATCACCGGCACGCCGCGCGAGCAGCTGATCACGGTGGCGCGCCAGTTTGCCGACAACGCCGACAAAACGCAGGGCAAGTCAATGGTCATCATCGGCGCGGCCATGAACCACTGGTACCACGCCGACATGAACTACCGTGGCGTCATCAACATGCTGATGATGTGCGGCTGCATCGGCCAGAGCGGCGGCGGCTGGGCGCATTACGTGGGCCAGGAAAAGCTGCGCCCGCAAACCGGCTGGACCGCGCTGGCCTTTGCGCTGGACTGGATCCGCCCACCGCGGCAGATGAATTCGACCAGTTTCTTCTACGCGCATACCGACCAGTGGCGCTACGAGAAACTCGGCATGGAAGAGGTGCTCTCACCCTTGGCCGACAAGAAACTGTACGCCGGCAGCATGATCGACTACAACGTGCGCGCCGAGCGCATGGGCTGGCTACCGTCAGCGCCGCAACTCAAGACCAATCCGCTGCAGGTGGTGCGCGATGCCGCCGCTGCAGGCATGGAAGCCAAAGACTACGCCGTCAAGAGCCTGAAAGACGGCACGCTGGCGATGAGCTGCGAAGACCCGGACCACCCCGACAACTGGCCGCGCAACATGTTTGTCTGGCGCTCCAACATCCTGGGCTCCAGCGGCAAGGGGCACGAGTATTTCCTCAAACACCTGCTCGGCACCTCGCACGGCGTGCAGGGCAAGGATTTGGGACAGGACGAAGCCAAACCCACCGAAGTGGTCTGGCACGACAGGGCACCTGAAGGCAAGCTTGATCTGGTGGTGACGCTGGACTTCCGCATGAGCACGACCTGCATGTACTCCGACGTCGTGCTGCCGACCGCTACCTGGTACGAGAAGAACGACCTCAACACCAGCGACATGCACCCCTTCATCCACCCGCTCTCGACTGCAGTGGACCCGGCCTGGCAATCGCGCAGCGACTGGGACATCTACAAGGGCTTTGCCAAGAAGTTCAGCGAAGTCTGCGTCGGCCATCTCGGTGTGGAACGCGAAATGGTGCTCACACCCCTGATGCACGACTCGCCTGCCGAACTGGCGCAACCCTTTGGCGTGCAGGACTGGAAGCGCGGCGAGATCGACCTGATCCCGGGCAAGACCGCACCCAACATGGCGGTGGTGGAACGCGACTACCCCAACACCTACAAGCGCTTCACGGCACTGGGCCCGCTGATGAACAAAGTTGGCAACGGCGGCAAGGGCATCGCCTGGAACACACAGACCGAAGTGCGCCAACTCGGCGAGTTGAACGGGCTGGAGCTTGCGCAAGGCGTGAGCTGCGGCATGCCGAAGATCGACACCGACATCGACGCCTGCGAGGTCGTGCTGCAACTCGCGCCGGAAACCAACGGCCACGTCGCCGTCAAGGCCTGGCAGGCGCTGGGCAAGCAGACGGGCCTCGACCACACCCATCTGGCGTTGTACCGCGAAGACGAAAAGATCCGCTTTCGCGACATCCAGGCGCAGCCGCGCAAGATCATCAGTTCGCCGACCTGGAGCGGCATCGAGTCCGAGACCGTCTCGTACAACGCCGGCTACACCAATGTGCACGAGATGATCCCCTGGCGCACCCTGACCGGGCGCCAGCAGTTCTACATGGACCACCCGTGGATGAGCGCGTTCGGTGAAGGTTTTTGCAGCTACCGGCCACCGGTTGACCTCAAGACCACGGCCGGCATCCAGGGCATCAAGCCCAATGGCAACACCGAGATTGCGCTGAACTTCATCACACCGCACCAGAAATGGGGCATCCACTCGACTTACAGCGACAACCTGATGATGCTGACCTTGAGCCGCGGCGGTCCGGTAATCTGGCTGAGCGAGGACGACGCCAAACGCGCCGGCATTGTGGACAACGACTGGGTCGAGCTGTTCAACATCAACGGCGCGATTGCAGCGCGCGCCATCGTCAGCCAGCGCGTCAATCCGGGCATGGTGATGATGTACCACGCACAGGAAAAGATCATCAACACGCCGGGCTCGGAGATCACCGGCATGCGCGGCGGCATCCACAACTCGGTGACGCGCATCGTGCTCAAACCCACGCACATGATCGGCGGCTACGCGCAGTTCAGCTACGGCTTCAACTACTACGGAACGATAGGCACCAACCGCGACGAGTTCGTGGTGGTGCGCAAGATGAACAAGGTTGACTGGATGGAAGAAGAGGGAGCTGCATCATGAAAATACGCGCACAAATCGGCATGGTGCTGAACCTGGACAAGTGCATCGGTTGCCACACTTGCTCGGTCACCTGCAAGAACGTCTGGACCAATCGTCCCGGCATGGAATACGCCTGGTTCAACAACGTCGAGACCAAACCCGGCATTGGCTACCCCAAGGAGTGGGAGAACCAGGACAAATGGAACGGTGGCTGGATTCGCAAAGCCAACGGCAAGATCGAGCCGCGCCAGGGCGCGCGCTGGAAACTGCTGATGCGCATCTTTGCGAACCCGAATCTGCCCGAGATCGACGACTACTACGAACCCTTCACCTTCGACTACGCGCACCTGCAATCGGCGCCGGAATCGAAGACGGTGCCGACGGCGCGTGCGCGCAGCCTGATCACGGGTCAGCGCATGGAAAAAATCGAGTGGGGTCCGAACTGGGAAGAGCTGCTGGGCGGTGAGTTTTCCAAGCGCCGCAAGGACAAGAACTTCGACGACATCCAGAACGACATCTACGGCCAGTTTGAAAACACCTTCATGATGTACTTGCCGCGTCTGTGCGAGCACTGCCTGAACCCGGCCTGTGTGGCGAGCTGCCCATCGGGCTCGATCTACAAGCGCGAGGAAGACGGCATCGTGCTGATCGACCAGGACAAGTGCCGCGGCTGGCGCATGTGTGTCAGCGCCTGCCCGTACAAGAAGATTTACTACAACTGGAAATCGGGCAAGGCCGAAAAGTGCATCTTCTGCT
>CAIRAW010000065.1 GCA_903876735.1 uncultured beta proteobacterium | reverse complement strand
CGGCCTTTTGCGTGGGCGTAGGCAATGCCGGTATTGATGGCCGCCTCGTCAAAGTTCAGGCCGGCAAAATTGCGTGCGTTGGTGGCGTCCCGGAAGCCGAGGTAGACGCAGTCTGCGCCCTCGTCCACCGCCGCCTTGAGGGCGGGCAGGCTGCCGGCAGGGCAGACCAATTCCATCTTACGAAGGGGGTTTTCCACCTGTGCAGCAACAGGGGATTCAGGGGCAAGAACACGCAGGACCATCACAGGGGGGGCCGTCGCTACGGTCTCCAACGACACATAGAAAGCAGGCAGTAAAAACAGTAGCGCGAAGCTAACAGCGCACTGCCTCTGCGCCCCTGATGTAGGTCAACCCGCATCCAGAAAAGAATGCTGAGCCAGCTGGCACGCGCTAGGGAATACAGGCCCATGCGGCCCAATAGCGAATCCCACAAAAACACAGAGACTGCGGCCAGTCAGCGGTCGCCCGTAAAGCGTTAGGCAGTCCAAGCGAACCGTCAGTGGCTCTGGATGGCCTCCTGCAGCCACAGGATTGGATCGACTATGCGTCAAGCGAATGCTTTAAGCGGGCTACCGCTTACTCACCTGCCTGCCGCATACCTGCCGTTCAATCCCACATTTTTGAGGCCTACTAAACCAAAAGGAAACCAAACGGATGCCTGTCGTGGACGACTGGAACCTCACAGCCACAAACTCAACGTCCGCAGCCCATCTCCAGCCCCGAGTGTTGGCTCGTAAGCAAATTTGGCCCCAAAGCTGCCGATTTCCGTTGACCCACCCCTTTTGCAGGGAAACACGGCTGCTGTAACAGTTCGAACCACAGTTCCAAAGTGCAGTCAAAGTCATTGACACATTCCGGGCGGGCAGGCACCCGCGCTTTCACGTTGTCAATCAGACCGGGTGGCGTCAGGACTCTTGGATTTCTTACTTTATGTATGCAACGCCGCCAAAGCGCTCACCGGTGGCTGAATTCTTCAGCACGGTGAATGAGGTGCTCGCGGCTGTTGACGCAGCAGTCACGGTGATGGCAACCAATTCATTGGGATCGGCGCCGAGATCGTGTGTAATTTCGTCGCTCACAGTAGATGTGGTTGCATAAATGGTGAACGAACCGTCGGCATTTGTTTTGCCAGAAATATTGCGAAGACCATCCGTCTGCACCTTCCACGTCAACCCAGTGGGTGTAGCGGCAGTTTGATCAAGCAGACCTTTTTGAAAGGTTGCAGCCAGCGTCCACACGCCACTGACCAGCTTGTACTCTTGCAGACCGGCGAAGCTTGTCACCTTTCCAGCGACCCCTATTCGAACGCCATCGCCTTCATCCGCGACGAATAGCGTGTTTGCGTCGGCGAACCAGATTCCGAACGGATGGGGTGTTGCAGTCAGGGTTGCTTTTGCTTCGGCAACCTTTTCGGAGAGTGTATTGAAGCCAGGCAGGATCGTGACCGGAGTCGTGCCACTCAAGCTTCCACCGTTCAAAGCACCGGTCGCGCCAACCTGATAAACCGTGTTGACGCCGTTGCTGCCACTGCCCTTGGTGACATACAGCGTGTTATTGAAAACCGTCATGCCCCGAAAATTGCTGTCCTTACCAGTTTTGTCGGCCACATAGTTCTTGCCCGGATTTGCCGGATCTGCAAGTTGTGCGAGTGAAAACCCGCGCTGATAACCGGTAAGACTGCCGAATACGCCATTGACTAAGCCAACGACAGTCGTGTTGCCGGTAGCGCTACTTGCTGAAATCATTTGGACGCCTGTGTTATCGCTCAGCGCACTCAGCATATTTCCGTCACCACTGCCGTTGCCGGCATTTCCGACCATATAGAAGTTGCCGCCTACATTGACCGAAGCACGACCGTTATTGCCGCTGTATGCATTGACACTAGTCACCGTCAGAGCACCGCTGCTGAGATTGAATTGCGCCACGGCACGCGGGAAAGTGGTCGTTACCGGATTGGTGGTGTCAAGGACTGCCGCCGTATTGGAATTGGAGACATCCAGTTGATTGACCGCCGCCTTGTAGCCCATGAAGCTCACCGAAGACTGATCGGATGAAACATTGAGCGCCAATTCAGATTTGGATGCGAAACTGGTGGTTATCAGCGACGGGTCCACCGGTATGCTCCTGATCAACTGGCCACTGCTGGTCAACTGATCCAGGTAGATGGGTGAGCTCACTCCGAAAGACGCATCGGGAGTCTCGTTGGTAAATACATTCGGGAACGTGCCGTCTGCAATCGCGACACCGCCGCCGGGTAGGGCCTGGCCAATGGCAACGGTCGCTTTGGTACCCGTGTACACCGTGCGACTGACCAGTAAATTGCTGCTGGCCACCACTGGCCCACAGCTTGCGCAACTGCTGTTATCTGTTCCTCCACCGCAAGCTGCCAGAGCCAATACAGCACCGCAGGTCATCGAAAAGGCGAAGCACTTATTGTTTTTGAGTCCGGCGTATTTTTTCATGTGACCGTTTCAGGGAAATGTTGACGGCCCAATGGCCGCAAGGTTTTGCGCACCGAAAAACGGCTTCGCCTGAAAATTTTAGTGAAGGCACATGACAAACCCGTGAACTCCAGGGCTCGCGTTACCTGTTCTGGCGTTGTAAAACGAACTGGGCTGGCGGGCACTGGTGGCGGCTTGATGTTCAGTAAGCGCCCATGTAGTCACGCTTGCCGATATCCAATCCGTTGTGGCGCAGCAATGCGTAGCTTGTCGTGACATGAAAAAAGAATTGCGGCAGGCCGTAGTTCGACAGATAGGCCTGGCCGCTGAGCCTCTTCTCTTTTGGCGTACCGGGACGCAGCACCACCTCTTTCAATTCACTGCCCTCAAATTGAGCGGCGGCCAGTCCGTCGATAAAGGCCAGAGTCTGGTCCAGCAGGGTGTCCAAGTCGG
>CAIRAW010000064.1 GCA_903876735.1 uncultured beta proteobacterium | reverse complement strand
CCGGATCGCAGCGTATCCGGAAATACAGAAGTTCAAATTGCCCGCCAGTTAACGGACATTGCTTACGGTCGTTCAGCGACAGTAGTGTGGTCGCGTAGTCAACCAAAGGGACACCCGTCAACGACCAGTTGTTGCCACTCGAAAATGGCAGTTATGTGGGATGCAATTTATCCGAGAGCTTTTGCAGCCAAGGCACCATACTCACTTTGTCCGGCCATGAAATGTCGCATCTTCCAATGAAACGAGTTACAGCAAGATGATCGTTCAGATGTCCGTTTGCTGTGCCAAGCTCAGGCTAGGTGGTCGTTGCTGTGATGAAGGTATCGCGTGATCAGGCTGGCCAGTTGTCGCGCCGGACGCTGCAATGGAATCCCGCGCAAGGTGATCAAACCAAGTGACATGGGCGGCGGTGAAGGCTCCACGCAAATCCGCGCAAGACCCTGTCCGATCAGCGGGTCCGAAAACAACAAAGCTGGTCCGATGCAAAGGCAATCGGTGCGTTGCATCAACTCAAGCATCAGCAGCGAGGAGTCGCAGCGAATCGTATTGTGGGGTTCAACAATGTTTTGCGTTTTCATCCACACCAGCATCGAGTTCCCCTGACTGCCGGCCGAAAGATTGAGAACCCACTTGGCATCCTTCAAATCATCCCAGGTTTTCGCGCCAGATAGCGGGTGATTGAGACGCCCGGCCACCCAAGCATGAATCGGGACAATGGGCTCAAAGGAAATTTCAAACGGCAGATCGTCCGGTTTTGCCAGTGCGACAGCAAAATCAAGTCGTCCGTCGATCAGTTGCGGCAAGAGCGTCGTGAGCAATCCTTCACCAAGATTGATTTGCGCAGCCGGATAAAGTCGATCGAACTCGGTCAGCACCCTTGGCAAGACCTGGACGCCCACCAGCGGCGTCAATGCGATACTGATGCGAACGCCAACGCCGCCACGTTGCAGGTTGATTTCTTCCCGTGCCTTGTCCAGCAAGGACATTGCCAGCCTGGCGCGGGCAAGCAATGTATTTCCCGCTGAAGTAAATTCGATGCCCTTGTAGCTGCGTGTCAACAACTCGGCGCCGACATCTTCTTCGAGCTCGCGCAAGGCTTTGGTCAGGCCACTCTGACAAAGGTTCATTGCTCTGGCAGCGGCTCTGATCGAGCCACTTTCGGCAACTTGTACCAAGGCTTTGAGTTGATGGTCTTTCACAGATCGAATCATATACAGAACGCGGCATCACCAAAGGTATCCTGGTGTGACCGCGTGCTGTCGCGCGTCCAACGAGACCCGCTGCGCCGGGCCATTGGCACCGATCAATTCAATTCGACGCGCACGCTGTCCTTGTAGGTGTAACGGGTTACAACCGGCTGCGTCAGTTCGCCCTTGGGTGTGAATGCGATGTTGGCGGTGATGCCCTTGTACTGGGTCTTGCCGATGAAAGGCACGTAAACCTGGGGGTCCACCGAGTTGGCGCGCTTCATCGCATCCACCAGAACAAAGGTGGCATCGTAGGCGTACGGGCTGTAGAGTTGGAACTGACCGGGAAAGCGCGCGTCATACTTCTTCTTCCAATCCTTGCCGCCTTGCATCTTCTCAATCGATGCGCCGCCAGTGGCGCAGGTCACGTTTTTCAACGTGCCAGCTCTGGACGCCAGTTCACCCATCTTTTCCGTGCACAAGGCGTCACCGCCAAAGAACTTGACACCCGACATGCCCAACTGCTCCATCTGACGCAGCATCGGTCCAGCTTGGGCATCGAGGCCGCCGTAGAAGACGGCGTCGGGCTTCTTGCTCTTGATGGTGGTCAGAATCGCCATGAAGTCGGTGGCTTTGTCATTGGTGAATTCGTCGGCCACGACGGTCATGCCCTTTTGCTTGGCAGTTGCCTTGAACACGTCGGCCAAACCTTGACCATAGGCTGTGCGGTCGTCGATGACTGCGACCGTCTTGAGCTTGAGCGTGTCATAGGCGTAGACGGCCAGCGCTGCGCCCAGCGCGTTGTCGTTGGCAATCACACGAAACGTTGTCTTATAGCCGGGCTTGGTGACATCCGGGTTCGATGCCGCGGCTGTGATGTGCGGCAGACCGCATCGGTTGTATATGGACGAGGCTGGAATCGTGGTTCCAGACTGCAAGTGGCCGACAACCCCGGCAACCTTGGAATCGCACAACTTCTGTGCCACCGCGGTTGCCTGGCGCGGGTCACCTGCATCGTCTTCAGCGTCGAGTTCAAACTTGATTTTCTTGCCGCCGATCACGATCGACTGTCTGTTGAGGTCGTCGATGGCCAGTCGCACACCGTTCTCGGTGTCTTTGCCAATGTGGGCAATCGCACCCGAGGTCGGGCCAGCGTGGGCAATGCGCACCACCTGCACGTCTTGTGCGTAGGTGGCCGCGGCGATCAGGGCCATTGCGGCCGTGGCGCTCATGCGAAGGGAAACGGAAATCAGGCAGGCAGTTTTCATGGTGCGCAATTCAACTTTCAAAAGAACAGATGACAATGATTGAAGCCAGGGATTTACTCTGGCGCTTGGTGTGCAGTCAGCCCCCGGCCGCTTGCCGGGGCGCAACGGCAACTTATTTCAGATAGTGCTCAGTCACAGCGACCCAGTAAGCAGCGCCGATGGACAGGTTACGGTCGTCGAATTCGTACATCGGGTGGTGCACCATCGCGGTGTCGCCGTTGCCGATAATGCAGTAGGTGCCACGTACCTTCTGCGCGTAATAGGCGAAGTCTTCGCTGCCCATGAAGGTCGGCCCCGGCATGATGACCTGATCGTCACCCAGCAGTGCGCGCGCAACGTTGGCGCATTCTTCTGTCTGCGCCGGATCGTTGGCGAGCACCGCGCCCGGCGCGCCTTCTCGGATTTCATAGCTTACGTCGTAGCTGGCCGACTGTCCCGCAACGATGGCCTTGATGCGTCCCAGCACGTGCTTGCGCGTTTCAGGGTTGCTGGTGCGGGTGCTCAGGCGCAACGTCGCGGTCTGCGGGATCACATTGCCGGCATCGCCGGCCAGGAATGCACCGACCGACACGACGGCCGAATCCTTCGCCGCGACGTTGCGCGAGACAATGGATTGCAGCGCCATCACGAGAGAAGCGCCGGCCACGACCGGGTCAATGCTCCGCTCCGGCATAGCGCCGTGGCTGCCTTTGCCGGTCAGGATAACTTCCCAGTTGTCCACTGCGGCAAACAACGGACCGGAAGTGAAGTAGATTTTGCCGCGCTCGAGTGTCGGCATGTTGTGCATGCCAAACACCGCATCCATCGGAAAGCGCTCGAACAGGCCATCCTCGATCATCGCCAATGCGCCGCCCATGATCTCCTCGGCTGGCTGGAAAATCAGGTGCACCGTGCCGTTGAAATTGCGCGTGCGCGCCAGATGCTGCGCCGCCCCGAGCAACATCGCACTGTGGCCGTCATGTCCGCAGGTGTGCGACTTGCCGTCGACCATGCTCTTGTGTTCGCTGTCGTTCATTTCCTGCACCGCCAGCGCGTCGGTGTCGGCCCGCAGCCCGATCGAGCGCTTGCCGTCACCGACCTTGAGCGAGGCGACAAGGCCGGTCTTGCCAATCCCCGAGGTCACGTCATAGCCCCAGCCGCGCAGCAAACCGGCGATGTAGCTGGCCGTCTGGTGCTCGTCGAAGGCCACTTCCGGGTAACGGTGCATGTGATGCCGCCATGACTGCATCTGTCCCTGGTCCGCACTGAGTGTGTTCAATAGCGTATTCATGATGAATGGGTGTCCATGTGAGTGATGATGGTGGTTGGATCAAGCCTGCTTCGGTGCCAGACCAGAAAAAGGCACAGTCCGGGACTCGCCTGGTTTGGCGCCGGCCTTGGGCACGGTCAGCATGATCGACATGATCGCCACCAGAATCATGAAGACGTTGAACATCAGCGCGATCATGGCGGCTTCACGCACGGCCAGGTTGTCCTGACGGCCGACGAAGGTGATGACGCCGGAGACCCAGGAAACGCTCTCTGGATTGGCGCTGAGCGCGGTGAAGATCGCTGCAGAAATGGCCACACCAAAGGCAGCACCGAGGGACGAAGCCATCTTGTAAATGCCGGCACCGGAACCCGCTTGATTGGCCGGCAGACTTGACAGTGCTGCGTCGGTCGAGGGTGTGGCGTAGAAGGCGAGGCCAACACCGAACAGCGTGTAGGCGATCATGGCCATGATCTTGTAGTCAGCGAGCATCAGGTTGGACGGCATGAGCAGCACGATGGACAGACCTGTGATCAGACAACCCCATATCATGGGCTTGCGCGCGCCAAAGCGCTGCAGCAGCTTTTCGCCAACGCGGATAAAGGAAATGATCGCCACCGCATAGCCCAGAGTCAGGGCGCCGGCTTGTTGGGCCGACATATTGCCGCCCCGCTGAACCAGTTGCAGAGAAACCAGCAGCGTACCGGCAACGCCGTTAAGCAGGAAGTTGGACAGCGTGGCGCCGGTGAAGGTCGAATTCCTGAACAGCTTGAAGTCGACGAAGCCGTGTGTGGAGGCCGATTCGATACGGAAGAACAAGGTGCCGAAGATCACCGCGACGGCGCTCAGGCCCATGATCAGCGGACTCGTCCAGCCCATCTTGTTGCCCTGGGTCACGACAATCTGCAGGGCCACCATCGCGACCATGAAGGTCAGCAAACCAGCCAGATCAAACTTGTAATCAGCCTTGGTTTCGGCTTTGCTTTCAGGCGTGCCCTTGATCATCGCCAGACCAATCAGGGAGACCACGATCGAGGCAAAGAAGATATAGCGCCAGCCAAAGTTCTGCGCCATCATGCCGCCAAACAGCGAGCAAACGCCGGAACCTCCCCAGGAGCCGATCGACCACATGCTCACGGCGCGCTGACGTGCCGCACCTTCCCAGTAGGTCTTCACCAGGGCCAGACTGGCCGGCATGATGCAGGCAGCAGACAGGCCTTGCAGGGCGCGACCGGTGAGCAGGAAGACAGTGGCTAGGTCGCCGCTTGGCGCCAGGCCAATCAGCAGGGACCCGAGCATGTTCAGGAAGAAACCGGCTTGCACCACCTTGACGCGGCCAATCCGGTCGGCTAAGCCGCCGATCACCACGATGAAGATACCGGAGAACAGCGCCGTGATCGCCACGGCGATGTTCATCATGCTGGCATCGAGGCCAAGGTCGCGCTGCATGTCGGGCGCAACGTTCAGCGTGGTTTGGGCAAACAACCAGAAGGCGATGACGCCCATGATGATGCCGAATAGAAGTCTGTCATTGCCCAGTGGTTTGCTTGGGCTACCTGCCGCCATGCTTGTCATCGTGATCTCCTAAAGTTTGGTAAAAAAATGATGAGATGACGGATGCTAGAGGGGGGGGGTGTTTTTGAAAAGACAGTATTTTTCGCTTGATGACGACTAAAATGAATCACCTTGGGCTCGTGCCAGTGATCTTGCTTCTGCTGGCGTGCAGAGGATTCACCTGAAAATGTCATGATCCGGCCGGATGATGTGCCTGTTTTCCTGGATTTTTTGTGATGACAAACTCTACGATTCTCAATCTCTCGCTGTTGCAAACCTCGGTCGAAGCCATGGCAACCGTGGCATTTGCACTGTCCGGGCTGCTGGAGGCTGCGCGCAAACGGCTTGATGTGGTTGGCGTTTTTGTGGTCGCCGGCCTCGCCGCGTTTGGCGGTGGCACGCTGCGCGACATTCTGCTCGATCGCCGGCCGCTTTTCTGGGTTGAACATGCCGCCTGGCTATGGTTCCTGTCGGCATTGTGTGTGGGCGCCATGCTGACGCTGCGTTCGCAGCATTTCGAATTGACGGAACGCGCCATGCTGTGGCCCGATGCGATCGGGTTGGGACTGTTTTCCGCATCCGGGACCCGGATTGCGCTGGACATGCAAACGCCAGCAATCGTTGCTGTTCTGATGGGGGTGATCACCGCGGTTTTCGGTGGTGTCTTGCGCGACATCGTGTGCAATGAGATTCCGAGTGCTTTTCGGGACCACAGGCCCTATGCCGTCTGCGCGTTCATCGGGTCCTGGATTCTGGTGTTGGCACACACCATGGATGTCACGAATTGGATTGGCCTGCTTGCTGCGGCCGGCACAACGATCGTGCTGCGCGGACTCGCTCTGTGGAGTGGCTACAGCCTGCCAGCCTGGAACCCGGAACCGTCCTCGCACAAATAGCGGGGGCAGGCGCCAAAGCGCACGATCCGGTCGATGCTCAGTCGTGCAGAATGCGCCGCATCAGGTCTCTGATTATCGATAGCGCCGGTGCTTCAGATCTTTGCGCAAGCGTGACCAGGCCAAAGCGCGCAGTTCCAGTCATCGCTGGTACGACATTCAGGCGAATCAGCTCATGACCGACTTCGTTGATGGCGAGCAGGACGGCGTCGCTGCGCTTGACCACTTCGACCAGATTATGGATTTCATCGCAGCGCAGCGTGATGAGGTCGTCCGGGTTGGCGCTGGCACCATACAAGTCGGTAAGCGATCGCGCCACCTCATCGCTCAGGGGGGTGGAACCGATCGGAAATGGCAGCAATTCCATGAATGTCACAGGTCGATTCAATTGGCTGAGCGGGTGCCCGTCGCGGCACATGAAACTGGCAGCCATTTCGATCTGAAGGTCGATGCGCAGGTCAGGCGCAGGGCGCAAAGACCGTGTGTCGACAATGATGGCGTCGAGCAGGCGTGCGCGCAGCGCGTGCAACATCAATTCCGGGTTCCCGCGGGACACCGCAAAGTGCAACTTGGGGTGCTCCAGGGACATATGCAGCAACATCGGCGTGCTTAGCATGGCCCCCGGCCCGGAACTGAGTCCGATTCTGAGATGACCGGTTTGACCGCCGCCCAATACATGGCTGCATTCCTTGAGGGATTTGGCTGCAGACAGGAGAGGTCTGGTTTTGTCCAGAATGTCCTGGCCGAAACTCGTCAACTCGATGCGCCGGCCAATCCGATCAAACAGCGGACGCTCCAGCTCCCTCTCGAGGGCCATGATGCTTCGACTCAATGCTGGTTGAGTGACAAATAAGGCTTTTGCGGCATTTACGAATGTGCCCAGTTCGACCAGCGTGACGAAATGTTGAAGTTGAACCAAGGTCATTGAGGCTTCATTCTATAACTTCAAGTCATTGAATCAGGCACAACAATGAATTGGACATTTGATTTCACTGTTTCTACTATCCAACAAAGAAACAATCGTTCTGCGAGAAAGTCACCATGTCCAGCACCACCCCATATGTTTCAGTTCCTGCGGACTACAAATGCCCTCCGAGCGTTCTTTTTGCGATGTGCATCGGCGTCTCCATCTATTGGCTGTTTGCCTTGTCGATGGGTCCGCTGCTGCCGAGCATCGGTAACGATCTGGGCGTCAAGATACCGGACCTGGCATTGCCGATGAGTCTGGCCGGCTTGGTGTCGGGAATCTTCATCATGCCCGCCGGCGGCCTTGCTGATCGCATCGGGCGTTTACGCATGACGCGCTTCGGTCTCATCGTGGGGCTGGGCGGCATGGCCTTCTGTGGGATGGCCGGCAGCGTCGAAGTTCTGATTGTCGGTCGCTTCCTGCAGGGCCTTGCAGCAGCCATCATCATGCCGGCGACGCTGGGCTTGGTAAAGGTTTACTACGATGACGAAAACCGGCCGCGAGCACTGAGCTATTGGTCGATGGCGACGTTTGGCTGTGCCAGTGTATCGAGCATCTTCGGCGGACTCATCGCGACGTCGATTGGCTGGCGCTGGTCTTTTCTTCTGGCCATTCCGTTCATCGTTCTGGCGTTCTGGCTTTTGCGTTCTGCGCCCGAAAGCAAGGTCGTCAGCGACAGGAAGAATTCCTTTGATGGCATCGGATTTCTTGTGCTGATCGTTGGTCTGTTGTCGCTTAACCTGTTTGTATCCAAGGGCAATTCATGGGGCTGGGCCAGCGTGAATTCACTGATGGCGTTCGGCGTTTTCGCACTCATGTTGTTCATCTTCGTTCCGGTCGAACGCCGCCACCCGCAGCCGATCGCCGACCTGTCGCTGTTCGATCGCAAGGTATTTACCGGTGCGACGCTTGCCAACTTCTTTATCAATTCGTTGCTGGGCATCCTGGTGGTTTTGCTAACCTACTTGCAAAAAGGTCGTGGCCAATCGGCGATGAATGCGGCCCTGCTGACCTTGAGCTATACCGTGACGGTGCTGTCGCTAATTCGTGTTGGCGAGAAAATTGGAAAGAAATCCGGTCCGCGTTTGCCCATGGTTCTGGGCGGGCTTTGTTTTGTCGTGACATCCGTGTTGCTGGCGTGCACTTTTGTCGAAGACAACACCGCCTACTTCGCGTTGGTACTGATTGGCATGGGATTCATGGGCACTGGGCTTGGTCTGTTCGCAACGCCGGCAACGAACACCGCGGTAGGTGATGCACCCGTGGACAAGGCGGCGGGCGCTGGCGGCATATTCAAAATGGCCAGTTCGCTGGGCGGAGCCTTTGGCATCGCCATTCACCTCGCGGTGTTTGGCGGCGTCATGACGGCTACCAACAACATTCACATCGCGGCTCAGTACGGAATCGGCATGGGGGTGGTGGCCGCGACGCTCAGTGCACTGGTGTCTTTCTCATTGGGGGCAAGCAAAAAAGGGTAAGTCTTGTCAGGGCCGGTCCACGCGGCCGCACCGACGCCACCGGCGCACCGAGCATGGTGGGCATGAGGCTGCCCAGACCACGGCTGCATTTCGCATGGTCTGGCTTCACGGCAATAATGGGACGCTTTGCGGTAGTGAAACACGCAGCATGCAGTACCGCATTGGGCACGTTGTTCGCGGTCACCAATCCACTTGTCCGGCAGCCTGAATTGATGATGCCCCGAACCTCAAATTTAGGGCGAGCACTTGGCGGTGGCCACTGGCTCTGGCAGACCAACTGCTGTCTCCAGCCAACGACCTCTGTGCGCCAAGTAAATCTGAACGCAAACTTGTTGCATCTGGTGCGCTGACTGACCATTTGATAAGACCATTGCGACTCTGCGAAGCATGGGCGGCAATAATTGACTCGCTACCAAGACCCCAACCGCAAAATCGTCGTCAGGCCGAAGATCAATGGGGTGTGTTCACGGTACGACTCAACTCCCCGTTAAGCGCAACCGTATTCCTTGAGTTTTCGATATAAGGTCGCAGTAGAGATGTCCAACTGTTTGGCTGCACGCATTTTGTTGTGCCCAGTTGCAGCCAGAACACCCGTTATATGTTCCTGTTCAAAATCCCTGAGCTTTTGACTTTTGACCGGTTCAAGCAGGATTGCCATAGCGTGATTAATTTGTGGCGGCAGGTCATCGACATCGATTTTGTCATTTCCACTTAAGGCGATGGCGTACTCGATCACGTTGTGTAATTCCCGGATATTTCCGGGCCAGCGATACCTCAACAGCAAGTCAGCGGCTTGATAAGTGATGCCGGTAACGTCACGCCCCATGCTTTTGGCAGTCTTGGCAATGAATTTGCGTGCCAAGGGCAGGATGTCTTCAGTGCGTTCGCGCAGCGGTGGGATGTGCAGTTCTATGACACATAGGCGATAAAACAGATCCTGTCGAAAACGGCCCGCCATCACGTCTTCATGCAGATTGCGATTGGTCGCCGAAATAATGCGCACGTCGATCGAACGAAGGTGATTTTCGCCAACACGCCTGATCTGCTTTTCCTGCAAGGCACGCAGCAACTTTACCTGCATGGCCTGGCAGATGTCGCCAATTTCATCAAGGAACAACGTGCCACCACTGGCCGCCTCGAACAAGCCCTGGTGGTCCCGGTCCGCGCCGGTAAATGCACCTTTTGCATGGCCAAATAATTCGCTGTCGAGCAGTGTCTCTGTCATCGCGCCGCAGTTCACTGCAAGAAAAGGCTTGGTCGCCCGAGACGATTTTTCATGCATCAGTTGTGCCATGCGCTCCTTGCCGACCCCGCTTTCGCCGCTGATCACCACCGATGAGTCCACTTTGGCAATTCGTTGTGCGATTTCCAGCGTCTTTTGCATTGCCTGGCTTTGCGTCGTTATCCGTACCGTTTTGTATTCGCTCACATCTTGCAGAAACCCGAACTCAAGACGACTTCCAATGATTGGCTTTTGAACCTTGGCCAAGTGGCGCGCGATTCCGATGCAACTGTCCTGAACGGACTTGATTTGGTAATAGCTCAACTGCGGCAGTTCCTCACCCCATTTTTCCTTGTAACGCCCGATGACGCGGCAGCAGTCATCGCCCTTGCCGCAACATTTGTCTTCAATGAAATAGACCTCGCGTCCCTGGATGTAGGAGACATAACCGCTGGCAAACCCAGCGAATGACCAACAGACGGACTCTTCTGCGGTTTCAAAAAAAAGTCGATGTTGTTCAACTTCGATGGAGTCAAGGATTGACGTGATGACAAGCGGCTCGTCTCCTTCACCATCGGAACGTTGGCTTTCCTTGATGCGGCAAAAACCATGCAGTGCAGTCAGTAGCGGACCGAGTTTGCCTTCCTTCGCTTGCAGGAAGACATCGGGGAGTTCGTTCTTGATCGTTTCGGCAATGCGCCAACCGTGCGCATAAGCCGACCGTGTGATGACGGTCCTGGCAGCGGTGTAGCCCAGCAAATCGATCAATTCCTTGCGCTGAAGGGCCAGTGCCGCCGAGTCGACAACAAGGGCGCGCTGCCCAAGAAACCGGATCGGACCGCCAGAGGGCGAGAAAGAGAGCAACTCCCGGAAATCAAGATCGGATGTTTGCATCGCGAAGCCGCCACTTCATTTTGAGAGGCCAATCATATCAATATGAGAGGCCAAAAGTACATTTTTATTGTGCATCTCCAAAAGCTTGAGAAAAAAGTATTTTTGGCTCATTTTCCAACGCCAAAAAGCATTTGTAAGTCATTGATTTAATTGAATTTATTACGACTCGTCAAGTTTTGTACAAATTGGTTGGTTTTTTCGAGAGGACGGCATGGGAATTGCTGACCCAAAACAAAACCAGTCATGTTTGCCCGATTTATTACGTTTTCAGAAACCATTCCCTTACGGGAAAACTATTGGAGGTTCATCATGGAAGAAGCAACGAGCAATGAAACAAACCCGGTCAGCGTTTCCGGCAATTCCCGGCGCGGCTTTCTGAAGGCCGGGGGTATGGCGGCTGCGGCCGGCATGACCCTTGCGGGGTTGGCCGGAAAAGCACAGGCTGCCCCGTCGGTCGAAATGCCAAAGAAATGGGACGAGACCTACGATGTCGTGATCATCGGGACCGGTTTCGCGGGGCTCTCTGCAGCCGTCGAAGCGCGCCATGCCGGAGCCAACGTGATGGTCCTCGACAAGATGCGCACGCACGGTGGTAATTCGATCATCAATGGCGGGGAAATTGCCGCCCCCGGCAACAAGTGGCAAAAAGAAGCGGGGATCGAGGACTCTCCGGATCTCCTGTACAAGGACATGATGAAGGCTGGCTCCTATCTCAACCATCCGGAACTGGTGCGCACCGTCGCTGACAACGCACTCAAGGATTTCGAATGGTGTCAGGAATTTGTCGGCGCACGCTTTCATCAACTGGTATTTCACGGTGGACACTCGGTCAAACGCTCGGTTCAGACCATCAACGCCTCCGGCTCCGAACTGGTCAACGCGCTGTTTACCAAGGCCAAGGCGATGGGGGTCAAGTTCTCCTTTACAACCAAGATGGAACGCCTGGTTCTCAATCCCGAAGGTCGCGTTGTTGGTCTGGAAGTTCGCAAGGGCTACAAGTTCCCTGACGACAAGTCTGGTAGCCCTTTATTTGTCAAAGCCTCAAAGGCTGTCATTCTGGCAGCAGGTGGGTTTTCACAAAACAAGCAAATGCGCCAAATTCACGATCCACGTGTCACAGACAAATACGAATCGACCAACCATCCCGGCGCAACTGGCGAAGTGCTGCTGTCAGCGTGCAAGGTGGGTGCCATGGATGTGCAGATGGACTGGATCCAGATGGGGCCGTGGACCAGTCCAGACGAAAAAGGCTTTGGCCAAGTGCCACAGTTCTGCGAGCGGCTGGTGGGTTTTGGACCGATGGTTGATCCAGCCACCGGCAAGCGTTTTATCCAGGAAACCGGAAATCGCAAGGTGCGCGCCGACGCCATGATGGAGATCGGTCATCCGACCATCATCTTCGGCGATTCGGTTAACGTGGCCCGCCAGATTCTCCCGCACACATTAGAAAAGGGAATGGAAAACGGATCGATCAAGAAGTACGACTCACTGGAAGATCTTGCCAAGGCCTACAGCATCCCCGTCATTACGCTGAAGGAAGAAGTGGCCAAGTGGAATTCCTACGTCGCGAAGAAAAATGATCCGGACTTCAACTGCAAGATCTTTCCCGAAACGACGCCGACCGCGGTTGCGCCGTTCTATGCCGCTCGACTGTGGCCGCGCGTGCACTACACCATGGGTGGTCTCGTCATCAACAAGGAAGCGCAGGTCAGGAGTTTTGACATGCAGGTCATCAAAGGCCTGTACGCAGCGGGTGAGGTCGCCGGTGCGGTCCACGGTGCTGTGCGTCTGGGCACCTGCTCGATGCTTGACTGTGTTGTGTTCGGACGTATCGCCGGGCGAAATTCTGTGAGAGAGGCCGCCTGGAGTTAAGTTCTCAGGCAGTGAACCCGGCCTAAATTTGTCGGGTTCACCAACCTGCGATCCATGCCTCTCACTTCAAGAAATTGCATCATGTGGATCCGTTTATTCAAGACACTCTATCTCATCGGCTGTACATCTGTCATGTGTGCAGTGCTGCCATTGTCCGCCGCACCAACTCGCGACCCTGCGGCAAAGGGTAACGATTGCGTGGCCTGCCACAAGTCGGAGATGCCGCTGCCAAGCAAGCACCCATCCACCAAGACTAATAAATTGTCTGACTGTATGGACTGCCACGAAAAAGGCACGGATGACACCGTCATCACGAAAATCCCGGGCAGCCACCTGCATCAATTGGCTGGGGTAACTTGCGCTGACTGTCATGGCAGCAGTGGCGCCAGCGGCAGCAAGCTAAAGCCTGTAGCTGTCGAGATGGACAAGTGCCTGACTTGCCACGGCAGCGGAGCAAAGGTGGCTGCAATGACGGCCCATGTGAAGCCGCAGAACCCCCATGTTTCGGCCCACTACAACACCGATCTCGACTGCAACGTCTGCCATCATCAACACACAAAGTCAGAAAACTTCTGCGTTGAGTGCCACAAGTTTGAATTCAAAGTTCCCTAAGCTGATAGGGAAGGCCGTGACCAGTCGTGCGGACTTCCCCAAAATGACCGCCATCGGTTTATCCACGAACGGAGGTTCACCATGAAGTACAACACCCACCGCACCCTCGGGCTGCTCGGCGCCATGATGATGGCGGCGGCCATGAGCGCGTGTGCGCCGGTCAACGCCACGCTGGCCGCGGGCGAGCCGGAGTGCAATCCGGTGGCGGCCAAGGCGTTGGTGAAGAAGGACCACTGCACAACCTGCCACGGCTTGAACAAGCAAAAGGCAGGCCCGAGCTACAGCGCATTGGCTACCAAGTACCACGGCAATCCCAATGCCGAGGCCGATCTCTATGCGCACCTGACGACCGGCGACGCGGCGACGATGTCAGACGGGCATACCGAGTACCACAAGTGCATCGCCAACGAAAAGCCGGAAAAGATCCGGAACATGGTGCGCTGGGTACTCAGTCAATAGGTCGTGAGGCTCGGTTCGCGCGGCCACATCGAAGCGACCTGACGGCGCCTCGGGGGTAACGAGCATAGCGGGCGTGAGCTTGCCCAGACTGCGGCTGCATTTCGTAGGTCTGGGTTCACTGCAATGAACGGCAGCTTTGCGGCTTGTCACGAACTGCTTCTTTCCGGCGTTGAACTGGAGGGCCGTAAAGCCGACTGTGGCGAGGACCCGCAATGTGTCTTCTGCGGCCGTCGCGTGTTGCCACTGCATTGGCCTGTTCGCCCGGCCTTGCAGGTTTGCCGGGACAGTTTCACTGCCTATGATTTTTTTGGCTCGATATGACTTCGAATCCAGTTCGCAAACTCGCTTTCCGGCAACTTACCTGCGGCGAGATCGAGCATGTTGATTACACCCTCAGCATCGGACGCCATCAATTCAAAGCCGTTGAGCGCGAGGAATAGTTCCATCGCCACAAACGCTGTTCGCTTGTTGCCATCAACAAAAGGATGCTTGCGTGAAATGCCAAACCCGTAGCTTGCCGCCAATTCAGCGGCATCGGGCGTGCCGTAATGGGCAAGTTGTCGGGTACGGGCCAAGGCTGATTCAAGCAGCTTGGCATCCCGCACGTCAGCGGTCAGACTCACACCACTGGCAGAATCGGTCAAATCCACAGTATCTCGACATTTAATCCCAACATGCTGACCCTCAACAAACTCATGCCCCAAGGCGCCGGGCTGGCGCCGGTCTTGATCAAGCGCGCGGCCACGGTCGAACTCGACTGGGACGTGCGCCAGAAGAGCCGATTTGACGCCACCGACTCCATGGGGCGCGCGCTGGGCGTGTTCCTGCCGCGCGGCACGCTGGTGCGCGGTGGCGATATGCTGGTGGCCGAAGACGGTTCTTTGCTGCGCGTCATCGCAGCACCGCAAGCGGTGCTGCGCATCACGGCCTGCAGCGAACACGGCAGCGCCTTCAACCTGATGCGTGCCGCCTACCATCTGGGTAACCGCCACGTGCCGATCGAACTCAAGCCCGATCACCTCAAGATCGAACCCGATCACGTGCTGGCAGACATGCTGCGCGCCATGCATCTGACGGTTGTCGCAGTGACCGAAGCCTTTGAGCCCGAAGGCGGTGCCTACGCCCACAGCGCGCACGGCCACGAGCATGCAGCAGCGCCCGCCAAGCGCATTGCGATACCGGTGGTAGCCGCCGCGCCCCACGTGCACGGCCCTGCTTGCGGGCATGAGCACGGTCACGGTCACAGCCACTGATGCGTGACGCCAGTCTGCTGCAACTGATGTGGCTGGCCTCGCCGGCCTTGCCGATCGGCGGCTTCTCTTATTCCGAATGTCTGGAGGCGGCCGTCGATACGGCGAAGGTGACGACTGAACAGGATGCTGCAAGCTGGCTGCTCGATCAGTTACACCTGAGCCTGGCACGCGCCGACCTGGCGGTAATTGCGCAGGCGTTGCCGGCCTGGCAAAGGGAGGATCATGCGCGCATTGCCAGTCTCAACGCCTGGGTGCTGCAAACGCGCGAGAGCAGCGAAATGCGCGCACAGACCGAGCAGATGGGGCGCTCACTGCTGGAGTGGCTGCGCAACCACACGACAGCCAGCGCCGCGCAGATCGAGACCCTGGCTGCGCTGCAACCAAGCTACCCACTGGCTTTCGCGCTGGCCGCTTCCAGCACCGGTGCGCCGCTGCGCGACTGCCTGCTGAGCTACGCCTTTGGCTGGGCCGAGAACATGGTGCAGGCCGCCATCAAATCCGTGCCACTGGGCCAGAGCGCGGGTCAGCGCATCCTCTCGGCCCTGAGCGCCGAAATCCCCGCCGCCATCGACCACGCCCTGACCCTGGCGGACGACAAACGGCAAGCCTTTTCACCCATGCTGGCGATTCTGAGCGCCCAGCATGAAATCCAGTATTCAAGACTGTTCCGATCATGACGCTTCACCACATCCCGAACCGCAGCAAGAAGCTGCCCCCTTTGCGCGTGGGCATAGGCGGGCCGGTTGGCTCCGGCAAGACCACGCTGCTGGAAATGCTGTGCAAGACCATGCGCGAACAGTACGACCTGGTGGCCATCACCAACGACATCTACACCAAGGAAGACCAGCGCATCCTGACCGAGAGCGGCGCGCTGCCGGCCGAACGCATCATGGGCGTCGAGACCGGCGGCTGCCCGCACACAGCGATCCGCGAAGACGCCTCCATCAACCTCGAAGCCATCGACCGCATGCTGGTGGAGTTCCCCGAGGCCGACATCGTCTTTATTGAGAGCGGCGGCGACAACCTGGCCGCCACCTTCAGCCCGGAGCTCTCGGATCTGACGATCTACGTCATCGACGTCGCCGCCGGCGAGAAGATTCCGCGCAAGGGCGGCCCTGGCATCACCAAGAGCGATCTGTTCGTCATCAACAAGACCGACCTGGCGCCCTACGTCGGCGCCAATCTCGACGTCATGCGCGCCGATACCACACGCATGCGCACCACGGCCAAAGGATTAAAACCGTTTGTCATGACCAATCTGAAAACACAAGACGGTCTCGCCGAGGTCGTGGACTTCATCGAGCAGCGCGGGATGCTGCTGGGCTGAGATCTGGCTCATCGTCTCGCGGCGCTTACATCTCGTCGCATCTCGACATCTCGCTGACACGTGCAAGGCGCACACTGGGCTTTAGGCTGGCAGAACAAGCCAGACCCAAAGCGCCCTTCCAACACGAGAGAAAAGCCATGAATCCCGACCCCACGCAGACCGTGGCAGCATCGCCCCAATTGACTGACCAGGCATCCGACGGTGCTATCGCGCAACTGGTGGGCCAGGTCTATGAAGAGGCGGCGCCTACCGAACGCAGCCGCCTGATCGCCCATCTGCTCAAGCCGCTGGGCGTGCTCTCGCTGGTCGCAATCGCCAACGGCATCTTTGCGAAGATCCGGTTTCGCGCGAGCTGGCCCGACCTGCGCGTGCAGGCCGAGGATTTGAACGCGGTGCAGTCCAGCGATGTGATCGCCCTGGTCACGCGCGTGCAGCAGGTCAGTATTCAGGTAGTCGATGGTCTGGCAGAACTGCTCATGGCATCACCGCCGATGACGCGCTCAGCCGCCGCAGCACTGCTGCTGACTTTGCTCTTGCAGCGCGCACACCACCGGCGCGCGCGCGACCCCGGCTTCGACGCCTGAGAACGCAATGGGCCCGCGCGATGGTGACCGGGGACGGTGCACAATGAAGCCCCATGAGTGTCCTCACGATCAGCAACGCCACCGCAATGGCAGCCGAGTCTGCGGCAGCCAACTGGCAGACCGTTCAAGCGCAAGCCGCTGAACTGGGCGAGTCGCCGTTCTGGCACCCGCAGGAGCAAAAGCTTTACTGGCTGGACATTACGCGCCGGCAACTCCTGCGCGCCGACGCCGCCACTGGAGAGCTTGAGACTTGGGACATGCCGAGCGAGCCGGGGTGCATGGCACCGGCCGCCACTGGTGGCCTGGTAATCGCCCTGCGCGACGGCGTGTTCCGGGCTCGCCAATGGGGCGGCTTGCTGACGCGGATTGCCACGCTTGATTACGACCCGGCGCAGATGCGCGCCAACGACGGCAAGTGCGATGCGCTTGGGCGCCTGTGGATCGGCACCATCGACGACACCCGCGTCAATGGCAATGCGGCGCTGTATTGCCTCGATTGCCGAACCGGCAACGCGGTGCTCACACGCAAGACCGATCCGGCCAGCCTGCCCGCCACCACCGGCAATGGCCTGGCCTGGAGCCCGGACCATCGCACGCTGTACTGGGCCGATACCGCCAGCCACCGCGTCCATGCCTGGGATTTCGATAGCGCCAGCGCCGCCATGTCGGCGCAGCGCGTATTCCTGCAATTCGATGCCAAGCCGGCCGATGCAATGGCGGCTTACGCCGGCCGGCCCGACGGCGCCGCCGTTGATGTGCAGGGCAACTACTACATCGCCATGTACGAGGGTCGGCGCCTGCTCAAGTTCTCGCCGGCTGGCGTCTTGCTCGCAAGCTGGCCAACCCCGGCGCAGTGCCCGACCATGCCCTGTTTTGGCGGAACCGACCTGCGAACCCTGTACCTGACCAGTGCGCGCCTGAAACGCAGCGCGGACGAACTCGCCGCCCTGCCGCTGTCGGGCTGCGTGTTTTCCATGCGGGTGTCGGTACCGGGCTTACCGGTGAACTTCTTCGTTGACCGGTAAGCGTTGCCCACAAGACCGGCGGGCACAGGTTGCTGCCCGCTGCGCACCTCGCTTCAACCGGCGAATAACCGCTATTTCAATGGACTCAGGTCGTGCGTGAGCAATGCCGAGTCCCGGATAAAGCATGGATAAAGACTTCTGTTGACGGTATTGGGACGGCACATTCCTATTTAAAGTTGTTGCTGCGTATGAGGTCAACAGAACCCTTTGCAGTTCAAAGATTTACCGTCAAACTTCTTTGAAGATCCCCCAATCAATCAGGAAAAAATGACGCATATCAGGGAGTTTAAAAATGGACAGCCTTTACACAAGGTGGAAAGCGATCGGTCTGCAGCTGAAGTTGCAGATCTTGATTCAGGGATTTTTGATCGTCACGATTCTCTTCGCACAGTACTGGATCTACACCCAGCTTGAACGTCTCATCTTCAACGCAGCGCAAGAGCGCACGGTCGTTGTTGCAGACGGCGCCATCAACGGTTTGAACACCTTGATGGTGACCAAGCTGGGCAATCAGGACGTCATCAGCGACACCGCCGCGCGTGCGCTGTTCATCCAGAAAATGGGGGTCGCTGACAAGGTCAAGGAGCTTCGGATCGTCCGCGGCAAGGGGACCAACGATGAATTCGGCGCCGGGTTGCCACAGGAGCAAGCGCTTGATGAAATGGACCGCAGCGTGCTGGCAACTGGCAAACCACAATTCAAAAGGGCCCATGGCGCGGATGGACAGCCCACGCTCAGGGCCGTTTTGCCGTTCATTGGCATGAAGGAATTTCGCAGCTCCAACTGCCTGAAGTGCCATGGTGTCGATGAAGGAACCGTTCTGGGAGCCGCCAGCGTCACCGTCGACATCAAGGACGACATGGAGATGCTCAACACCATCAATCTCGGTCTCTGGACGGGCCAGGGCCTTCTCCAGATCGTCATGTTTCTTGTGGTGCGCATCATCGTCCGCAAACTATTGCGTCAGCTTGGCGGAGAACCACAAGTCGCCATGGATCTGGCGCAACGTGTCTCCGATGGCGACCTGAGCGGGACCATCGTTCTGAACAAGGGCGACACCAGCAGCGTGCTGGCGCAGCTTGATCTCATGCGGGGAAGTCTGGCCCGGGTGGTTGCCGAGGTGCGCAAGGGTGCCGAGCAGGTGGCGAGTTCAAGTTCGGAAATTGCGCAAGGCAACCTCGACCTGTCGGCCCGCACCGAGCGGCAAGCCAGTTCACTGGAAGAAACCGCCGCCTCGATGGAGGAACTGAGCGCCACCGTCAAACAAAACGCCAGCAGCGCCCTGCAGGCCAACCAGCTTGCCATGAGTGCCTCCAAGGTGGCGGCACAGGGCGGCGAGGTCGTTGCACAGGTTGTGGACACCATGAAAGAGATCAACGATTCCTCCCACAAGATCTCAGAAATCATTGGCGTCATCGACAGCATCGCCTTTCAAACCAACATACTGGCGCTCAATGCGGCAGTCGAGGCAGCCCGGGCCGGCGAGCAGGGACGGGGTTTTGCGGTGGTGGCGACCGAGGTCAGATCCCTGGCCAGCCGCTCCGCCGACGCGGCAAAGGAAATCAAGGCCTTGATCAAGGGCAGCGTGGACCGCGTTGAGCAGGGAACCAGCCTGGTTGACAAGGCCGGCGCAACCATGACGGAAGTTGTCGGCGCCATCAAACGCGTGACCGACCTGATGGGTGAAATCAGCGCAGCCAGCGACGAGCAGAGCGACGGCGTCTCTCAAGTCGGCGAGGCAGTCATCCAGATGGACCAGGTCACGCAGCAGAACGCTGCCCTGGTCGAAGAAATGGCCGCTGCCGCCACGAGCCTGACATCACAGGCCCAGGAACTGGTTCAGACTGTCAGCATGTTCAAGCTGGAGTCCTGATGCGAATTGCCTGATTCAGATCACGCCATCGCTTTGGGCGCATCCCTTAGAGCTTGGGGATGCGAATCCGGCTGATCATGAGTGAACCAGACAGCCCGAACAGCAGCACCAGCGGATGGAGCTTGAAGCCAGCCAACGACAGTTCGCCCAACCACAGGGTAGCGCCAATGCCGCCAGACCAGGCGGCCATTGCCAGCACGACGACCAGCAGGATCGAGGTTGGAATCGGCGTGCCCTCGAAGTACTTGACCTTGTCCGAACCTTCGGACAGAGTTTCTGCCGTTACGTTGTAGCGCGCCAGCCGTGACACGCCACAGGCAACAAAATAGGCCAGCACAACGCGGTCATACAGGCCTTGCATGCCGCAGCCATAGGCGATCACCGCCGGTGCCACGCCAAACGAGATGACGTCGGCCAGCGAATCAAGCTCGCGCCCCAGGACCGAGGTTTTTTGGCGCCAGCGCGCAATGCGGCCGTCAAGCACGTCGAAGATCAGCGCCAGCAGCACCAGCATGGCGGCATAGTAGACGTGCGTGCGGTCCGCACTCTGCAGGTAGCTCAAGGTGGAAAAAATCGCCCCCGTGCCACAAACGGCGTTACCGAGGGTAAACCAGTCTGCCAGTTGAAACTCCCGGATCATCGAGAACGGCTTGTTGGTTCTGTTGCTTGTCATGTAAGAATCCCTTCAGGCCCTTTACCATCCATGCAACAGTAACACAGGCTCCTTATGGACTCATCGCTTGCCCAGATCGCCGATCGCGTCCGCGCCGCCGCAGCCGACCGTGCGCTGCTGCGCCTGCGCGGCAGCGGCTCTAAGGATTTCTACGGCGAGTCATTGCAAGGTGAACTGCTGGACCTGAGCGGACTGAACGGCATCAGCAGCTACGAGCCGACTGAACTGGTCGTCACGGTGCGCGCGGCGACGCCGGTCGCGGAACTCGAAGCCGTGCTGGCCGAGAAAGGGCAGTGCCTGGCATTCGAGCCGCCTCGCTTTGGCGGTGCAGCGACCTGTGGCGGCATGGTGGCTGCAGGCCTCTCCGGGCCGGCTCGCGCCAGCGCTGGCGCCGTGCGCGACTATGTGCTGGGTCTGGTGTTGCTCAACGGCCGCGGCGAATTGCTGACCTTTGGCGGCCAGGTCATCAAAAACGTGGCCGGTTACGACGTTTCGCGCCTGATGGTGGGCGCGCTGGGCACGCTGGGCGTGCTGACAGAGATTTCGCTCAAGGTTCTGCCCGCTGCGGTGGCTGAGGCGACACTGATGTGCGTCGGGATTGGCCAGCAGGCTGCGCTTGACCTGCTCAACCGCTGGGGTGGCCTGCCACTTCCGCTGAACGCCAGTTGCTGGGTGCACGACGACAGTCTGAGTCCGGCGCGCGACTGCCTGTTTGTGCGCCTGCGCGGCGCCGTGGCGGCGGTGGAGGCGGCGTGCCCGCGCATGCTGTCCGATCTGCAGGCGCTCGGTGGCGCGGCCAGCCGGATGGACAAGGTGCAGGCGGGCGCCGACTGGGATGCCTGCCGCGACCAGAGTCTGCCCTTCTTTCATGCCCCGGCCCCCGACCTGGGCTTGTGGCGCCTGTCACTGCCACAGACCGCGCCGGCGCTGGACCTGCCCTATGCCCAGCTGATCGAATGGAATGGCGGTCAGCGCTGGCTGTGGGCACCGCTGACGGCCCAAGGGCCGCTGCGGCAAGCAACGGCAGCGCTGGGCGGCACGGCAGCGCTGTTTCGCGCACCACCAATGGCCAGCCCGCAAGCCATCGAGCGCTTCAGCCCCTTGAGCGGCCCACTGGCGCAGATTCACCAGCGCCTGAAGGCCGAGTTCGACCCGGCCGGTATTTTCAACCGCGGCCGTATGTACCCTGATCTCTAAGCCGATGCACACTCATTTAGCCCCCGCCTACCAGGACAGCGCCGACGCCAAGGCGGCGGCCGCCATTTTGCGCAAATGCGTGCACTGCGGCTTTTGCACCGCTACCTGCCCAACCTACCAGTTGCTGGGCAATGAACTCGACAGTCCGCGCGGTCGTATCTACCTTATCAAACAGGTACTCGAAGGCCAGACGCCAACGCGCAAAACCCAGGCGCATCTGGACCGCTGCCTGACCTGCCGCAACTGCGAAAGCACCTGCCCCTCCGGCGTTGACTATGGCCACCTGGTTGACATCGGGCGCAAGCTGGTCGACGCCCAAGTGCCACGCCCACCGGCCGAGCGCGCCCTGCGCTGGGCGCTCAAAGAAGGCCTGACCTCAGCGGCGTTTGGCCCGGCAATGAAGCTGGGTCAGATGCTGCGCCCGCTGCTGCCGGCGCCGCTCAAGGACAAGGTGCCGGCAAAGCAGCACGCCGGCGCCTGGCCCACCGCCACGCATGCGCGCAAGGTGCTGATGCTCGTTGGCTGCGTGCAACCGGCCATGACCCCCAATATCAACCACGCCACAGCGCGCGTGCTCGACGCCGCCGGCATCGAGTGCGTGATTGCGCCTGAAGCGGGTTGCTGCGGCGCCGTCAAGTTTCACCTGAACGACCAGGAAGGCGGCAAGGTCCAGATGCGCACCAACATTGACGCCTGGTGGCCCTACGTGCAGGGCGGTGTTGAAGCCATCGTCATGAACGCCTCGGGCTGCGGCGTCACGGTCAAGGAATACGCGCACTTGCTGCAGGACGACCCGGTTTACGCCGCGCGCGCCAAACGCATCAGCGAGATGACGCGCGACCTGAGTGAACTGTTGCCCGAACTGGCTGCGGCCCTGCGCGGCAAGGTCAAGGCGGGGCAGCAGACACTGGCCTTTCACCCGCCCTGCACGCTGCAGCACGGCCAGCAGTTGCGTGGCGGTGTCGAGCACTGGCTGGCCCAACTGGGCTTTGACATCAAGGTCACCGGGGCCGAAGCGCACCTCTGCTGCGGCTCGGCCGGCACCTACTCGGTGCTCAACCCGGAGTTATCGCAGCAGTTGCGCGAGCGCAAACTCGGCCACCTGAAAACCACCTTCGGCGTGCGCGCGCCCGACCTGATCGTCTCGGCCAACATGGGCTGCATCACACATCTGCAAAGCGGCACCCGCACACCGGTGCGGCACTGGGTCGAGGTGCTGGACGAGGCCTTGTTGCAAGCAACCTAAAATCGGGCCATGCCCTTCCCTACCGCCCTTGAAAATCTGAACGTGGTATCGCAGCTCACGCTGCTGCCACCCACGCAACTGCACGACGACATTCCAGTCAGCGCGCAAGCCACCCGCACCGTCAGCGAAGCCCGGCACACGCTGGCGGCCATCCTGAGCGGGCACGACCCGCGCCTGTTTGTGGTGGTCGGGCCCTGCTCGATCCACGACGTTGCCGCAGCCATGGAATACGCCAAGCGTCTCAGAACGCTGGCCGACGAATTGAAAGACCAGTTGTTCATCGTGATGCGGGTTTATTTCGAGAAACCACGCACGACCGTCGGCTGGAAAGGTCTGATCAATGACCCGCGCATGGACGACAGCTTTCGCATCGACGAAGGCCTGCATGTGGCACGCCGCCTGCTGGTCGACCTCAATGAAATGGGTCTGCCCTGCGGCACCGAGGCGCTGGACCCGATCACGCCGCATTACCTGGGCGACCTGATTGCCTGGAGCGCCATCGGCGCGCGCACCACCGAGAGCCAGACGCACCGCGAACTCGCCAGCGGCCTGTCGAGCCCGGTCGGCTTCAAGAACGGCACCGACGGCAACCTGGACGTGGCGATGAACGCCATGCTGTCGGCGGCGCAACCGCACGCTTTCTTGGGTATCAACGGCGACGGCCAGGTGGCGGTGACGCAAACGCGCGGCAATGCCTTCGGGCACCTGATCCTGCGCGGCGGCAGCGTACCGAACTATGACTCGGTTGCCGTGGCCGAAGCCGAGGCCGCCCTGAAGGCGTCCAGGTTGCCGGTCAACATCGTGGTCGATTGCAGCCACGCCAACTCGCGCAAGAACCACGCGCTGCAAACCCTGGTGCTCAAAGACGTGGTGCACCAGATCGCCGATGGCAACGCCTCGATCAAGGGCGTGATGCTGGAATCGAATCTGTTCGAAGGCAACCAGAAACTCGCCCGCCCGCAAGACCTGCGCTACGGTGTTTCCATCACCGATGCCTGCCTCGGTTGGGACACCACCGCCGAGGCACTGCGCGAGGCGGCAGCGCGGCTGCGCACACGCGCCTGACTGTGGCGTTAAATCTTCTCGTAATTTAATGACATGGACCGGGGCGCGGGCGAGCCCCACCCACTCCCCTGCGCTGCGGGAAGCAGGGCGACATGGCACTCAACTCCGCAGCTGTCCCCCGGCCTGCGGCCTCCTCCTTGATGCCGCTGCGCCGAGCGCCATGCCGCCCTGCTTCAAATCGCAGTGTGGGTACACAAGGGTATTGAGTCATCGAAAACCAAGACAGTTACCTGCCGAGGACGTCGGGGCGGATGGTGTAACGAAGTCAAGGAGGAGCAGAGGGCATAGTCCTCTGCGGGGGACATGAGTGGAACCATCTGCCCCGGTGTCCGCCCCGCCCCCGCCGTCCGAAGACCAACTGACGCAGACTCAAGCAGCCATTGCCGCAGCGATGTCTTTTCCCAGGCTTGCCGGCGTGTCGGTTGGCGCGTAGCGCTTGAGGACGGCGCCGTCCTTGCCGACCAGAAACTTGGTGAAGTTCCACTTGATCGACTTGCTGCCCAGCAATCCCGTCGCTTCGCGTGCGAGCCACTGGTAGAGCGGATGCGCGTTGGCACCATTGACGTCGATCTTGGCCATCATGGGAAAACTTACGCCATAGTTCAACTGGCAGAACTCGGCGATCTCGCCGTTGGAGCCGCTGTCCTGCGAACCGAACTGGTTGCACGGAAAACCCAGCACCACCAAGCCGTCTTTGCCGTGCGCCTGATGCAGGGCTTCAAGACCGGCAAACTGCGGTGTGAAGCCGCAGGCGCTGGCGGTGTTGACGATCAGCATGACCTTGCCCTTGAACTGACTCAGGGCGACTGGCTTGCCGTTGATCTGCAGGGCTTCAAAATCGTAAACAGTGGACATGCTGGCTTCTCCGCTTGCGTTAAGTTAACGCCAGTTTCGCAGCTATGGCGAAAATTTTCAGCGCTTGTCGAAGTTCACCACTGACAGCAGTGAGGCCAATAGGATCAGGCCACCGCCCAGCAAGGTGCGCAGCGACAACTCACCGGCACCCACCAGCACCGAGGAGACGCTGGCAAAAACCACTTCCGAGAGCATGATGAGCGAGGTCGCGCTGGCGCTAAGGTGCGCCGCGCCGTATTGCAGCGACAGGTTGCCGGCCAGAAAGGCAAAGCTGATGAGCAGCGCCAGACCGGCCCAGTCCAGCGCCGGCGCTGGCAACGACGAGACCACACCAAAGCCCATGCCGATCAGCGCAGCAGCGCTGGCCATCACGGCGCCGCCGCCGAACATGGCAAGCATGCGCGACTCGCTCGGCGTCTGGTTGAGCTTGCGCAGCAGAATGTTGGTCAACGCAAAGCAAAAGCCGCCCATCAGCGCCAGCCCATCGGCCAGGCTCTCGGGCACCGGCCAGGGCGAAGCCGGCGTCTTGAGCACAATGACCACACCGGCCAACGCCAGCACCAGGCGCGCAATCGAGCCCGCCGTGGGCCTTTCGCCCAGCAGCGGCCAGGCCAGCAGCACAACCCAGGCTGGCATCAGGTAGAACAGCAGCACAACGCGCACCACGTCGCCCACCGTGATGGCCCAGTTGAAGCCAACATTGGTCAAGCCCGAAGCCAACACCAGAAACCACAACATCGGGTGCCGCATCAAACCGCGCCAGGCGCGCGGTCGCAGCAGCAACAGAAACAACACCGAGACGGCGTAGATGATGGCGGTCGCCCACAGCGGATGCAGGCCGTAGGCCTGCAGGGCGCGAAACGGCCACCACGACACGCCATAAAGAAGGGCGTTGAGTACCAGCGCCGCAGCGGCGAGCGCTTTGGGGAATCTCAGCATCACACCCCAAGCGCTAGGTCAAATCAACCATGGAGATTGTCATTGCGGGCAATGCCCAGCAGGTGCTCGACTTCGGCGCGGTGGCGCACGCAATTGCTGGCATGCCAGCGCCGGATCAGCCACATGAAGCTGGCAATCACCAGGCCAAAGGCCGTGATCGAGGCAAAGGTTGGCAGACCCAGACCGGTTGACAGGCTGTAGGTCGCGCCCAGAACCAGGATGCAGGCCTGCTCATTGAAGTTTTGCACCGCAATCGAGCGCCCCGCGCCCATCAGGTTATGGCCACGATGCTGCAGCAGCGCATTCATCGGCACCACCAGAAAACCACCCAGGGCACCGAGCATGATCAGGAAGGGTGCGGCCAGCCAGACGTTCTTGATGAAAATCAGCAGGATGATGAGGATGCCCATGCCAATGCCCAGCGTGATCACGCGCGGGCCGTCTTCGAGCCGCATGCGCAGGGACGCGACGACGGCGCCGACCGCCATGCCGATGGCCACCACCCCTTGCAGCGCCGAGGCCTGCGTCACGCTGTAGCCCAGCGCGGCGGCGGCCCAGGCCAGCACGATGAAGCGCAGATTGCCGGCCACGCCCCAGATCAGCGTCGTGGCGGCCAGCGAAATCTGGCCCAGCTTGTCGCGCCACAGGCGGGTGTTGCAGATCCAGAAATCGGGCAGCAGCGAGCCCAGCCGTTTGGGCATCGGTCGCATTTCGACACCCGACAGCGGTATATGGGTGTTGAACCAGGCCGCCAGCAGGTAGACAAAGATCAGCACGCTGATGGCAGCCTCGGGTGGCGTATCGATGCCGGTGGTGCAAAACGGCGCGTCCAATGACAGCAGCCAGGGTGAGAGAACTGGCCCCACCAGTTGGCCGCCCAGCAGGACACCCAGAATAATGGAGGCGATGGTCAGGCCTTCGATCCAGCCATTGGCCTTGACCAGTTGCGACGCCGGCAGCAACTCGGTCAGGATGCCGTACTTGGCCGGCGAGTAGGCCGCAGCTCCCAGGCCGACAATCGCATACGACATCAGGGGGTGGGTGCCGAACAGCATCAGCAGGCAGCCGCCAACCTTGATGAAATTGCTGATCAGCATCACCCGTCCCTTGGGCATGGAATCGGCAAAGGCCCCGACAAAGGGCGCCAGAATCACATAAAACAACGCAAACATCGGCACCAGAGCGGCTTGCTGCCACTCGGGCTGCTTGCTGGTTCTGAGTAACTGAACTGCCGCGACAAACAGCGCGTTGTCGGCCAGCGAGCTGAAGAACTGCGCCGACATGATGGTGAAAAAGCCGCGTTTCATTGTCTGCAAGGGCGCATCAGCGGTGCTGACACGGAGGGTTTTGGTATGTCTCCGAAAGATGGCAGGTTATAGCACGTCCCGGGATGTCAAAATCCGGACACCCGCCGCCACTGCCATCACCCCATGCCCCGTCCGATCCAAGCCCGCATCCATACCGAAGCCCTCGCCCACAACCTGGCCCGCGCACGCGCCGCCGCACCGGAGGCGCGGGTCTGGGCCATCGTCAAGGCCAACGCCTACGGCCACGGCATCGAACGCGTCTTCGAGGGCCTGCGCGGCGCCGACGGCTTTGCCCTGCTGGACCTGGAAGAAGCGCAGCGTGTGCGCGCGCTGGGCTGGCGCGGCCCGATCCTGCTGCTTGAAGGCGTGTTCGAACTGCGCGACCTCGAACTGTGCTCGCGCCTGGACCTGTGGCACGCCGTGCACTGCGACGAGCAGATCGACATGCTGGCCACGCACAAGACCAACGTGCCGCATCGCGTCTTCCTGAAAATGAATTCGGGCATGAACCGCCTGGGCTTCACGCCCGAGCGCTACCGCAGCGCCTGGACGCGCCTGAACGCCTTGCCGCAGGTTGATGAAATCTCGCTGATGACGCACTTCAGCGACGCCGACGGCGCGCGCGGCGTGGCCGAGCAGATGGCAGTCTTCACAACCGTGACGCAGGACCTGCCGGGCGAACGCTCCTTGAGCAACAGCGCCGCCACCCTGCGTCAGAGCGAGGCGCTTTCAGACTGGGTGCGCCCTGGCATTGCGATCTACGGCAGCGCGCCCGACTATCCTGAACACAGCTCCGCCGACTGGGGCTTGCAACCGACCATGACGCTGAGCGCAAAAATCATCGGCACGCAAACCCTGTCAGTAGGCGACAGCGTCGGTTACGGCTCGACCTTCGTGACGGAGCAGCCCATGCGCATCGGTGTCGTGGCCTGCGGTTACGCCGACGGCTACCCGCGCATCTGTCCGAGCGGCACGCCGGTGCTGGTGGGCGGCGTGCGCAGCCGCACCGTCGGGCGGGTCAGCATGGACATGATCACGGTTGACCTCAGCGCCGTGCCCGAGGCGGGTTTTGGCAGCGAGGTCACGCTGTGGGGCAACGCCGCCAACGGTGCCGTGCTGGGCATCGACGAAGTGGCGCGCTGCGCCGGCACGGTGGGCTATGAGTTGATGTGCGCGCTGGCGCAGCGGGTACCGGTGGTGGTCGCAGCGTGAGCGTGCTTCAGGGCAACTGACTCAAGTGCGTTTGCGCGGCGCCGGCCAGTTTCTCGTCAAAGGTTGCCAGTGGGCATTTCAATTCGGCGGCGAGCCACAGGTAGGCGGCGTCGTAGGCGCTGAGCTGGTAGCGGATGGCCAGAACGTGCACCTGTAACGACGGAGTAGCAAATCGCTCAATGTCCATAGCGACATAGCCTTCAAGGCCGTCTCTTGCCAGTTCTGTGAAACCGGCACGGTGTTTTTTAACGGCAACGTTGGTGATTTCGATGTCCAACAACCATGGCGCCTTCAAGCTACGGCCTTCAATGCGCTGGCGTGCTTCCTCGATCCAGTGTTCCTGAAACAGCAAGCCTGCCAGCACGCTGCAGTCCACCACCAAGCTGGGGCGCACTAAGTATTGCAGAGGGGGCTCGGCCACATACAGGGCACGCGCAGCACCGCTCATCTGGAATCCCGGTCTTCGCGAATGATGTCAACCCCAAGCGGTTGCCCCAACACCGGGCCATTGGGGTATTTCGCCTTGAGCTCTGCCGCCACCTGTTCCACCGTCTTCCAGCCCTTGCGACCAATCGGATAGCCCCCTGCGCCGTAGCCGACCACAACATCTTGTGAGCCCGGCGTTGGCACGGGGACTATAGGGACGGCGTTGACAAGCGCCGCCTCAATGATGGCCATCAACTCACCCTGCAGTGAGCGATGGTTGCGCGCAGCGCGCTGGCGCAGGGCTTCGGCCCAGGCATCGGGCACGTCTTTGATTGAAATATTAGCCATATTGGCTCCAAATTGGATCTATGGATCCATTTTGGAGCCAATACGACTTACTGTCAAATCATCTTGTTGACGGGCCTGACTGACCAACGCCGCGCCAGTTTGATCGCCTCGAACCAGAGTGCGCTGAGCAGACCCAGCGCGGCGGCGGTCAACAGGTCTGGCGCCGACAGCGGCGCAAAAAAGAACAGCTTGCTCAGCCACGGCAGGTAAAGCGCGAGCGCCAGCAAGCCCAGCGTGATGGCGGTGACGGCCCACAGGGTGCGGTTGGGCACGCGCAGCGAGGCCCAAAGCGTTGCGCTGCCAGTGCGATTGGAAAAAATCAGCGCCACGTTGCCAACCACCAGCGTGCTAAAGGCAAAGGCGCGCGCCGCCGGCTCGCTCAGCCAACTTGTGCTCCAGGAATAGCCAGCCAGCACCACGGCCAGCACGCCCAGGCCTTGCAGCAGGGCCAGTGCCAGCGTCGTGCCGGCAAACAACGGGGCGCTGGCATCACGCGGCGGGCGGCGCATCACGTCGGACTCCGACGGTTCGTTCTCGAACACCATGGAGCAGGCCGGGTCGATCACCAGCTCCAGAAAGGCAATGTGCAAGGGGAACAGCACGGTGGGCCAGCCCAACAGCACCGGCAGCAGCGCCATGCCGGCAATCGGCACGTGCACGGCGAGGATGTAGGACATGGACTTGCGCAGGTTGTCAAAAATGCGCCGCCCCAGGCGCACGGCGCGCACGATGGAGGCAAAGTTGTCGTCCAGCAGCACGATGGACGCCGCCTCGCGCGCCACGTCGGTGCCACGCCCACCCATGGCGACACCAACGTGCGCGGCCTTGAGCGCTGGCGCGTCGTTGACGCCGTCGCCAGTCATGGCGACGATTTCGCCATTGGCCTTGAGCGCCTGCACGATGCGAAGTTTTTGCTGCGGGGCGATGCGGGCGCAGACGCTGACGCGCTGCATGCGCTCACCCAACTCGGTATCGCTCAGGCGCGCGAGTTCGTCGCCGCTGAGCATTTGGTCAGACCCGCTGACGTCGAGCTGCGCCGCCTGCGCGATGGCGCGCGCCGTGGCCGGGTAATCACCGGTGATCATGACAACACGAATGCCGGCGCTGCGGCACTCGGCTACCGCGTCCACAATCTCGGCGCGCAACGGGTCCGCCAAGCCCAGCAGGCCGACAAATCGAAACTCAAAATCATGCTCAATGGCCGGCCACAAGTCGCCAACAAAGCGCGCCTGCGCCACGCCCAGCACGCGCAATCCGTTGGCCGCCATGGCATCGACCGCAGCCTCGATCTGCGCCTGCGCTGCTGTGTCCAGATGGCACAGGTCGATGATGGCCTCGGGCGCACCCTTGGCCGCCACCACATGGCCCTGGCCGTCGCTCTCCAGCGCTTGCCAGACGTGCGACATGGCGCGCAACTGCGGCGTCAGACCATATTCCTGGCGCAGCGTCCAGTCACGGTGCAGGTGCTCGGTGTCGGCCAGAAAATGCTGGCCCAGACGGTGGAAGGCCTTTTCCATCGGGTCAAAGGGGTCCGCCATGCTGGCCAGAATCGAGTACTCGACCAGCGTGTGAAAAGCTTCAGGCAGTTCGCTTGTGCTGGCGTAGTCAACCGACAAAGGCGCAGTGCCGTCTGGCACGTAGAGTTGCGTCACCGTCATGCGGTTCTCGGTCAGGGTGCCGGTCTTGTCGGCACACAGCACCGAGGTCGCGCCCAGCGTCTCAATGGCAGCGATGCGCCGTGTCAGCACCTTTTCTTTCGCCAGGCGCCAGGCGCCCAGCGCCGGCAGCACGGTCAGCACCACGGTGAATTCCTGCGGCAGCAAGGCCATCGCCAGCGCAATGCCGGCCAGCAGGGCGCCGAGCCAGTCGCCGCGCAAGCCGCCGTAGGCCAGGATCAGAAACAAGCTGGCCCCAAAAGCGATCAGGGCCAGCACGCGCACTAGGCGCGCGGTCTGCAACTTCAACGGCGAACGCTCGTTAGCCAGCGTTTGCAAGGCGGAACCAATACGGCCGATCTCGCTGCGCGCGCCGGTTGCCGTCACCAGCGCCGTGCCGTGGCCGCCGACCAGCAGCGTGCCGGAGAACAGACTGCCCTGCGCGGCATCGCTCGCATCGGCAACGGCCAGTTTCTGCACCGGCAACGACTCGCCGGTGAGCAGCGATTCGTCCACCTGTACGTCAACGCCGTCAAGCAACAGCGCATCGGCCGCGATGCGGTCGCCTTCGGCCAGCAGCAGGATGTCGCCACACACCACTTCAAAGCCGGCGATGCGCTGCGGCCGGCCGTCGCGCAGCACGCGGGCGCGCGGGCTGGTCATGTCACGCAAAGCAGCCAGCGCGTGTTCGGTCTTGCCCTCCTGGTACAGGGTCAGCGCCAGCACCACCAGCACCAGGCCAAACAGGATCAAGCCTTCCTGCAGGTCACCCAGCACCAGGTAGAGCGTGCCGGCGGCCAGCAGCAGCATGAACATCGGCTCCTGCAGCGTCTCGCGCACGATGGCGCGCAAGCCGCGTCGCTGCTCACCCGGCAGCACATTGGGCCCCTCATCGCGCAAGCGCTGCGCCGCCTGCGCGGTGCTCAGGCCTTCATCAGACGTCGGTAGAACCATTGCTTTGCTCCCTCAACCATCAGCAGATAGAGTACCAGCAGAGCCGCCAGCAAGCCAAAGAAGGCCGGCGGTAGCGGCGCAAAACCCAGATACGGCGCCAGTGGCGTGAAGGGCAGCAGCATGGCCGCCAGCACCACGGCCAGCGAGGTCGCGACCAGCCAGCGGTGCGGGTGGCTGCGCAGCGGATTGCGCCGCGTGCGGATGACAAAGATCACCAGCACCTGGGTTGCAATCGATTCAACAAACCAGCCCGTGCGAAACAGGGTCTCGTTCGCCTGCACGAGCTGGATCAACAGGTAAAAAGTCAGGAAGTCAAAGAGTGAACTGATAGGCCCGATGGTCAGCATGAAGTTGCGGATGAAGCCCATGTCCCAGCGTTTGGGTTGCGCCAGATCTTCTTCGTCCACATTGTCCAGCGGCAGCGTGACCTCCGAGACGTCGTACATCAGGTTATTGAGCAGGATCTGCAAAGGCAGCATCGGCAAAAAGGGCAGAAACAGCGTGGCGGCAGCCATGCTGAACATATTGCCAAAGTTGGAACTGGTGGCCATCATGATGTACTTCATCACGTTGCCGAAGGTGCGCCGCCCCTCCAGGATGCCTTTGTGCAGCACCATCAAATCCTTCTCCAGCAGAATCATGGCGGCGGCCTGCTTAGCCACGTCCACCGCACCCTCGACCGATATGCCAACGTCGGCTGTGTGCAGCGAGGGCGCGTCGTTGATGCCGTCGCCCAGGTAGCCGACCACGTGGCCGCGCGCTTTGAGCGCCAGAATGATGCGGTTCTTCTGCGACGGGTTGACGCGGCAGAACAGGTTCACACCCTCAACGCGCGCACGCAGCGCGTCGTCGTTCATGGCCGCGACCTCGATGCCGGTCAGCACGCCATCGATCGGAATGCCCAGTTGGGTGCAAACATGGCGCGTTACGCGTTCGTTATCGCCGGTCACGATCTTGACTGCAACGCCACTGGCCGCCATGGCATTGAGCGCCTGCCCCGCGCTGGCCTTGGGCGGGTCCAGAAAGGCGGCAAAACCGGCAAACACCAGTTCGCTCTCATCCGACACCACGGCATGCGGGTGGTCCAGCGCCACATCGCGCCAAGCGATGCCCAAAGCGCGGAAACCCTCCTGACCCAGGCTGTCGAACAGCGCATCGATGCGTTCGCGCGCCGCTGCATCGAGCGGTACGCTGGCACCCGCACTGTCCTGGTACTGCGTGCACAGGCGCAGCACGTCTTCCGGTGCGCCTTTGACCACCAGACGGCGGCCCTGCGAACTTTGCACCAGCACCGAAACCCGGCGCCGCTCAAAGTCGAATGGCACTTCGTCAACCTTGCGCCAGGCCGAGACATCGATCTCCTCGTGCGCCAGAATTGCGTCGTCGAGCGGGCTCTTCAGACCGCTTTCGAAATAACTGTTGAGGTAAGCCAGCGTCAGCACCTGCGCGCGCTCCTGGCCGCTGGCGTCGACATGGCGCTCAAGCCGGATCTTCGCCTCGGTCAGGGTGCCGGTCTTGTCGGTGCACAGCACGTCCATGGCGCCCATGTCCTGAATCGCCGATGGGCGTTTGACGATGACTTTGAGCGCGGCCATGCGCAAGGCGCCGCGCGTCAGCGTCACCGACACCACCATCGGCAGCAACTCCGGCGTCAGCCCGACCGCCAGCGCCACAGCGAACAGAAATGACTCGATCAGCGAGCGATGAAAAGCCACGTTGACCAGCAAGGTGAACAGCACCAGCAACAGGGTCAGGCGCATGATCAGCATGCCAAAGCGCCGCGTGCCAATCTCGAAGGCAGTGGGCGGCGCATCGGCAGCCAGGCTGACCGCGATTTGTCCGAGTGCCGTGCGGCTGCCAGTGCGCCCGATCAGCACGCGCGCCGAACCACTGACCACCGAGCCGCCCATGAAGACGCTGTCGCTGCGGTCAAGCGACCAGTCGTCGGCAGCCAGTGCCGCGCCATCGGCTTCGTGCGTTGCCGCTTGTTTCTCAACCGGAAACGGCTCGCCCGTGAGTTGCGCCTGATTGACGAAGAAGTCATTGGCTTCCAGCAGCCGCGCATCGGCCGGAACCAGGCAGCCGGCCGACAGCAGCACCACATCGCCCGGCACCAATTGCGTCACCGGCAGTTCGCAAGTCTGGCCATCGCGCAGCACGCTGGCCGTCACCGCCACCTTGAGCGCAAGTTGTTCCGCCGCACGTCCCGCGCGATAGGCCTGCACAAAGTCCAGCGTGACACTCATCACAACAATCAAGCCGATGATGAGCGCACCAGTAACGTCCCCGGTGAGCGCCGAAACGCCGGCGGCCACCAGCAGCACCAGTACCAGCGGATTCTTGAAATGCGCGAGGAACTGCAGCACCACCCAGCGTTGCGTCACCGGCGCGAGCCGGTTGGCGCCGTATTGCTGGAGGCGTAGCGCGGCCTCGGCGCTGCTCAGTCCACTGTTCTTCATGCGTGCCAGCTTACACCCAACAAGGCCGCAAGACTGTGCGAAAACGCACATGATGGGCGTGGCACTGGATCCCGGATCGCCCCGGACCTGATCCGGGGACGGGATGACGATTCAATAGCGAATACTGCTACGCTGGCCGCATCCACTCCCGGCGCAGCAATCCGTACAAGACGCTGTCGCTCACCACGCCGTTGAGCTTACAGTTCTCGCGCAGATGGCCTTCCTTGACAAAGCCTAGTCGCTTCAGACTCCGGGCGGAGGCGACATTGGCGGGGTCAATTTCTGCCTGAACCCGATTAAGCCCGAGTTCCAAAAAACCATATTCCAGCAGCGCGTCCAAGGCCTCATGCATGTAACCCTGACCCCATGCGGCCGACTGCAGCCCGTAACCGATTTCGGCCTTCTGGCTTTGCGCGTCGAGGTCGAACAGCGTGCAGATTCCAATCAAGGTCTGATCTGCGTCGCGCTCAATACCGAGCCGAATGCGTTCGCCTGCGGCCATTGCCTTGATGTCCCGCGCCACCAGCGCTTCGGCTTCATCAATGGATGCAAAAGGTGCCGTGGTGCCAAACTGCATGAAACCAGCGTCGTTGAACAGGGCCAGCACAAACGGCGCATCAGCTGCGCGCAGCGGTCGCAACAGCAGCCGACTTGTTGGCAGACGGACGCAGCCAAAGCTTGGCATATGAGAGTCCACCGATCAGTACAAACCGCGCACCTGTGCCTGCAAGCGTGACAGTCCCAACAGCGCGTCAGTGAACGGGGTCGGCACAGCGGTCAGGGCGCCGAGTTCTTTCACCACCGTCACCAGGGCGTCTATCTCCAGCGCCTTGCCGGCTTCATAGTCCTGCAGCATGGAGGTCTTGAAGGCGCCGAGCTTGCGCGTCACCGCATGCCGGTCTTCGGGTTGCTGTTCGATAGGGATGCCGATGCGCGCGCCAATTTCCTTGGCCTCCAACATCACGTTCGAGACAAAGCCGCGCACCAGGTCGTCGTCCAGAATCCGGTCCGTGGTGGCCCCGGTCAGGGCGCTGATCGGATTGACCGTCATATTGCCCCAGAGCTTGTACCAGACGTCCTTTTGAATCTGCTCGGAGACGCTCACCTCGAAGAGCGCCGCCTGCAGCAGCGCCGCGAGTTGCAACACTCGCTGCGTCTGCTGGCCTGAGGGCTCACCGATGATCAGCTTGTTGCCAAAGTGATGCTGCGCATAGCCCGGCTCGGCCATGCAGCTGGCATGCACGACGCAGCCGATGACACAGGCGGCCGGGATGGCTTGGCCGATTTCCCCCGTGACGTCCACTGCCTTGAGTACCGTACCCTCGAAGCGGCCACCAAAGCCCTGCAAGAACCACCAGGGCACGCCGTTCATGGCACTCAGCACCACAGTGTCAGGACTCATCAAGGGCGCAATGCGGCGCGCCACATCGAGCAAACCCGGCGCCTTGACCGCAATCACCACCAGGTCCTGCACGCCCAGTTCAACCGGGTCGGCGCTGACCTGCACGGGCCAGGCGCTCTCGATGCCGTTCTCGCGCAGGCGCAGGCCGTGGCGCTGCAGGGCGTCGAGCGTGGCGCCGCGCGCCAGCACGCTGACGCGGCAACCAGCTGCGGCGAGGCGCGCGCCGATCCAGCCGCCGATGGCGCCGACGCCGTAAATGCAGACTTTGTTGAAAGATTCAGAAACCATCATGAGACCGCTTGGTTTTGCGCCCTAAGACTGCCTTAAGGCGCAGCGCCGAAGATCGCGGCACTGATTCACTTTACCAGAGAGGTTTTCCATGAATCCATCCCTGAAATTGTTCATTCGCCAAATGCTGGGGGTGGTAATGGCCGCGCTGGTGCCGGTGGTGTTGGTGGCTTTTCTGTCAATCCCCTACACGCTGGGCGGACATCCGGGCGATGAACGCGTCCCAGACACGGCGGCAGCGCTGCACATGACCTGACAAGGCGCGGGACTGCCGTAAACTCGGCCCACCATGAATTTCAATGAACTTGCAGACGAATCCGAAGATGCCGAACACAGCCCGGCGGAGCGCATAGCCGCAGCCTCACGCAGCACCTGGGTCAGCGTTTTTGTGAACCTCGTCCTGACGATTGCGCAGGTCGTGGTCGGTGTGCTGGCCAAGTCGCAGGGCCTGATTGCCGACGGTGTGCATTCGCTGTCGGACCTGGTGGCCGACTTTGTCGTGCTGCTGGCAGGGCACCAGAGCAAGAAGGATGCGGATGAGGACCATCCTTACGGCCACCAGCGTTTCGAAACCGCGGCTTCGCTGGTGCTCGGCATGCTGTTGCTGGCGGTTGGCGTCGGCATGTTGTGGTCGGCTGCGCGCAAGCTCGAAGCGCCCGAGACCGTTCCGGTCGTCCACATCGCGGCGCTTTGGGTGGCGGGCGGCGCGCTGATCGCCAAGGAACTACTGTTTCGCTACATGCTCGCGGTGGCCAAACGCGTCAAGTCAAGCATGCTGGTGGCCAATGCCTGGCACGCGCGCTCCGACGCTGCTTCTTCGCTGGTCGTTGGCATCGGCATCATCGGCAACCTGGCGGGTTATCCGATCCTGGACCCGATTGCCGCGCTGATCGTGGGCTTCATGGTCACCAAGATGGGCTGGGGCTTCAGCTGGGACGCGCTGCATGACCTGATGGACCGCGCCGTTGACGAGCAGGAGGTGCAGGCCATCCGCACCACGCTGCTGGAAACGCCGGGTGTTGCCGGTGTGCATGACGTGCGCACACGCAAGATGGGCGACATGATCGTGGTCGACGCGCACATCGAGGTCAATGCCAGCATCAGCGTCGAAGCCGGGCACGACATCGCGGTTGTGGCGCGCCAGCGCGTCATGCAGCGCCACCGGGTGCTCAACCTGATGACGCACGTGGACCCGTGGAGCCGTCCCGACCTGGACCATCCGGCAAGCATCGCACCAGCACCGCACTGAAGGCGCGCGGCCATGCCGCCGCTTCGTCGTCAGATGACACAAATGTCATCCTGCAAGGCGCCTCAGTTACTAGACTGAAGGCACTTGAACAGGACATCCTTGCGGATGAGTAGACATGAAACGCATTGCCATTCTTATCTTCAGTTGGGCTCTTGCTGCCTGCGGCGGTGGCAGTGGCAGCGACAGCACATCAGCGACCAACACCCTCCCGGTCACGACACCGGTTGTGACGCCAGCACCCGCCTTCAACATGGCGCAAACCATCTCGGACGGCGCGCAAAGCACGACCATGGCATTCTCCGGTCTGGCCCTGATGACCGGCAACCTGGCGGCCCAGTCTTTCTTTCCGCCGGGCAAGGTGGCCGACTACACGGGCTTTCAGTACCTGCGCGACAACGATCCCGACAACATGGGCCACAACACCAGCTTTCTCACGCGCGTGGCCAACAATGTGATCTACATCCTCAACGCCGACCAGTTGGCGCAACTCTCAGCCTTGGCTGCGACTCAGCAGAGCCAGGTCGACCTCTACGGCTACCAGCGCTATCCGCTTATGCAGGCTTTCCGGCGCCTGATCGACGGCAACATCCCTTCCGGCTCGGCCGGGCTCAACCTCAACGCTGTGAAAGCGGCCTCGCGCGCGCTCTACCTGATCGACGGCCAGATCAGCTTTGATCGCGCCCTGCTCTACGCCAGCGTCATCAACTCGCTGGACTCGACGCAGACGGCCTATTTGACGGCGATGAAGGGCAAGGGCTGGAGTTCCTGGCCCGACATCACCGACGCCCAGATCAGCAGCAAGGTTTCGGGCCTGGCGCAGGGCTCCAAGGTCGCGGTCATGACCTATGCCAGCGACATCTACAGCTGGTACGCCGGCTCGCTTGAGGCCGACGTCTACTTCTGCCCGGAGCGCCACGGCACCTATTACGGCGGCTTCTACATCAAGGACGCGCCCGCTGTCGGACACGAAGGCTACAGCATCGACGAGCAGATGACCGCCACCGCCGGCGCTGCGCTGATCGATACGTCCAAAGGCTACGTCACGCAGACCCAGGCGACTACCATGTACGGCCTGGTGGCAACACAGAAAGACAATCTGACATCGATTGTCTCGACGCGCACCCAGATCGCCACACTGCTGCGCTCGCTGCTTACCAACCCCAGCGCGACGGATGCCGTCAAGACCCAGGTGCTGGCGCTCTCAGGGACTTATGGCGAACTCGATGGCGCCAACAACTACGCTTACGCCACGACCTTCGCCCAGGTCTACCAGACCCTGAACACCGATCAGAAAACCCGTCTGGCAGCCTTGCGCAAGTCAATGATGTCGGGCACCTATGCCGACGGTACCGCCTTCGACTTCTCGCTTGCCAGCACACCCTTCCTCTACTCCGCTGTGCTGACCGATGCGCAGATTGCACCCTATATTTCCGACGCTGCCACCAGCAGCTTCTTCTTCGAACCTTGAAAGGAAATGCCAACATGAAGACAAGCCATAACCTGAGCGCCATGGTGCTGACCGTGGTCTGCGCCAGCAGCGCCTTCGCCCAGCCCAAGTTACCCGCCTCTGCACCGCGCGCTGAGTCACCAGCGCGGCACGAGCCACCGCCCCAGGCCTACGCCGACTGCAAAGGCAAGAAGGCCGGCGATGTGATTCAGCACACCACCCCACAGGGCCAGGTCGCCGCCACCTGCCAGGACTCGCTCAAGGGGCTGGTGGCCAGACCCAATCAACCCAAAAATTCGCCTCCAATGAAATGAAGCCGCTGACTGCTGGCGAGCAATTGACGCTGAAAACACTTGCAGACACGTTTTACGAGGTCGTCCCGCTCGAGCTTAGAACCTACTGTTCGTTGACTTCGGCCATATCGAAAGCGGTGCTTCAACATTTTGAAATTCAGTCCAGGATTGTTCCGTGTCAGCTGTGGTGTGCTGCGCCAGCCCATAACTATGTCATTGGCTTCATTGGCAACAAGAAAACCGAGCGAAAGTGGGATGGTCACGCGATTTGCATGGCCGGCAATTGGCTTGTTGATACTGCGCTGCACCACCTGCATACAGAGTTTCAAATACCCGTGCCTCCGGTTGCCGTTCTGGAGGCGTTTGCGATCCCGACGCAAATCATAGGCAGAGCGGATTTGAGTAACCAACACACAATCTGGTGGCACAAGCCACCACCAGGCGCTGATACCAAGTTGCCGAAAAATCCGCAGTCGCTAATTTCTAAATACGCCGTCGGGTTGATCGACAGACTGGGATCAATTTCATCAAATACCCCTTCCGGCGCTGCTACAGCCGATACGGATTGCGCCTGAAAATGACGAAAATGTCATCGTGAACCAAGTCTTCGTCGTTAAGCTGGACAGACTCAAAAACTGATTTGATGGTGCGAATTCACATGAATCGCCACATTCACTGCAACACTTTCAAGAACTTAAGCATGAAAAGTTTCACAACTGCGGTGTTGCGCTTGATCAGCAGACCTTTCCACCGGACCGGTAAACCTTGCGCTGCCATCGCTGCCGCCCTCGTCATCGGCTTCACCTCTTGCTCGGCCCTGCTCTTTCCGGCTTTGGCGGCGACAGTTTCGTATCCCCTCTCGCTGAGCACCGGCTGGAACCTCGTCGGCAACAGCACCACCACGCCGATGGATGTCAAAACGGGCATCGGTGCAAAAGCCGGAATTCAGAGTGTGTGGAAATGGGACACCACGGGATCCAGGTGGGCTTTTTACGCCGCCTCCTTGGATGCCAACGGGACGCTGGCGTCCTATGCCACAACGAGCGGCTACAACCTCCTGACAACCATCAATCCCGGTGAAGGTTTTTGGGTCAATGCGTCGACGCCGATTTCAATGGGAACCCAGAGTGGCGTTGGCTTTTCGCTCGCGAGCACAAATCTTGCCAACGGCTGGAACCTGGTTGCAACAGCGGATGAGCTTTCGCCAGGAGTTTTCAGCTCCAATGTGGGCAATGTCACCAGCCTATGGGCCTGGGACAGCAGCAACAGCGCCTGGTACTTTTACACACCGTCACTCACAACGAGTGAACTGGCCAACTACATTCAAAGCAAATCCTACGAAGACTTTGGAGCCGGCACCCTCGGCAAGGGCAGGGGCTTTTGGGTTAACTGCGCAGGCGCGACGTCCCCATCCCCATTCACGCCAACGTTCGCGCATATCCCGGGTGGCAGCTTTGTGATGGGCGACCATTTCAACTTTATCGACCCCGACCATCCGAGTGACGAGATCCCGCTGCACAACGTCACGATCTCTCCCTTCTATATGGCAACGACGCTGGTCACCAACAGCGAATACGCCACCTACCTGAACGCCGCACTCGCGACCGGTTTGATTGAGGTACGTTCGGGCATCGTCTATGCGGTGGGCGGCAGCAACATCTTTTTCTACACCACCACGTCGGTCCCGCTGTCCACCATCAGCTATGCCAATGGCAGCTTCACGGTACGCACGGGACGCGAACTGCACCCGGTTACCGGCGTGCGCTGGTTCGGTGCTGCCGCATTTGCCAACTGGCTGAGCACGCGGGACGGTTACACGCCGTGCTACAACCTCTCGACCGGCACCTGTGATCTCACCCAAAACGGCTACCGTCTGCCCACCGAAGCCGAGTGGGAATACGCGGCGCGCGGCGGTCAGACCAACCCCTACTACCAGTTCCCCTGGGGCAATGACACCAATGCCGACGGGCGACTCTCCAACTGGCAAGGCTCCGGCGATCCATGGGAAAACGGCGACTTCCCGCACACCACACCCGTCGGTTTCTACAACGGTTCGTTGCGCAACAAGACAGACTACAGCTGGCCTGCCACCGACGCGACTTACCAGACACGCGACAGCACCAACGCCTTTGGCCTGACCGACATGGCGGGCAATGCCTGGCAATGGGTCAACGACTGGTATTCAAACACCTACTACCAGTACTGCGTCACGAATAACATCACCGTTGATCCACCAGGCCCTGCCACGGGTGACATTTCGCAGAACAACCTGCCCTGGCGCGCCATGCGCGGGGGCACCTGGTGGAATGGAGGCGGCCAGCAGTTTCTGGGCTACAGCCGCGTCTCGAACCGCGACCCGTCCTGGTCGCTCGGCGGCTCGCCCGACAGCAACCCCGATTCAGCCTGGCTACAGGTCGGCTTTCGCGTCATGCGGCCGGACAAGAGCAGCAGCTCGACCACCAACACGGTCGGTTTGATGCTCAACAACACGAGCAAGGCATTCGCCGGCTACACCCTGATGTCGCCGCTGCACAGCACGGCCACCTACCTGCTCAACAACGCCGGGCAGTACGTGCACAAGTGGACCAGCACCGGCGAGCCGGGGCGCTCCTCCTACCTGCTGGAAAACGGCCACATGATCCGCGCCAGCGCCATGCCCAACGTCGGCCCCTCGACCGGCGGCGGCGAGGGCGGGCGCATCGAAGAATACGACTGGGCCGGCAACCTGGTATGGGGCTTCAACTACTACGGCCCGAGCTACATCGCGCACCACGATTTCAAGGTACTGCCCAATGGCAATGTGCTGATTCTGGCGAGCGAGAAGAAGAGCTATGCCGAGGTCATCGCGGCCGGCTTCAATCCGGCCTTGCTCGATTCCAGCATCTCGACGCAGGGGTACATGCTGCCGGATTACCTGGTCGAGATAAAGCCGACCGGTAGCAGCACCGGCACGGTGGTCTGGGAGTGGCATATCTGGGATCACATGATTCAGGACTTTGACGCCAGCAAGAGCAACTATGGCGTGGTCGCAAACCACCCGGAGCTGATCGACGTAAACGGTGTGGCCAACAACAAGGTCCAGCAATTCTGGAACCATGCCAACGGCATCGACTACAACGCCCAACTCGATCAGATCATGATCAGCATCCGCGGCAATAGTGAACTGTTCGTGATCGACCACGGCACAACGACGGCGCAGTCGGCCAGCCATGCGGGGGGCAGCCACGGCAAGGGCGGCGACATCCTGTACCGCTGGGGTTACGCGCAGCAGTACGACCGTGGCACCAGTGCCGAGCGCAAACTCTACCAGCAGCACCACACACACTGGATCGAGCCCGGCCTGCCGGGGGCCGGCAACATCCTGATCTACAACAACGGCATCGGCCGCGGCTACTCCACAGTTGACGAGATCGTGCCGCCAATTGATACGGCTGGCAATTACAGCATCGTGAGCGGCGCCGCCTATGGGCCCACGTCAGCGCTCTGGACTTACACCGGCACACCGCCAACGAGTTTCTATTCGGCTGAAATTTCTGGAGCGCAACGCCTGCCCAACGGCAACACGCTGATCACCGAAGGCATCAAGGGCAACTTGTTTGAGGTCACTTCGGCCGGCGAGACGGTGTGGCGCTACGTGAACCCGGTCACCACAACGCCGCTGGCGCAGGGCAGCACCGTGCCCACCGATCCGAACCGCAGCGACCAGTTCATGAACGCCGTCTTCCGGGTCACGCGTTACGGGGCTGATTTCCCCGGACTGGTGGGCAAGAGTTTGTCACCTATCGGTACGATTGAGACTTACCCCTGATCTGACCTAGCGTAAATTTGTCCTGACGTTTGACCAAGGAGAAGCCAAGTGCCATCCACATTTCCTGAACCCCCCAGCATCGACATGACACCGCCCACGGTCCTGAGCATTAGCCCGACTGGCGGAGCTTTCGGCGTCGGGGTCGCAGACAACATTGTTTTCACTTTTGGTGAGCCGATACAGCTGGGCAGCGGCAACATTCTCCTCAAGACTGCGGCAGGCACAACCCTTGCCACTTACGACGCGGCCACCAGCACCAACCTGAACATCTCCGGCAGCACCCTGACCATCAACCCAAGCAATGACCTCGGCATTTTCACCGGCTACCAGATGGAGATTGCAGCAGGTGCCATCAAGGATATGGCCGGCAACAACTATACAGGAGAGAACAATTACAACTTCACAACGCAAACTCTTGACAGCCTGTATCACTTTTCGGTCGTTGCCTTTAGCGCAGCACCCGGGGCAACCTTCATGGGCCAGATGGCTGACGCCTACAACGCAGGTATGACGGTCAAACAGATTGTCGAAATCTTCGCTACCAAGCCGCAGTTCACATCGACCTATGCAGATTCCATGACGAATATGGACTTTGCGACGCAGCTGGTCGCCAACGTCGTCAAGGACAGCGCGTCTGCAGCGACCAAGGCGCAGGCAATTGCCGATATTGTCAGCGCACTCAACACCTGGAGCCGGGGTGACACGATTTATCAGATCTTTGGTAATCTGGCGAACATGCCACTCACTGATCCAGCCTGGGGCAATACGGCCTTGCAATTCAATAATCAGACTGCAGTGGGGAAATACTTCACGGAAGTGATGCACAACAGCACGACTGATATGTCAACACTCAAGGCAGTGGTTAGCGCTGTCGCACCGACCACCGATGTTTCGACACCAGAGTACATTGCTGCGCTGATTGGAGTTGAAGTGCCGACTTTGCTTTGAATTCGGTCATCAAATTAGTGGTAAATACAAATGAAACTTTTTGCAATTCTTATGACTTCGCTGATGCTCCTAGCTTGTGGCGGTAGCAACTCCTCAAATAAGACCGGCACCCCAACAAGCTTTGATCCGCCACCGACACCAGGGCCTTAGCCTTGACAACTTGGTCTTGGTTTCGGACTTGCTTCCATTGCCCCGGTGGTCAAAGTCGTCCCAACACAGCTCACTGTCAACACTTTCAAGGACTTACGCATGAGTTGCTTCACAACTGCAGTGTTGCGCTTGCACGCCAGACATTCTCACAAGCCAGGTAAACCTGGCGCTGCCATCGCTGCCACCCTCCTCATCGGCTTCACCTCTTGCGCATCCTTGTTCTTACCAACGTTGGCGCAGACCGTCTCGTATCCCTTGTCGCTAAGTACCGGCTGGAATCTTGCCGGCAACAGCACCGCCACGCCGATGGATGTCAAGACGGGTATCGGTGCACAAGCCGGAATTCAGAGCGTGTGGAAATGGGACCCCACGGGCTCCAGGTGGGCCTTTTACGCGCCTTCTCTGGATACTGCGGGGACACTTGCGTCCTACGCCGCAGCGAACGGCTACAACATCCTGAGCACGATCAACCCCGGTGAAGGTTTTTGGGTCAATGCGTCGGCTCCGGTTTCATTGGGAACCCAGAGTGGCGTGGGCTTTTCGCTCGCGAGCGCCACTCTTGCCAACGGCTGGAACCTGGTTGCAACAGCGGATGACGTTTCGCCGGCAACTTTCAGTTCCAATCTGGGCAATGTCGCCAGTCTGTGGGCCTGGGACAACAGCAACAGCACGTGGTACTTTTACACGCCGTCACTGACCACGGGTGAACTTGCCAACTACATTCAAAGCCAATCCTACAAGGACTTTGGAGCAGGGACCCTCGGCAAGGGCAGGGGCTTTTGGGTCAATTTCACCGATGGTTCTGGCTCGTTTACTGGAAACATCGTTCTGGGCTCGCCGGACCTGGCTTCAATCAAGGCCAAAGTTTATTCGGCTAACCAAAGCGGTAGCGTGTACGCCATGTATGGCGCAACATCGGGTCTGTACGACAGGCAAACACCCATAGCCGCCTTGGCGGCGGGAACACCGGTAGAACTGACCATGGATGGGCTGGTTGCCGATTCGCTCTACTACTACCGGCTTTACTACCGAGGCGCTGATAGGACAAGCGCTGTCCCTACGGCCGAGTACTCGTTCCATACGGCCAGAACCACGCCAAGTACCTTTACATTTACCCTTCAGGCCGACTCGCATCTGGACGAGAACTCCAGCCTGCCGCTGTACCGCCGCACGTTGGCCAACATCCTGGCCGACACGCCGGACTTTCACATCGACCTGGGCGACACTTTCATGACAGAGAAGCACGCTGAGCCTCTGAGCGCCGTGGTGCAGATGGCCCCCAACGCCGCGACGGTGAATACACGCTACGCCTACGAGCAGAGCAACTTCGGCCTGATCACTCATTCCGTACCGCTGTTCCTTGTCAACGGCAACCACGATGGCGAGTTGGGCTGGCTGAACAACGGCACGGCCCAGAACAACGCCATCTGGGCGACACAGGCGCGCCAGCAGTATTTCCCCAATCCGGTGCCGGGCGCCTTCTACAGTGGCGACAGCTTTGCCGAACCCTTTGTCGGCGAGCGCGCGTCCTGGTATGCCTGGCGCTGGGGCGACGCCCAGTTCATCGTGCTTGACCCCTACTGGAAGTCCAGCAAGCAAGGCAGTCAGGACGGCTGGAACCTCACGCTAGGCGAGCGTCAATATCAGTGGCTGGCGACGACACTGGCCGCCAGCGCGGCGAAATACAAGTTTGTCTTCGTGCACAACCTGGTCGGCGGCCTCGATGGCCAGATGCGCGGCGGCATCGAGGCTGCGCCTTTCTTCGAATGGGGTGGAAAGAATCCCGATGGCAGCAACGGGTTTGTGCAGAAACGAGCCGGTTGGGCCATGCCCATCCACCAACTGCTGGTGCAAAACCGTGTCACGGCCGTGTTCCATGGACACGACCATCTTTACGCCAAACAGGATCTCGACGGCATCATCTACCAGGAAGTGCCACAACCGAGCGCCAGCAACACCAATAGCGGCGCTGCACTGGCGAGCAGCTACCACTACACCAGCGGCACGATCCTGAGCAGTTCGGGCCACCTTCGCGTCACCGTCACGCCCAGCGCCGTCACTGGCCAGTATGTGCGCGCCTGGCTGCCCGCAGACGAAACCGGCACGCGCAAAAACCGCCAGGTTGAGGACACGTGGTCGGTGGCTGCGCAGTGAAGTCGGTTTTCAGGATTTGAGCAACCACAGCCGCATGATCACCTGATCAGCAGCGCTGGCCTGCAGTGTGAGCTCTCCGCCATGCGCGCGTGCGATCTCACGCGCCAGGCTCAGGCCCAATCCATGGCCCTCGGTGCGCCGGTTGCGCGAGGCATCACCACGAAAGAAGCGGTCAAAAAAATGTGCCCGGCTCTCGGGCGCAATGGCTTCGCAGGGGTTGCCAAAGACACACTCGATACCGTCGGGCAAAGCGCGCGCCGTCACCGTGATGGTGCCGGCGCTGCGGCAATAGCGCACGGCATTGCTGAGCAGGTTGTTGAAGAGTTGGCGCAGCAGCAGCGCATCGCCCGGCGTCAGCAATTTCGGCTCGATGTCGCTGCGGATGGTCTGATGGCTGAGCAGCATCTCGGCGTCGGCCAGCAGTTCCTTGAGCATGGCACTCAGATCGAGCGTGCTGACATGGAGCGCCAGACGACCGGCGTCGGCTTGCGAGAGCATCAGCAGTTTGCGTGTGATGTTGGCCAGCCGTGCCACCTCGTCCTGCAAGCCCGTGAGCTCGGCTTGCAGCAGCGGGTCTTGTGCGTTGTTGACCGCCTGCTCGAGGCGACCCTGCAAAATGGTCAGCGGCGTTTTGAGCTCATGCGCAGCGTCGGCTGAAAAGCGCGTGGCCTGCGCAAAACTCTGCTCCAGGTTTGCCAGCATGGCGTTGTAGGCGGCAATCAGTTCCTTGAACTCGCGGTCTTCGCCGCTGCTGGGCAATCGCTGGTCCAGCGCCTTTTGCGTCACACCCAGCATGGCCTCGCGCAAGCGATTGACCGGGCGCATCGTCAGCGCCGCCAACAGCCAGGCACCCAGCGCGGAAAGCACCAAGGCCAGCGGAATCACCAGCGTCAGGGCGTTGCGCAGCGCGCCCTGCAGTTCGCTCTTTAACTCGACCAGGTCTGCCGCAACAAAACTACGGCCTTCAGGCGCCGTGTGCAGCGCCGCACGCCAGACCGCACCCGACGACTCAAAAGAAGCCAGCGCACAGTTGCCAGCCGCACCCGGGCGTTCGCGTGACGTTACGGAGCGCCAGTCCAGACTGTCGACGGTGAGCCCGATCGGCCAGTGCTCTGACTGCAGGCGCTCTTGTCCATCGCGCGACTGCCGTTGCAACATCAGTTGCTCGGCTTGGGTCAGACGCAGCTTGCCCAGCATATCGGCTTGCAAACGGTGGAAATCCTCGCCCTGCTTTGGCGGCATCAGAAGCCGGCGCGCCTCCATGCAAAGCCGCTCGTCGAGCCGCCCAACCTCAAAGCTCAGGATGCGCGACCAGCCCAGACCGACGACTGGTAGCAGCACGCAGCCCACGATCAGGATCGCGATCACAAACAACCGGGTGCGAAACGCAATCGTCATGCTTAATCCAAGCGCTTGAACCGGTAGCCGGCACCGCGCACCGCTTCAATCAAAGCCGCGCTGTCGCCAGCGTCGTCGAGGTCAGCCAGCTTGGCGCGAATGCGCTTGATACAGACGTCCACCACGTTGGTGCTGGGATCAAAGTCATAGCCCCAGACGTGTTCGAGAATCTGGCTGCGCGTGAAGACCTGGCCAGCCGAACGCATCAGGTACTCGAGCAGGCTGAACTCACGCGTCGTCAGTTCAACCGAGCGCGCGCCACAACTGGCGTGGCGCGTGATGCGATCGAGTTTGAAGTCGCCCACCAGCACCGTGTTGCTGCGGTCGCCTGCCAGGCGGCGCAGCAGAGCCTGGATGCGCGCGAACAATTCTTCCACATAGAACGGCTTGGCCAGGTAATCGTCCGCGCCCAGGTTGAGGCCCTCGATGCGGTCACTGAGTTCGTTACGCGCCGTGAGCAGGATGACCGGCGTCGGCACGCCGGCAGCGCGCAAGGCCTTGAGCACCGACAGGCCGTCGCGCCCGGGCAGCATGATATCGAGCACGATGACATCGAAGACGCCCTGGCTTACGAGTTCCAGGCCGACATTGCCGTCGTCGCAATGCCGCACTTCAAGCCCGCGCGCCGCAAGTCCCGCGCAGACAAAGTCGGCGATTTTCTGTTCGTCTTCGACCAGCAGGATCTTCATGCCGGCCGTGTCCTGAGCGCGGTGTAAACCATCGTTGTCCTATCGAAACCTGAACGTCGGTTGCACAGACAGACATTAGACACCGCTACATCGAGGACGCAGATGACAAAGCTGTCATCTGCGTCCTCTTGGGCTATTTCTGGTCCAGTCGCATGATGCCCAGCATCTTCATAATGTACTTTTCATAAATCGGTTCGGATGTGCCGCTTTTCATCTTGTACATGAAGTATTTCTCGTACGCAATCTTGGCCAGGTGCACCCATTTGCCCTTCTTGAACCAGTTGACGTTGCGCGGCGGTATTTGCGGCAAGGCGACAAAGGCCGCGCCGGTATTGCCCATGTCGGCCAGGCAGATG
>CAIRAW010000063.1 GCA_903876735.1 uncultured beta proteobacterium | reverse complement strand
TTCCTGCTTGTTTAATTACAGGTGCCGAGGAGAGAGAACTGCGGCAACAGGCCGAAGCAGCGAGCGTTTGCATTTTGCAGAAGCCGGTGCCCAGTACCCTGCTGCGTAGTGTGGTGTGGAGTCTTCTTTCGCCGATGGCAGCTTTCACGCACTCCAACCGAAAAGCTGAACTATCGGATTGTGTCTTTTGGAGCCAGCCACCCTCCTTAGAAACTGACCGTCAAAGTTGAACGACCGGTCCAAAAAAATTCTATACCAACAGTGCAGCGGGAGCCGACCTTCATCACACAAGGCTACTGAGCGCAGGCGTGGCAATCTGCGACACGTTTTACCTTCGCCAGCACGGTTCGGCGGGTCTTTTGTCTGTCAGTACAATAGGGGCCGTGTAAAACTTCACGCCATGGGTGGATTGGGCTGGTAGACAAGACCCGAAACCCAGCCGGTTCGGCCCCGAATTGTGGCGATAAAGTCTGACCCCCCAAGCGTTTTTCATTTGCGGGACAGGTCGCAGCCGTATAGCGGCTAGCGCTGTCCACAACTAATTTAGGAGTATTTTTATGACCGTTACCGTTGAAACCCTGGAAAAGCTCGAACGCAAGATCACGCTGACCCTGCCTGTTCTCAATGTTCAGTCGGAAGTTCAGGCGCGCCTGAAAAAGCTTGCACGCACTGTGAAGATGGACGGTTTCCGTCCCGGCAAGGTGCCCATGAATGTGGTGACGCAGCGCTATGGTTACTCGGTTCACTATGAAGTCATGAACGACAAGGTCGGCGAGGCTTTTGCCAATGCGGCCAATGAAGCCAAACTGCGTGTTGCCGGCCAGCCCCGCATCACCGAGAAGGAATCGTCGCCAGAAGGCGAGTTGGCGTTTGATGCGGTGTTTGAGGTCTATCCGGATGTCAAGATCAGCGACCTGAGCGGCGCCGATGTGCTGAAGGTCAATGCCGAGGTGACGGATGCGGCTGTCGACAAGACGCTCGATATCCTGCGCAAGCAGCGCCGTACCTTTGCCCAGCGCCCGCACGACGCGCCGGCGCAGACCAGCGACCGCGTGACGGTTGACTTTGAAGGCAAGATCGATGGCGAAGTTTTCCCCGGCGGCAAGGCTGAAGATTTTCAGTTCATCCTCGGCGACGGCCAGATGCTCAAGGAATTCGAAGATGCGACGCAGGGCATGAAGTCGGGTGAGAGCAAGACCTTTCAGATGGTTTTCCCGGCCGATTACCACGGCAAGGATGTGGCCGGCAAGACGGCTGACTTCATGGTCACGGTCAAGAAGATCGAAGCGGCCCATCTGCCGGATGTGAATGATGCGATGGCCAAGTCGCTGGGCATCCCGGATGCGACGGTCGAAGGGCTGCGCACCGATGTCCGCAAGAACCTGGAGCGCGAGGTCAAGGTGCGTTTGCTGGCACGCAACAAACAGGCGGTGATGGATGCGCTGATTGCAGCGGCCGAACTGGACTTGCCGACCAGCGCGGTGCAATCCGAAATTACCCGTTTGATGGAAGGCACCCGTGCCGACCTGAAGCAGCGCGGCATGAAGGACGCCGAGACGACCCCGATGCCCGATGATATTTTCCGTCCGCAGGCCGAGCGCCGCGTGCGTCTGGGCCTGGTGGTGGCTGAACTGGTGCGTGCCAACAGCCTGCAAGCCAAGCCGGAGCAGATCAAGGCGCATATCGAGGAACTGGCGGCGAGCTACGAAAAGCCGGCTGACGTGATGCGCTGGTATTACGGCGACAACAACCGCCTGGCCGAAGTCGAGGCGATCGTGATGGAAAACAACGTGACGGAGTTTGTCATGTCGCGTGCCAAGATCAGTGAAACAAGCCTGTCGTTTGACGAACTGATGGCGCAGAACTAAGCTCGTTTTGTGCCTGTGATTTTCGGTACAGTAGAGTTCTATCTGGAGACAATATGAACGAGCGATTGAGTGCGATGGATACACAAGCCCTGGGCATGGTTCCCATGGTGATCGAGCAGTCAGGTCGTGGGGAGCGGTCTTATGACATTTACTCGCGTCTGCTCAAGGAGCGGGTAATTTTTCTGGTCGGACCGGTCAATGACTATGTCGCCAATCTGGTGGTGGCGCAGTTGCTGTTTCTGGAGAGTGACAATCCGGACAAGGACATCTCGTTCTACATCAATTCGCCCGGTGGCTCGGTCAGTGCCGGCATGGCGATTTTTGACACTATGAATTTCATCAAGCCCGATGTCTCGACCCTGTGCACCGGCATGGCGGCCAGCATGGGTGCGTTTTTGCTGGCAGCCGGGGCCAAGGGCAAGCGTTTTTCGCTGCCCAACTCCAAGGTCATGATTCACCAGCCCTCTGGCGGCAGCCAGGGGCAGGCGACCGAGATCGAGATTCAGGCGCGGGAAATTCTCAAGACGCGCGAGCAGTTGAACCGAATCCTGGCCGAACGCACCGGGCAGCCCCTGGAGCGCATCGAGCGCGACACCGAGCGCGACTATTACATGTCGGCCGAGGAGTGCAGGGAATATGGTCTGATCGACAAGGTCATCTCGAAACGGACGTAGTCTATGGCTGAAAAAAAAGGCGCCTCAGGCGAGAAAACGCTTTATTGTTCTTTTTGCGGCAAGAGCCAGCACGAAGTCAAGAAGCTGATCGCCGGTCCATCGGTGTTCGTCTGCGACGAATGCATTGAGCTTTGCAATGAAATCATTCGTGATGAACTGCCGGCCAGCACCGAGCCGGGCAGCGCCACGGCCGAGTTGCCGACGCCGTCTGAAATCAAGGCCAATCTTGATAACTATGTGATCGGGCAGGAACCTGCCAAGCGCATTCTGGCGGTGGCGGTTTACAACCATTACAAACGCCTGCGCCACAAGGAAAAAGCCAAGAAGGACGATGTTGAGCTGGCCAAGAGCAATATTCTGCTGATCGGCCCGACCGGTTCCGGCAAGACGCTGTTGGCGCAGACGCTGGCGCGCATGCTCGATGTGCCCTTTGTGATGGCCGACGCCACCACGCTGACGGAAGCCGGCTATGTTGGCGAGGACGTTGAGAACATTGTGCTCAAACTGCTGCAAAGCTGCAATTACGATGTCGAACGCGCCCAGCGCGGCATTGTCTACATCGACGAGATCGACAAGATTTCGCGCAAGTCGGACAACCCCTCGATCACCCGAGACGTGTCGGGCGAGGGCGTGCAGCAGGCACTGCTCAAGCTGATTGAAGGCACCATGGCCAGCGTGCCGCCGCAGGGCGGACGCAAGCACCCGAATCAGGATTTTGTTCAGGTGGACACCACCAACATCCTGTTCATCTGCGGCGGCGCTTTCTTTGGCCTGGAAAAAGTCATCGACAACCGCACGCAATCGTCGGGCATGGGTTTTGGCGCGACCGTCATGAGCAAGGCACAACGCAGCCTGACCCAGGTTTTCAAGGACGTGGAGCCGGAAGACCTGATCAAGTTCGGTTTGATTCCCGAACTGGTGGGGCGCATGCCGGTGGTGGCGACCTTGGCTGAGCTGACCGAAGAGGCGCTGGTCCAGATTCTGACCGAGCCCAAGAATGCCCTGGTCAAGCAGTACAGCAAGCTGCTGGCCATGGAGGATGTCGGTCTTGAAATTCGCCCCTCGGCCCTGACCGCCATTGCCAAGAAGGCGCTGGCGCGCAAGACCGGCGCGCGCGGCCTTCGCTCAATCCTGGAGCAGGCACTGATCGACACCATGTACGAGTTACCCAATGCCAGCAATGTTGACAAGGTTGTTGTGGATGAATCAACCATAGAAGAAAATAAGCCGCCTCTGCTGGTGTACCGCGAAGCCGCCAAGCAGGCCTGATTTTCCGGTTAAGGCTTGAAAATCGGCTTTGCTGATCCATATTGAACAGGTAACTTAAAGGTATCTCCTATGACTGGTCACGCCCCACTACCTGCGACACCGCTCGATCTGCCACTGCTGCCCCTGCGCGATGTGGTGGTATTCCCGCACATGGTGATTCCGCTTTTTGTCGGTCGCCCCAAGAGCATCAAGGCCCTTGAAGCTGCCATGGAGGCGGAACGCCGCATCATGCTGGTGGCGCAAAAGGCCGCTGCCAAGGATGATCCGGTGGTGACCGATATGTTCGAGGTTGGCTGTATTGCCACCATTTTGCAGATGCTCAAGTTGCCTGACGGCACGGTCAAGGTGCTGGTCGAAGGCCAGCAGCGCGCCCGGGTCAACCGGATTGAGGACGGCGAACTGCATTTTGTTGCCAATGTCACGCCGATTGAAGTGGCGCCGGAGTCCGAACCCAAGACACGCGCGCAGTCCAGCGAAATCGAGGCCTTGCGCCGCGCTGTGATGCAGCAGTTTGACCAGTACGTCAAGCTCAACAAAAAGATTCCGCCGGAAATCCTGACGTCGATTTCCAGCATCGATGACGCTGGGCGCCTCGCTGACACCATCGCTGCGCATTTGCCGCTGAAACTCGACAACAAGCAGGCTGTACTTGACCTGGCCGGCGTCAAGGAGCGGCTGGAAAACCTGTTCGAACAGATCGAGCATGAAGTCGACATCCTCAATGTGGATAAAAAAATTCGTGGCCGCGTCAAGCGCCAGATGGAAAAGAACCAGCGCGATTTCTACCTGAACGAGCAGGTCAAGGCGATCCAGAAGGAACTTGGCGAAGGTGAAGAGGGTGCTGACATCGACGAGATCGAGAAGAAGATCAAGTTGGCCAAGATGCCCAAAGACGCGCTGAAGAAGGTTGAAGGCGAACTCAAGAAGCTCAAGCTGATGTCGCCGATGTCGGCCGAAGCCACCGTGGTTCGCAATTACATCGACGTCATGGCCGGCCTGCCATGGGCCGGCAAGACCAAGATCAAACACGACCTGGGTAACGCTGAAAAGGTCTTGAACGAGGACCACTACGGCCTGGACAAGGTGAAGGACCGCATTCTGGAATACCTCGCGGTGCAGCAGCGGGTGGAAAAGGTCAAAGCGCCGATCCTGTGTCTGGTTGGACCACCCGGCGTGGGCAAGACCTCGCTTGGGCAGTCGATTGCCAAGGCGACCGGGCGCAAGTATGTGCGCATGGCGTTGGGTGGCATGCGCGACGAAGCCGAGATTCGCGGCCACCGGCGAACCTACATCGGCGCCATGCCAGGCAAGGTTCTGCAAAGTCTGACCAAGGTTGGCACGCGCAATCCGCTGTTCCTGCTTGATGAGATTGACAAGTTGGGGACCGATTTCCGCGGCGACCCATCAAGCGCCCTGCTGGAGGTGCTGGACCCCGAGCAAAACCACAAGTTTGGTGACCACTACGTAGAGGTTGATTTCGACCTGAGCGATGTCATGTTTGTGGCGACATCCAACTCCATGAACATCCCGCCGGCCCTGCTCGACCGCATGGAAGTGATTCGCCTGTCGGGTTATACCGAGGATGAGAAGACCAGCATTGCCATCAATTTTCTGTTGCCCAAGCAACTCAAGAACAACGGCGTCAAGGAAGAAGAGTTGCTGATCACGGAAGACGCGGTGCGCGACATTGTTCGCTACTACACGCGTGAAGCCGGCGTGCGCTCGCTGGAACGCGAGTTGTCAAAAATTTGCCGCAAGGTGGTCAAGGGCCTGCAACTCAAGAAGATGGTGGGGCAGGTCAAGGTCGACGCCGAGAATCTCAATGATTTCCTGGGCGTTCGCAAGTATTCCTACGGCCGTGCCGAGAAACTCAACCAGGTCGGACAGGTGGTGGGTCTGGCCTGGACTGAAGTGGGCGGCGACCTGCTGACCATCGAGGCCGCCATGATGCCGGGCAAGGGCGTGATCACGCGCACGGGCTCGCTGGGTGATGTGATGAAGGAATCGGTCGAGGCCGCGCGCACCGTGGTGCGCAGCCGCTCAAGGCGCCTGGGCATCAAGGACGAATTCTTTGAGAAGAAGGACATTCACATCCACGTGCCTGATGGTGCAACACCCAAGGACGGCCCGAGTGCGGGCGCGGCGATGACCACAGCTTTCGTTTCTGCCATGACCGGGATCCCGGTTCGCAGCGATGTCGCCATGACCGGTGAAATCACCCTGCGGGGCGAGGTAACAGCGATTGGCGGTTTGAAAGAAAAACTGCTGGCGGCACTGCGTGGCGGCATCAAGACCGTGCTGATTCCCGAGGAAAACGCCAAGGATTTGCAGGATATTCCGGCCAATGTGAAAAATGGGCTGGAGATCGTGCCGGTGCGCTGGATTGACAAGGTGCTTGAGATAGCGCTGGAGAGAATGCCAACGCCCTTGCCGGAAGAAGAGCCGGTGGTTGCGGGTGCTGCGGTGACGGTTGCAGTGCCGACGCCGGAGCCAGCCGGGTCGGTCAAGCACTAGATAGGCTTCGAATGGAATTTTTTACTGGCATGACTAAGAGCCGGAAAAAATTGCGCTATAATTCGAGGCTTGAAACGCGGGAATAGCTCAGTTGGTAGAGCGCAACCTTGCCAAGGTTGAGGTCGAGAGTTCGAGACTCTTTTCCCGCTCCAGATTCCAAAAAGGGAAGCCCAGGCTTCCCTTTTTTGTCAAAAAAATTTGGCGCGATAGCAAATCGGTTATGCAACGGATTGCAAATCCGTCTAGCCCAGTTCGACTCTGGGTCGCGCCTCCAGCAATTCCGGCCTGTGCCCGAGTGGTGAAATTGGTAGACACATCGGACTTAAAATCCGCCGCTTCCGTAATTGGGGCGTACCGGTTCGATTCCGGTCTCGGGCACCAAGTGATCACCCTGGCATCTGGTGCGGTGATCCCATTACACTAAGCATCCATGTCAAGCTATAACGCCCCCTTAGAGATCCATGTCCATGGTCAGGTGGCCTTGCGCCCTGACGTCGTTTTCAACCAGTTGCAGGATGCCCTCAAGCCGATCTGGAAATACGCCGGCGGACGCTCCCTGGCCGACGCAGCGGGCAGTTCCTACGAAGACGAGCCCGGCATCAAGTTTGATCCCCAGGAACACATGCTGCAGATGTGCTGGACGGTGGAGGGGGATGACGATTTTCGCCAGGTGCTAGACGAGATGTGCATGAACCTCAACGAACTGGCGCAAACCGGCGCGGCGATCGAGGTCACGTTTTACGATGCCGAATTTGATGACGAGGATGAAGAAGATCCGGAGGCGCAGACGCGCGATGATTTTGTCATGCTCTTCGTCGGGCCTGACCCTGCCGCCATCATGCAGGTCCAGCGCGACTTGCTGGTGCAGGATGTGGTGAATCTGATGGAGCGCCACTTCGATGGCGCCGAGTTGGGCGGCGTAGTGGACGAAATCGACAAATTGTTCGGTCAGCGTTTTGACGATCTGGTCAATTCCCTGCAGCTTGGCAAACCACCCCGCGGTTCAGGCGGCGGCGGTCACGGCGGCATGGGCCATGGTGGTGGCCGCAAACCGCGGCATCTGCACTAAATACCACGAGTCCAAAGTCGTCATTGCGGGCTTGACCCGCAATCCATGTTACGCGTGGCACTGGATCCCGGATCGAGTCCGGGATGACAAGCGGCGCAGAACTGGCGACGGCCTATGGCTTGACCGCGTACTTGCCCAATTCCGACTTGGCGATCGAGTTGCGGTGCACTTCATCCGGGCCGTCGGCAAAGCGCAGGGTGCGCGCATTGACGTAGCTGTAAGCCAGCGGGAAGTCGTCGCACATGCCGCCACCGCCATGCGCCTGCATGGCCCAGTCGATAACCTGGCAGGCCATGCTCGGTGCTACGACCTTGATCATCGCGATTTCGTTCTTGGCGAACTTGTTGCCGGCGATGTCCATCATCCACGACGCTTTGAGGGTCAGCAGACGCGCCATGTCGATCTTGCAGCGGGCTTCGGCAATGCGTTCCTGGGTCACGGTTTGCGCGGCGATGGGCTTGCCGAAGGCGACACGCTGGGACGCGCGCTTGCACATCAGTTCCAGAGCGCGTTCGGCCAGGCCGATCAGGCGCATGCAGTGGTGAATGCGTCCCGGGCCAAGGCGACCTTGGGCGATCTCGAAGCCGCGGCCTTCGCCGAGCAGAATGTTGGTCACAGGTACCCGCACGTTCTCGAACAGGACTTCCATGTGGCCGTGTGGCGCGTCGTCGTAACCCATCACATTGAGCGCACGCACCACGGTGATGCCGGGGGTGTTGGCTGGAACGATCACCATGCTTTGTTGTGAATGGCGCGGCGCGTCCGGATTGGTCTTGCCCATGGTGATGTAGACGGCGCAGCGCGGATCGCCGGCGCCTGAGGTCCACCATTTGCGACCGTTGATGACGTAGTCATCACCTTGGCGCTCGATGCTGGTCTGGATATTGGTGGCGTCGCTGGAGGCCACCTCGGGCTCGGTCATGGCGAAGGAGGAACGGATCTTGCCTTCGAGCAGCGGTTTGAGCCAGCGTGCCTTGTTTTCCTCGGAGCCATAACGGGCGATGGTTTCCATGTTGCCGGTGTCTGGTGCCGAGCAGTTGAATACTTCGCTGGACCACATCACGCGGCCCATGATTTCGGCCAGAGGTGCGTATTCCTGGTTCGTCAGGCCTGCACCGGCATAGCCCGAAGCGGCTGCGCTGTCGACCGGCAGGAACAGGTTCCACAGGCCGGCGGCCTGGGCTTTGGGTTTGAGGGCTTCAATGGTCTGCAGCGGTGTCCAGCGCTTGCCGGCAGCCGTGTTGGCGGCAATTTCGGCGTGGTAGGCGCCTTCGGACGGGTAGATGTGCTCGTCCATGAACGCCAGCAATTTGCTTTGCAGCTCTTTTGTTTTTGGGGAATAGTCAAAGTCCATGGGATCTCCGTTGGGTGTCAGTAGAAAAAATGTTAGCTTTGGGTGGCGAATTTCCAGGCCATCTGGGCCAGTGGCTTGGCGCCGGCCGCTGACGTGACCGCCTGCGCGCTGGCGGCGGTGCCGGCTTCAACGCGTTTGGCGATGCCTTGCAGAATCGCGGCGATGCGAAACAGGTTGTAGGCCAGGTAGAAATTCCAGTCAGCTTTGAGTTCTTCCGGCTGGACCAGTCCGGTGCGCTGGCAATAGAGGCGGATGTATTCTTCTTCGGTCGGGATGCCCAGGCTGGCGACGTCAAGTCCGCCAATGCCGCGGAACGAGCCCGGCGGAATGTGCCAGGCCATGCAGTGGTAGCTGAAGTCGGCCAGTGGGTGCCCCAGGGTTGACAGTTCCCAGTCCAGCACGGCGATGACGCGCGGCTCGGTCGGGTGGAACATCAGGTTGTCGAGGCGGTAGTCGCCATGCACGATGCTGACCATGTGCTCGGCACGCGCCATTGCGGGAATGTGCTGCGGCAGCCATTCCATGAGTTGTTCCATCTCCCGGATCGGCTGTGACATCGGTCCGGCGCCGTCGGCGGAGGCTGTGTACTGACGGCCCCAGCGCCCGATCTGGCGCTCGAAATAGTTGCCCGGTTTGCCATAGTTGGCCAGGCCGCGCTCGGCGAACTTGACGCTGTGCAGTGCCGCAATGACGCGGTTCATCTCGTTGTAGATGGCGCCACGCTCGGAGACCGACATGCCGGGCAGTGTCTGGTCCCACAGGACGCGACCGGGCATGAACTCCATGATGTAGAAGGCGCGGCCGATGACCGATTCGTCTTCGCACAGGCAGTACATGCGCGGCACCGGCACATCCGTGCCGTGCAAACCGCTCATGACGGCAAACTCGCGCTCGACCGCATGTGCGGACGGCAGCAGTTTGGCAACCGGGCCTGGCTTGGCGCGCATCACGTAGCTTTGCCCTGGCGTGGTCAGCTTGTAAGTCGGATTCGACTGGCCGCCCTTGAAGGATTCGACCGTCAAGGGACCGGCAAAACCGCTCAGGTTCTGCTCCAGCCAGGCCGACAGGGCCGCGACATCAAAAGCCTGCGTGCTGGAGACGGGGCGAGTGCCTACGAAGTGATCAAAATCGGTCATGGTGGTATCGGGTTGCTGCGGTTTCAGTCGTCGGCTTCAATGATGCGCATCAAGGCGTCGCGGTTGCGAACAACCAGGCCACCGGGCTCGATCCGGATGACATCTTCGCGTTCCATCGATTTGAGCTCCTGGTTGACGCGCTGGCGAGACGCTCCCAGCAACTGCGCAAGTTCTTCCTGCGCCAGTTGCAGGCCGATGCGTACCTCGGCGCCGTCGCTCAGCGAGGGCACACCGTAAGAGCGAACCAGGTGCAGCAACTGCTTGGCCAACCGCGCCCGCAGCGGCAAGGTGTTGAGATCTTCCACCAGGCCGTACAACTGGCGGATGCGCCGGGCATGCAGGCGCAGCAGGGCTTCGTAGAGTTCTGCGTGCAGCGCGAGTATCTTGCGGAAGTCGGCTTTGGCCACACAGAGAATCGTGGTGTCGCCATGCGCATAGGCATCGTGGGTCCGCCGGTCGCCGTCGAAGAAGGAGACGTCCCCGAACCAGATGCCGGGCTCGACGTAGGTCAGCGTGATCTGCTTGCCCGAGAGCGAGGTTGAACTGACCCGCACAGCGCCGCGTGCGCAGGCAATCCATTCTTCCGGTGGCTCGCCACGGGCAGTGATCAGTTCGCCGTCCTTGTGACGTTTGACGTAGGCGCATCGGAGAATATCGTGCCGCAGTGAGGGTGAAAGAGATGAGAACCAGCGACCGGAATTGATCGCCTCGCGTTCTTCGATGGTAAGAATAGGTTCAATCATGGGCTGTCCTGTGGGTGACTGAAAACAGATTTATTGTCGCGCCGGGGACGCGCTGCTCAGTCGCTGTCTTTGGTTTGCGTGTCGGCGGCGCACGGGCCGCATCATTCTTCTTCGTGCAACAGACTCAGGCCGATGGCGCCGCGCCGGCGCAGCCAGGGGCTGGGGCGGTAGCGCGGGTCGCCATAGACGGTTTGCATGTTGAATAATACTTCCAGGATGTTGGTTGGGCCGTACAGATTGCCCATGGCCAGCGGGCCAACCGGATAGCCCAGTCCCAGCGTGACCGCAGTTTCCAGGTCGCCCGGTGAACAGATGGCTTGCTGGCAGATGTCGCACGCGATATTGACGATGGTCGCTACCACGCGCTGGCTGACAAAGCCACCACTGTCCCGGATTACGCTTACAGCCTTGCCGTCGCGCGCCATGAGGGCATGGGCGGCGCGGCGCATGTCAACACGGGTGGCTGGGTTGGTCGCCAGTACACGACGTTTGCTGACGGCATCGTCCATCATCATGTCGATGCCGATGGTGCGCGCCGGGTCGAGTCGTTCAACCACGGCAACCGTGCTGATGTCAAAGCCCAGTGGCGCAACAAAGCTCAGGGCTTGCGGTGAGGGCGAAGCCCCGGTCTCGATTTTTGCGCCGAGGTTCTTGAGCAGTAGCAGCAGTTCGGAGCGCCGAGCCGCGCGCGGCGAGACCCAGACCGGTGGCATCTCCTCGACCTGAGGCGCTGCGGGCTCGGGGCTGACTTGCTGGATGCCGTTTTCATAGCGATAAAAACCTTCGCCAACTTTCTTCCCCAGCACGCCTCCTGCGAGTCGCTGCGCCGTGATGACGCTGGGCCTATAGCGGGGCTCTTCAAAGTACTGGTGGTAAATGGATTCCATCACCGGATGCGAAACGTCGAGCGCGGTCAGGTCCATCAACTCGAATGGGCCAAGTTTGAAGCCGATCTGGTCTTTCAGAATGCGGTCGATGGTGGCGAAATCAGTGACGCCTTCGCTGACGATGCGCAGTGCTTCCGTGCCGTAACCGCGCCCTGCGTGGTTGACGATGAAGCCGGGGCTGTCCTGCGCCAGCACGGGTGTGTGGCCCATCTGTCGGGCGTAGTGGGCCAGATCGCCACAGACGCTCGCGCTGGTCTTGAGTCCCGCTATGACTTCCACGACCTTCATCAAGGGCACCGGGTTGAAGAAGTGGTAACCGGCAAATTGCGCGGGTCTTTGTAAGCGTGCTGCGATGGCTGTCACCGACAGCGAGGAGGTGTTTGTGACCAGCACGGTGGAGGGCTGGACGATGCTCTCAAGCTCGGCGAACAGGCTGGCCTTGATGTCCAGACGCTCAACAATGGCTTCGATGACGAGGTCACAGCCGGACAGTTCGGTCAGAGCGCCGGCGCAGATCAGTCGTGACTTGTACAAGGCGGTCTGCGTGGCATCGAGGCGCCCTTTTTCACATAGCTTGTCCCACTGGGAATGCACGGTGGCCTGTGCCTTGCGAGCCGTATCAGCCTGCATGTCGAACAAAAGGACTGTGCTGCCGGCCTGCGCCGCAATTTGGGCGATGCCGCGACCCATGGCCCCCGCACCGACGACGCCGAGGTTTGAAAATATTGGTTTCATGCGCTGAATTATGACGCCATGTGCAAGGCCTGAAGTGTCTGGCCGTGGCTATGACACAATGGCTCGGTCCCCGTGCCTGCGCAATGCTGGCGTGCTTCTTCAACCTACGTTTTCAGAACACCATGAAAATCAAACTATGCGGTTTTGCGGCCAGCAACTACTACAACAAGCTCAAGCTTCAGTTGCTGGAAAAAGGCGTTGCGTTCGACGAGGAACTGGTCTGGACCGGAACTTCTGACGCCACACTCGTCGACCGTTCCCCGCTTGGGAAAGTGCCTTTTCTGGACACGCCGCAGGGCCCTATTTCGGAGTCGATGGCCTGTGCCGAGTACATCGAGGCAGTCCATCCCGAGCATCCCCTGATGCCACAAGATCCCTATTCGGCAGCCAAGGTGCGAGAACTGATTCTGTACTGCGAATTGCACCTTGAACTGGTGGCCCGGCAACTGTATCCGGAAGCCTTTTTTGGCGCCAAGGTGAGTGATGAGGTCAAGGAAAAAACACAAAAATTGCTGCTCAAGGGTGTGAGCGGTTTCGCCCGGCTGGCCCGGTTTTCCCCGTTTATCGCGGGCCCCGAGTTCACGCTGGCCGACTGCGCCGCCATCGTTCATCTGCCGCTGGTGTCGAGTGCCAGCAAGTTGATCTACGGCGAGGATTTGCTGGCGGCTTTGCCGGTCAGGGACTACATCCGATCGATGGGCGAGCGCGCTACCGTCAAGAACGTCAATGCGGACCGCAAGGCCAACACCGAACTCATGCTGGCAGCGCGTAGCGCCAAGAAATAGTTGCCCGGCAACTTCAGCGGCGGACCTGCAATGCGCCCGGATTGACGATGTTGGTGGGCGTGCCCTTGATAAAGTTGATCACGTTGTCGAAGGCGGCGCCAAAGTACATTTCATAGCTGTTCTGCTCCACATAGCCGATGTGTGGCGTGCAAATGCAGTTTTCGATTCTCAGCAAAGCCTGACCCTGCAGGATAGGCTCTGTTTCGAAAACATCGACCGCCGCCATCCCGGGTCGGCCCCGGTTGAGAGCGCTGATCAGGGCCTCGGGCTCGATCAATTCCGCACGGGACGTGTTGACGAGCAAGGCGGTTGGCTTCATGCGCGCCAGATCGTCCAGGCGCACGATGCCACGCGTTTCATCGACGAGCCGCAAATGCAGCGTGAGCACATCACTTTGCTCAAAAAAGTCATCCTGGCTGCTTGCGGAACTGAAGCCATCAAGCAGGGCGCGTTCACGCGATGACGCGCGACCCCAGATCAGCACGTTCATGCCGAAGACCTTGCCGTAGCCAGCGATCAGTTGCCCGATCTTCCCGTAGCCCCAGATACCCAGTGTCTTGCCCTTGAGGACTGTTCCAACCCCAAAGTTGGCCGGCATGGATCCTGCCTTGAAGCCCGATTGTTGCCACGCGCCGTGCTTGAGATTGCCGATGTACTGCGGCAACCGGCGCGAAGCCGCCATGATGAGCGCCCAGGTCAACTCCGCTGGTGCTACTGGCGACCCGGTGCCTTCGGCCACCGCAATCCCGTGTTCAGTGCAGGCGCCCACATCGATATGCGGGCCGACGCGACCGGTTTGAACGACCAGTTTGAGTTTGGGCAGTTTTTCAATGAGTTGGCGTGGCAGGTGGGTGCGCTCACGGTTGAGCACAATCACATCGGCGTCTTTCAGGCGGACTGATAACTGCCCCAAGCCCTTGACGGTGTTGGTGTACACCTTGGCCTGATAAGGCTCGAGCTTGGCGGCACAGTCGAGTTTTCGGACGGCGTCCTGATAATCATCCAAAATCACAATATTCATACCGTGCGATTGTGCCTTGGCCTTGAGCCGGCCGGGCAGGCGCACGATCAGGAATATTGATTCAGTGCACGTTCGCCTCGCGCGCCGCCAGACGGTCCAGTTCGGCACAGACATCGGCCATGCGGCCCGAAATTCGCAGACGTCCCACTTGCGCCGGGGCTTGGCCGGCTTCCAGGATACGCACGACCCGCAGCGGTTTGCTGCTTGAAAAATTGGCCAAATTCTGCCGCATCTTTCTGGTGGAACAGGTGTTATTCGCCGTGGAAGGTGTGGAACCAAGAGCGCCATGCCAGGTCTTGCCTGAGGGCGCACATTGCCCCTCTGTGGTCGGCATGAGCCAGCGCCAGAGGCCTTGCAATGGTGTCAGAACGGCGGAAACAGCAATTAGTGCGGTGGTCATGGGAGGTCTTTCAGTCAGAAGCGGAGTTGCTGTCTACATCAGCATGGTGTTGCGAATCAGGCCGACCGCCAGGCCTTCAATTTCAAACGGTTCGCCGGGCTCGACCACGATGGTCTGGTAGTCGGGGTTTTCAGGGTGCAACTCAATCACGTTCTTGTTACGCCGAAAGCGCTTGACGGTTACTTCGTCGCCCAGGCGCGCCACCACAATCTGGCCGTTCTTGGCGTCTTTGGTTGACTGCACGGCCAGCAGGTCGCCGTCCATGATGCCGGCGTCGCGCATCGACATGCCGCGCACCTTGAGCAGGTAGTCTGGTTTGCGCTGGAACAGGCTGCTTTCGAGGTAGTAGGTCTGGTCGATGTGCTCTTGCGCGAGAATGGGGGAACCGGCTGCCACCCGCCCGATCAGGGGCAAGGCCAGTTGTGCCAGACTGGGAAGCTGAAATGAGTATTGCTTGTTGCGTGATTCATTGATGGAGCGCAGTGCATCGCTCTTGAGGCGAATGCCACGCGAGGTGCCGCTGATCAGTTCGATGACGCCCTTGCGTGCCAGTGCCTGCAGGTGTTCCTCGGCCGCGTTGGCGGACTTGAACCCCAGTTCGGTCGCAATTTCGGCCCGGGTCGGCGGCGCACCGGTGCGCGCGATGGCGCTTTGAATCAGGTCCAGAATCTGTTGCTGGCGCGCTGTCAGTTTGGGGCTTTCGAGCATGGCGACTCCTTGGAGGTGGGTGGGTCTTGCTGTGGGTTTGTACACACTGTTTCGATATCCAGTAACTGTATTTTTAACCAGTTTGTGAAAGTATGCAAGTGCCAATGAAAAATATTTTTGAAAAGCTTGTCGTTCTGGGGACTGGGGGCACGATTGCCGGTACCGCCAGCAGCGCTTCTGACAACCTGACTTACACCGCTGCGCAACTGGGCGTTGCCCAGTTGATCAAGGCGCTTCCAGGGTTGTCCCGGGTGCTCGGCGGACGGGAACTGGTGACCGAACAGGTGGCCCAGCTCGACAGCAAGGACATGAGTTTTGCCACGTGGCGGGCGCTTGGCCAGCGCGTTGACTTTCATTTGTCACAGCCGGATGTCAAGGGCGTCGTCATCACCCACGGCACCGATACGCTGGAGGAGACCGCTTATTTCCTGCACGCGGTATTGCCGGTTGTGCAACAGGCCGGCAAACCGGTGGTCCTCACCTGCGCCATGCGTCCAGCCTCCAGTGCCGCGCCAGACGGCCCGCAAAACCTGCTCGATGCCCTTGCCGTGGCGGGTAGCGCCGGTGCGAGCGGGGTGATGGTTGTTTGTGCCGGCACCATTCATGGCGCTGTGGATGTGCAAAAAGTGCATACCTACCGGCTCAATGCCTTTGACTCAGGTGATGCCGGTGCAGTGGGTTATGTCGAGGAAGCGGCTGTTCGCCGGGTGCGAAACTGGCCATGCGCCACTGCGGGCTCGGCATCAGGCTTATTGGATAAAGTAGCGCGGACTACCGCATGGCCGCGGGTCGAGATTGTGATGAATTACGCGGGTGCAAGCGCTGCCATGGTGGATGCGCTGCTCGCTCAGTCAAGCCCTGCCGCTGCGCTGCGGGGGTTGGTGGTTGCCGCAACAGGTAACGGTACCGTGCACCAGGGCCTGGAAGCCGCTTTGTTGAGAGCACAGGCGGCGGGCGTTGAAGTGGTGCTGGCTACCCGCTGCAGCAGCGGGCGCGTACTGTCCAGGGCCGACGCACTGTTTCCCGACTCCAACGGACTGTCGCCCGTGAAGGCCAGGATCGCTTTGATGCTGGCCTTGATGGGCTGAATCAGCCGGCCAGCGCGGCGAATGCGCGGGCCGTGATTTCGTCCACGCCGCCCGTGCCGCTAATGGCGCGGTACTTCGGTGCGAGCGCCGGGTCAGACTTGGCCCAACTGGCGTAGTAGTCCACCAGCGGGCGTGTCTGGGCGCTGTAGACGTCGAGCCGTTTCTTGACAGTTTCTTCCTTGTCGTCTTCGCGCTGAATCAGTGCTTCGCCCGTGACATCGTCCACACCTGCGACTTTGGGCGGGTTGAACTTGACATGGTAGGTCCGGCCTGAGGCGGCATGAGAGCGGCGTCCACTCATGCGCTCGATGATGGCGTCAAATGGCACGTCAATTTCGAGCACGTAATCGAGTTTGACGCCCGCCGCCTTCATGGCGTCAGCCTGCGGGATGGTGCGCGGAAATCCGTCAAACAGGAAACCGGCTGCGCAGTCGCTCTGGGCAATCCGCTCTTTCACCAGATTGATGATCAGGTCGTCGCTAACCAGACCGCCCGAGTCCATGATCTTCTTGGCCTGAACGCCAAGCGGCGTGCCGGCCTTGACGGCTGCGCGCAGCATATCGCCAGTGGAGATCTGGGGGATTCCGTATTTTTGGCAAATGAAAGTGGCTTGTGTGCCCTTACCGGCGCCGGGCGCTCCCAACAAAATGAGTTTCATGGATTTCCTTAGGGATAGTTTGAAAATCAGTTGGCATTACGGCGCCTGCCAGATGGCGGGCGACCATGCCTTAATCGGTTCAAGAATAGCATGTCTCCCATTTGACAGACTTACATTTGCTGTTATTCATGAACTGAAAAGACGGCGCACCCGTTCCAGATCTTGCGGCGTGTCGACACCGGAGCCGGGCGCCTGCGTGGCAACGAGGACGGCGATGCGGTGGCCGTGCCACAGCGCGCGCAATTGTTCCAGCGCTTCTGTCATCTCCAGTGGCGCCTGCGGCAAACTCGGAAATTGACGCAGGAAGCCAACGCGGTAAGCGTAAATTCCGATGTGGCGCAAGGGCGCCGGATTCGGCAGGCAGGCTGGCTGATCGCGCCAGTGCGGGATGGGCGCGCGGCTGAAGTAGAGCGCCATGCCTCCTGCATCAAGCACCACCTTCACCACATTCGGGTTGCTGAAGTCGGCCAGATTGTCAATGGCGTGGGCCGCCGTGCTCATGCTGGCCTGCTTTTGATCGGCAAGCAGTTGCGCGACCTTGCCCACAAGTTCGGGGTCTATCAGTGGTTCATCGCCCTGTACATTGACGACGATCTGGTCGTCTTTGAGCCCCAGTATGTCGCAGGCTTCGGCCAGCCGGTCACTGCCCGACGGATGGTCGGTGCGTGTCAATACGGTTTCGATGTCGTAGGCCTGGCAGGCCGTGACGATGGCAGGGCTGTCCGCCGCCACAACCACGCGGACCTGACCCGATGGGGCCTTGAGCGTCAGGACGCGCTGGGCGACGCGCACCACCATGGGCACGCCCCCGATGTCGGCCAGCGGCTTGTTTGGCAGACGGGTCGAGGCCAGCCGGGCTGGAATCAGGATGGTAAAAGTCAAAGGCCGAGTTCCTCGTCGCTGAGGGTTCGGGCTTCGTTCTCCAGCAGGATCGGGATGCCGTCACGCACCGGGTAGGCCAGGCGTGCGCTGCGGGAAGTCAATTCCTGTTTCTCGCGGTTGTATTCAAGCGGCCCCTTGGTGACGGGGCAAACCAGTAGTTCAAGAAGTCTTGTGTCCATGGCCAGATGATAGCGTCGGCTGCGTCGGGTTCGTGAGCAGGGCAGAAAGCCGGGCGTCGACTTGCGCCAGAAAATCCGGCTCCAGCGTGAGGATCAGGGGAACAGCCAGCGCATCGGGTTGTTTGTGCCACAGCTTGACGGCATCCTTTTCCGTGCAAATGATCGTATATGCGGCATGATCAGAATCAGGCCAGTTTGCAAAGTCGTCGTGATCCGGCAGGGCGATGGTTCGGGCCAGTACGAGTCCCTGCGCCCGCAGCATGGCAAAGAAGTCTTCTGGTTTTGCAATCGCCGCAAGCGCCAGCAAGGGCTTGGTGCGTTCTTTGGTCAACTGTTCCAGTGTAATTCTGCTGTTGTCCGCGCGCACCGCGTACGGTGCCAGTGTGCGCTGCGCCCTGAAGCCGGCAAAGGCCGGTTGCAGGCCTGTGTGCAGCACCCAGTCCACCGCTCGGGGCCAGGGTTCGCGCAGCGGGCCGGCTGGGAGCAAATTGCCATTGCCGATGCCGCGGTCGTCAAAGACGCAAATCTCCAGATCGCGCGCCAGACCGAGATGTTGCAGGCCATCGTCGCTGATGATGACCTGGGTTTGCGGATAGTGAACCAGCAGTGCTTGTGCGGCCTCCAAGCGACGGGCGGCTACAAAAACCGGGACCGCTGTGGCGCGCTGGATCAGCGCGGGTTCGTCGCCAACATCCGAAACGGGGCTGCTCGGCAGCACTTCCCGGCAGCCTTGGGTGTGGCGACCGTGGCCGCGCGAGATCACGCCCACCCGTACACCCTGGCTCACCAGATGCTGCACCAGTGCAATGACAACAGGCGTCTTGCCCGATCCTCCCGCAATCACGTTGCCGACCACGATCACCGGCAGCGGTACCCGGCCGGTCTGGAACAGGCCGAGCCGGTACAGGCTGCGCCGCAAGGCCGCGAGTGTGCCAAACAGCAGGCTGATCGGCCACAGCAGGCAGAACTGCAACCCGCGATGACGCCAGCCACTGATGAACCAGCGCTGCAACGTGGACCGCTGCTGTGCGCTGCCCATGGGCTACTTGGCGCCGGCCCGGGCCGACGACTGGGTGGCAAATGTAATTTGAGTCAGACCCGAGCGCCGCGCCGCCTCCATGACATTGACCACGGCCTGGTGCGTGGCGCTGGCATCGGCGCTGATGATGATCACGGAGTCTTTTCCGGCCTTGGCGCCCTCCAGCAGCGCGCTTGCCAGCGCGTCGGTGCTGCGGTCGCGCACCGCAATCTTGTTGACGGCGTACGAGCCGTCGCTGGTGACGCTGACCAGAACCTCTTTCGGATAATCGCGTTGCGCCTCGGCATCGGCCACTGGAAGCTTGAGTTGCAGTTCAGTGAATTTGCTGTAGGTGGTTGACATCATCAGAAAAATCAGCACGACCAGCAGCACATCAATGAACGGGATCAGGTTGATCTCCGGCTCTTCGCGGGTACGGGGTCGAAAGTTCATGATGACCTAATTATTTGCGCAGCGTGTTGAGGTGGCGCGCCAGCCGTTCAGCCGCCAGTTCCAGTGTCAGCAGGTAGGCATCGACCCGGGCCCGAAAGTAACGCCAGAAAATAAGTGAGGGAATGGCGATGATCAGGCCAAAAGCGGTGTTGTAGAGTGCAACTGAAATGCCGTGCGCCAGTTGCGCCGGGTTGCCGCCGGTCGCACCGCCCGCCGGGCTCTGTGAGCCGAAGATCTCGATCATTCCGATCACGGTGCCAAACAAGCCCATCAGCGGGGCTGCCGATGCGATTGTGGCGAGGGCGCTGAGGTAGCGCTCAAGCCGGTGCGCAACCATGCGGCCCGTTCCTTCCATGGCTGAGCGCAGGTCACTTTCACTGCAGCGCGGGTTGACGTGGAGCGCACGCAAACCACTGGCCAATACCTCGCCCAATGCCGAGTTTTGTGCCAGTTGCGTCACCACTTCAGGCGCGGGAAGCCCCGTGCGCGAGACGTTCAGCACCTCGTCGAGCAATCGGGGCGGTGCGATCTTGGCAGTCTTGAGGCTGACAAAACGTTCGATGACCAGCGCCAAGGCCAGAATGGAGCAGGCCATGAGTGGCCAGATCGGCCAGCCTGCCGCTTGTATGATTGAAAACAAATGGAATCTCCACGCACATGAAAGGCCTTGCGATTATGTCCCACGCAGGTGTTTTCTTGTGACGTCGCACTTCCCGGGAAGGCTGGTTTGAATTCGATACAAGCCACAGAATCTGTGGATAAGTTTGTGAAGAACCCTGGCTATAAGTGTCGCCAGGGCGCACAGGCCGTGGCTTGCAACACACTGATGATAAATTGGGCACAAAAATACCAAATGAAATCAATGACTTATAACGTGACTGTTGGCTTTGGCGGCCGTCTGCCCGGCGCGCCGGGAGCCTGGTCTGCGGTGGATCAATCATCGCTTTTGGTGCGCAATTCATCCCGCGTCAACTGATGTCTGAATTCAAACGTCCTGAGCTTGAACCCAAAATTTGGCAGGTGGGGGCCTTGTGTCGTGCGGTAGCCGACGCATTGGACGCCAGATTCAACCCCGTGGCGGTACGCGGGGAGATCACTGGTTTTTCACGCGCCTCCAGCGGACACTGCTATTTCTCAATCAAGGACCCAAGCGGGCAGATTCGCTGCGCCATGTTCCGCCGCGCCGCCAGCGGGCTGGATTTTTCGCCAGTTGACGGTGAAATGGTTGAATTGCGGGGTCGTTTGACGGTCTACGAGCCGCGTGGTGACCTGCAACTGATTGTGGAAAGCATGAGCCGTGCGGGCCAGGGCGCCTTGTTTGAACAATTTCTCGTGCTCAAGGCGAAACTTGCGGCGCAAGGCCTCTTTGATGCAGCCAGGAAACGTCCATTGCCGGTGATGCCGCGGGCTATCGGCGTAGTGACCTCGCTCGGTGCGGCCGCGCTGCATGATGTGATGACCACCTTGCAGCGGCGCGCGCCGCACATTCCGGTGCTGCTGGCGCCGGCCTCGGTTCAGGGCGCCAATGCACCGCAGGAACTGGTTGCTGCGCTGGAGAGCCTCTACCGTTTGGCAACGCAGTCGCCTATCGACGTCATCCTGCTGGTGCGCGGTGGCGGTTCGATGGAGGACTTGTGGGCTTTCAATGACGAGCAACTGGTGCGCACGCTGGCCCAGAGCCCGGTCCCGGTTGTTTGTGGCGTGGGGCACGAAACCGACTTTACCCTGGCTGATTTTGTGGCTGACATGCGCGCGCCCACGCCGACGGCAGCGGCCGAATTGGTGGCACAGCCTCGCGACGCATGGCTCGGTGCGCTTGATGGGATGGCCCGTCGATTGCAGGATGCGGCTTACCGGCGCATTGATCGGCTCAATCAGCAGCTTGATTTGACCGCTTCCCGTTTGGGTCGACCCTCGGCGCGCCTGGGCGAGCGACGCCTGCGCCTGGCCGGGAGCGCGCAGCGTCTGCAATTCCTGTCAGAACAACTGCTGCGCCAAAGACAGCAGGAGCTACAGCAGTTGCAAGTGGCTTTGCCGCAAGCCCTGGAGCGCGGTTTGAGCCGTGCGCAGGAGCGATTTCAGCGCGCTCAGTTGCAACTCGGTCTGCTGGATCCGACCCTGGTCCTGCAGCGCGGCTACGCATGGTTGAGCAACGAGCAGGGTGAAACCATCAGCCACGTTCGGCAAGCCCGCCTGGGCCAGACTTTGCACGCTACCCTTGCGGATGGTGAGCTTGATTTAACGGTAGCCGGCCTAAAGTAGACAAAGTTTCTACAATCGCCGATTCGCTCACCAATCCACAAGGACCCCATGGAACACACTCTGCCCCCCCTGCCTTTCGCGATCGACGCCCTGGCGCCGAATTATTCGAAGGAAACGCTGGAATACCACCACGGCAAGCACCACAACGCCTATGTGGTGAACCTGAACAATCTGCAAAAAGGAACTGATTTCGAGAGCATGTCTCTGGAAGACATCGTCAAGAAGTCCAGTGGTGGCATTTACAACAATTCCGCTCAGATATGGAACCACACCTTCTTCTGGAACTGCATGAAGCCGGCCGGCGGCGGCGAGCCATCCGGCGCGCTGGCGGCTGCCATCAACGCCAAGTGGGGCACTTACGCGGCCTTCAAGGAGGCTTTTGTCAAGTCGGCAGTCGGCAATTTTGGTTCCGGCTGGACCTGGCTGGTGAAGAAACCCGATGGCTCGGTTGATATTGTCAACATGGGTGCTGCCGGTACGCCGCTGACGACCGCTGACAAGGCGCTGCTCACGGTTGACGTCTGGGAACACGCCTATTACATCGACTACCGCAATATGCGCCCCAAGTTTGTCGAAACCTTCCTCGACAAACTGGTGAACTGGGGATTTGCCGAAGCCAATTTCGCCTGATTGCCGGCGCAAGTGAAAAAGCCACCGTTTGCGGTGGCTTTTTTATGTCAGATCGGTGCGCCTCAACGGGGCTTGAATGGCGCGCCACCGAGTTTGGCGCCGGCTTTGATGCCTTTGCGGTCAAACCAACCCTGGTTCATTTCGAGCACAAACCGAACAGCTTGGCTTGAACAGTGGGAATCAAGGGTTTGCGGTTTCATGTCGACCAGATTGACGATGGTTCCGTCGTCAGCCACGAAAGCAGCACTCAGGGGCAGCAAGGTATTTTTCATCCAGAAACACTGCTGACTGGGGCGCTCGAAGATGAACAACATGCCTTCGGTTTGCGGCATATCTTTTCGAAACATGAGTCCGGCCGCACGTTGTTCGTCGGTATTGGCAACCTGGACGTCAATCAGATGCATGCCGGCCGAAATCTTGATGCGTGGTAAATCCATCTGCGGCGCATTTTGTGCATGGGCCAGATTGCCCAGCGCAAGTACGCACGCGATAAACGTGATTGCTGTTTGTTTCATGGCGTCATTTTGCTGCAACTGGCAGCATGATCAGTGTGCAGCAGGCAAAAAAATGCCCGCGTGAGCGGGCATCCTGATCAGACCCGGAAGCCAGGCTTCCGGATTGACTATTACTTGGCAGCAGGTGCGGGAGCAGCCTTCTTGGCAGCAGCTTTTTCAGCAGCAGCAGCCTTCTTGGCAGCAGCTTTTTCAGCAGCAGCAGCCTTCTTGGCAGCAGCCTTTTCAGCAGCAGCAGCCTTCTTGTCAACCTTGGCAGCAGGTGCAGCAGCTTCTTTAGCGGCCGGTGCAGCAGCAGCGGCAGCAGGAGCAGCCTTGGCAGCCGGTGCAGCAGCAGCGGGAGCAGCAGCAGCAGCGGGAGCAGCAGCCTTAGCGGGAGCAGCAGCAGGTGCATCAGCGGCGAAAGCGCCAGCAGCGAAAAGACCAGCAACCAGAGCGGCGAGAAGTTTGTTCATGTTCAATTTCCTTGAGATAACGTTATTTCGAAAATTTCCCCCCCGAGCTCGGGAGGCTGTACCTTAACGGGGCGGGTTTACGGTCGGTTGACAGAAAATCGCAAATTTTTTCGCCCAAAGGCGGAAAAAGCCTTCAAAACAAGTTGAAACAGCCGCTTTTTTGCCATTTTTGACAAATATCAAGGCGCCCGACTGGGGCTGAAAGATCACAGGAGCGGCCCAGTTTGGCGGTATGGGCATTGCGTCGGGGGCAAACTATCGGCTTGCCGCGCTTGAATTCAGACCAAACGCCACCAGTTTCCACGCAAGGCACGTTGCCGTGGCGCCACCGATAGAATGAAAGCATGGCAACCAAAAATCCCTTGAAATCACCAGTTATGCCGACCCGGCGACCCGACCGGGAGGAAGGCGGCTCGGTGGTGCTGGAGCGGCGAACCCAAAAGGTTCAACCGCCGCAGATGTACCAGGTCGTGATGCTCAATGACGATTACACGCCGATGGAGTTCGTCGTGGTGGTGATCCAGGAGTTCTTCGGCAAGGATCTGGAGGCAGCGACGCAGATCATGCTCAAGATCCATCTGGACGGGAAAGGGGTTTGCGGGGTTTATTCGAGGGACGTGGCCGCAACCAAGGTGGACCAGGTTCTGGATGCAGCGGCCAAGGCCGGGCATCCGCTGCAATGCGTCAGCGAGCCGGCGGAGTTATAGACAGTGGTGAGCAAGTGATATCGAAATCCGATTACAGTTAAACATCAAAGCTAGGGAAGAAAAGGAAATCACATGATTGCCCAGGAACTGGAAGTCAGCCTACACATGGCTTTTGTCGAGGCGCGTCAGCAGCGCCACGAGTTCATCACGGTCGAGCACCTGTTGCTCGCCCTGCTGGACAACCCGAGCGCGGCCGAGGTTCTGCGGGCCTGTTCCGCCAACATCGACGATTTGCGCAAGTCCCTGTCCAATTTCATCAAGGACAACACGCCGCAGGTGGCCGGTACCGACGATGTCGATACCCAACCCACGCTGGGCTTTCAGCGCGTGATCCAGCGCGCCATCATGCACGTCCAGTCCACCGGCAGCGGCAAGAAGGAAGTTACCGGCGCCAACGTGCTGGTCGCCATCTTTGGCGAAAAGGATTCGCACGCCGTCTATTACCTGCACCAGCAGGGCGTGACCCGCCTCGATGTGGTGAACTTCATTGCGCACGGCATCAAGAAGAACGATGCGGCCGAGCCCGGCAAGGCCAGCGAAGCGCCGCCCGAGAGCGAAGAGTCGGGTGGGGAGAAGAACGAGAAGCAGTCGCCGCTTGAGCAGTACACGCAAAACCTGAACCAACTCGCCAAGGACGGCAAGATTGACCCGCTGATCGGGCGCGAGTACGAAGTCGAGCGCGTGATCCAGATCCTGTGCCGCCGGCGCAAGAACAACCCGCTGCTGGTCGGCGAGGCCGGTGTCGGCAAGACCGCCATCGCTGAAGGCCTGGCCTGGCGCATCACGCAAAAGGACGTGCCCGAAATTCTGGCTGAAGCGATCGTCTATTCGCTCGACATGGGCGCTCTGCTGGCCGGCACCAAGTACCGGGGCGATTTCGAGCAGCGTCTCAAAGGCGTGCTCAAGTCCTTGAAGGACAAGCCCAACGCGGTTCTGTTCATCGACGAAATCCACACCCTGATCGGTGCCGGTGCCGCATCCGGTGGGACGCTCGACGCTTCCAATCTGCTCAAACCGGGTCTGAGTTCGGGTGCGCTCAAGTGCATTGGCGCCACCACTTTCACCGAGTACCGGGGCATCTTTGAAAAGGATGCGGCCCTCTCAAGGCGTTTCCAGAAGGTGGATGTGGTCGAGCCGACCATCGAGCAGACGGTCGAGATTCTCAAGGGTCTCAAGTCGCGTTTTGAAGAGCACCACAACGTCAAGTACGCGCTGGCCGCCTTGCAGGCTGCGGCCGAGTTGAGCGCCAAGTACATCAATGACCGGCACTTGCCGGACAAGGCCATCGACGTTATCGACGAGGCCGGTGCCGCGCAACGGATTTTGCCGCCCTCCAAGCGCAAGAAGATCATCAGCAAAGCCGAGGTGGAAGACATCGTGGCCAAGATCGCCCGCATCCCGCCCGCCAATGTCTCCAACGACGACCGCGGCAAACTCAAGACACTGGAGCGCGATCTCAAGAACGTCGTCTTCGGGCAGGACAAGGCGATCGACATGCTGGCCTCGGCCGTCAAGATGGCGCGCTCGGGCCTGGGCAAGGGCGACAAGCCGATCGGCTCTTTCCTGTTCAGCGGCCCCACGGGCGTTGGCAAGACCGAGGCTGCCAAGCAACTGGCCTACATCATGGGCATTGAGTTGCTGCGCTTTGACATGAGCGAATACATGGAGCGCCATGCGGTGAGCCGATTGATCGGTGCGCCACCGGGCTACGTTGGTTTTGACCAAGGTGGTTTGCTGACCGAGGCTGTCACCAAGAAGCCGCACTGCGTGCTGTTGCTGGACGAAATCGAGAAGGCGCACCCGGATATTTTCAACGTGCTGCTGCAGGTGATGGACCACGGTGCGCTGACCGACAACAACGGACGCAAGGCCGACTTCCGCAACGTCATCATCATCATGACGACCAACGCCGGCGCCGAGGCACTGAACAAGTCCGTCATGGGCTTTACCAACGAGCGCCAGGTCGGCGACGAGATGGCCGACATCAAACGCCTCTTCACGCCCGAGTTCCGCAACCGGCTCGATGCCGTCGTCAGCTTCAAGGCGCTGGACGAGCTGGTCATCATGCGGGTGGTCGACAAGTTCCTGCTGCAACTCGAAGCCCAGTTGGCCGAAAAGAAAGTAGACGTCACCTTCACCGACAAGTTGCGCAAGCACCTGGCCAAAAAAGGTTTCGATCCGCTCATGGGCGCGCGTCCGATGCAGCGCCTGATCCAGGACACGATCCGCCGCGCGCTGGCCGACGAATTGCTGTTCGGGCGCCTCATCGACGGCGGTCGCCTCACGGTCGACATTGACGATAAGGACGAGAGTAAGACCGAAGTCCTGCTCGATATCCAGCCGCTGCCCAAGAAAGAGGGCAAGGCCAAGCCCGAGCCGCAAGAGGTTTCGGCCGGTCAGGCCTGATTTGAAGCCAGTGCCCGCCATCGGCCGCGTGCTGGCGGGTGGGTTCGCGCTCTTGCTGGCGCTGTTCCTGACGGCCTGCGCTGTGGCGCCGCTACCACCGGCTGTGCCGGAGCCACCACCCGTCATTCAGCCGATCCCGAAAAAGCTACCCCGCATCGGCCTGGCCCTGGGCGGTGGCGCGGCCCGCGGCTTTGCCCATATTGGCGTGATCCAGGTGCTGGAAGAAGCGGGTATCCGACCCAGCCTGGTTGTCGGCACCTCGGCCGGCAGTCTGGTTGCAGCCCTGTATGCCAGCGGCAAGAACGGGGCGCAACTGCAGCAGGTGGCTGAACTCATGGACGAAGCCGCTTTTGCCGACTGGACCCTGCCCATCTTCAGCCGTGGCATGCTGCGTGGCGAGGCGCTGGCGCGCTACGTCAGCGCGCAGGTCAACGGCCGCGTGATTGAAGCCATGCCACTGCCGTTGGGCATCGTGGCAACCGATTTGAACAGCGGCCAGGGCATGCTGTTTCAGCGGGGCGACACCGCCACCGCCGTGCGCGCATCGAGCGCCGTGCCGGCCCTGTTTCAGCCCGTCAGAATTGCCGGACGCGACTATGTGGACGGTGGACTGGTCTCTCCGGTGCCGGTGCGCTACGCCCGCCAGATGGGCGCCGAATTGATTGTTGCAGTCGATATTTCGGATGCGCCAGAGAGCAATGCAGCCAGCGACACCCTTCAGGTTCTGTTGCAGACCTTCTCCATCATGAGCAAGAGCATCAACACCTTCGAGTTGCGTGAAGCGCAGGTGGTCGTGCGCCCGGCACTGCTAGGCGTCTCCAGCGCCGATTTTGGCGCCCGGCGCAGTGCCATCGAAGCCGGCCGCGTCGCCATGCGTGCGGCGCTGCCGCAGTTGCGTGCGGCTTTGGCGCGTCAGTAATTTTTTTCGCGTTCTGGTGACGAGGCGAGCAGTTGCGCTCGGATCACTTGGTGTGTCTGCTGGCAAAGTGATTTTCGGGTGTGGCCGCTCGAGCAGATGCGTTGCCCCAGTTGGACCTGTGTTGTGATGGACGAACACGCGGTCACTTTGCGCAGCGACGACAACAGGGTCATATCCCCGGTGAAATGGGCGGATGATGCGGGCAATCCGGTGTTGGCATCGACATAGCGCAAGCTCACAGGTTGAACTGGCGCCTGTGCCCGGATGGCGCCTTCAAAGACGTTGGCGTGAAAACGGGCCAGATCGCTGCCATCGGTACTCGTGCCCTCGGGGAATGCGATCACGCTGTAGCGCTGCGCGAACGCTGCAACGGTGCTGTCCACCATGGCATGGGCAGAGCGCGCTGTGGCGCGGTCCACAAAAATAGTGGCGCAACTGTGTGCCATCGCGCCAATCAGTGGCCACTTGCCGACTTCGGTTTTGGCGACGAAGACACCTGGCATCACTGACTGGATGACCAGAATGTCCAGCCACGACAGGTGATTGGAAACCACCAGTCCTGCGAAGTTGGAATCTGACCCTTGATTGCAGTGCACTTCAATTTCCAGTATCCGCAGCACCTGCTTGGCCCAGCGTTGAATGGCCTGGAGTTTCTGCTCCCGTTGCAGCCCTCGAAATTGCCAGCGCAACAAAATACCGGCCCGGATAAACTCCAGCGCCAGCAGCAGCAGCTTGAACTTTCGCGAGCGGCGGGCTGAACCCGGCATGCTGGTATTGACCTGGGGCAGAGTCAGGGTTTGATCAATCATGGGTTATGGACCAGCCAAGGTGGCTTAGCGGGCGCGGCGAATTTGAAAACGTGCGCGCTGCAAGGCGAAAAATTCGACGACCCCCCAGATCAGGCAGACCGGGACGGCCATGAAGCGCAAGTAAGTGGATCGGTTTGGCATGCTGTTGCTTTGGAGTTTGGAGGGTTGAACGCAAGTTACACGCGTCATGTGACAGCTTTGTGTCAGTGCAGAATTACGACGCGCCGCCATTCGCCGCTTGCCGGATCGGCCAGGGCACGGCTATGCTCGGCGCCCATGATGACTGTGATGTTGCGTTCGATCTGGCCATGAGCTTCGCCCCTTTGGCAGAATTGCAGGCGCTGGAACGCATCATTGAGCTGGGCGCAGGCCAGATCGAGTCCCGTGTCGTATGTCAGGTGAGTCTGCCGACTGGCGGAACGTACCCGGTTCATGTCATCACACTGGGCAACCCGGCACCTGAGGTTCCTGCCGTGGGCTACTTTGGTGGTGTACATGGACTCGAGCGCATTGGCTCCGGTGTCGTGCTGGCCTACCTCCAAAGCCTGGTCATGCGCCTGCAGTGGGACAGCACGCTGCACCGGCAACTGGAATCGGTGCGTCTGGTTTTCATGCCCATCGTCAACCCTGGCGGCATGGCGCTGGGGACCCGGGCCAACCCCCACGGCGTTGACCTGATGCGCAACGCGCCGATCGATGCACAGGAGCAGGTTCCATTCCTGGTTGGTGGCCAACGCCTCAGTGCCGGACTGCCCTGGTACCGCGGCCCCAAGAACCGACCGATGGAAATCGAGAGCCAGGCCGTCTGCGAGGTGGTTACCACCGAATTGCTGAACCGCGACTTCAGCCTGAGCGTGGATTGCCACTCAGGCTTTGGCAGCAGCGACCGCATCTGGTTTCCATTCGCCCACAAGCGCGCACCGATCGCCCACCTGGCCGAGATGCACGCACTGAAGAATATTTTTGTGCAGTCCAACAGCCACCACCGTTACACCATTGAGCCGCAAAGCCTGCAGTACCTGGCCCATGGGGACCTGTGGGACCACCTGTACCTGCAATCGTGCGCGCAGGCGCGCGGCATATTTTTGCCACTGACGCTGGAGATGGGTTCCTGGCTCTGGGTCCGCAAGAACCCGCGCCAGTTGTTTTCGCGCCATGGCATCTTCAACCCCTTGATCGAGCACCGGCAGCAGCGCGTGCTGCGGCAACACCAACTTCTGCTTGATTTCCTGTCGCGTGCGGCCTGTGGCCATCGACTGTGGTTGCCCGGATCTGAAACCCGTGCCCAGCAGCATGTGCAAGCCCTGCAGGATTGGTATTAGGCCATGTCACGCACCTGGCTTCTGTTGTTGCTGGCCTTGTTCTGCGCGAGCAGCAAGGACGTGCTGGCCGCACCCGACTGTGTGACGACCATCAGCGAACTCAGGACCCTGCTTGCAGACCGGAGGGATTCCCTGCAATGGGTTGAGACAACGATGGACGATGGCAAGCCCTTGGTGGTATCCATCGTTGAGCGACGCGGGACGCTTGTGCTCGAATTCATCAAGACCAATGAAGGCTTGTGGGCCGAAGGTACTGGCGCAGTCTGTGGCGCTGGAGCGAATTTTGAACTTAGCTTTGCCAAAGGCCAGATACGCATGGGTCCGGCCAGCGGCTGGCTGCTTCGCAGCCTGCTCGGGCAGGGCGGCAAATTCACCATGACAAGAATGGGTGCAGATCAACTGCGCATTGCCACCAGCGGCTGGAGTGGCACTTTCGTGCCAACTCCAGGTCAGCGCGGGCTGACCGTTACGCCGGGTCAATGAGGGTGCAGTAGAAGGCCAGCATCCGCTGCGCCTGCCGCTTGGCCGACCATTCGTTGGCGTAGTCGCGACCGCCATCTCCCAGTTCCCGGCGTATCTGCCCGTGGCGCAACAGTGTGACCACTTTGCCGGAAAAGTCGGTCACATTCTCCTGCGCAACCCAGACGCCGATGCCATCCTTCAGGACATCACGGGTTCCCATTTCGGCGATGGAAACCACAGGAACGCCCTGTGCCATCGCTTCGAGCAGTACCAGACCCTGGGTCTCGGTACGGGATGAGAAGATGAAGATGTCGGCTGCGCGATAGCAGTTGTTCAACTCGGTATGGCGGTCCAGGTAACCGATGAAGCGCACGCTGTTGGCAATCCCCAGCGTTTTCACTTCCTGTTCGAGGTTGACGCGGGCTGGACCTTCACCGGCAATGATGAAAAGAACGTCTGGAATGTCGGCTCTGACCTGGGCGACCACCTTGAGCAGGAAGCCAATGTTCTTTTCATGTGCAACCCGACCCACAAACAGCAAGACTGGTCGCTCCGCTGCAATGCCATGCTGCTCCCTGAATGCGGACCGGTTTCCGAGCACAAAACTCTGGGGTTCAATGCCCGTTGGAATGACTTCGGTCGGCGTCGTAATGCCGTATCGCGCCAATACCTGCAGCATCGGCTTGGATGGCACCACCATACCGTCCAGGTTGTTGCCCTGATGCCGCGAAAAACGTTTGGCCAACGAACTGGTCACCCATTTCGGCAGCAAAGGAATGTAGTGGTGAAGGTATTCCTCGAAGAAGGTGTGGTAGGTCTCGGTGCACGGGATGTCCAGCAGCCGTGACAGCTTGACACCCAGGTAATGCGCCACAAAGGGCGTCTGAATGTGGATCAGGTCGTACTGCTCGCCGCGTAATCGGTCGAGCTGTTGCATGACCCAGCCGTAACGCATGAGCCGGTCTTCGGGGTCAAAAGGCACGGCGCGCGCCGGCACGCGCAGGATGCCGGTTTCATCCGCAGCGGGCGTTTCGTAGGCGGGTGCAATCAGGTGGACGGTATGCCCAAGCAGGTGCAGATTTCGCCGAAACGTTTCGATCGAGGTCGAGACGCCGTTGACGCGCGGAAAATACACGTCCGAGATAAACAGGATCTTCATGTTCAGTTCAGCAGGACCAGGGTCCAGACGACTGCCAGATTGAGCAGGCTGATCAGCACCGCCGCGCTGCCGATGTCCTTGGCGCGTTTGGCCAGTCGGTGGTCGTCCAGCGAGATGCGGTCCACCGTTGCCTCGATCGCTGAGTTGATCAATTCAACGACGAGCAGCAACAGGACGCAGGCGATCATCAGCGCGCGCCCGAGCATTTGATGCTCTATCAAAAAGGCTAGCGGTATCAGCACGCCTGCCAGCAGCACTTCCTGGCGAAAGGCGTCTTCATTGCGAAAGGCTTCCTGCAAGCCGGCGCACGAATACCCGAAGGCATTGAGCAGACGCTGCAGGCCTCGCTTGCCCTTGTGGGGGCTCTCAATGCTCACTGTGTTGATGGCGTCGGTCTTTCTCATGCTGTTGCCTGCTGGGGCTTGCAGTCAAAACAATAGAAAAACAGCGAGTGCAGGTAGCGCTTGAAAGCGCCGTTGCGCCGCAGTTTGTGACGGCCACAGCGAATGCAACTCAGTGTCTCGCCGGAGCTGCCCATGCCCTGGAAGGGGGATCCACTCTCCTTTGATGTGTAGCGCAAGCCGCTGGAGGAAACCTGTGTCTCTTCAAATTTGTACATGGCAGAGCGGAAGTGGTGACAGGCTCCGATTCTTGCGGGGCAAAGTGTCAGTTTGATGACGCTATTCACAAACGGCGCAGGGGTAAACTCATACGGTCATAGAAGTCCATTCATCAGAGTCACGTCCATGTCCCTCGAAAAAGTATCGGAAATGCTGAAAAAGCAGAAGCGGGTTGAAGGCATGGTCCATGGCCAGAGCATGCCGCGCCAGGACATTGTTGAAACGCTGGTGCAGCGCACGCATCTGGCGGAATTGCACAACCTGCTGTTGCAGTTGCCCGCCAGCGAGATTGGCAGCATTCTTGATGCCCTGCCCACTGAAGATGCGGTGCTGCTCTGGCAGCAGATACCCACGGAGCGCGAGAACGATGTGCTGTGGGAAGTCTCTGACGAGCGCCGCGAGCAACTGGTTGGGGACCGCGAACCAGCGTTTGACGAAAGTCAGATGAATGCATTCGAACTCAAGGATGGGAAACTGCGCCAGGTTCCGATCGAAAGCCGCAAGGACCTTGAAGGTGTCAAGCCGATCTGGATTGATCTGCTGGGTGCCAGCAAAGCCGAGCGGACTTACGTTGGCGCGCATTTCGGTCTGGTGCTGCCTGATCCTGGCGATGTCACCGACCTTGAAGTCAGTTCGCGTTATCACATCGAAGAGAATGGTGAGATCCATCTGCTCTCGAATTTTTTGCTCGATCGCGAAGGCAATTCGCGCAGCGTGCCGGTCGCTTTCATCGTTCACCAGGGCGTTCTGTTTTCACTCAGAAATGAGGAGTTGCCGGTATTTCGCTTGCAGCGGCGCCGGGCGCGAACGCAGGCCGGCTACGTGACCGATTGCACCGATGTGCTGCTTGATCTGTACGGAGCCGACGTGGAGTATTCAGCAGACTCTCTGGAGGACATCTACGGCACGCTCGGTAAAGTAGGGCGCCAGGTGCTCAGTGAAACCATTAGCGACGCCGAGGCTGCCGCCATCTTGGGTGATATTGCGGAAGAGGAAGACCTCAATGGTCGCATCCGCAGCAACATTCTTGACACCCAGCGTGCCATCAATTTTCTGATGCGGGGAAAGATCTTGTCGCCGGCCCAGTTCGACGATGCCAAGCAGATTCTGCGCAACATCGAGTCACTCAACAGCCACACCTCGTTTCTGTTTGACAAGATCAACTTCCTGATGGACGCCACCATTGGTTTCATCAACATCAACCAGAACAAGCGCATCAACCAGTTGACAGTTTTTGGTGTCGTCTTCATGCCCATCAATATTCTGGCCGGCATGGGTGGGATGTCTGAGTTTTCGATGATGACCCAGGGCATCCCCTGGCCCATCGCCTACGGTGTGTTTCTGCTGGGCTCCAGTCTGGTGGGTGTTGCGACCTATGTTGCGTTAAAGCATTTTGAGAAGAAACCGCTGAAGTCGAAAAAAGCTTAGCGGCTACAGCGCTTCGGGTCAGCGGGTGAAAAAACAACGTGAACGGTGATTTCACGGAGTCGTCACATTTGGAAATGAAGATCGAACGGTCGATCAAGTTTGACCGATTCCTTACTCACACCATCATGTCCAAAATCACCAAGAAGCCTTGTCTCAAGTCCAATGTCCTGAACGTTTCGCGTGCCTTGACCATTCTTTTTGCGGCCGCACCCTGCTTTGCGCAGTCGGAGTCCGCAGTCAGCCTGAGCGCAGTTATTGTCACCGGGCAAGCCGCTTCCGCCGAGACAGCGCCGTCCATGAACTCGTTGTCCGCCCGCTCGGCGCAGTCGGTGGTGAATGACTCGTTCATTCGCAACTACACCTCACCGGTGGCCGATTACACGCAGACGATTTCCATGACGCCGGGTGTCTTCAGTTCCTCGCCCAACGGCATCGGTTTGGGGGATGCCAAGGTGACGATCCGTGGTCTGTCGGACAGCAACACCGTCTTCAGTTTCGACGGCATTCCATTCAATGACACAAACGGTGTCAGCCACCACTCCTGGGTCTTCTTTCCCAGCCAGTTCATAGGCGGTGCCGTTGTTGACCGCAGCCCGGGTGGGGCCTCAACCTTTGGCCAAGCCACTTTTGGCGGCAGCGTTGATTTTCGTTCGCGTGTGCTTGAAGCCGAACCGCGCACCAGCGTTGAAATTTCCAGTGGCTCATGGAACACGAAGCTGATCGGGCTTGAGCACGAAACCGGACAGGTCGGTCCCGATGGCAAGTCGAATCTTCTGTTCAACGTGCATGAGATGAAGTCCGATGGCTATCAGACCTTCAATCTGCAGGATCGCAAAGCGGTTTCGGGCAAGTACCAGTATGAAAATACCGGCGGCTCCACGTTCACAGCATTCGCCTCCTATCTGAATCTGAAGAACAACACACCGAGCATCAAGGGCATCGCTCGCTCCAGCTTTGATGCGGGCGACTACACCACTCTGCTCAGTGGGGATCCGACCAAGGCAAACTATTTCGGCTTCAACTTCTACGATATTTCGACCGATTTTGCATATGTCGGAATTTCCGCCATGCTCGGTGGCGGCTGGAAGATGGAAGACAAGGTGTATACCTACCGCTACTGGAACAAGCAGAATTACAACAACAGTGCAACCGCCATTACCGCGACCAGTGGCATTGACAAGCTCAATTCGTACACAACGATTGGCAACGTTCTGCGGCTGAGCAATGAGACCGATACCGGCACTCTGCGCACCGGATTGTGGCTGGAGCGCGCGGACAGCCGTCGCTATCAAATTCCGTCGGATCCCCGGACCTGGGTTGACACGCCTGCGCCCAACTTCACCGAGACCTACCAGACGACCACGGTTCAGCCGTATCTCGAATACGAGTTCAAGGTCGGCAAGGACCTGAAGGTGACACCTGGCGTCAAGTACGCATCCTACAAGCAGGACTTTGTCCACCTGCAGGACAATGGCGGCGCTGTCGGAACCCTTGGCGGTGTTTACAACGCCGCCACTGGCGCCATCACAGGCGGCGCGCCTAGCCTGGCCAACTCCATCACTTATACCGATGTGATGCCTTCGCTTGACGTCCACTACAACATCCAGCCGAACTGGAGTGTGTACGGACAATATGCCATCGGCGATCAGATCCCCAGCACCAGTGTCTTTGATGTGAAAAATGCCCTGGTGTCCCCGGCACCGAAGGCGACGAAAGCGACGACGGCTCAAGTCGGAACGGTTTGGACTTCTGCTAACCTGACTCTGGCTGCCGACATCTATCACACCAAGCTCGACGGTGCCTACACCGCTTTGCCGCCGGACAGTGCTGGCAATGTGGGTTATGTGCTCAGCGGCATCGAAGTGAACCAAGGGTTGGAAGCGGAAGCCAATATTGTGCTGGGCAACGGTTTCAGTCTGTATGCGAATGCAACGCTTGGTAGCCTGAAATACGAGAACGGTCAATGGGTTGCGGGTGCGCCCAACACCACCCAAGCGGTCGCATTGAACTATGAGCACAACGGTTGGGCTGCCAGTTTGTCGGCCAACCGCGTTGGACAGATCTTCAGCGATGCGAAAGACGGAACCCATGAGGCGTTCGTGATCGATCCCGTGACGGTGGCCAACCTGTTCGTCAATTACACGATCAAGAAGCCGGCCAACTTTGCCAAGCAGCTTAAGCTCCAGTTCGGTGTCAACAATCTGTTTGACAGTCACGCCATCGCTGGCATTGCCTCAGCTACTGCCGGCAGTTCCAGTGCCGTGCCGTCGGCCAAGGACTTGCTGACCGTCATGGCCGGGCGTAACGTGTCCCTGACGGCGACGCTCGACTTCTGATCGCCGTGCGGTGCTTCTGTTGCGCCAGGCTGGCTTCGTCAGCCCTGGCGGGATTCCTTATCCTGCTCGCCGGGCTGGCACAGGCTGCACCTTCGGTTCAGCCTGAGGCCGTCTTCACGGTGCAGGCCGAAGGTCAGCGCGTGGTGGTGCGGGCGCTGACGCGTGACCGTTTCTGTCCAGCGATCACTTGGGACAGTCAGGCTGCGCAGCCAATGACGGTGCGCGCTGATCCGGCGACCGTTGCACTGCGTGGCGACAGCGCGCAAAAGGATGCCAAGCCGGCGGTATTTGATGTGCTGACCTGTGAGGCGACATGGCCCGCAGGCGTCAGGCAGGCGCGCGTCGCGGACCGTGAGGTCCCGGCGCCTGCCAACAAGATTCAGCGCATTGTCATCATTGCCGATACGGGATGCCGCATGAAGGCCTCCGAGAATGCATTTCAGCCATGCAACGATCCAGTCAAATGGCCATTCGCCAAAGTGGCGCAAAGTGCGGCCGCGCTCAAACCCGATCTGGTACTTCATATCGGGGATATTCACTACCGGGAAAGCCCTTGTCCGCAGGGCAACACGGGCTGTGCCGACAGCTTGTGGGGTTATGGCTATGACGCCTGGCACGCCGACTTCTTCAAGCCCGCCGGCCCTTTGCTGGCGGCTGCGCCCTGGGTTTTTGTGCGCGGCAACCACGAGTCCTGCTTTCGTGCCGGTCAGGGGTGGTTCCGCTTCTTCGACACACAGGTCTGGCGCGAACAGCGTTCCTGCAATGATCCAAACCTCGATGCAGATGCCGACTATTCAATGCCGTATGCAGTCCCGATTGCGGTCGATGCGCAGTTGATTGTTTTTGACTCGTCCAAAACCAATGGCAAGCCATTCGCGACCACAGACAGTGCCTACGGTAAATACTTGCAGCAAACGAAGCGGGTGGCTGAACTGACGAAGCAAAAAACCAACAGCTTCTTCATGAGCCATCACCCGCTGCTGGCGGTGGCGCCAGTCAAAAAACAGCATCAATTCAAGCCGGGCGGCAACGAGGGCCTGCAGTCGGTCTTTGGCGCCTTGTACCCGCAGCGCCTGTTTCCAGACGGTGTCACGGTGGCCATGCACGGCCATGTGCATCTGTTCGAGTCGATCAGTTTCAAGAGTGATCATCCCTTGTCGCTGGTGATGGGCAACTCGGGCTCGGCCAACGAAGGGCTGGTTCCTGAGGTATTGCCGCCCGGTGCGCAACTGTATCCGGGCACAGAGGTGGAGGACTACGCAGCCCGTTCTGATTACGGTTTTGCAACGCTGGACAGGCTGGACGCCACTGCGGGCGGTGGCTGGATGCTGACTGAGTACACGGTCGATGGACAGGCGGTCATTCAGTGCAGAATTGTCGGCGCTAAGAGCCGCTGTCAAAAGCTTTGATGTGCCAGCGCGAACCGGTTGACACCGGCTCTGCGAGGTGTCATCAAAATGCCATTGTCTTGCCATCAAGCCGTCATCATGACGAGCGAATATTCGTTCATCCAACAACAAGGAGAACGAATTGAAAGAGCTGCCCAATCCGACTTTTCCGATGTCGCCGCTGTCGCTGCCCAAGGGCTTGCTGCAACGGCCGCTGTCTTTCTTCAAGAGCCCAAGCCTGCCACCCGTGGCGCCCGCAGAACGCGGCGGCCTGACGGTGACATGGGCCAAGCACGCCGATGAGGTTCGGCTGGCACAGCGCCTGCGCTACCAGGTCTTCGCCGATGAAATGGGCGCCCGCCTGGACACGAAACTACCGGGGCATGATGTCGACCTGTTCGACAACTTCTGTGAACACCTGCTGGTGCGCGATGAGGTCACCCGCGAAGTGGTGGGAACCTACCGCCTGCTGACGCCGGCGCAGGCCACGCGTGTTGGCAGCACCTACAGTGATCTCGAATTCGACCTGACCCGGTTGCGCAGCTTGCGCGAGCGCATGGTGGAACTGGGTCGCAGCTGTGTGCATGCGGACTACCGTCATGGCGGGGTCATCATGGCCCTGTGGGGCGCGCTGGCAGAGTTCATGGTACGCAACAAGCTCGACACCATGATCGGCTGCGCCAGCATTCCGATGCTGCACAACGGCATCGTCAGTGGCGACATCGCCGCCAGCATCTGGCATCAACTTCAGAAGACGCACCTGGCACCCATCGAACACCATGTGCGCCCGCGCCTGCCGCTGCCGGTCGAGAAACTCGACTGCAGCCTGACTGTTGAGCCGCCGGCCCTGATCAAAGGCTATCTGCGCCTGGGTGCCAAGGTGCTGGGTGCGCCGGCCTGGGACCCGGACTTCAACACCGCTGATCTGCCCATGCTGATGCGGATCAACGACTTGCCAGCGCGCTACCGCAAGCACTTTCTGGGCGCGTGATGAAGTTGGGTTTCGATTTTTCGGGACCATTCCTCAGCGGCCATGGCTCAGGCCCGCTTGATGACCCGGATGAGGAAGACGGCGCCAGGCGCTACCGGGCCATTTTCATTTCGGACCTGCATCTGGGCACCCCGGGATGCCAGGCCGTCGCCCTGCTCGAATTCATCAGAACCCATCCCAGCGATTACCTGTACCTGGTGGGTGACATTGTGGACGGCTGGCAGTTGCGCCGCCGCTGGTACTGGCCGCAGTCGCACAACGACGTGGTGCAGAAACTGCTGCGCCGGGCCCGCAAGGGCTGCCGCATCGTTTACGTGCCGGGCAACCACGACGAGTTTGCGCGTGGCTTCATCGGTCACCAGTTTGGCGGCATCGAGGTGGTGGCCGATACGGTTCATACGACGGCTGATGGCCGCAAATTATGGGTGACCCACGGCGACTATTTCGACGCGGTCATCCAGTGCGCCAAGTGGCTGGCCTATCTGGGCGACAACCTGTATGAATTCACGCTCCGGCTGAACCGGCACCTCAATCACCTTAGATCCCGCCTGGGTTTGCCCTACTGGTCTTTGTCGGCGTATTTGAAGCACAAGGTCAAGAAAGCCTTGAACTACGTCACCGAATTTGAGGTTGCGGTGGCTGCCGAGGCCAGGAAGCGTGGTTACGACGGTGTCGTCTGCGGCCATATCCACCGCGCTGAGATGCGCAGCATCCATGGCACCTTGTATTGCAACGACGGTGACTGGGTCGAGAGTCGAACCGCCCTAGTTGAGCATCACGACGGACGCCTCGAACTGCTGCAAATGGCGACCGGGCATGAGCGGCTCGAAGTTGCGCAAAGGCACCTGGCACTCAACTCATAGCGCAGCGCAGGTTTGTCACGGTAACCGGACTGTCACACCACTGTCATCAAGCAACTTGAGAATCGGTCATCTTATTGAAATATGACGGGTGCCTGATCCCATGCCTTCTTCTCATCGTCCGCCCAAAACGACGCAAACCCTTGCCGGTGTGACGCTGCTCGACCGCGACCACAGTATTCTTGCGTTCAATGAGCGGGTGCTGGACTGGGCGCACCGCAAGGATGTTCCCCTGCTGGAGCGTCTGCGCTATCTGTGCATCGTGTCGTCCAATCTGGACGAATTCTTTGAGGTCCGGGTCGAGCCGCACCTGGCGGCCAATCTGCGCAAGGATGAAAAAGGGGTTTATTCGGTGCAGTCGTTCCGGCGCCTGGCCGAAGTGGCGCACGTTCTGGTGGCGCAGCAGTATGTGCTCTACAACGCCGAACTGATGCCGGCGCTGGAGCAGAAGGGCATCAAAATTGTCTCGCACGGCGAGCGGACCGAGGCGCAGCGGCGCTGGGTCAGGGACTACTTCGAGCGCGAAGTTCGTCCGTTGTTGATTCCGGTTGGGCTCGACCCTTCCCATCCCTTTCCGGAAGTTGCCAACAAGTCGCTCAATTTCATTGTCCGCCTGGGCGGCAATGACGCATTCGGGCGTGCCAACGAAATTGCCATCGTGAAAGTGCCGCGCGTGTTGCCGCGCATGATCCGCATGCCGGAGAAAGTTTCGGGACACGCCAACTATTTTGTTTCGCTCTCCAGCGTGATTCGCGGCCACCTGGCGGACTTGTTCCCGGGTCGAGAGGTCGGGCAGTTTTCGCAATTCCGTGTCACGCGTCACTCCGATCTGGCAGTGGACGAGGAAGATGTCAAGAATCTGCGCACCGCTTTGCGCCATGGCTTGCAGCATCGGCATTTTGGCGAGGCCGTTCGACTGGAAGTCTCTGCCGGGTGCTCCGGCCACCTTTCTGATTTCTTGCTCAAGCAGTTTGAATTGCCGCATGAAGCCCTGTACCGGGTACAGGGCCCGGTCAATCTGGTGCGTTTGACGCAACTCATCGACCTGGTGCAAGCGCCTGATCTGTGCTTCGCTTCGTACAAATCGTGTTACCCGACGCAACTGACACCCGGCGCATCGTTCTTTGAGCGGCTCAAGCAGGGCGACGTGTTGATCCACCAGCCGTTCGAGAGTTTTGGTGGCGTGCTGGCGTTCTTGCGCGAGGCTGTGCACGATCCGAATGTGCTGGCCATCAAGCAGACCATTTACCGCACCGGCAGCGACACCGAACTGATGGACCTGCTGCGCGAGGCCGTGCGCCGCGGCAAGGAAGTGACCGTGGTGGTGGAACTGAAAGCCCGCTTTGATGAAGAGACCAACATCAACTGGGCCGAGATGCTCGAATCCATAGGCGCCCAGGTCTTGTATGGCGTCGTGGGCTTGAAGACCCACGCCAAGATGATGCTGATCACGCGGCGTGAAGGCCGTCAGCTCAAGCGCTATGCCCATTTGTCAACCGGCAATTACAACCCCAGCACCGCGCGACTGTATACGGACTGGAGCCACCTGACGGCGGACCCCGCATTGACGGCGGACATGGAAAATGTGTTTGTCCATCTGGCCAGTCACAGCCGCCTGCCAAAATTGAACCGGGTGCTTTTGGCGCCGTTTTATCTGCACGCCAAACTGGTCGAGCGCATTCACGCGCTGGGTCTTGCGGCTGCGGCCGGACGCGCAACGCGCATTGTCGCCAAGATGAACGCATTGACGGATGAGAAACTGATTCATGCGCTGATTCGCGCCGGGCAACGCGGCGTCAAGATCGACCTGATTGTGCGTGGGGCCTGCATCTTGCCGGCTCAAGTGCCGGGCCTGACCGACAACATCCGCGTGCGCTCGGTCATCGGGCGTTTTCTGGAGCACTCGCGGGTCTTCTACTTTCGCTGCGATGCGGGGGAAGAACTCTTCCTGTCGAGTGCCGACTGGATGAACCGCAACATGATGCGCCGGGTTGAACTGGCCTGGCCTGTCACCGATCCGGTGCAGCGCCAGCGCATCATCGATGAAGACCTGGTCGCCTATCTGCACGATGGCGTTGATGCCTGGGACTTGTTACCCGACGGTACTTACGCGCGCGTCAAACCCGTCGGACGCCGTGCACGGCATAGCGCACAAGCGGCCTTGATGGTGCGTTACGGCGGGCATGACGAAACCGGGGGAGACTGATATGGACCTGGTCTTGTGGCGCCATGCCGAGGCGCAGGAATGGACCGAAGGTTGCGACGACATGGCGCGTGCGTTGACTTCTCGCGGCGAGAAGCAAGCCACTCGCGTCGCCAAGTGGCTGGACCGCCAATTGCCCGAAGGAACCCGCATCTTCGTCAGCCCGGCACGCCGCTGCGAGCAGACCGTGCTGGCGCTCGAGCGCAAGTACAAGACCAAAGCGGAACTGGCACCCGGTTGCAGCGTTGCCCAGTTGCTTGAGCTGGTGCAATGGCCCGACGGCAAAGGGACCGTGCTGGTGGTGGGTCACCAGCCCACCTTGGGCCAGTCCATCGCCGGCTTGATCGGCTTGAGTGCGGCCGAATGCTCGGTAAAAAAAGGCGCAGTCTGGTGGCTGCGCAACCGGGAACGCGCTGAACTCACGCAGACCGTTGTTGTGACGGTGCAATCACCGGAAGTGCTGTAGCGGTTTTTCTCTCGGTGCTTACTCGCGACATGGGTGTCACGCAGAGCCATGTTGGTGCCAGATGTCTTGCAACTGTCGTTCGTTGCGTTGTCATCGTTTCGTCACACAAGAGGCATACCATAGGGTGCGTATTCCATTTTTCCGAACACCAAGACCACCATCATGCCCATCGACTTTGAAGATTGCAGCAACCATCTCCGCCGCATTGTCCTGACGGGTCGTCTTGATCTCCCTGGCACTGCGGAGATCGACACCAAGTTTGCCGCCCTGTCCGCAGCCGCTGAACGCCGTGTAGTCGTGGACCTCGTCGCCGTCAGTTTTCTCGCCTCCATCGGTATCCGTTCGCTGATTACCAACGCCAAGGCCCAGCAAAGTCGCGGTGGGCGCATGGTGCTGTTTGTCGGGGATAACGCACCGGTCGCCAAGACACTCGAAGCGACGGGCATTGATGTCCTGATACCGATGTTTACCACCTTTGCCGAGGCAGAACAGGCCGCGTTGGCCTGAATTCTGAGGAATACCGTGTTGCTGGAAACCCCTGCCACGCTACTGGAGATTCGTGCCGATGCAGCGGATGTCCGGTCAGCCTCGCAGTGGCTTGAACGGGAAGGCGGTGCACGCGCCATACCGCCTGATCAAATTTTTCGTCTGGACCTGTGTCTTAACGAAGCCCTGGCGAACGTGATTGAACACGGCGGCCCCGAAGCCATGCTGGTGCCCGTGCGCCTCTGTCTGGAGGCTGGCGTGAGCGATGACCGGGCTTACGCCACACTGATGATTTCGGATGCCGGATGGGCATTCAACCCACTGACCGCCACACCAAAAGCCCTGCCAGGTTTGCTGGCTGAGGCAAGCCCGGGCGGACTGGGGCTCGGACTCATGCGCAGCTTCGCCGACGAGGTAAGCTACGACCATCGTGAGGGGCGCAACTGCCTTCAGTTTGTGGTTCGCTGGTCGACCCGCCAATAACCGGCACCTTGGCCACCATGCCTTTCAAGCGCGCCAGCGAGCGGCGTACAGCAGACCGTCCCATGGTCACGGAACAACGCCATGCACTGGGCGATCGGCGACAGCAGACATTGCGCTGGTTCTCCCTGTTTCGTGATGCCGATGAAGCGGCCGTGATCGATGCGATCGGCGATGCGCAAGTCATCGACCTGATGCCCGACGATGTGTTGTTGCGGCCTGGCGATGCCAACGACACCGTCTATCTGGTGCTCTCGGGCGGTTTGGCGGCTTATCTCGACAGCAGCGGCAAACCGGGCGACGCGATTGCCATTCCAGCCGGTGAGTGCCTGGGTGAGTTATCAGCCATCGACGGCAAACCGGTCTCGGCCTTGGTCAAGGCTTCCGTGCCGTCGCGTGTGTTGCCGCTGTCACAGGACCTGTTCTGGATCCGGCTCATGGCAGTCCCCGGCGTGGCGCGCAACCTGATGGCGCTGCTGGCCGCCCGCATGCGACGCAATAGCGAGATCATGCTCGAGGGCCAGCGCCGACAGATCGAACTCGAATTTCTGCGCCAGGAACTCAACGTCGCCCGTCAACTCCAGCTCGGCATGCTGCCGCTGCGCCAGCCCATGTTTCCGGAGCGCCAGGACGTCGATGTCGCTGGTCTGATGGAGGCCGCATCGATGGTTGGTGGGGACCTGTTCGACGCTTTCTTCATCGCGCCGCAGCGACTTTTCTTCTGCATCGGCGACGTCTCTGGCCACGGTATTCCCGCTGCCATGTTCATGGCCCGCGCCGTCAGTCTGCTGCGGATCGCTGCGTTTTCGTTTCCGCAACCCGCCGAACTGGTCGAACGTGTGAACGATCAGCTGTGCGTAGGCAACGATGCCAACATGTTCGTCACCTTGTTTTGCGCTGTGCTCGATACCGAGACCGGGCACCTGAGCTACGCCAATGCCGGTCATCTGCCACCCATCGTTGTTCGTGCCGGGCGCTGCGAAGCACTGCCGCTGCCCAAGGGCACGGCCATCGGCGTGCTGTCTGGCCTCCACTATCGAAGCATGGAGACGGTTCTCCAGCCTGACGAGTTGTTGCTGTGCTTTACCGACGGCGTCACCGAAGCGCAGACGCCAGCAGGGGAAGAATTCACCGAGCCCTCGCTGGCACGCTTGATCGAAGCGCATGCGGCGTTGCCATTGGACAATCTGCTCGCAAGGGTACGTGCCGAGGTTGTTCGTTTCACCGGAACCACCGAACTGGCGGATGACTGCACCTTGCTGGCAGTGCGCCGACGAACGCTTTGAGCAACACGCCGGCTCAGTCGATGAGGACACCACCCTGCCTGAATCGGTAGGGCCCTGCATGCTCGCCGATGGCGCAGGTATGGCTGACCAATCGGCCATCACGCCACCAATGCAGTTGGTAGCCAGGCGGCTCCATCACAAAACAATCGGGACCATCGGCGCGCAAATCGAATGCGACCTGGTGCGCAGGGCTGGGACAGGTGGAGGCAAACGTGTTTCCAAAACGGCACTGGATGGAGCGGTGAATATGTCCGCACAGCAGCCGCTCGACATGGCTGTGCCGGGCAATGACCAATTCGAGCGCTTCTGACCCTTCCAGACCGACTGCGTCCATGTGGGCGATGCCCGTGATAAACGGCGGGTGATGCAGCGCGATCAGGGTAGGGCGGTGGTCCTCGCCAAGCCGTTCATCAAGCCATGCCAGACGTTTTTCGCACAGCTTGCCGCGCCCTTCCATTGGAACCGAAGTGTCCAGCGTGATGAGCCGGATGCCACCCAAGTCAACGGCGTACTGCAGGAACGCATCGCCTTGCGCAAGGTACTCAAAACCGGGTCCGGAAAACGTCTCACGCAAAGTGGCGCTGTGGTCGTGGTTGCCGACCACAAAGTACAAGGGCATCGACAAGGGCGAGAGTAATTCCTTGAGCAAGTCGTACTCGTTCTTGCGGCCGTAGTCCACGGAGTCGCCCGTGATCAGCACAACATCGGGCAAGGGGTTCTGGCGCATGATGTTGGCGACGCATTCGCGCAGCATGCTGGCGGTGTCAACGATGCCATAGGCGAGCTTGCCGCCGGCCTTGATGTGGAGATCGGATATTTGCGCAATCAGCATGCGAGGCTCCCGGCATCGACTTCAAGCCCGATCAAATCGCCCACCGCAAAGCTCTGTTTGGGGGGCAGTTTCAGGACTACTTCTTCCGCGCTGTCGAGCCGCACCTGGACCCGGTTGTGGTCGCCCAGGAAAAAGCTGGAGACAACCCGGCCGCGCATCGAAGCTTGGCCCGGTGGTACGACGCGGACTTCTTCGGGGCGAAAACTGTTTTGGCCGACGGTATTCATGGTTCCAATGAAATCGGCCACAAAGCGATTCGCCGGACGAAAGTAAATGTCCTGCGGGGTTCCTACTTGCGAAATGCGGCCCTTTTCCATCACCGCAATGCGGTCACCCAGCGCCATCGCCTCGGCCTGGTCGTGGGTGACGTAAACCGTCGTGATGCCCAGGCTTCTGAGCAGGGCGTTGATGTCAACCCGCAGCGTCTCGCGCAACCTGGCATCGAGGGCGGTCAGGGGTTCGTCCAGCAGCAGGGCCCGTGGCCGCGGGGCGATGGCGCGCGCCAGTGCCACGCGCTGCTTCTGGCCGCCGGAGAGCTGGGTAATTTGCCGGTCCGCGAGTGACTCGATGTGCATCATCTCCAGCATCTCGCCGACACGCTTCTTGCGCTCAGTTTCAGGCATCTTGCGGACCAGCAGTCCATAGGCAATGTTCTCTTGCACGCTCATGTTGGGAAACAGTGCATAGCTTTGAAAGACCATGCCGATGTGGCGCTTCTCAATCGGAAGCGCGGTAACGTCTTCATCGTTGAACAGCACCCGACCGGCGTCCGGCGCGTCCAGCCCTGCAATCAGGCGCAAGGTCGTGGTCTTGCCGCAGCCCGATGGCCCAAGCAATACCAGCGTCTCGCCCGACTCGATGCGCAAGTCGGTTGGCTCCAGCACGACTTGCTGTTTGTAACTCTTGGTGCAGCCCTGAACCCGGATTTGCACGCCACGGTTTGCGTTCATTTGGATACCTTTCGTGCACCGGCGAGTTGCAGCGCGAGCAGCAGCGGAACAATCATCATGAAGAAAACAATCGTGTAGGCGCTACCGACTTCGATGCGCAGCGATGCATAGGCGTCGGCCAGTCCGACCGGTAGCGTCTGGGTCAGCGGTGTGTGCAGTAGCAAGGTCATGTTGAACTCGCCAATGGAGAGCGTCAGCACCATCAGGGAGCCGGCGATGATGCCGGAGCGACAGTTGGGCAGGACGATTCCGGTAAAGCGTTGCAGGAAAGTAGCGCCAAGACTGCGCGCACCTTCTTCGAGCGAATGCATGTCAACGGAAAGCAGCACCGCCAGCACCGAGCGCACCATGAAGGGCAACGTGAACAGGACGTGACCAACCAGAATGAAGGTCCAGTGCGTTCTGAAGTTGCCCACCGCACCATAGGTCACGATCAGCGCCAGTGCCGTTGCCAGACCCGGCAGGGCCACCGGCAACATCAGCAATTCCTCAATGGTTCGCGCCCATTTTCCCTGGATGCGTGACA
>CAIRAW010000062.1 GCA_903876735.1 uncultured beta proteobacterium | reverse complement strand
TTTCTTTATCGGCAAGGCGGTGCGTGACGAGCGCGCCGTGATCGAGGCGCGCACGGGTCAGGCGCTGACGGAAGACTGGCTGGCACTGTTTCGTGAGCGCCGCAACCTCGCGCTGGATCTGGGCCTGGAGATCATTGCCGGGGCGCACGCTGCGGTGGCGGCGGCTGACGCCCACACGCAGCAGCGCATCGCCTGTGCATCAGGTGCAGACCGTTTCAAGGTCGAGATGCAGTTGACCAAAGTGGGCTTGATGGACTACTTCGATGGCCGCATTTTCAGCGGTCATGAAATGGCACGCAGCAAGCCCGCGCCCGACGTTTATCTGGCGGCGGCGCAGCACCTGGCGGCCGCGCCGTCGCAGTGCCTGGTGATCGAGGATTCGGTCACCGGTGTGCAGGCTGGTGTTGCCGCCGGCGCCACGGTTTGGGCCTTTTGTCCGCTGCCGGAGCAGGGCGCCGCGCTGCGCGGTGCTGGCGCCAGCCGTTTGTTTGGCCACATGGCTGATTTGCCGGAGTTGCTGGCGGCGGGGTGATCACTGTCCTGTCATTGCGGGCTTGACCCGCAATCCATGGTGCGCGTAGCACTGTCATAAGGCATGGATCCCGGATCGAGTCCGGGATGACAACTTCCCGAATTTCAGGATGACAACATGGACCAGGTGATTTTTAACTTCTTCCCGACCTTCTGAACTCGTTGGGTGTCTGCCCGGTCCAGTTGCGAAACGCGCGAATAAAGCTTTTCTCGTTCTGAAACCCAACGGCGTCCGCCACCTGCTTGAGCGGGCGTGCCGTGCGCAGCAACAACTCGCGGGCGCGGCCCTGGCGCACTTCGTCTTTCAGGGTTTGCAGCGAAGTTCCTTTTTCGACCAGCTGGCGGTGCAGCGTGCGTGGCGAGACGTGGAGCAACGCGGCCAGGTCTTCCGCGCTGCGCGTCTGCGCCGGTTGCGCGGCGAGCGCCTGGCGCACACGTGTTACCAGCAGGCGGTCACGCCGGTACTGGCGCACGGTCAGCGGCAAGGCGCGTTGCAGCATCTGGTTCATCGCCGCCTCATCGCGGCGCAGCGGCAGCGCCAGGTAGCGGGCATCAAAGAGGACGGCTGCCTGCGCGCAGCCAAAGCGCGTCGGGCCCGGGAACAGCACTTCATAGACCTCATGGTGTGGCGGCGCGGTGAACGGAAACTGCGCACCCTGCAGTGGCAGGCGCGAATCGATCAGCCAGCAGGCCAGGCCGTGGATGTTGCGCAGCACCGAGACCAGGCAGAACTCGCGCAGACCGCCCAGATCGCTGTGCTCGGTGATCGCAAGTGTGGCCGTGTCTCCCGTCACCGACAGGTTCAGCGCGATGTCGCTGGCGATCAGGCCGTGGTGTCGGCACCAGCGTTGGAGGGCGCGGCCCAGGTTAGGGGCGCTGAGCGACGCGCGTGCCAGCATGCCGTAGCTGCCCCACGGCAGGCGGCGGCTGAACCAGCCCAGCGCCTCGTCGTCGAGTTCCTGCATCGCAGCACCCGAGATGCATTCCATTTGCGCGGCGCTGATGCGTGCTGCCGGATTCCTCAGATCGGTTGGCGCAATTTGTGCCAGTTCCAGGGCTTGCGTCGGGTCCATGTCGTAGCGCTGGTAGGCCGCCACAATCGCCGCCACAAACGCCATTGGCGTCAGGGCTTGACCGGCGGTGACCGGAAGCTTGGCTGGGGGCGCGGACGCTGGCTTGGATGGCATGGCCAGAGTATGCTTGTTAGTGGCAGGATTTGCAACCTGATTGGCAACCGGTTGGGGCTTGGCCGGTAGACAATGACGCCAGATGCCCCCGAACTTTTGAAGGAACACCATGCCCGTTCTGGAATCCCAACTCAAACCGCGCTCGGCCGAATTTCAGGCCAACGTCGCGGCCATGCGCCTCTTGGTGCAGGACCTCAATACTCAGGTCGCCAAATCCTCACTCGGCGGTGGCGAAGCGGCCCGCGCCAAACACACGGCGCGCGGCAAACTGCTGCCGCGCGACCGCATCCAGATGCTGCTTGATCCGGGAACGCCGTTTCTGGAACTCTCGCCGCTGGCCGCGATGGGTTTGTACCCGGACCGCGATGGCAGCGACAGCGCGCCGAGCGCCGGCGTGATTTGCGGCATCGGCCGGGTCGAAGGCGTCGACTGCATGATCATCTGCAACGACGCCACCGTGAAGGGCGGCAGCTACTTCCCGATGACGGTGAAGAAGCATTTGCGGGCCCAGGAGATCGCGCAGCAAAATCATCTGACCTGTGTCTACCTGGTCGATTCCGGCGGCGCGAATCTGCCGACGCAGGACGAGGTCTTTCCCGACCGCGAGCACTTTGGCCGCATCTTCTTCAACCAGGCCAATATGAGCGCCCTGGGCATTTCGCAGATTGCCGTCGTCATGGGCAGTTGCACGGCCGGCGGCGCCTATGTGCCGGCCATGAGCGACGAGACCATCATCGTCAAGAACCAGGGCACGATTTTTCTGGGCGGCCCGCCGCTGGTGAAAGCTGCTACCGGCGAGGTGGTGACGGCCGAAGACCTGGGCGGGGGCGATGTGCACACGCGATTGTCCGGAGTGGCCGACCATCTGGCGCAGAACGACTTGCACGCGCTGGCGCTGGCGCGTCAGGCGGTTTCGCACCTGAACCAGAAGAAGCCGGTGCAGGCAGCGGTGGCAGCACCGGTGGCGCCGCGCTTTGCGCCCGAAGAACTGTACGGCGTGATCCCGACCGACACACGCAAGCCTTATGACGTGCGCGAAATCATCGCCCGCATCGTCGACGGCTCCGAGTTTCATGAGTTCAAGCCGCGCTACGGCACGACGCTGGTGACCGGTTTTGCCAACATCGAAGGCATGCCGGTGGGCATCATCGCCAACAACGGCATCCTGTTCAGCGAGTCGGCGCTCAAAGGCGCGCACTTCATCGAACTGTGCTGCCAGCGCAAGATTCCGCTGGTGTTCCTGCAGAATATCACCGGCTTCATGGTCGGGCGCAAGTACGAGAACGAAGGCATTGCGCGCAACGGCGCCAAGATGGTCACCGCCGTGGCGACCGCTGCCGTGCCGAAATTCACCATCATCATCGGCGGCAGTTTTGGCGCCGGCAACTACGGCATGTGCGGGCGCGCCTACAGCCCGCGCTTCCTCTGGATGTGGCCCAACGCCCGCATCTCGGTGATGGGCGGCGAGCAGGCCGCCAGCGTCTTGGCCACGGTGCGGCGCGACGGCATCGAAGAGCGCGGCGGCACCTGGAGCAGGGAAGAAGAAGAGGCCTTCCGCGCGCCAATCCGCAACCAGTACGAAAGCCAGGGCCACCCCTATTTCGCCACGGCACGCTTGTGGGACGACGGCATCATCGACCCGGCCGACACCCGGCGCGTGCTGGCGCTGGGCCTGAGCGCGACGCTCAACGCGACTATCCCCGATACCCAGTTCGGCGTGTTCCGGATGTAATGAAAAGAGACCATCATGTTTAACAAAATATTGATCGCAAACCGCGGAGAAATCGCCTGCCGCGTGGCGGCGACGGCGCGGCGCATGGCCATCAAGACGGTGGCGGTTTACTCCGACGCCGACGCCAATGCCAAGCACGTCAGCGTCTGCGATGAAGCCGTGCACATCGGTGCCAGCGCGCCGCGCGAGAGCTACTTGCGCTGGCAGCACATTCTGGAAGCCGCCAAGGCCACCGGCGCGCAGGCTGTGCACCCGGGCTACGGTTTCCTGAGCGAGAACGAAGAGTTTGCCCAGGCCTGCGCTGGCGCCGGTCTGGTTTTCATTGGTCCGCTGCCGTCGAGCATCAAGGCCATGGGCCTGAAGGCCGAGTCCAAGCAGTTGATGGGCAAGGCTGGCGTGCCGCTGGTGCCGGGCTACCACGGCGCCGATCAGGACCCGGCACTGCTGCAGCGTGAGGCTGATGGCATCGGCTACCCGGTGCTGATCAAGGCCAGCGCCGGCGGCGGCGGCAAGGGCATGCGTGCGGTCGACAAGGCTGAAGATTTTGCTGCCGCGCTGGCGAGTTGCAAGCGCGAAGCCATCAACAGTTTCGGTGACGATGCCGTGTTGATCGAGAAGTATGTGCAGCGCCCGCGCCACATCGAGATTCAGGTCTTTGGCGATATGCACGGCAACTACGTTTACCTGTTCGAGCGCGACTGCTCGGTGCAGCGCCGCCATCAAAAGGTGCTGGAAGAAGCACCGGCGCCTGGCATGACCCCCGAGTTGCGCCAGAAGATGGGCGAGGCGGCGGTGGCGGCAGCGCGCGCGGTGAGCTATGTTGGCGCCGGCACGGTCGAGTTCATCGTTGAGCAGCGCGCCGACGGCAGCATGGAATTCTTCTTCATGGAGATGAACACGCGGCTGCAGGTTGAGCATCCGGTGACGGAAGCGATCACGGGCCAGGATCTGGTTGAGTGGCAATTTCGTGTGGCGTCGGGCGAGCCGTTGCCGCTGCGCCAGGACCAGCTCAAGATCAACGGCCACGCGATCGAGGCGCGCATTTGCGCCGAAAACCCGGACAACAACTTCCTGCCGGCTACCGGCACGCTGCACGTTTACGGCCTGCCGGATTGTGTGACCTTCGAGCGCGCCGACGCACCGGTGGGTCCACGCGTTCGCGTGGACTCCGGCGTGCGCCAGGGCGACGCGATCTCGCCCTTCTATGACTCGATGGTCGCCAAGCTGATCGTGCACGGCGAGACCCGCGCACAAGCGCTGGCGCGGCTCGATGTGGCACTGGCGCAGACGCACATCGTCGGCCTCAACACCAATGTGCAGTTCCTGCGCAACGTGGTGCAAAGCAAGTCCTTCGTGCAGGCCGATCTGGACACCGGCCTGATCCCGCGTGAAGCGGATGTGCTGTTCAAACAGGAGAAGGTAGGCCTGACGCTGGCCGTTGCCGGCGCCATCGCCAATACGCTGCTGCAGGAGCAGGCCAATGAGGCACGCTTTGCCGATCAGTCACAGTGGTTCGACCCCTGGGCCCGGCGCGACGGCTGGCGCTCGCACGGTCCGAGCACGCGCCGTTTCGACTACGAGTTTGCCGGCGCGGTGCAGGTGGTGCAGATGACCACGCTGCACGACGGCAGCTTGCAACTGGACGTGGCCGGCGAGGTCGCTTCCTTCGCTTTTGTCACGGTGACGCACGGCATTGACGTGCGCTTTGGCAGCCGACGCCAGATCGTCAACGTTTACCAGAGCGGCGCGACGGTTCATGTGTTCACGGCGCAGGGCGCAACACAGATCACGGTCGTTGATGCGCTGGCGCATGCGGGTGACGCGCAGGTCGAAGGCGGACGCCTGACGGCGCCAATGCCGGGCAAGGTCGTTTCGTTCGCCGTGAAGGCCGGCGACAAGGTCAAGATCGGTCAGACGCTGGCCGTGCTCGAAGCCATGAAGATGGAGCACACCATCGCCGCCCCCGCCGACGGCGTGGTTGGCGAGTTGCTCTACGCCCCCGGCGATCAGGTGCCCGAGGGGGCGGAGTTGCTTAAACTGGTGGTGGCATAAGGTATTGGCTGTCATTGCGAGAAGCGTAGCGACGCGGCAATCCATGCCCCCGGCTGTCATTGCCACGCTTCGCTCGCAATGACGAATCCGTAAAACGCGGTACCCTTGGCACCCATGAAAATCACGTTTTGCTGCACCGGTACCAAACCTGAACCCTGGCTGGAAGGCCTGCGCTCGGCGCTGCCGGGGTCCGAGGTCACGGTCTGGCAGCCGGGTGCTCCGGCGGCTGATCATGCGGTGGTCTGGGCGCCACCGCAGCAGTTTTTTGATGAGCAGTCCCAACTCAAAGGCGTCTTCAACATCGGTGCCGGTGTCGACGCGCTGCTCAAGCTGTGCTTGCCCGCACAGGCTACGTTGGTGCGGCTGGACGATGCCGGCATGTCGGTGCAGATGGCGGAGTATGTTTGCCATGCCGTGATCCGGCACTTTCGCGAGTTCGATGCTTACGAAGCTGACATCCAAACCGGCGCATGGACCTACCGCAAACCGCGCGAGCGCGGCGAGTTTCCGGTCGGTGTCATGGGCCTGGGCGTGCTGGGCGCGCGCGTGGCACAAGCGCTAGCGCAGTTTGATTTTCCGGTCATGGGCTGGAGCCGCTCACCAAAGGAACTGGCAGGTGTGCGCTGCTTCGCCGGTGCGGCCCAGTTCAACGATTTTCTGGCGTCAACGCGCATCCTGGTGAACCTGCTGCCGCTGACGTCTGAGACGCGTGACATCATGTGCCTGGAAACCTTGTCGCGCCTGCAAGGTGGCGGCTACGTCATCAACGTGGCGCGTGGCGCGCATTTGGTGGACGATGACTTGTTGGCCTTGCTCTCCAGTGGCCATCTTTCTGGCGCCATGCTCGACGTTTTTCGCAACGAGCCGCTGCCGGCCGGGAATCCGTTCTGGCAGCACCCGAAAATCACCATCACGCCCCACACTTCCGCGCGTACCCTGCGTGATGAGAGCATTGCGCAGATCGCGGGAAAGATCCGCGCGCTCGAAGCCGGACAAACGATTGTCGGCGTCGTTGATCCGATCCGCGGCTATTGAGTACAGTGGCGTTAAGCTTGCATTGAATTGAGGACTTGTACATGAATCTCCCCTCCCGCGTCAAACTGGTTGAAGTCGGGCCGCGTGACGGTCTGCAGAACGAGAAGCAGGCAGTGCCGGCAGCGGTCAAGATCGAACTGGTGCAGCGCTTGCAGGCCGCCGGTTTGAAAGAGATCGAGGTCACCAGCTTTGTTTCGCCCAAATGGGTGCCGCAGATGGCCGACAACGCCGAGGTCATGGCCGGCATCGCGCGCGCCAGCGGCGTGCGCTATTCGGTTTTGACACCCAATCTGCAGGGCTTCGAGGCGGCACTGAACTCGAAGCCCGACGAGATCGTGGTCTTTGGCGCCGCCAGCGAGGCCTTCAGCCGCAAGAACATCAATTGCAGCATCGCCGAGAGCATCGAGCGCTTTGCGCCTGTGGTGCAGGCGGCGCGCGCAGCCGGCATCTACGTGCGCGGCGCCATGTCCTGCACTGTCGGTTGCCCGTACGAGGGCGAGGTGGCACCCGAGCGCGTCGGCTACCTGGCCGGTTTGATGAAGGGCATCGGTGTGCAGCATGTCGGTGTGGCCGACACGATTGGCGTGGGAACACCGATCAAGGTGCAGCGCGCCATAGAAGCCACGCTCAAACACTACGACATCAACGATGTCTCGGGTCATTTTCACGACACCTATGGCCAGGCGCTGGCCAATACCTTGATCAGCCTGCAGATGGGCGTCTGGCAGTTTGATACCTCGATCGCCGGTCTCGGGGGTTGTCCGTATGCCAAGGGTGCGACTGGCAATGTGGCGAGCGAGGACGTCGTTTATTTGCTGCATGGCATGGGCATCGAAACCGGCATCGACCTCGACCAACTGATCGACGCCGGAGCGTTCATCAGCGACTTCCTGCAGCGCAAATCGGGTTCGCGTGTTGCGACCGCCATGCTGAACAAACGGAACGCCGGATGAACGATGCAGAACTGAAAGTCTTGCCGGAAGGCGTACAGCGCATTGCGGCCGCCTTGCTGGCACAGGGTCATCCGAACGCGCCGCTGCTGCTCGACGACGCCGCGCGCACGGCGCAGCAGGCGGCGGATGCGCTGGGTATTGGCCTGGGCCAGATCGCCAAGAGCATCATCTTCCGGCGCAAGGCGGATGATGTGGCGGTGCTGGTGGTGACGTCCGGTGACCGGCGGGTTGACGAGAAGAAGGTAGAAGCCCTGGTCGGCAAACTGGGCCGCGCCGATGCCGCCTTTGTCAAGGAAAAGACCGGCTATTCGATCGGGGGCGTGCCACCGATTGCGCACGCCAACCCCTCGGTCACGCTGATCGATCAGGATCTGTTGCGCTTTGAAGAAATCTGGGCGGCTGCCGGCCACCCGCACGGCGTGTTCAAGCTCAGTCCGCAGGACTTGGCACGTTTGTCTGGCGCGCCGTTGGCCGATGTGGTGGTGGCCAGCCCATGACGCTCGCTGAAGCTGTGCCATCGCCATGCATCTCGGTCTGCCGCATGAACGCCAAGACCGGCCTGTGCGAGGGTTGTTGGCGTAGTCTGGACGAGATTGCCCGTTGGGCCAACACGGATGAGGCGGGCCGGCGCGCCATCCTGGTACGCATCACGCAGCGCAAAGAGCAGGAGTCGCCATGAAGCACATCACGTTTTATCTGGACTTCATTTCGCCCTACGCCTACCTGGCTTTCGAGAAGCTGCCACTGGCGCTGATGGGTCACAGCTACAGCGTGCGCTACAAGCCAATTCTGTTTGCCGCGTTGCTCAAGCACCATGGTCAGCTTGGGCCGGCCGAGATTGCGGGCAAGCGCGACTGGACCTGCCGTCAGGTACTGTGGCTGGCGCAGCGCGAGGGGCTGACGCTGCAGCTTCCTGCCACACATCCGTTCAATCCGCTGGCTTTGCTGCGTCTGGCCACGGCTTGCGCTGCCAACGGTGAGCCCAATCGTTACGTATGCGAGACCGTGTTCCGCCATGTCTGGCAGGGTGGTGCCGAGGCCGGCGACGCGGCGCGGCTGCAAACCTTGACGCGGCAACTGAGTCCGCAGCGCGCGCCCGACAGCGATGCTGTCAAGGCGCAGCTCAGGGCCCATACCGACGAAGCGATTGCACGCGCTGTCTTTGGCGTGCCGACCTTTGCGGTTGATGACAAGTTGTTCTGGGGCTTCGATGCGCTGCCCATGCTCGCAGCCTATTTGTCTGGCGACGCCTGGTTTGATCAAGCCTGGGACGCCGCCGACAGGGTGGCGTCAGGCGTCCGGCGTTGAATCAGACCCATGCCGAACGCTTTCAATTTCTCTGCCTCACCTTTTGACTGCCTGAATCCGGACGAGCAGCGGCTGGTCCGCAACAGCGTCGATGTGGTTTACTTTCGCGAGGGCGAGACGATTCTCGAAGTCGGCAGTGCGCCGACCCATTTGTTTGTCATCATCAAGGGCTACGTGACCCAGCTCGATGGCAATGAGGTCACCACGACTTACGGACCGGATGACTGTTTCGACGGTCGGGGCTTGGTGGCGGGCCGGGTCAGCAGCCGCTTTGTGGCGTCACAGGAGGTCGTGGCCTATCAGTTGGCGCATCAGGCCGTGAGTGACCTGATCGCTTCCAACGCCACTTTTGGCGCGCTGCTGTTCTCCGATCTGGGCGACAAGCTCAGCGCCTTGTCGCAGCGCAAGGGCCAGCATGAGTTGCAGTCGCTCACGCTCTCAAGGGTCGACGAGGCCTTTTTGCGACCGGCGCATTTTGTTGACGCCGGCACCGACATTCTGTCGGTTGTTAAATTATTTCAGTTGCATCGCCTGTCCAGTGTGCTGGTGCGCGATACCCAGAGCACGCCAGCGCGGCTCGGTATTTTTTCAACCACCGCCTTGCAGCGCGCCATTCTGGATGGACGGCCGCTGGACCAGCTGGCGGTTGGCGAGCTGAGCAATTTCTCACTGATCGAGGTGGCGCCGTCTGACCAGTTGGGCGACGCCATGGCCTTGATGCTGCGCCAGCGCGTGCACCGGGTGGTGGTGTCCGATGCCGGCCGGGTGGTCGGTATTCTCGAAGCGCTGGACCTGTTCAGTTTTCTGTCGAACCAGTCGCACCTGATCACGGTCGAGATTGAGGAGGCCAGAGATCTGGCCGGCCTGAGCCAGGCGGCGGCCCGCATCACGCGCATGATTACCATGCTGTACCGCAGTGGCTCGCGCATCAACCTGATTGCCAAGCTGGTGCAGCAGCTCAACTCGCGCCTGTTTGAGCGCGCCTGGAATCTGATTGCGCCGGCCGAGCTGGTTGCCAACAGCTGCCTGTTTGTGATGGGCAGCGAGGGGCGCGGCGAACAACTGCTCAAGACCGATCAGGACAACGGCCTGATCCTGCGCGATGGCTACAAAGTACCGGACAATCTGGCGGCCATCTGTCAGCGCTTTTCCAGCGCCCTGGAAGATTTCGGTTATCCACTCTGCCCGGGGCAGATCATGGTGAGTAACTCGCAGTGGTGCAAAAGCGCACGGGAATTCGGGCAGATGACGCGCCAGTGGCTGCTCATGCCTGATGGCGACAGTCTGATGAACCTGGCCATCTTCATGGACGCGCACACGGTCTGCGGCGATGACCAATTGCTCGACACCGTGCGCCGAGGCCTGATGACGCTGGCGACCGACAACGACGCCGTGCTGAGCCGTTTCGCAGCCGCCATCGATTCCTTTGGCAGCAGCACTGGCTGGTGGAACCGCTTGCTGGGGCTGGGCGAAGCCGAGTCACAACTCAACCTGAAGAAGGAAGGCATTTTCCCGCTGGTGCATGGCCTGCGCAGTCTGGCAATGGCGCACCGCATCCCGGAGATCAGCAGCGCCGGACGTATCGCGGCGCTGGTCAACGAAGGCAAGCTCGACGCCAGCCTGGGTGTTGATCTGACCGAGAGCTTGTACTTCTTCATGGGCCTGCGGCTCAAGGTGGGTTTGGCCGAACTGGAAACCGGGCAGATCGTGACTGGTGCCGTCAACGTGGCGCGCCTGAGCAGTCTGGAGCGTGACCTGCTCAAGGACGCGCTGGCTGTGGTAAAGCGCTTCAAGGTCCTGCTGCGTTACCGCTTCCACCTTGATGCGGTTTGATGGACGACTTTTTTCTACCGTCAATCTGGTGGGCGGCGCTCAAACGCGAGTGGTTGCTGTACCACCTGGGGGATCCGGCCTTTCGCTTCATGTTCGATCCGGCGCCTCCGAATGAGTGGGTCGCGCTCGACTGCGAGACCACCGGCCTGAATGTGCGCAGCGACGAGATCATCTCGATTGGCGCGGTGCGCATTGTCGGCCAGCGCATCATGACCAGCGAGCGGCTTGAACTGCTGGTGCGTCCCGAGCGCGGCGTATCGGCCGAGAGCGTTCGCATCCACCGCCTGCGCGAGCGCGACGTGGCACAGGGCATGCCGATTCAGGAGGCAGTCAAGCGCTTGATGCATTTCATCGGCAGCCGCCCGCTGGTGGGTTACTACCTGGAGTTTGACCTGGCCATGCTGAACCGCGCCATCTGGCCGATCCTGGGACAGGGCTTGCCGCAGGAAAAAATCGAGGTCTCCAGTCTTTACTACGATTACAAGTTCAGACAGTTGCCGCCCTATCAGCAACAGGCCAATGCCGACGTTGACCTGCGTTTTGCCACGCTGATGAAAGACCTTGATCTGCCATTGCGCGACGCGCACGACGCGCTCAATGACGCCGTGATGGCGGCGCTGGCCTTCATCAAACTGCGCCGGCTGCGCGGGGATTGACAAAGCAGAAAGCCGGGGCGAAGCCGTCACCGTCAGGCCGGACCTGAGGCGCCGCCCCGGCGCTCTGAATCATCTCTTCGCCGCGATGCCTAGTGGAAAACGACACTTTCTCCCCGCTCCAAAAAAGCCTCCAGCTCCTTTGCTGGCAGCGGCTGGCTGAACAGATAGCCCTGGTAGTTGTGGCAACCGAGATCCGCCAGAAAGGCACGCTGGGCTTCGGTTTCAACGCCCTCGGCGATCACCTCCAGGCCCATGCTTTCGGTCAATGCCACCACCATCTTGGCGATCGCCACGTCATCAGGATCGATCAGGATGTCGCGCACAAAATCCTGGGCAATCTTGAGCTGATCGAGTGGCAAGCGCTTCAAGTAGAAAAGCGACGAATAGCCGGTGCCGAAGTCGTCAAGCGAAAAGCGGATTCCGCTCGCCTTGAGCGCATTCATCTTGATGACGATGTCTTGTGCGTTGTCCACCAGCACGCTCTCGGTGAGTTCAAGCTGGAGCTGCTGTGCCTTGGCGCCGGTTGCCGCCAGAATGTCCAGAACCTCCTGCACAAAATTGCTTTGTTTGAACTGACGGACGCTGACATTGACGGCCATGGTCAGATGCGCGGTTTCGGGCCGATCGGCCCATGCTGCCAGTTGTTTGCAGGCTGTCTCCATGACCCATCGGCCCAGAACCCGGATCAGGCCGCTCGATTCCGCGACGGCAATGAATTCACCGGGTGACATCAAGCCGCGCCGGGGATGCTGCCAGCGCAGCAAGGCCTCTGCCCCGCTCGGGCGACCATCGCCTTCACTTTGGGGTTGGTAATACAGAACAAACTGTCCAAGGGCTACGGCCTCACGCAGTTCGGCTTCCAGAGCGGCGCGCGCATTGACCGTGGCCTGCATCTCGGGTTCGAAGAAACGCAGGCGGTTGCGACCTGCTGCCTTGGCCTGGTACATCGCCAGTTCGGCGCGCTTCAGGGGTTCTTCGAGTTTTTCGCGTTGAAGGCTGCCAAACAGAGTGCAACCAATGCTGGCGCTGCTGTGGTGTCCGTGGCCATCGAGTTCGTAGTTTTTGCCCAAAACGCCGAGAATTTTGGCCGCCACAACGTGCACTTGCTTGGCAGCTTCCAGCGGGTCATCGCTCAAGGCCTGAAGCAGGACAACGAATTCGTCGCCCCCGAGGCGCGCAACGGTATCACCGTCGCGCACGCAGGCCTTCAGTCGCGTGGCGATCTGGCGCAGCAGGGCATCGCCCTTGTCATGGCCCAAGGTGTCGTTGAGCGATTTGAAATTGTCCAGATCAATGAACAGCAGCGCATCCTGATGCCCAAGCCGGGAAGCGGTGATCAGCGCCTGTTCGAGCCGGTCCATCAGCATTCTGCGGTTGGGCAGACCGGTCAGCGGGTCGGAGAAGGCCATCTCGCGCACCTGTTCTTCCATCTGCTTGCGTTCGGCAACTTCCTCGCGCAGTGTGCGCACCAGGTCCACCGCCATCGCATCAAAGGTTCGTGACAACTCGCCAAACTCATCGGCTGTGCCGGTCGCGCTGCGAACGCTGACGTCACCATTGGCTACAGCCCGCACCGCTTGCTGCAGTTTGCCCAGGGGACGCAAGACACGGCTTATCAGCAGTGCTGACATAAGGGCTACGACCGCGAACATCAGCACAAAAATACTGAGGACCACGGCGTAATATTGGCGTTGAATCCGTTGGTCGTCTTCATCCAGTGTGCTGGCCAATTGAACAACCAGGTCGCTGATCCCCTGGACGCCGGTTGTCAATTGCACCACCAACAGCTTGACTTGGCGATCCCGCAAGTCGCTTGTGCTTGATCGCGCGTTGACGATCTGCTGAAACAGTCCGGCGATTGGCTTGGTCTCGGTCAGTAGTTTGGCGGCAAAGGGGTTGCCATCGCCCGTGCTGCCGGCGAGCAGATCCAGCAAGGCGGCGTAGTTCTTTTGCCATTGTCGTTCGGCGCGGCTTTCAGAATATTCGGTGAATTCGTGCGTCAGTGCGAGCAGGTCGATCACTCTCTTTTGCACCGCATGGACATCGGCTTGCGCTTTGGAAACTTCGTTCGACCGTGTGGTGACCGCCACCGTCGCGGCACCCAAACCGATGACCGTCGCGATGGCAACCGAAACGATCGCGATGAGTTGTGTCCGTACGCGCACGGATTACTCGAGAATGTTCACGGCATCGGGTCGAACCCGGCGCAGTGGGGCCGAATAGATGAAATCGAGGTAGTTTGGCGAGCGCTCTCCCTTCACATAGCCTTCCTCGCGCGCCCAGCGTGCCTCGCCTTCGAGTGTGGTCAGCAGAGACTGACCTAGCGTGAGGCGATAGTTGTAGCGCGGCCATAGGTAGTCGATGAACTTCTGATCCGCGTGCAGTCGGGTTCTCAGAATCGACTGCGCTTTTGCTGGCTCGGCGGCGATGAAACGCTGCGCCCGATCGACGGCGCGAAGCAGCTTGACAAGATCGTCGTCGCGCTCGCCAACCAGGCGTTTGCTCACGATCAGATTGAAACTCAGAAGATAGGCCCGCGTTTTTGGAAGTACCGTTGCATCGGCAACACCTGCCAGTGCCTGAAACGGGATCGGCTCCCAAATCGCGATGGCATCCACCTCATCCTTTTCCAGGGCTTGCACCATCAACTCCGGTTGGAGATTGCGTGTCTGGACCTGCTTTGGATCGACTCCGCTCAACAGCAGCGAGGTGTCGAGGTAATAGTGGCTTGCCGCCCCGATGACAGTTGCTACCCGTCGTCCCCGCAGTTGGGCGATCGCGGCAATCCCCTTGCCGGCACGGGTCACCACGCGCACATCGTCGTCACTGGTCACAAAGGTTGCGATCACCGCATAATCCTTGCGCTTGAAACTGTTGAACATCACGACCGCTTCCGACGAAGTGGCGACGTCGGCGTTTCCATCAAAAACCTGTTGCAGCGTGCGATGCCCACCGATCACCTCGTCAATCTTGAGGTTGAGTCCCTCCGCCGCAAAATAGCCCTGGCTTTCAGCAACGAAGATCGGCAGGGACAAAGGGGTTGTGGATACCGAGAGCCGCAGTGGCGGTGCCGGGGCTGCAAAGCAGACGCAGAGCAACTGCGCGATCAGAAATAAGGCCATGCGCGTGGCCTTTTGGAGATCAGGGAAGATGGGGCCCGGACGAACGATCAATCCCTCCGCCGCTGGGCGACGGGAATGCATTTCCGATTTGCGCATCCGGTTTCCTTTTTTTGAAAAGTATCGCAATTTTGTTCCAAAAAGAGCCGAATGTGTGAAAACCTCGGTCTGATCGGAACTGCGCAACACCTGGGGCACACCAAGCCGTTCTGGGGACGACAACAAAAAAGCCGGACCTAAAGGCCCGGCTTTTATGGGCACCCCGCAGGGCGCCGGGGTTGACGCTCAGTGACCTGAAGCGCCGGAGGCGCCAAAGCCGGTTTCCGAACGCACTTGCTGCGCCGGGAAGGCGGCGCGTTCCTTGGCGGCATTGGGGCTGCGGTCCAGGATGGAGAAGAGCCAGATGCCGACGAAGCCGATGGTCATCGAGAACAGGGCCGGCGAGGTGTAGGGGAACAGCGCCGAACCCTTGGGGTAGCCGAGCGTGGCTTCCCAGACCGAGGGCGAGACCACGGTCAGGCCGACCGAGGAGATCAGGCCCATGAAGCCGCCGATGACAGCACCCTTGGTCGTGCAGTCTTTCCACAGCACCGCCATGAACAGCACCGGGAAGTTGGCTGAAGCCGCAATCGCAAACGCCAGCGACACCATGAAGGCAATGTTCTGCTTTTCAAACGCAATGCCCAGCGCAACCGCGACGATACCGAGTACCACCGTCGTGATGCGCGAGACCTTGAGTTCGGAGGCGCTATCGGCCTTGCCGTTCTTGATCACGGTGGCGTAGATGTCGTGCGAGACGGCCGAGGCACCCGACAGTGTCAGGCCTGCAACCACCGCCAGAATCGTGGCAAAGGCGACGGCCGAGATGAAGCCGAAGAAGACGTTGCCGCCGACCGCCTTGGCAACCAGCACGGCCGCCATGTTGGCCGAACCACCACCGCCCTTGATGACGCCGGTGGCGGTATTCGAGAACTCGGGGTTGGTCAGCACCAGCGTGATGGCGCCGAAGCCGATGATGAAAATCAGCACATAGAAGTAGCCAATCCAGGTGGTGGCCCAGAGCACTGACTTGCGTGCCTGCTTGGCATCGGGAACGGTGAAGAAGCGCATCAGGATGTGCGGCAGTCCGGCGGTGCCGAACATCAGCGCCATGCCGAAGGAGATGGCCGAGATCGGGTCTTTCACAAAACCACCGGGACCCATGATCGCGAGGCCGATCTTGGCTGCTTCTTCAGCGCCCTTGCCACCATTTGCGGCAATGCCGGTACGGACCTTGACGCCTTCAGCGAACAGCGCTTCCGGGCTGAAGCCGTATTGCGCCATGACCATGAAGGCCATGAAGCTGACACCGGCGAGCAACAGGCAGGCCTTGATAATCTGGACCCAGGTGGTGGCCGTCATGCCGCCAAACAGCACGTAGACCATCATCAGCGCGCCGACGATCACCACGGCCAGCCAGTAGTCCAGACCAAACAGCAGTTTGATCAGGGCACCGGCGCCCACCATCTGGGCGATCAGGTAAAAGGCAACCACCACCAGCGTGCCGGAAGCCGCGAATATGCGGATCGGGGTTTGCTGGAAGCGGTAACCGGCCACGTCGGCAAAGGTGAACTTGCCCAGGTTGCGCAGGCGCTCGGCCATCAGGAAGGTGACCACCGGCCAGCCAACCAGAAAACCGATCGAGTAGATCAGGCCGTCATAGCCGGTCGCCATGACAGCGGCGGAAATGCCGAGGAAGGAAGCTGCCGACATGTAGTCGCCGGCAATCGCCAGACCGTTCTGGAAACCCGAGATGCCACCACCACCGGTGTAAAAGTCTGCAGCCGATTTGGTCTTGGCAGCAGCCCACTTGGTGATGAACAGCGTCAGGACGACAAAACCGCCGAACATGCTGATGGCAACCCAGTTGGTCGGTTGTTTGTCCACTTGGCCCATGTCGGCGCCAGCCGCCAGCGCGCTGCCAGCGATTAGCAGCAGCAAGAGTGCTGCCAAAGTTGATTTCAATATTTTCATTTGGTGGCATCCTTCAGGATGTCTGTGGTCAGCGCATCGAATTCATTGTTGGCACGGCGCACATAGATGGCCGTGATCAGAACGGTGAAAACGATGACGCCCATGCCAATCGGAATGCCCAGTGTTGTCACGCCGGCGCCAATGGGCTGTGCCAGAAAAGGCTTGTTGAAGGCGATCAATGCGATGTAGCCGTAGTACACGACCAGCATCAGCAGTGTCAGGGCCCAACCTATGGTGTTGCGCTTGTTTTTCAGTTCAAGGTATTTGGGATTCTTTTGAATCTTGTCGACCACGGGATCACTCATAAGGACTGTCTCAGGTTGGTTGTTATGAATTGCGGGACAGGCTCGTCAACACGCGGCGCGATTGTGCAAAGAACGTCTGACCATGTCCTTACGCTGAGAATGGGTCGGTCTGCTGTAGGGCTATGCGAGCAGCTTTACAAAAATCATTTGCGAAAAGACTGAAATTTTCGAAGGCTTTTTTGCGCTTGAATGGCCCGGGTTTTCCCGCGCTTTTGCGTCCAAATTTCATATCCAGAAACTCGAGACGAGGGTTAACGATAGGCTTGTAAGAATGCGTGAAGTTCCGCGTAAGTTTTTGCAAGCAATACGTCAGAGTGCTGTCAGTGATCGCTTTGATAGTGGCCGCTAGGTGCCGGTCCAGGCATCAATTATTAAATTTTTAGGAGACATCAACATGGCAACTGCTGCTGCACCACGGCCAATGAGCGCGGAAGAAAGAAAGGTGATCTTCGCCTCGTCATTGGGTACTGTTTTCGAATGGTACGACTTCTATCTTTACGGCTCGCTGGCCGCCATCATCGCCAAGCAATTCTTCAGCGGACTCGATGCCGGATCGGCCTTCATTTTTGCGCTGCTCGCGTTTGCGGCCGGCTTCATCGTGCGTCCTTTCGGTGCCATTTTCTTTGGCCGACTGGGCGACATGATTGGCCGCAAGTACACCTTCCTGGTGACGATCCTGATCATGGGCTTGTCGACCTTCATCGTCGGTATCCTGCCGAACTACGCCACCATCGGCGTTGCGGCGCCGGTGATCCTGATTGCCCTGCGCATGCTGCAGGGCCTGGCGCTGGGTGGTGAGTACGGTGGTGCGGCGACTTATGTGGCGGAACATTCGCCGCAGGGCAAGCGGGGCGCATACACCTCCTGGATTCAGACCACGGCCACGCTCGGCCTGATGCTCAGCCTGATGGTGATTCTGGGTACCCAGACGTTGCTCGGCGCCGAGAAGTTTGCCGACTGGGGCTGGCGTGTTCCGTTTGTTGTTTCCATTCTGCTGCTGGCGGTCTCGGTCTACATTCGCCTGAGCATGAACGAGTCGCCCGCATTCGCCAAGATGAAGGCCGAAGGCAAGACATCGAAGGCTCCGCTGAGCGAATCCTTTGGTGAGTGGAAGAACCTGAAGATCGTGATTCTGGCCCTGATCGGTTTGACGGCGGGCCAGGCCGTGGTCTGGTACTCGGGTCAGTTCTATGCGCTGTTCTTCATGACGCAAGCGCTCAAGGTGGACGGTCCATCAGCCAATATTTTTGTCGCTATTTCACTGATCATCGGTACCCCTTTCTTCATCCTGTTCGGTTCGTGGTCAGACAAGATCGGTCGCAAGCCCATCATCATGGCCGGCTGCCTGCTGGCCGTGCTGACCTACTTCCCGGTGTTCACGGCCCTGACCAAGGCGGCCAATCCGGCGCTGGCCGAAGCGCAGGCCAAGAACAAGGTGACGATCACGGCGGATCCAGGCGAATGTTCGTTCCAGTTCAACCCGACCGGCACCGTCAAGTTCACCAGTTCCTGCGACATCGCCAAGCAAGTTCTGGCCGGCGCATCGGTGAGTTACGAGAACATTGCGGCACCGGCCGGAACGGTGGCTTCGATCAAGATCGGCGCAACCGAAATCCCGAGCTACGCCTCCAAGGGTCTGCCAGCAGATGAAGCTAAGAAGAAGGATGCAGCTTTCAAGAAGGCCGTCGCCGACGACCTGAAGGCCGCTGGCTATCCGACCAAGGCCGATCCGGCCCGGATCGACAAGGTGATGGTGATCGCCATCCTGACCTACCTCGTGATCCTGGTGACCATGGTGTACGGCCCCATTGCTGCGATGCTGGTGGAACTGTTCCCGACGCGAATTCGCTACACCTCCATGAGCCTGCCTTACCACATCGGCAATGGCTGGTTTGGCGGCTTGCTGCCGACGACGGCGTTTGCCATCGTGGCGCAGACCGGGAACATGTACAACGGTTTGTGGTACCCCATCATCATCGCGGGCATGACCTTCGTCGTTGGCATGATTTTTGTCAAGGAAACCAAGGACGTCGATATCTACGCCAACGATTGATGTTTCTTTTGAACGATTGACCGGCATGACATCGGTCAGTCTCGTAGGAGCCCTCCGCGTGAGGGCTCTTTTTTGGCCCGCAGCGAAACGGGCGCTACTCTGGAAAGAATGCTATGTGGAAAATTGCTGTGGGATTCGTGATTTTTGCCGGTCTGGCGGTGTGGATGCTGAGCAAGGGCGGCGATATTGACATGGGTGGTGAGAAGCACGGTGCTGAAGCTACCCACGCGCCGGCTGAAGCCGCGTCGGCGGCAACGCCGGCCAGTGCGAGCAAATAGTACCTGCGGGTAACAGCCCGCTTTGCCCGCAATGCCCGGGCGCGCCGTGTGGTGTGGAAACACCAATAGAATGTCTGGCCCTCACGGAAAGACAGCAAGCCATGCCACACGGTTACATCCGCATTCGCGGCGCGCGCCAGCACAACCTCAAGAACCTCGATCTCGACATCCGCACTGGTGAACTCACGGTGGTCACTGGGCCGAGCGGTTCCGGCAAATCAAGCCTGGTGTTTGACACGCTCTACGCTGAAGGGCAGCGGCGCTATGTGGAGACCTTTTCGGCTTACGCGCGCCAGTTTCTCGATCGCATGGACAAGCCGGCGGTCGATCGGGTCGAAGGAGTGCCGCCGGCCATTGCCATCGATCAGACCAATCCGGTGCGTTCCTCGCGCTCCACCGTCGGCACGATGACCGAACTGAACGACCACCTGAAACTCTTGTTCGCCCGTTCCGGTCAGTTGTTTGACCGCGATACCGCGCAAGCCGTGCGCCATGATTCGGCCGAAAGCATTTATGCCGAGTTGTTGGTACGGGCAGGAACGGATGACCCCAGGCTGGTTGTGACCTTTCCCGTCGAGTTGCCGGCCAGCACGACACCCGACGAGATCGAGCAGTGGCTCTCGCTCAGCGGCTTTACGAAGGTGCAGGCGCAGCGCGAGCTTGAATTGGGGTCGGATCCCAATTCCGGGCAGGGCGTGCGTGCTAGAAAAAAGGATAGCACCGAATTGGGCTCTGACCCCAATTCAGGCAAGAAGGGCAAGGCTGCGCCAAAGAAAAGCGCGGCCACTGCGGAGGTGGCAGTCGGCTCGCGCCTTGTTTTGGATGTGGTGGCGGATCGCTTTCGGCTAGGCAATGCTGAAAGAGCCCGCGTGCTCGAAGCCATCGAGGTCGCCATCAAACACGGCAGCGGCCGTCTGGCGGTGTACTGCCTGGGAGCAGAAGCCGAAACGCCGGCGTCGATCTGGAAGTTCTCCACCGGTCTGCATTGCCCGGAGAGCGATCTGCGCTACGCCGAGCCGATTGCTTCGGCTTTCTCGTTCAATTCAGCGGTTGGTGCCTGCGACAGCTGCCGCGGCTTTGGCCGCGTCATCGGTGTGGATTACGGTCTGGTGATCCCGAACGACAAACTGACGCTGCGCGCTGGCGCCGTCAAGCCGATGCAGACGCCAGCCTGGCAGGAATGCCAGGACGATTTGATGCGCCACGCAGTGGCCGAGGGCATACCGCGTGACACGCCCTGGAACAAGCTGACACCGGAACAGCAGCACTGGGTCATCAATGGCTCTCCGAACTGGAACGGCAAATGGAACCAGCACTGGTTTGGCATCAAACGCTTCTTCGATTACCTGGAGACCAAGGCTTACAAGATGCACATCCGCGTGCTCTTGTCCAAGTACCGCAGCTACACCACCTGCCCAACCTGTTCCGGCGCACGGCTCAAGACCGAGAGCCTGCTCTGGCGCATTGGCAGCCAGGCCGATGCCGATGCCGTGCTGGCGCCTGCTCAGCGCTTCATGCCCGCCGGTGTCAAGTGGTCACGCGCGCAACTCGAAGCCCTGCCGGGGCTGTGTCTGCACGACTTGATGCTGCTGCCGCTGGACCGGTTGCGGCGGTTCTTCGATACCTTGCGGGTCGCGACTCCCTCGTCATTGCGAGGCGCGCTCGCGATGACGAAACCCGAAACTGGAAGCGACGCAGCAATCTCGATGGCGGAACCGGATGCTCGGTCTGGGGAGAACCAGGCGCTCAAACTCCTGTTTGAAGAAATCACCACACGCCTGAAATACCTGTGTGACGTCGGCATCGGCTACCTGACGCTGGACCGGCAAAGTCGCACCCTGTCGGGCGGCGAGGTGCAGCGCATCAACCTGACGACGGCGCTGGGCACCTCACTCGTCAACACGCTTTTCGTGCTGGACGAGCCCAGCATCGGCCTGCACCCGCGCGACATGAATCGCATCATCGTTGCCATGCAGCGCCTGCGCGATGCCGGCAACACGCTGGTGGTGGTGGAGCACGACCCGGCGGTGATGCTGGCGGCGGACCGCATGATCGACATGGGTCCGGGCCCGGGCGAGCGCGGCGGGCAGATTGTGTTTGACGGTTCGACCGCCGACCTGTGCGCTGCCGATACCTTGACCGGCGCTTATCTGGGCGGGCGCAAACAGGTTGGCATGGGTTTCAAGCGCCTGGTTGAAGCGAATACGCCGCGCCTGATTCTGGAAGGCGTGCGCGAGCACAACCTGAAGAACGCCAGCGTGGAAATCCCGCTGCAACGCATGGTTTGCGTCACGGGTGTCAGCGGTTCCGGCAAGTCGACCCTGATTCAGGATGTGTTGGCGCCGGCGTTGATGCGTCACTTTGGAAAGTCAACCGAAGCACCCGGCGCGCACGAGCGCCTGCTTGGTGCCGAGCAACTCAGCGATGTGGTGTTTGTTGACCAGTCGCCGATCGGCAAGACGGCGCGTTCCAACCCGGCAAGCTACGTCGGTGCCTGGGACGCGATCCGCGAGATCTTCGCCACCGCCGCGCTGTCGCGTGAGCGCAGTTACACCGCATCCAAGTTCAGCTTCAACGGCGGCGATGGCCGCTGCCCGACCTGCGGCGGCTCCGGTTTCGAGCACGTCGAGATGCAGTTCCTGAGCGACGTCTACCTGCGCTGCCCGGATTGCGACGGCAAGCGCTACCGCCCCGAAATCCTCGAAGTCACGATTGAGCGGCGGACAAGAATGGGGTCAGATCCCAATTCGGGGCAGAGCTTTCGAACGGGCCAACGAAGCAGTACCGATTTGGCAAAACCCCAAGTCCAGGGCTCTGACCCCATTTCAGCGGCGCCTCTTGTGGCTCTGAATGTAGCCGACGTCCTCAACCTCACCGTCAGCGAAGCCAGCGCCTATTTCGCCAATGACCGCGACGTCATCCGTGCCTTGCAACCCATCGTCGATGTCGGCCTCGAATACGTCAAGCTGGGGCAGCCGGTTCCCACACTCTCGGGCGGCGAGGCGCAGCGGCTCAAGCTGGCGGGGTTCCTCGCCGACGCAGCCAAATCGGGTAGCGCGAGCCGGCAGGCAACAGCGCGGCGTGGTACGCTTTTCATGTTCGACGAGCCGACCACGGGCCTGCATTTTGACGACATCGCCAAGCTGATGCGCGCCATGCGCAAGCTGCAGGATGCCGGGCATTCGCTGCTGGTGATCGAGCACAACCTCGACGTGATCCGCGCCAGCGACTGGTTGATCGACCTCGGACCCGAAGGCGGCGACGCTGGTGGTGAAGTCGTGGCCTTTGGCACGCCGGAAGATGTGCGTCTGCATCCCACGTCGCACACCGGCAAGGCGCTGCGCGACTATGCGGCGCAGATGGGGGTGGTGCACATCGTGCATGACTTCGAGGCTGGTGCTGTAGGTCATCGTCATGCCGGGCTAGACAAGCCCGCCCCGGACTCCGATCCGGGGGCATCCATGCCAGGCGGACATGGATTGCGGGTCAGGCCCGCAATGACAAGTTCAGCGGCCGACAGCATCCAGATCATCAACGCGCGCGAGCACAACCTCAAGAGCCTCTCCGTCAACATCCCGCGCGGCAAGTTCAGTGTGATCACCGGCGTATCCGGTTCCGGCAAATCGACGCTGGCCTTTGACATTCTGTTCAACGAAGGCCAGCGCCGCTACCTGGAATCGCTCAACGCCTACGCGCGCTCCATCGTGCAACCGGCAGGGCGACCGGAAGTGGACGCGGTCTATGGCATTCCGCCGACGGTGGCGATCGAGCAACGGCTGTCGCGTGGTGGTCGCAAATCGACCGTCGGCACCACGACCGAGGTCTGGCATTTTCTGCGCCTGCTGTATGTGAAGCTCGGCACGCAGCACTGCACACGCGATGGCACGCCGGTGGCGCCGCAGACACCCGACAGCATTGCAGCGCAGTTGCTGAAGAACTTTCGTGGCCGGCACATCGGGATGCTGGCGCCCCTGGTGCTGAACCGCAAAGGCGTTTACACCGAACTGGCGGACTGGGCGCGGCCGCGCGGATACACACACCTGCGTGTTGACGGCAACTTTCTGCCAACCACCGGCTTTCCGCGCATCGACCGTTTCAAGGAACACACGATTGAACTGCCGGTGGCCAGTCTGGATGTGCTGCCCGCCAATGAACCGCAGTTGCGCACGGCACTGGCTGCGGCGCTGCAGCACGGCAAGGGCGTGGTCCATGTGCTGAGCGATCTCACCGGTCTGCGCGAGGCGATGCAGGAGGGTGAGTCGACAGCTGCCATCGGCAAGCTGCATGCGTTTTCCACCAAGCGTGCCTGCCCGGTCTGCAGCACCAGTTACGCCGAACTCGACCCGCGCCTGTTCTCTTACAACAGCAAGCACGGCTGGTGCCCGGACTGCGTCGGCACCGGCGTCCGATTGAGCAAGGAACAGCGCAAGTTGTTCGACGACTCGGTGCGCGACGACGACAACAAGGGGCGTGAACAGACCTTTGCCGAGCCCGAGGTGGAGGACCTGCTCGACGCGGCCTGCCCGACCTGCGAGGGCACGCGCCTGAACGCCACCGCACGCGCCGTGCAGTTCTACGGCATCGGCATTACCGAAATCGCGCGCCTGAGCGTGAGCGACATCCGGATCTGGGTTGCCAAGCTGCAGTTGGCGGGTGGTCTGAGCCAGCGCGAGACCGACATCGCGCGCGACCTGATTCCCGAGATCAAGAGCCGGCTCGAATTTCTGGAGCAGGTCGGCCTTGGTTATCTGACGCTGGACCGGGGCGCACCGACCTTGAGTGGTGGTGAGGCGCAGCGCATCCGCCTGGCGGCGCAACTCGGCAGCAACCTGCAAGGCGTGTGCTACGTGCTTGATGAACCGACCATCGGCCTGCACGCACGCGACAACCAGATCCTGCTCGGCGCGCTGCAATCCTTAAGCGACAAGGGCAACACGCTGGTGGTGGTGGAGCACGACGAGGACACGATCCGCCACGCCGAGCACATCATCGACATTGGCCCCAGCGCCGGCAAGCGCGGCGGTCAGTTGGTGGCGCAGGGTCTGGTGGCCGACATCGTCAACGCCGCCGACTCGCAGACCGGGCGCTACCTGCTGCACGCGATGAAGCATCCGCTGCAGTTGCGCCGCGTAGTGAATTTGGCAAAACCCCAAGTCCAGGGGTCGGATTCCAATTTCACCCTGAAGCCGTCGAAGAAGAAAAAGACCGTCGGGAAATTGGACTCTGACCCCAATTTCACGGTGCAAGATACCCAAGAGTGGCTCACGGTCAACAATGCCACCCTGCACAACCTGCAAGCCATCACGGCGCACATTCCCCTGAGCCGCCTGGTCGCCGTCACTGGCGTCTCCGGCTCCGGCAAATCCACACTGGCGCGCGATGTGTTACTGGCCAACGTGCACACTGGCGTGCAAAAGCGCAGCACCAAAGCCGGTCGCGATGCACTGGCAGCGGGCGAGCAAATCTCCTGGGTCGGCTGCGCATCCGTCAGTGGCTTCGAGACCATCGACCGCGTGCTGGAAGTCGATCAAACGCCGATCGGCAAAACGCCGCGTTCCTGCCCGGCCACCTACATCGGTTTCTGGGACATCATCCGCAAACTCTTTGCCGACACGCTGGAGGCCAAGGCGCGCGGTTACAGCGCGAGCCGCTTCAGCTTCAACACCGGTGAGGGGCGCTGCGCCGGTTGCGAAGGGCAGGGCATTCGCACCATCGCCATGAGCTTTCTGCCCGACGTGAAAGTGCTGTGCGAAACCTGCAAGGGCGCGCGCTTTAACCCAGAGACACTGGCCGTCACCTGGCGTGGCAAGAACATCGGCGACGTGCTGCAGATGGAAGTGGACGAGGCGGTGCAGTTCTTCGCCGCCATGCCCAACATCAGTCACCCGGTGCAACTGCTCAAAGACGTGGGCCTCGGTTACCTGACGCTGGGGCAGCCGTCGCCGACGCTCAGCGGCGGCGAAGCGCAGCGCATCAAGCTTGTGACCGAACTGAGCAAGGTGCGCGACGACATTACCCGGCGCGGCATGAAAGCGCCGCACACACTCTACGTGCTCGACGAGCCAACGGTGGGCCTGCACATGGCCGACGTTGAAAAGCTGATCAAGGTGCTGCACCGCCTGGTCGATGGCGGCCACAGCGTGGTCGTGATCGAGCACGACCTGGATGTCATCGCCGAAGCCGATTGGGTGATCGACCTCGGACCCGACGGCGGCAAAGCCGGTGGCCGCATCGTGGCAGCCGCCACCCCTGAAAATGTGGTCGCGCTGGGCACCCATACCGGAGTTGCGCTGCGGCATGTGCTGGCGCGGTAGGGCGCAACTTTTTGCCTGTGTTTGACAGTCGCTAAAGTTTGCGCGAACGTCCGAAATTCAGGATCCGCGTTGCCAGCAGCGTCTCGGTCAGAAAGCACAACAGGGCGAGCAGAAAGCAGACCACGCCGCTTAGAAAGAACAGCGTCGCAATGCGGATGATCTGCAATTCGGTGGTCTCGCCAAGAAACAGTACAACGATGGTGAGCCCGATAAAGATGGCACAAAAAGTCAGCAGTGCAATGCACAGGTTGGCCAGACGCCCGCGCTTGCGTAGCCCGGAGAGTTCCTTGAAGGCTGCCAGCATCGGGTCGGTCGCGGGTGCTGCGTCGATTCGTTCTTCCACGACGCGGGCGCGGTCGATGATGCGCCCGAGCCGGCCGGCAACAGTGCCGATCATGGCCGATACCGCGGTCAGGACGAAGACCGGCGCTACCGCGAGCTGGATGCCGTGGCTGACGGTGCTGAGATCGGTGGCAAAGAACATGTTGGCTCCTGCTTGTTGTCAGTGGCGCGCACGGATCAGTGCTTGCGCCAGTTCCGCAAACCCGGCCCCGCCGCGCGAGGGCGTGATGTAGGCTGGTAGCGCGTTCATGCGCGTGGCAAAGGCGGCCACGTTGGCGACGCCGACAGCGTGCGGCAGGTAGGCGAACATGGGTGCGTCGTTCGGTGAATCGCCGACGAACATGCAGTGCTCGCGCTCCTGCGCCAACTCGATGCCGTAGCGCTCGCGCATCAGCAGGTGCGCCATGCTGAGCTTGTCATATTGCCCGAACCAGCCGTTGACGTGGATCGAGCTGATCTTGGCGCACATGCCGGCGGCTTCCATCAGCGCCACGATGCGGTCTACAGCGCTCTCGGGCAGGGCAGGCACGTCTTCGCAGAAATCGATGGCCAGGTCGTAGAGGCGGCAGAACTGATCAGAGGCGACGGCGCAGCCTGGCACTTCGCGCAGGATGGTTTCGCGCACCGCAGCCAGTTTGGCGCTGTTGGCAGTGCGTGCGGCTTCGTCCAGCAGGTGCCGGCATTTGAGTTTGCGCGCCGCGTGGTCGTGCCAGTAGTAGAAGGCGCCGTTCTCGCCAATCACAGCATCCACCGGCCACATGCGCGCGATGTGGTCGCACCAGCCTGCGGGGCGGCCGGTGATCAGGATCACGCGCAGTCCGGCGCGGCGCAGGTCATCGAGCGCGGCGTAGGCCGCTGGTGGCAACTGGCCGTCGGTGGTGAGCGTGTCGTCGATGTCGCTGAAGACCGTGTGCATGCCCGCAGCGACGCTGCGCGGCAGATCAGACAGCAGTTGCAGGGCCATCGCTTAACCTGCCGATTGCAGTGCCAGCCCGGCGTGTTCGCGCAGCGGGTGGAAGTGGATTTTCGGAAAGCGCTCCTGCGCCAGGCGCACGTCGTAGGGCGAGGTGCACAGGTAGGCCAGAGTGTTGGCGGCGTCGCGCGCCATGCGCATCGGGTAGGCATCGCAAAAGGCTTTCAGTTCGGCCGGGGTGTCGGCCGTGATCCAGCGCGCGCCGGTGTACTGGCTGCCTTCCAGGCGAATGTCGGCGTCGTACTCGCCTTTGAGGCGGTGCTGCACCACTTCAAACTGCAACTGGCCGACAGCGCCGAGCAGCATGTTGCCGCCGACCTCGGGGCGAAAGACCTGGATTGCGCCTTCTTCACCGAGTTGCGCCAGGCCCTGTTGCAACTGCTTGGTGCGCAGCGGGTTGCGCAGCACCACGGTCATGAACAGTTCGGGCGCGAAGAAGGGCAGGCCGGTGAACTGCAGGTTGACGGAGCCGTCGGTAATGGTGTCGCCAAGTTGCACGCCGCCGTGCGTGGTAAAGCCCACGATGTCGCCGGCATAGGCTTCGCTGACGGCTTCGCGGCGCTGGCTCATGAAGGTGACGACGCTAGTCGGGCGCAGTTCTTTTGCGGTGCGCATGACCTTGAGCTTCATGCCCGGCGTGTACTTGCCCGAAGCGATGCGCACGAAGGCGATGCGGTCGCGGTGATTGGCGTCCATGTTGGCCTGCACCTTGAACACGACACCGGAAAAGGCTTCGTCCTCCGGTTGCATGACCTGGATCACAGGCTGCTTGTTGACCACGAGCGAGCTGGTGCGCGGCCCCGGCGAGGGCGCCAGATCGACCAGCGCTTCCAATACTTCCATGACGCCGAAGTTGTTGACGCCGGAGCCGAAGAAGACCGGGGTCTGCTTGCCGGCCAGAAAGGCCTCGCGGTCCCAGGCCGGCGAGGCGCCGGTGGCCAGTTCCATGCTCTCCATGGCGGTCTCGAATTCGTGGCCGAAGCGTTTTTGCAGGGATTCTGGATTGGAAAGCGGCATGGCGTCGAAGTCCTGCGGCAGGCGCTCGCTGCCGGACTCGAACACCGTCATGACCTGTGTGCGCAGGTTGATGATGCCGCCAAAGGTTTTGCCCTGGCCCACCGGCCAGGTCATGGGCACGCAGGGCATGCCGAGCTCGCGCTCGATCTCGTCGAGGATGTCGAGCGGCTCGCGCACTTCGCGGTCCATCTTGTTGACGAAGGTGATGATGGGCGTGTTGCGCTGGCGGCAGACCTCGATCAGGCGGCGCGTCTGCGCCTCGACGCCGTTGGCCGCGTCGATCACCATCAGGGCCGAGTCAACGGCGGTCAGCACGCGGTAGGTGTCTTCCGAGAAGTCCTTGTGGCCGGGTGTGTCGAGCAGGTTGATGACGTGGTCGCGGTACAGCATCTGCATCACGGATGAGGCGACCGAGATGCCGCGCTGCTTCTCGATTTCCATCCAGTCGCTGGTAGCGTGGCGCGTCGCCTTGCGCGCCTTGACCGAGCCGGCGATCTGGATCGCGCCTGAGAACAGCAGCAGCTTCTCGGTCAGCGTGGTCTTGCCAGCGTCGGGGTGGGAAATGATGGCAAAGGTGCGGCGGCGGCGGGTTTCGTTGGCAAAAGACACAGGTGAATTCCAGTTGGCTCAATGCGGATGGAGTGGACCGAATTCTAAACGGCGGGGTCATTGGGCACTTATTCCGTATAATCGCGCCTCATCCGAGGAGCGTTGCAGTTCACACATGTTGAACGAGGCTCGGACCGCATGGTCTGGCAGTTGCCGGGTCATCGCATCAACCGCGCTCACCCACTGCTGCGTGAGGTGAGTCTTCCCCCAAGATTTTCCGCGCCGGCAGTGGTATTTCAAACTTACCTTTGGAGCAAGCCATGAGCGCCGCATCGAAAACTGTCATGAAACAAGATCACGTGATTGCCGACCTGGGCCTGGCCGCCTGGGGCCGCAAGGAATTGAACATTGCCCAGACCGAAATGCCCGGTCTGATGGCGATCCGCGAGGAATTCGCCAAGTCGCAGCCGCTCAAGGGCGCGCGCATCACCGGTTCGCTGCACATGACGATCCAGACCGGCGTGCTGGTCGAGACGCTGCAGGCGCTCGGCGCCGAAGTGCGCTGGGCTTCTTGCAACATCTTCTCGACGCAGGACCACGCCGCTGCCGCGCTGGTCGAAGCCGGCACGCCGGTGTTTGCCTACAAGGGCGAGACCCTGGTTGACTACTGGGACTACACGCACCGCATTTTTGAATTCGGCCCCAAGGGTTCCAAGACCGAAGGCCCGAACATGATTCTGGACGACGGCGGCGATGCCACGCTGCTGATGCACCTGGGCGCCCGCGCAGAGACCGACATCAAACTGCTGGCCAAGCCTGGCAGCGAAGAGGAGGTCTGTTTGTTCAACGCGATCAAGGCCAAGCTCAAGGTTGACCCGACGTGGTACAGCCGGCGCCTGAAGCACATCATCGGCGTGACCGAAGAAACCACCACTGGCGTGCACCGCCTCAATGAAATGTCGGCCAAGGGCAGCCTGAAGTTGCGCGCCATCAACGTCAATGACTCGGTGACCAAGAGCAA
>CAIRAW010000061.1 GCA_903876735.1 uncultured beta proteobacterium | reverse complement strand
TTCCTGCTTGTTTAATTACAGGTGCCGAGGAGAGAGAACTGCGGCAACAGGCCGAAGCAGCGAGCGTTTGCATTTTGCAGAAGCCGGTGCCCAGTACCCTGCTGCGTAGTGTGGTGTGGAGTCTTCTTTCGCCGATGGCAGGTGGTGTTTCAAAGTCCTGACAACTGAAAGATGCACAAGGAATTTCAAACTTCGAATCAGGGGGCAGCATGGCGGCTAAAAACAAGCGGTTGGATAGTATTGACACCTCTGGGGTAACTTCGATACAGAGTTCACCCCCCGCACCCGAAGGCGAGTCGAACCACAGTTTTGCTGATCCATTCGTCAAACACTACCCCGCGCTTTCGGTCGAGGCTGTGAAGCGGATTCAGCATGACTTGCTGGTACGTGAGATCGAGCTGGATATGCAGAACGAGGAGTTGCGCAGGAAGGATGTGGAACTCAATGCCTCACTTTCACGCTATCGAGACTTCTACGACTTGGCGCCAGTGGGCTATTGCACCGTCAGTGAAACCGGGCTGATTCTGCAAGCCAACCTCACCACTGCCAACATATTTGGTGTGGACCGCGCCACTCTGCTCAAGAGGCCGTTTTCACGCTTCGTCCTGCCCGACGACCAGGAAATTTACTTTCTGATGCGCCAACAAACTATTCTGACCAGAGCACCCCGATCCTGCGATTGTCGACTACAGACGATGGACAAGAAGCCAATCTGGGCTCGACTGGATTCCGTGTTGGTGGACGAAATTAACGAGCACGACGGTAAGTGCTTGCGCTTGGTCATAAGCGACATCACTGAGCGCAAGCACTCCGAGGAGGTAGTGCGCAGAAGTGAAAAGCAGATGATGGTTGCGCAGCGAATCGGTCAAGCCGGCTCATGGACATACAACCTCGCTAGTGAGGAAATATTGGGTTCGGCTGAAGCTCTGCGTATCTTCGGCTATCCACCTGCTGCCAAGAGTTTTCCGCTCAAGGAAATGCTAGAGCGCGTTGCGGAGTCACAACGCGACATGGTCGAGCAGAGTCTCACCAAACTGATTGCGGATGGAACCGAGTATGACCTTGAGTTCAGCGTTATGCCGGCGGACGGATCGGCCGCAAGGATTACCCATTCGGTCGGGATTCTGGAGCGTGATGCAATGGGCGAACCGGCAATGGTGCTGGGCTTTGTGCAGGACATCACCGAAACCAGAATGCTGGAAGAGAGACTGCGCCAACTCGCCTTTCTTGACCCGCTGACGGCCCTGCCGAACCGGCGCCTGCTGCTCGACCGCATAGGGCAGGCGCTGGCCGCCACCCAGCGCAGTGGAGACTATGGTGCAGTGTTGTACTTAGATCTGGACAATTTCAAGCCCCTGAACGACAAGCACGGCCATGGCATTGGCGATGCGCTGCTAATGGAGGTTGCTCGTCGGTTACTGAACTGTGTACGCGCCGTGGACACGGTATCGCGCATCGGTGGGGATGAATTTGTTGTCCTGCTGGGAGACTTGGCAATAGAGCAGACCGAAGCCGCAAAGCAAGCCCGCAAGCTCGCTGAAAAAATCCGTAACTCCCTGGCGCAACCCTACCTGCTACCCGGCGGGAGTGAGTTTGAACCCATTGAACACTGCTGCAGCGCGAGTATCGGCGTGGTGCTGTTCTTTAAACAGGTTCAAAGCGTGGAGGGTATATTGAAGTGGGCCGATGCTGCGATGTACCGCGCCAAGGCAGAGGGCCGAAACCGCGTCAACTTTATGGTCGAAAGGCGTGCCAAGCAGCGTCTGTAGGCTGCTAATTGCAAGCCACCGCCAACTGGAATGATGCAACGTGGCCAGGGCATTCTTATCCCGTCATCCAATGTCGAACTTCTGCAAAAGCAAAATGTGACCGTCCGACGCCTGTGTTTGAACTTGCTAGTGAGAGGCTGCAGTCGAGTGAATAGACTGAAAGGTTTGGTTGCCGGTTTGTGTCTGTGACTGCATGTGATCTTGCTCGGAAGCCGACGGCCAAGAATCAGTCTCAGGTCTGGATAAAGCTGCCTAACCGGATCGCAGCGCTAACGGTCTTTCACGAACGACTACCTCTTGATATGCTGAATAAAGTGAAGTAAATCATGGGCATCCTCGCTAACGGCAAGAGCACCAAATTCAACCGTCAAGCGATGCAGCCTCAGTTATCTTCCTGAACCCGTTAAGAAGATCTGGTTGATTCTGCCGCAGGTATTTAACGATCGCGGTGTTTTCAACCAATCTCTTGATGTAGCCTGTTGCAACGACAAGGTTCAGCACGTCTTGACCATATGTTTGCTCTATTGTCTTAAAGTGGCCATGAAGATTACCCATCTCTCGCTCCATCATGGCCATCTGTTCGGTAGTGACACCTCGGATCTTACGGGTCTTCGATCCTTGCAATAGGGACGCTGGTGGACTAGCAATTAGCAGTCCCTTTGCGTATCTCTGTCGCGCCCAGCGACTTATAAGCCTTGAGGCGTCCCTCACCGCAAATTAGGAGGTAGCGATCGCTACCATCGCGAGCCTTACGAGCGGTCACCGTAACGGGCTTTTTGAGTCCCAAGTTCTTAATGTTGTCGACGATTTGCTCGAAAATTCGACCGTTGCGCTCTCTCGGATTCATTACCTCGACTAGGTCGATCGGCAGCATACGCAGCGCGCGCGATTGGACTTTGACGGTCATGCGGCTCTCCTAACCTTGGAGCGTTCAGCTATCCGGTAAAGAAAGTCAAGTGTTTCAAAACGATAAGTTTCAAATTCAACATGATTGCGTTCACCAAGACTAATTCGGCTTTGACCAAAATCGAGCCTCGGTAGCAAGTAGTAGTCAAGAACTCCATTGTTCTCTTTATTCAGTCGCACTGCTACGGTGATCTCGGGTGCCAAACTCGTGTCAAATCGAATGCGCCAGCGGACTCGATTTGGCGCATATGTATAGGAGCGCGCTAAGACCAGCGAAACTGAGAACTCTCGGTTAAGCAATAAGAGGTCTGTTGCGGGATCCCGTTCAACCGTGCCACCTAAGGCTGCAATTTCTTCCTCGGTTTGCTGCATAACATCAGGGTGCATTCTTCTGAGAAATTGATTGATCTCCAAGTAGTGATAGTCTCTGTCGGGAGTAAATCCAACGGCTTGGTATGCTCTGAAGAGCGTTCCGAATCGAAATTTGTAAGTCGCTGCGGACGGGGTATCTTCGGACTCATCAATAACAAGCCCCGAAAGAAACCCTCTCTTCTGGTAAAGATTGCGGAGCCGATTAATAAGCTCTTCGTCTGTGTGTCGATACGACTTAGCGCGGATCATGCCTTGTGCGGTATAGAAGACATCGGGTGGAACAATGGCTTCAAAAGCGCCATCTTTCTTGATCCACATTTCTGGTGCGTTGACAACCTTTAGTTTCTTCAGCTTGAAGGATGTTCTGTTGTACACATTGTTGCCAACGTACTTCTCATTTGACAAGATCTGCCGAACCGATGCGGGACGCCATTCACGAGCGTAGTCATTTTTTAACCCTCGCGCATTGAGCCGCCGCGCAATATCCGTTTCGTTTATTCCTTGGTCAGTAAACAAATGAAATATCTCGTTTACGACTTCGACTTCGTCTGCCGGACCGGGAACAAGCAAGACGCGGTCGGTCTGAAGACTTTTGACTTCCCCTCTGGCCAGCTCACCCTTGTTGCCACCGCTCTGGTCGATTAGCATTCTTCTTAAACCAAAACCTGCCGGTCCACCTTGACGATATCCGAGTTCGATTAGGCGACACTGCCCGGCGAAGACTTTGGCAGATAGTTCTCGGCTGTACTCTCCAGCCATTGCGCGTTTTACGCCTTTCACAATCGTCGAAACTGGTGAGCCATCGTTCTCAAACTGCTCTGCTACGTATACAACGGAGATGCCCCGCCGCTTGCAAATGTACTCATAGTAGGCGGACTCATCAGCGTCTTGAAATCTACCCCATCGACTCACATCGTAGACCAGGATGAATGTGAAGTCGGTGTTGCCGGACTCCACGTCCGCGATCAGTTTTTGTAGCGATGCGCGTCCGCCGATGGAAAGCCCACTTTTACCTTCGTCGGCGTAGGTTCTGACAACTTCAAGGCCATGTCGCTCGGCATATTCTTCAATTTTGTCTGCTTGATTTTTCGTCGAGTATTGTTGGTGCTCTGTTGACATACGTACATACTTGGCGGCTTTGGTGAGCTTGGGGTTCGTTCCTAAGTCATCCCGTTGATCGTCAATTTGCATGGCTTAATAGTTTGAATGTTTCTTGAGGTTCGTCTTTGAATCGTTCATGCTCGATTGGCAAGATTAGCCCGACTGGCTGTCTTGCCTCCATGCAATCGATGCAAATTCCCATAGAAGGTATTCCACCGGCCCAGTTTTTGCCAGCACGTCATCTCTTTGCACGCGGCTTCTTTGCACCCAGTGGTTTCTCATAGGGCCGTATATCCGCTAACCAACCGCTATCCCGTAGTCGTGGCGAACCTTCAATAAAGGTGATTAGGTACAGCCCACTCACAGGATTCAATGCGGAGTGCGATTCGTCCATCTTTGCAGTTGGAGAAAGCTCACTGATGGCCTTCGTGGAGGGGTCGCGACCTCTTGCGCGGTATTCTTTCCAATACTGAGGTCTGCGGTCCAACCATGCACGCTGTGCCCTGGCTTGGTTTTCAAGGTAATCGGGGTCGGTAGCGCGCTTTTCCCGCTGCCATCGAGCTTTTCGTTCGCGCTGACACGCTGCCGAAGAACAGTAAGCTTGAGCCTGGACTTGGGGGCACGGAATAAATGGTTGACTACAGAAAAGACAAAGTTTCGTGGACATAGATGAATCCGAAACTGCCGTTTACGGAGGCCACCAACGAAACTTTAGGAGTATTTTTGCCCGGATAGACTATGTGCGCCCGGCTCTTGATGGATGCAGACTCCACAACAGACTGCGTAATCTGGTTGGGGCCACTGACTTTGGCAATAGATGCAAGACTGCCGCCTGTGCTTGGTGCGCGAGATCTCCATTTGCATCCGCGCAGATCAAACAAGCGGGGATTTGTGCGCCAGCGACTTCCCGCACGAGGCGTATTGCATTGAGACCATCGTACCCGTCATTCAATCGATAGTCGCTGAGGACGATGTCTGGCGCCTTACCTTGTCGGATCTGGTCGCAGGCCATTAGCGCCCCATCGGAAAGTGTGATCTGGCATCCCTATGACGTTAGTAGACACTCCATCGCCTGTCGAACCAAGGCGTTATGCTCAATTACCGACCACCAACTCGGACAATTCTCCCGATCGCAGACATAAATACGCTAGCCACCCGGACTCGCGCCTTTGATGCGGATCGCATCGACAAAGCATTTTGCGGCGCACTTTTCACAGCCGCTGCAACGATGGCCATCGTGCAGAATGGAAATCTTTCGCCAGCCTTGACGTTCCAAGGAAAAGAGCCTCAAGTGACAGGCGGCAACAAACCATCCACAGCCTGAGCAGCGGGTGGCGTTAACAATTGGAAAGCGGACGGTCATTGAAGGGGTGACCGTTAGCGTACTGGTGGCAATGATCCGCCATTGCCGGCGTTAAACGCCGAACGCCAGCCTCTTGCGCTTTTCGGAGAATCGGTAATCCATAGGCCAATATCTGCCACTTGTGTTTATCAGCAGATACATACCCGCCACCATCCCGATACTTGTCTCCCGCAGGTTTGCCGGTTGGCTTGGTGTACTTCACGAAGGCGTCGGTCAGTGCCATATTGCCTCCTTTGGCGGTATGTCATGCTACTTCGTGAAGTGGCTTGAGGCAATAAAAAACCCGCTCTCCAGTGAAGAAGGCGAGTTTTGACGGGTTATGAGACTAATTGAAACGATCACTTGGTGCGCGGGACAGGAATCGAACCTGCACGCCCTGCGGCGTCTGGACCTAAACCAGGTGCGTCTACCAATTCCGCCACCCGCGCAAAAAACGAAAAGGGCGATCCGACAGACCACCCCATGAATTCGTTTGGCCGAATTTTAACCTGCTGCGCCAGTCTCCCGCTTGACGCGAAACCAGGCTGCGTACATGGCCGGCAAGGCCAGCAGCGTGAGCACGGTGGCGACGATCAGGCCACCCATGATGGCAACGGCCATCGGCCCCCAGAACTCGGAGCGCGACAGCGGAATCATGGCCAGCACGGCGGCAGCAGCGGTCAGCACGATCGGGCGCAGGCGTCGCACGGCGGACTCGACGATGGCGTCCCAGGCCGGCACGCCGTTGGCGCGGTCCTGCTCGATCTGGTCGATCAGGATCACCGAGTTGCGCTGGATCATGCCCATCAGGGCGATCACGCCCAGCAGCGCGACAAAACCGAAGGGACGGCCCATCAGCAGCAGGGCGGCGGCGACGCCGGCGATGCCCAGAGGCCCGGTCAGGAACACCAGCATGGCGCGGCCAAAGCTGTGCAGTTGCAGCATCAGCAGCGTGAAGGTGATGAACAGCATGATCGGGATGCCGGCGACGATCGAGGCCGAGCCCTTGGAGCTTTCCTCGGTGGCGCCGGCGACCTCGATGCGGTAACCCGCTTGGCCGGCGGCTTTCCAGCGCGCTTCCAGCGCGCGCAACTTCGGCAGCAATTCGGCCGTCACGGTGGCGCCTTGCAGGCCTTCGGTGACGTCGCCCTGCACCGTGATCGCGTAGTCGCGCCCTTCGCGCCACAGCACGCCGGGCTCCCAGCCCAGCACTGGCTTGGCGATCTGCAGCAGCGGAATCGAGCGCCCGCTGGCAGTGGGCAGATTGGCGTTGGCAAGGTCACTGATGGCCTTGCGCTCGTCGAGGGGTTGGCGCAGCACGATGTCGATCAGTTTGTCGCCCTCGCGGTACTGGCCGACGGTGCTGCCGGCGAGCAGCACGCGCGTGGCCTGCGCGATCGACTGGCTGGTGACGCCGAGCGCGCGCGCCTTGCTCTGGTCGACCTCGAGCCGGATGTGCTTGACGGACTCGTTCCAGTTGTCGTTGACGCCGCGCATATTGCTGCTCGCGCGCAGCACAGCCTTGACTTCGTCGGCGCGCTCGCGCAGCACCGAGGGAGTGTCGCCCAGCACGCGAAATTGCACCGGATAAGGCACCGGCGGGCCGTTGGGCAGGATCTTGACGCGGGCGCGCGCCTCCGGAAATTCCTGCGCCAGCAGGATCGGCAAAGCCAGACGCAGCGACTCGCGCAGCTTCAGGTCTTTGGGCAGGACGATGAACTGCGAAACATTGCTTTGCGCAAAGATGGCGTCGAGCGGCAGGTAGAAACGCGGCACGCCGGAGCCGACCCAGACCGTCACGCTCTCGACGCCGCTTTGCTGCAGCAGCCGCGCCTCGATGCGCCGGGTTGTGGCCTCATTGGCGGCAAAGGAGGTGCCTTCGGGGTACCAGACATCGACCAGCACCTCGGGCCGGCTGGAGTCCGGAAAGAACTGCTGCTGGACCCGCGAGAGGCCGACGATGCCCAGTGCAAAGATCAGCAGCGTGGCGCCGATCGTGAGCCAGCGGTGCTGCACGCACCAGTTCACGCTGCGGCGAAAACGGTTGTAGAAAGGCGAGTCAAACAGTTCGTGCGAGGCCTCGCCCACATCGTGCGGCTTGACCTTCAGGATGCGCGTGCCCAGATAGGGCACAAAGTAGACCGACACCCACCAGCTCAGCACCAGCGCCAGCACGGTGACGCCGAAGATGGCGAAGGTGTATTCGCCAACAGTCGAGCGCGCGATGCCGATCGGCAAAAAGCCGACCGCCGTGATCAGGGTGCCGGTGAGCATGGGCATGGCCGTGATCTCGTAGGCGAAGGTGGCGGCGCGCACCTTGTCGTAGCCCTCCTCCATCTTGCGCACCATCATCTCAACGGCAATGATGGCGTCATCCACCAGCAGACCGAGGGCGATGATGAGTGAGCCCAGCGAAACCTTGTGCAGCCCGATGCCCCAGTAATGCATGCCCAGAAACGTCAGCGCCAGCACCAGCGGAATCGTGATGCCGACAACCAGGCCCGGCCGCATGTCGACGTAGTAACGATTGAACCAGCGCGTGCTGCCCTGGCGCCGGTGAAACCCGAGGCTGATGACGCTGACTGCCAGCACGATGACAACCGCTTCGATCAGCACGGCGACGAACTCGTTGACCGATTTGGCCACTGCGGTGGGCTGGTCCTGCACCTGCACCAGGCGCATGCCGGCGGGCAGGCGTTTGCCAATGGCTTCGGTGGCGAGCTTGAGTGCCTTGCCCAGCACGATGATGTCGCCGCCCTTGGCCATCGAAACACCGAGTGCGAGCACCTGCTTGCCCTGGTGGCGCACCTTGACGGCGGGCGGGTCGACATAGCCGCGCTCGATCAGGGCAATGTCACCCAGGCGCAACTGGCTGCCCGAGCTGCCGCGGATTGGCATCGCCCGCAATTGTTCCAGCGCCTCAAACTGGCCGGCCACGCGCAACTGCACCACGTCAAGCGCTGTCTGCACGGCGCCGGCGCTCTCGACGGCATTTTGCTGAGCCAGTTGCGCCAGAACCTGGTTCAGGTCGAGCCCGAGCTGGGCCAGACGCTTTTGCGAAATATTGATGAACAGCTTCTCGTCCTGCACGCCGAACAGTTCAACCTTGCTGACATCGGGCACTTTGAGCAGTTGCTGGCGTGCATCGTCGGCAAAGGTCTTGACTTCGGCATCCGAAAAACCATCGGACTCGAGCGCGTAGATGACGCCAAAGACGTCACCAAATTCGTCATTGAAAAACGGACCGAGGACGCCGGCGGGCAGCGTCATGCGCGTGTCACCAAGCTTCTTGCGAACCGTGTACCAGATGTTGGCCACATCGGCCGCGCGCGTTGAGTCCTTCACCTGGAAGATGATCGTCGCTTCACCTGGTTTGGAAAAACTGCGGATCTTGTCGGCGCCGGGAACTTCCTGCAGCGTGTGCTCAATCTTGTCAGTGACCTGGTCTGCCATCTGCTGCGCCGTAGCGCCGGGCCAGAGTGCGCGCACCACCATCGCGCGAAAGGTGAAGGGCGGGTCTTCGTCCTGCCCAAGCTGAAAGTAGGAAACCAAACCCAACAGCATCAGCACCAGCATCAGGAAGCGGGTCAGCGCCGCATGCTCAAGGGCCCAGCGCGAGAGATTGAAACTCTCTTTTTCGGAGGTTGCACTCATGGCCGGCTTACTTCGCAAGCGGCGCGCTGGCCGTGCTGGCAGCAGCCGCTGGAGGCGCCGCTTTCTCGTGCCATAGCGTCACTTTTTGCGCCGGCGACAAAACGTGTACCCCAGCCGACACCACCTGCATGCCGGCCTGCAGACCGCTGGCAATCACCACCTCGTTGCCATCCACGCTGGCAATCTGCACCGGCTGTAAGCGAACCGTCATGCTGGCCGGCTCAAGCACCCAGACCGCGCTGGCCTTGGCGCTTTCAAACAGGGCGCTGGTGGGCAGCTTGATGACCAGCGCCGCTGTGCGTTCAAGATCCTTCGGCAACACCGTCACCGTGCTGCCCAGCGCCAGCGTGCTGGCGGCGGGCAGTGCGGCCTTGACGGCAAAGGTGCGCGTTACCGGGTCGGCACTGGCCGCTATCTCGCGCACCACCGCCGTAACCTCCGCGACGCCCGACCAGGGCCGCACCCGCACGGCAGAACCGGGCTTGAGTCGAGCGACACGGTCTTCCGGCACGGCAAAGACCAGGTCGCGCGCGCCGTCCTGTGCAATGCGCAGCACCGGTGTGCCAGCGGCCACAACCTGGCCGACTTCGGCATCGACCGCGGTGACGACACCCGAGACATCGGCCAGCAGCCGGGTGTAGGCCGCCTGGTTGCTCTGGCCCGTGAGTTGGGCCTGTGCCTGCTCCAGTTGCGCCTGCGCCGCCTTCAAAGTGGCTTCACGGCGCTCAAGTTCGGCGCCGCTGATGAAGTTCTGTTCCTTGAGTTCCTTGTAACGTTTGAATTCGGTGCCGGACAGGTCGCGATTGACCTGGGCCGCGTTGACCTGCGCCTTGGCGGCATCGGTGGCCAAGCGGTAGTCCTGCGGGTCAAGCTGCGCCAGCAGTTGCCCGGCCTTGACATGCTGGCCGGCTTCAACCAGTCGCTGCGTGATCTTGCCAGCAACCCGAAAACCAAGGCGCGATTCAACGCGGGCTCGCACTTCGCCCGCAAACTCCAGGCCTGACTGCAGGCTTTGCGCGCCGACCGTGAGCACCTTGACGGCGCGCACCGGCTCTTCGGGCGGCGCCGGTTTGGAGCAGCCAATCAAGACCAGCGCACTCAGGGCGACAATCAGGGCACGGGATAACTTGAGGGAATCGACAGACGTCATGGCAGCATTCGTTTCAGGAACGGAGAATCAAATTAATGACCGAAAGGTTATTAATTCTAAGTCCTTTGCCCTGGCTGTCAATTCCTGTTAGCTTCAAGCCCTGTGAAAATCGACCACTACGAGAACTTTCCGGTTGCCTCCTGGCTTTGCCCGCCCCGGCTGCGCCCGGCCATCGCCGCCATCTACCACTTTGCCCGCAGCGCCGACGACATCGCCGATGAGGGCGAAGCTGCGCCTGAGCAAAGGCTGGCCGATCTGGCGGCACTGCGCGCTGATCTGAGGGCCAGCGCCAGCGCGCAGGCGCACAGTGGACGCTGGCCGCAGATTTTTGACCCGCTGCAGCGCGTGCTGCAGGACTTTGCGCTGCCGCCTGCGCTGCTGGAACAACTGCTGGACGCTTTCGAGCAGGACGTGCGCTACAGCGCCAGCGCGCAGCGCTACCCGAGCGACACCGAACTGCTGGACTACTGCACCCGCTCGGCCAATCCGGTCGGGCGCCTGTTGCTGCACCTCTACGGCATCAGTGACGCCGTCTCACTGGCACAAAGCGACCAGATCTGCAGCGCACTGCAACTGATCAATTTCTGGCAGGACCTGTTGCCCGATCTGCAGCGTGGCCGCTGGTATCCGTCTGTGCAAGCGATGCAAACGCACGCGGTGCGGGCGGCTGATCTGCTGAGCGACCGGCCCTGCGCCAACGCTTCCAGAATGGTCGGCGCCTACGTCAGGGACGCGCGAGCCCTGATGCAACAAGGCGCAGCGCTGGCGCTGCGCATCCCGGGGCGCGCCGGCTGGGAACTGAGGTTGGTGGTGCAAGGCGGCCTGCGCATACTCGACAAGATCGAGGCCCGCCAGCACGAGAGCTGGCGCCACCGCATGCGCCTGGGCACGCTCGATTTTCCGCTGCTGCTGTGGCGCGCCTGGCGCATGGGGTGAGGCGCAACGACACTTGTCACGTGCGCCCCTTAAACTAGCACCCTCCATGACGCCACAAGAATACGTTCAGCAAAAGACCGCCTCCTCGGGCAGCAGCTTTTATTACGCCTTTCTGTTCCTGCCGGCACCGCGGCGCGCTGCCATCACCGCTTTTTATGCCTTCTGCCGCGAGGTCGACGACGTGGTGGACGACATCGTGGACCCCGGTGTGGCCGCAAGCAAGCTCGCCTGGTGGCAGGCCGAGGTCGCGCAGTCATTTGCCGGAAGGCCCAGTCACCCGGTGATGCAGGCGCTGGCGCCCCTGGTCAGCGAATTCCACATCGAACAGCAGCACCTGCAAGCAGTGATCGAGGGCTGCCAGATGGACCTGAACCAGACCCGCTACCTTGACTATCCCGGCCTGCAGCGCTACTGCCATCTGGTGGCCGGCGTGGTCGGCGAGGTCGCCGCCAATATCTTTGGCCAGACCCAGCCCGGCACCACCTTGTACGCGCACAAGCTCGGTCAGGCGCTGCAACTCACCAACATCATCCGCGACGTCGGCGAGGATGCGCGGCGCGGACGCATCTACCTGCCGATGAACGAGTTGCAACAATTCGACGTCAAGGCGCATGAGATTCTCAAGTGCAGCTACTCCGAGCGCTTTCTCGCGCTCATGCAGTTCCAGGCACGCCGTGCCCAGGGCCTGTACGACGAGGCGCTCGCCCTGCTGCCGCCAGTCGACCGGCGCGCGCAGAAACCCGGCCTCATGATGGCCAGCATCTACCGCACCCTGCTGACCGAAATCGAGCACGACCGGTTCCAGGTGCTGCACCAGCGCATCAGCCTCACGCCCCTGCGCAAACTGTGGCTGGCGTGGAAGGTGCAGGCGCTGGGGAGCATATGACCCCCCGCAGTTGTCATCCCGGACCCCGTTGTCATCCCGGACCCCGCAGTTGTCATCCCGGACCTGATCCGGGATCCAGTGCCACGCAAACCATGGATTGCGGAGCAGGTCCGCAATGACAGCCTCATTGAAACTCGCCATCATCGGCGCCGGCTGGGCCGGCATCGCGTCGGCGGTCGAGGCCACGACAGCGGGGCACCGGGTCACGGTTTTTGAAGCCAGCCACGCCGTCGGCGGACGCGCCCGAGCGCTGTCCGGCAATTTGCCCGATGGCACGCCAGTCACCCTCGACAACGGCCAGCACATCCTGATTGGCGCTTACAGCGAGACGCTGCGATTGCTGCAGCAAGTCGGCGTCGACCCCCAAACGGCGCTCGTGCGGCTGCCGCTGGCGCTGCGTTTTCCCGATGGCGCAGGCCTGCAGTTTCCGAACTGGCCAAGCCCGCTGGACGCGCTGGCCGGCATTGTCGGCGCGCGCGGCTGGAGCCTGTCGGACAAGTGGTCTTTGCTGCGTCTGGCCGGCCGTTGGCAGCGCCAGGGCTTTCAATGCAGCGCGAACGTTTCAGTCAGTCAGTTGTGCCAGGGCTTGCGTCCGCGTGTGCTGGCCGACCTGATAGAGCCGCTGTGCGTCTCCGCCCTCAACACGCCAGCGCAGGCAGCCAGCGCCCCCGTCTTTCTGCGCGTCATGCAGGACGCGCTGTTCGGTAGCGCCGGCGCCTCCAATCTGCTGCTGCCGCAGCTCGATCTCTCCGCGCTGTTCCCGGCGGCCGGCCAGCGTTACCTGCTTGAGCGCGGTGCCGAACTGCGACTGGCTGCGCGCATCAGTTCGGTCCTGGCGCAGGGTTCGCAATGGCAAGTGAACGGTGAATGCTTTGACGCGCTCATCGTCGCCACCGACGCCAGCGCGGCGGCGCGCTTGATCGAGAACAGTGCCGCCAGCGCCGACGCCGCAACCGCAGGACTGATGCAAGCGTGGTGCGCGGTCGCACAGGGTCTGCACTTTGAAGCCATCGCCACGGTCTATGCCTGGGCGGCTGGGGCCAGTCTGAGCGCCCCGATGCTGGCGCTGCGCAGCGGCACCGGGGCCGCCTCGGAGATGCCGGCGCAGTTCGTGTTTGACCGCGGCCAACTCGGCGGACCGCCGGGGCTGCTGGCCTTTGTGGTGAGCGCCAGCACGCTGGAACGCGCCGCACTGCAAACGCAGGTGCTGGCGCAAGCACAGGCGCAACTGGGCCTGCACTTGCAGGCACTTCAAACCATTGTGGAAAAGCGCGCCACCTTTGCCTGCACACCGGGACTGCTGCGGCCTTCGCAGCAGATCGCGCCCGGCTTGCTGGTCTGCGGCGACTATGTGGCCGGACCCTACCCGGCGACGCTCGAAGGCGCGGTGCGCAGCGGCGTTGCGGCGGTGGCGGCACTGCCGGGAAGTTTATGATGCTGCAGCAAGTCGTAAAAATGACAAGGAGACCAGCCGATGAAACGCGCCCTCAAAATTCTTGCCCTGCTGCTGGGCGCCCTGTTGCTGCTGGGCGTTGCCGGCGGCGCCTGGTACCTCCACAGCAAGCAGCCGCAGCGCAGCGGCACGCTCAAGCTGTCGCAATTGCAGGCACCGGTCACGGTGCGCTACGACGAACGGGGCGTGCCGCACATCCGGGCCGAGAACGAGCCCGACCTGTACCGCGCGCTGGGCTATGTGCACGCACAGGACCGTTTGTTCCAGATGGAGCTGGTGCGGCGTCTGGCGCAGGGGCAACTGGCGGAAATCCTCGGCCCCAAGCTGGCTGACACCGACCGACTGTTCCGCACGCTGGGTATTCCGGCGCAAGCGCAGACCGCTGCCGCCAGGATGGACCCGAACAGCGCCTCGACCAAAGCGCTGATGGCCTACCTGGACGGCATCAACCAGTTCCAGGCCAGCCACCCGGCACCGCTTGAATTCGACCTGCTTGGCATTCGCAAACGGCCCTTCACACCACAGGACACCTTCGCCGTGACCGGCTACCAGGCCTACAGCTTTGCCGCCACTTTCCGCACCGAGCCAGCCCTGACCTATGTTCGCGACAAGCTAGGCGCCGCTTACTTGAAGGTCTTCGATCTCGACGGTCACAAGCAGGGCGTGCTGGCAGCCGACGACGCGCCAGCAGGGGTCAGCCCCATCGTCAACACCGCAGGCTGGGCCACGCTCAACCAGATCGCCCAGCTCAGCGAGCAGGCGGTCGAGGCGGCCGGTCTGGGACGCTTTGAAGGAAGCAACGCCTGGGCCATTTCCGGCAAGCGCACGGCCAGCGGCAAGCCAATGCTGGCGGGTGACCCGCACATCGGCTTCTCGGCGCCCTCGGTCTGGTACGAGGCGCACCTGTCGGCGCCGGGCTTCGAACTCTACGGCCACTACCAGGTACTCAATCCCAATGCCATGCTGGGACACAACGCGCAATTCGGCTGGAGCCTGACCATGTTCCAGAACGATGACATGGATTTGATCGCCGAGAAGACCAACCCGGCGAATGCAAACCAGATCTGGTACCACGGCCAGTGGGTGGAGATGCAAAGCCGCGAGGAAACGATTCTGGTCAAGGGCGCGGCACCGATCAGCCTGAAGCTGCGCCGCTCGCCGCACGGACCGATCATCACCGACGCCTTCCCCAGCCTGGGCACGACGCCGGTGGCGATGTGGTGGACTTTTCTGGAAACCGAGAACCCCGTCCTGGACGCCTCCTACGAATTCAATCGCGCCGATACGCTGGTGAAGATGCGCACCGCCAGCAGCAAACTCCATGCGCCTGGCCTGAACATCGTATGGGCCAACGCCAGTGGCGACATCGGCTGGTGGGCTGCGGCCAAACTGCCGATCCGCCCGGCCCAGGTCAACCCCAGTTTCATCCTCGACGGCAGTCTGCCTGAGTCTGACAAACTCGGCTTTACCGACTTCCGCGACAACCCGCACGAAGAAAATCCGGCACGCGGCTACATCATCTCGGCCAATCACGAACCGAAAGCGGGCAGCGGCCTGCCGGTGGCCGGCTACTACAACCTGGCCGACCGGGCGCAACGCCTGGACGCGCTGCTGCGCGATAGCAAGCAACGCTGGGACAGCCAGGCGAGCCAGGCGCTGCAACTCGACAATCAGAGCGACTTCAGCCGGCGCCTGCTCGAGCCGCTGCTGCCGGTCTTGCGTACGCTGGTTACCGATCCGGCTGAGCGCGCGCTGCTCGACAGTCTGGCGCAATGGAACGGCAAACACGCGCTCGGCAGTGTTGCCGCCACCGTCTACAACCAGTTCGTTTATGAACTGGCGCGCGCCGCCATGGCCGATGAAATGGGCGAGTTGCAATTCAAGAACCTGCTGGGCACGCGCACGCTCGACTCGGCCCTGCCACGGTTGGCGGCGGACGCGAACTCACCGTGGTGGGACAACCGCAACACGCCGGCGCTCGAGAGCCGCGCCGACACCGTCAAAGCGGCGTGGCGTGCCACGCTGGCGCACCTGCAAGCCACGTTCGGCCAGGACAGCGCGAACTGGACCTGGGGCAAGGCCCACACCCTGACGCACGGCCATCCGCTGGCAGCGCAAAAGCCGCTCGACCAGTTGTTCAACACCGGGCCCCTGCCGGCACCGGGCGGGCGCGAGTTGCCCAACAACCTGGCCGGCTCCATCGGCTCAGCGCCCTGGGCCGTGAACTACGGTCCCTCAACCCGGCGCGTGATCGATTTTGCCGACGCTGGCAAGGCGCTGGGCATCAACCCGCTGGGGCAAAGCGGCGTGCTGTTCGACAGCCATTACCGCGACCAGGCGCAGACCTACATCGCCGGTGGCTATGTGGCCCAGCATCTGAGCGAAGCCGATGTTGCGGCCAGCACGCGCAGCACCCTGACCCTGGCGCCGGCACTCTGATCCGGTTTGTCATCGCAGGCTCCCAAACAGCAGAAATTGTGGCTTACCCAAACGCCTGAGGCAGAACGCCCTGCGATACGCGAAAATAGCGCATGACGTCATTCAAGCAAGAACCCCCTTTTCAGCACGGCCAGCGCGCGCGCAGCGCCGTGCTGTTCTGCAACCTCGGCACACCCGACACACCCAGCACGCCAGACGTGCGGCGCTATCTGAAGGAATTCCTCAGCGATCACCGCGTGGTGGAAATCCCGCGCCTGCTCTGGTGGCTGATCCTCAACGGCGTGATCCTGCCGTTTCGGCCCGCCAAGTCGGCCGCCAAATACGCCAGCATCTGGACGCCCGAGGGCTCACCGCTGAAGATCTGGACCGAGAAACAGGCGCTGCTGCTGCAGGGTTGGCTGGCACAGCGCGGGCACGACGTGCTGGTGCGCTATGCCATGCGCTACGGCAGCACCTCAATCGCCGAACAGCTCGACGCGCTCAAGGCCGAAGGGGTGACGCGCGTTCTGGTGCTGCCGGCCTACCCGCAGTATTCCGCCACCACCACGGCCAGCCTGTTCGACGCCGTCTACGCCTGGGCCGCCACCGTGCGCAATCTGCCCGAACTGCGCTTTGTCAACCGCTATCATGATGATGCCGGCTACATCGAATCGCTCGCTGCCAGCATTGGGCGCCACTGGAAGGACAATGGCCGCCCCGAGCAACTGGTGATGAGTTTTCATGGCATACCCGAGCGCAGTCTGCACCTGGGTGACCCCTACCACTGCGAGTGCTTCAAGACCGCGCGCCTGCTGGCGGCTCAACTCGGACTCAGGCCCGAACAGTACAAGGTCACGTTCCAGTCGCGCCTGGGCCGCGCCAAATGGCTGCAGCCCTACACCGAGCCGAGCCTGATCGCACTGGCCAAGTCCGGCGTCAAGCGCGTTGATGTGGTCTGCCCCGGTTTTACCAGCGACTGTCTGGAGACGCTGGAAGAAATCAACATGGAGGGGCGCGCGGCCTTTCTGCAGGCGGGCGGCAAAGAATTCCACTATATCCCCTGCCTGAATGACGACCCGGTCTGGATCAGCGCGCTGTGCGAGCTGACGCAGCGCCACCTGGCGGGCTGGCCGACGCAGCTTGCGCCAGACCCCGTAGCACTGGCGGCGTCACGCAGCGCAGCCCTCGCGCTGGGCGCCCGGCAGTAAACCAGCGGCATCTTTGCAACCGTATGAGCCTGCACCTGAAACCGCTCCAGGGTCGCTCGCTCACTTTTCGGTTAACCCTGTTCACGCTGGCGATCATCCTGCTGAGCCTGTGGTCGCTGACTTTTTATGCCAGCTTGCTGATGCACAGCGACATGCGCCTGCGCCTGCTGTTGGCAAGCCTGTTGATCACGCTGATGGCAAGCGCGCTTTGCTACGCGACGCTGCGCTTTCAGCTCGCGCCGCTGATGGTGGCGACCCAAACGCTGACCCGACTGTCTGACAAGCAGCAGTTGCCCGTGCCGGTCACCCGGCATGACGAAATCGGCCAACTGCTCGCGGGCTTCAACCACCTGCTGGCCGATCTGGAACAACGCAAGGCACTGCTGCGGCAGATCTTCGACACCAGCAGCGTGGCCATCTTTCTGCTCGACCGCCAGGGTCGCATCACGCAGGCCAACCAGCACATGGCCGACATGTTTGGCTGCACGCTGCAAACACTGATCGGAAGTGACTATGTCAGCCTGACGCACCCGGCCGAGCGCGAACTCGCGCTCGAGACGATAGCGTCGCTGTTGAACAACACCGTTGCCGCGGTTGAGATCGACCGTCGCTACGAACGAGCAGACCACGGTGAGTTCTGGGGTCATCTGAGCGGCAAGCGCTTTACCAACACCAAGGGTCAGCAGGACGGCATTATCGGCGTCATCGCCAACATCACGGAGCGCAAGCGGGCGCAGGATGAACTCCAACTGGCGGCCAGCGTCTTCACCCATGCGCGCGAAGGCATCATGATCACTGACGCTGACGGCGCCATCATCGACATCAACGCCGCGTTCAGCCGCATCACCGGTTTTTCGCGCGAAGATGTGCTGGGATGCAACCCGCGCCTGCTTAATTCGGGACGCCAGGACAAAAGTTTTTATGAATCGATGTGGCACGACCTGATCGCCAGCGGGCAATGGGATGGCGAAATCTGGAACCGGCGCAAGAATGGCGAGATTTACCCCGAGCTGCTGACGGTCAGCAGTGTGCGCGGCAACGACGACCAAGCGCTGAACTATGTCGCCATGTTTACCGACATCACGTCCATCAAGGCGCATCAGAACCAGCTCGAACGGCTGGCGCATTTTGATGTGCTGACCGGGTTGCCCAACCGCGTTCTGCTGGCCGACCGGCTGCAGCAATCCATGCTGCAGGCGCAACGGCGCAAGCAGACGGTGGCGGTGGCCTACCTCGACCTGGACGGTTTCAAGGCCATCAACGACCAGCATGGGCACACAACCGGCGACCAGTTGCTGATGACCGTGGCCTCGCGCATGAAGCAGGTCCTGCGCGAGAGCGATACGCTGGCGCGCCTGGGTGGCGACGAGTTTGTTGCCGTCCTCAATCTCGACGACGTCGCCGCCAGCGTGCCGCTGCTGACCCGGTTGCTGACGGCCGCCTCACAGCCGGTTGCGATTGCAGGCGTCAACCTGCAGGTCTCTGCCAGCATAGGCGTCACTTTCTACCCGCAAACACCCGAGATCGATGCTGACCAACTGCTGCGCCAGGCGGACCAGGCCATGTACCAGGCCAAGCTCGCCGGCAAAAATCGATTCCACCTCTTTGACACGCAGCAAGACCACAGCATCCGCGGCCACCATCGCAGCGTGCAAGACATCGGCGAAGCACTGCAGGCCCGACAGTTCGTGCTGTATTACCAACCCAAGGTGAACATGCGCAGCGGCAGCGTCATCGGCGCCGAGGCCCTGATCCGCTGGGTCCATCCGGAGCGCGGTCTGCTGCTGCCGGCTGAGTTCCTGCCGCTGATCGACAACCATCCGCTCTGCGTGGAATTGGGCGACTGGGTCATCGACAGCGCGCTGGTCCAGATGGAGCGCTGGCAGGGCGCAGGCTTCAGTCTCCCGATCAGCGTCAACGTCAGCGCGTACCAGTTGCAGCAAAAGGACTTCGCGACGCATCTGAGCCAGATGCTGGCGTGCCATCCCACCATCCGGGCGCAGGATCTGGAGTTGGAGGTGCTTGAAAGCAGCGCGCTGGAAGACCTCAATCACATCGCCAGCGTGATCGAATCCTGTCGCAAGATCGGTGTCCGTTTTGCGCTGGACGACTTTGGCACCGGCTATTCGTCGCTGACCTACCTGAAACACCTGCGCGTAAACCTGCTCAAGATCGACCGCAGCTTTGTCCACAACATGCTCGACGACCCGGACGATCTGGCCATTCTGGAAGGTGTGATCGGCATGGCCAGTGCGTTTCGGCGCCAGGTCATTGCCGAAGGTGTGGAAACCGTGGCCCACGGCACCCTGCTGCTGCAACTGGGCTGCGACCTGGCACAGGGTTATGGCATTGCGGGTCCGATGTCGGCGGCTGACCTGCCCGGCTGGATCGCACGCTGGCGACCGGACCCCGCCTGGGCCGATCTGCCCAGGGTAAGTTATGACAATTTGCCGGTGCTGCGCGCCGCCGTCGAGTACCGCGCCTGGATTGCTGCAGTTGAAGCTTTTCTCTTAGACCAGCCCGATGCACAGCCGCCGGTGCATCCGCAGCAGTTGCGCCTGGACAGTTGGCTCAGTGGCGCAGCGCTGGCGCGCCACGATTCACAACCAGCCTGGCAAGCGATTCAACGGCTGCACCAGCAGGCACTGACCCTGGCAGCCCGCTTGCTCAAACTCAAGGCACTGGACCGCCGCGCCCAGGCCTTGGCTGAACTCAACGACCTGCGTTTTCTGCACCAGCGCTTGCTTGAGCAACTCGCAGAACTGGAACAGGCCACGCGGCCTTCAGAGTTGAGCTGAGCCACTCGCGTCATCGCAATCCATGGCCCTGGCTTGTCATGCCGGACGCGATCCGGCATCCATGGGCCCTTGCTCAGTCTGCATCGGCAATAAAGGTAGCAATCCGATCAAGTTGAGCCGGCACGTTCAGTGCTGGCGCATGTCCGCAGCCGGCAATCTCGCTGACCTGCAACAAACCGCGCAAGCCCGGCCCACGGCACTGCATCGCGGCTATGGTCGCTGGCAGCACCAGGTCAGACTCGACGCCGTGCAGGCACAAAACGGGAATCCTGAGCGCGTCGTAATGGTCCCAGATCCGATAGTCGTCCGGGTGGCTGATGAACTGCTGCACCATGGCCGGGTCATAGTGCGGCGTGACGCGGCCGTCCGGCAAACGCCGGGTGGAGGTCTCGGTCAGGCGCCGCCACTGCGCATCGCTCAACCAGCCGTAAGGCTTGTAGACTTGGCGGAAGAAGGCTTCGAGTTCAAGCACGGTATCAAAAGCCGGCGGTGTGCCGGCGTAGGCACGGATGCGGTCGATCGCTGACTGCGCGAGCTCCGGTGCGTTGTCGTTGAGCGTCAGGCTCTGGATGCGCCCCTGCAGGGCCGGCAGCAGCAAGCCCGAAGCACAGACGGTGCCAATGGCGCCGCCCATCGAAGTGCCAACCCAATGGGCCCGCTCGATTTCAAGCTGCGTGAAGAGTTCGGATGCCAGCTGTGCGTAGAAAGCCAGGCAGTATTCCTGCACCGGCAGCGGACTCCACTGGCTCAAACCCCGGCCCAGCGTGTCGGGGCACAGCACGCGGTAGCCACGCGCGCTCAGGTGCGCTGCGAGCTCGTCCATGTCGCGCCCGGTGCGTGCCAGGCCGTGCCAGGCCATCACCGTCTTGTGGTTCTGCGCGCCCCATTCGGTGACATGGATCTCGCGCCCGGCGCAGGTCAAATAGCGTGAAACCGGCACTTGCTTCATGCGCGCGCTCCTGCAGCGTTGGCGCGCAAACGCCCGACAACGCCGGTGGGAAAGTAATACACCGACAGCACAAACAGCACACCGAGCCAGAGCAGCCAACGGTCCGGCGACAGCAGGGCCGAGAGCCACGGCCAGGCAGCGGCCGCCTCGCTACCCAGACGCAGCAAGTCCTGCAGGTAGCTTTGTGCGATCAGGAACAGGGCGGCGCCAATGGCCGAGCCATAAATCGTGCCCATGCCGCCGATCACCACGATCAACAACACGTCCATCATGACCTCGAATGAGAGCGAGGTGTCGGGTCCGTTGTAGCGCAGCCAGAGCGCGAGCATGGCGCCGGCCAGACAGGCGAACAGTGCCGACAGAATGCTCGAGGTTGTGCGGTACACAACAACGCGGTAACCGATCGCCTCGGCCCGGAACTCGTTTTCGCGGATCGCCTGCAGCACACGCCCGAACGGTGAATTCACGATGCGCAGCAGCGCCAAGAGCAGCAGCGTCGCGGTCACGAACAACAGGTAGTAGCACAGCAAACGGCCGTCGAGCGTGACACCCAGAAAGGGCTGCTCGGCGAATTCAAAACTGGGCGAGAGCCATTCGGGCACCTTGTAGGTCAGGCCGTCTTCGCCGCCCGTGATGTCGGACAACTGCGAGGCCAGCGTCAGAAAGGCCGAGGCCACGGCCAGCGTGATCATGGCAAAGAAGATGGCGCGCACGCGCAGCGAGAACAGGCCCACCAGCAGCGCCAGCGCAAAGGACAGCGCCAGCGCTGCCAGCAGCCCCAGACCAAGCGAGCCCCAGGTCGGCCCCAGGCGCGTCATGGCCACCGCAACACCGTAAGCGCCGATGCCGAAAAACATGGTGTGGGCAAAACTGACGATGCCGGTATAGCCCAGCAGCAGATCGAAGCTGGCCACGAGCACGATGAAGACCAGCACTTTGGCCGCCACATCGAGCGCCTTGACGCCATGAAAGATGAAGGGCGCGCCCGCCAGGGCGATCAGCAGCACCAGCAACAGAAAGGCCAGCACGCGGCTGCGCGGAAAATCGTGTGAAAGAATTCGGTTCAGCATGGTCGTCCTAGGGATGCTCTGCATAACTCCCACCGCGCGCGGCGGGAGTTTTGCGGGATGAGACGAGAGGCGCAAAACCCAAGGCAAGGCTGGCGCCTTGCCTGGTTTTGCAACGAAGCGGATCGCCCGCAAAACCACGCCCCCGGAGGGGTTCGGCCCAAAACGGGCGCCTTGCCCACCAAACTGCTTGCGTGTGCCCCCGGCACACGACGCGCAGTATTGGCGAGCAAATCATCCCGTTTTGGACTCGAACGCGCATGGTGGAAGTTATGCAGAGCATCCCTAGCGATTCGCCACCGGGTACACGCCTTGCGGCCGCCAGAGCAGGATAGCCACCATCAACGCGATGTTGGAAAACAGCGCAACCTTGGGCAGCAGAAAACCGGTGTAGTTCGCCATCAGGCCGACCAACAGGGCACCGATCAGCGCGCCGCCGGTCGAGCCCAGGCCACCGATGATGATGACGATGAAGATCAGCACATTGACCTGCGCGCCCATCTGCGGCGTGACATTCTGCTGGTACAGGCCCCACATGACGCCGCCCAAACCGGCCAGCGCACTGCCGACGACAAAAACGCCGACAAACAGGCGCCTGATACGGTAGCCCATAGCCTCGACCATTTCACGGTCCTGCACGCCAGCGCGGATCAGCAAACCGATCTTGGTGCGGCTCAGGGTCCAGGCCAGCAGCGCGAACACCAGCAGGCCAACCACCACCGCCAGCAGTCGGTAGCGCTCGATCGCAGCGTCGCCAAACAGCACGGCACCGCGCAGGCCTTCGGGCAGCGGCAACGGGATCTGCTGCGGGCCCCAGATCACCTTGATCAGTTCCTCGCCAATGATCATGCCACCCATGGTGATCAGGATCTGCTTGAGATGCTGGCCGTAGACCGGGCGCACGATGAAGCGTTCAAAGGCCAGACCGAGCGCACCCGCCACCAGCATCGCCACCAGCATGGCCGGAAACACCGCCAGCAGATTGCGCCACAGATCGGGCGAGCCGGTCCAGTTGCCCATCAGCCCCAGCACCGTCGTGGCAACGAAAGCCCCCAGAGCAATGAAGACACCATGGCCGAAGTTGAGCACGTCCATCAGGCCGAACACCAAGGTAAGCCCAGACGCAATGACGAAGATGATCATGCCCATGGCCAGCCCCGCGACCGTCAGCGTAAGCCAGGTCGAGGCCGAGCCGATAAAGGGCGCGACCAACAAGGCCAACAACGGCACCAATACAAGGGGGCGCCAATCGAAATCAATCTTGCTCATATCGCCAACCCCAGCAGCGAGCGCTGCAATGCTTCGTCGTCGGCCAGCGCCTGCATGCTGCCGGCGTGGACGACGCGGCCGTTGTCCATGACGGCCACCTGGTCGCCCAGGCGTTTGGCGAAGTTGATGTTCTGTTCCACCAGCAAAATCGTCGTGCCGGTGGCCTTGAGTTGGGCAAAGGCGTCGATCATGTTGTTGATGATGGCCGGCGCCAGGCCCTTGCTCGGCTCGTCCACGATCAGCAGCTCACGCGGCTCGACGATGGCGCGCGCCACCGCCAGCATCTGTTTTTGCCCGCCGGAGAGCTTGCCGGCCGGATGGTCCCAGAATTTCTCGACGGCGGGAAACAGCGAGAAGATCCACTGCAAACGGGTCGCGTCCATCTGCGCGGCACGGCTGGCCGAGCGCGCCGCGAGCAACATGTTTTCCTTGACCGTGAGGTCGGAAAAAATGCCCATGTTCTCCGGCACGTAGGCGATGTTGAGCGCGGCGATGTCGGGCGTGGTGAGTTGCGTGATGTCGCGTCCGCCGAAAGTCACCTGGCCCTGACTCGCATGCCAAAGGCCCATGATGGTTCGCAGCGTGGTGGTCTTGCCCGCGCCGTTGCGCCCGAGCAGCATGGTGAGTTGGCCGCGCGGCACGGCGAGGTCGACACCGTGCAGGATATGGTAGGCGCCGATGTGGGTGTGCACGCCTTGCAGCGTGAGCAGGTTTGCGCTCATGACGCTGCCCTCGCCGCTTCTGCCACGTCCTTGGGGGCAACCCCAAGGTAAGCCTCCTGCACCACCGGCGATGCAATCACCTGCGCCGGGTCACCATCGGCCACCAGGCGACCGTTGTGCAGCACGATGATGCGGTCGGCCAGTTCGCGCACCACGTCCATCTTGTGCTCAACCAGCAGAATGGTCTTGCGCTTGTCGTCCTTGAGCTTGCGTATCAGGTTCAGGATCACTGGCGCCTCGTCGTGGCTCATGCCGGCCGTCGGTTCGTCGAACATGAAGACATCGGGCTCGAGCGCCATCAGCAGCGCCACTTCGAGCTTGCGCTGGTCGCCGTGCGGCAGGCTTGCAACCGTCGTGTCCTGCTGGTCGTTCATGGCAACGGCGTCCAGCACTTCCTCGGCCAGTTGCGTCAAAGCCTTGTGGTCACTCCAGACCGACCAGAGATTCAGCCCGCGCAAATGCGCGCCAGCGCGCGCCGCCTGCACCGCGAGCCGAACGTTCTCCAGCACCGACAGGTTCGGAAACAGGTTGGTGAGCTGAAAAGCGCGCCCGAGTCCGGCGCGCGTGCGCGCCGAAGGGCTCATGCCGGCCAGGCTGTTGCCGTTGAGGAACACCTCGCCCGACGTAGCCTTGAGTTGCCCCGAGATCAGGTTGAAGTACGTGGTCTTGCCGGCGCCATTGGGCCCGACGATGGCCGTCAGCGTGCCGGGCTGGAACGCGCAACTGACGGCGTTCACCGCCACATGCCCGCCGAAGCGAACCGTGAGTTCTTTGGTTTCAAGCATTTTTACAGTTCGCCAATGATCGAACGCCAGAATCAAAAGGGTGGGAGTGGTCGACTGTTAAAACCAGCGTCATTCGAACCCCGTTTTGTCATTGCGGACCTGATCCGCAATCCAGGTTCCGCGCGGCAATGGATTGCGGGTCGGGGCCCGCAATGACAGCACCTTGGTCTAGGACTGCCGACGCGCAGGCATCGCCGCGCCAAATTACCTTTTATTCCTGATCGGAATATTCATCTCTTCGGCCTTGATCTCGTGCACCAGTTCCGGCACACCCCAGGCAAAAGCCGGATCAACCTTGATCTTGAAGTGGTACATGCTCTGCATGGCTTGGTGGTCTTCCTTGCGGAAGGTCATCTTGCCTTTGGGCGTCTCGAAGCTCATGCCTTCCATGGTCTTGATCAGGGTGTTGGCCGTGGCATCGCCCTTGCTGTTGGTCAGCGCGGCAACCACCGCCATGGCCGCAGAAAAACCGCCAGCTGTGAAGAAATCAGGCGGTGTCTTGAACTGGCTGTAATGGCGCGCCACCATGGCTTCGTTGACCGGGTTCTTCGGGATGCCGAAGTAGTAATAGGCTGCGCCTTCCATGCCAGGGAAGTTCTTGTAGGCCGTCATGGCCGGCAGAATGTTGCCGCCGGTGGAGATCTCGATGCCGTAGCGCTTCAGGTCCAGATCAACGATCTTGAACGGGTTGCCGGCACCGGCCCAGACGATCCAGATAATCTTGCGCCCGGGCAGATCCTTGAGCTTGTCAATCAGGCGTTGCGCTCCGGCGGTGAAATCGGTGGTAGCCGCCGGCAGGTACTCTTCATGCACCAGCTTGGCTTTCTTCACCGAGTCCTTGAAGGCCTTGACACCGTCGCGCCCGAACGCGTTGTCCTGCGCCAGCGTGGCCAGCGTCACGCCGGCCTTGTCCACCGCGACCGCGTTGGAGATGGCGTCCTGCGAGCTGTTGCGCCCGGTGCGGAAGATGTACTTGTTCCACTTTTCACCCGTGATGGAATCGGCCACTGCCGGCTCAACCAGCAGGATCTTTTTGTACTCTTCGGCCACCGGCAGCAGCGCCAGCGCTACACCGGAGGATGTCGGGCCGACGGCCAGATCAGCCTTGTCGTCCGAATAAGCGGTTGCCAGCAAGGATTTGCCCAGATCGGGCTTGCCCTGGTCGTCCTTCTCGATCACGACGAGTTTCTTGCCGGCCACCACCATGGTGCCACCAGTGGCGTAATCCAGGCCCATCATGAAACCGGTCGCGGTCTGCTTGCCATAGGCTTCCAGCGGTCCGGTCTTGCTGTAGATGTGGGCAATCCTGATTTCCTTGGATTGGGCCAAAGCCAGCGGCGAAGCCAGTGCGCAAGCCAGCGCGGCGGTGGTCAGTGCGGTGCACGTGGCCCAAGTACGACGATCCATGTTGGTCTCCTGATAAGTTGTTGATTCAGAACTGACTATGCACCAAATATGCCAATTTGCAAGACCTTGATTTCATTGAATAAAAATTTACGGTACAAAAATATGTTCATATTTCATCCACTTTTAAGTGTCTAATAAATGAACATTTTGTCTGATTTTCATACATTTTCAGCAAGGCGCCCATAGAGCGTGGCACGCGAAATCCCAAGCAGGCGCGCCGCAGCCGCCTTGTTGCCAGAGGCCTGCGCCATGGCAGCCGCAATGGCCTGACGCTCCAACGCGGCCAGTTGTTGCGTCAGGGGCAACAACGTTGGCACAACCAGCGTGGAGGGCGTTGGGGCGACCGTCGCCGCTGCCAGCGACGCCACCTGCTCGACGCCGGCCTCGCGCAAGACCGCAGCCAGATGTGCGGCTTCAATGCGATGCGAATCGCTGCGCATCGTGGCCTGCTCGAGCACGTTGCGCAACTCCCGGATGTTGCCGCGCCAGACCTGCGCCATCAGCAGTTCCAGCGCCTCGGTGCTGAGTTCGGGTGGCTGGACACCGTTGCGCAGGGCCATGTCTTCCCCCAGCACCTCGACCAGCGCGGCCATGTCGGCGCGTCGCTCGCGCAGCGGCGGCACCCGGATTGGCAGCACATTGAGGCGGTAAAACAGGTCTTCACGGAACTCGCCCTGGCGCACCAGTTGGGCCAGATCGCGCGAGGTGGCGGCGATCACACGCGCATCAAAAGACAGCAGCTTGTTCGAACCCAAGGGTTCGATTTCACCCTCCTGCAGCGCGCGCAAGAGCTTGGCCTGCAGGGCCAGCGGCATGTCACCGATTTCATCGAGAAACAAGGTGCCGCCATGGGCCAGGCGAAACTTGCCCTCACGCCCCTTGCGGTCGGCGCCGGTGTAAGCGCCGGGGGCGACACCGAAGAATTCGGCCTCCAGCAGGGTGTCGGGCACGGCCGCAATATTCAGGCTGATGAAGGGGCTGGCCGCGCGCGCCGAGGATGCGTGAATGGCGTGCGCCAGCAACTCCTTGCCGGTGCCGGTCTCACCGAGCAGCAGCACCGGACTCGCTGTCTGCGCCGCGCGGCGCGCCTGGCGTTTGACCTCGACCGCCGCCGGGCTGCTGCCGACAAAACTGGCAAAGGTGTAGCGCGACTGGCGCAGTCCGCCCCGTTCGCTCTTTTGCTGGCTGATGCGCTGGCTGGCGAGTTCGCGCCGGGCGTCATCGAGATCACGCTGCAGCAGGGCAAACTTGCCCACCAGCGGCTGCAGGCTGGTCTCGGCATGGTCGAACAGAACAATGCCCAGCGCGCCTATCACCTCGCCAGCGCCGTCGCGCAGGGGAATGCGGCTGACGACGAAGGTGCCGGCGCGATTCGTCAGCAGGTCAATCAGGATCGGCTTGCCGCTCTCGAGCACATGGTGCATCTGGGTGTTCTGCACCACACTGGCCACCGGGTGCCCGACAAAGTCCTCGACCCGCTCAAAGCCCAGCGCCGGCAGAAAGCGCTTGTATTGCTCGTTGACCCAGACCACGCGCGCCTGGCGGTCCACCAGCAGCATGCCTTCACTGGCGCTGGCAAAGAGCTCAAACATGGAGCGCGCCGCCAGCTCCAGAATGCTCTGGGCGTCACGCGGCAGGGAATCGGTGTTGTCCATCGACCGATGTTAGCCTGCCACAGCGCTGCTACCGGCGCGCCGCGGCGGCGGGCTCGTTGTTCAGGACAGGTGGACCACGTCGCGCCGTTTCAACACGCGCGGCAGCACGAGCACGGCCAGCACAATGCCGATCAGGGTCAGCGACATCGGACGCTGCAGGAACACCATCGCACTGCCCTCGCCGATCGAAATCGCGTTGCGCAGCTGCGCTTCGGCCAGCGGCCCCAGAATCATGCCGACTACCACGGGTGCGGTCGGAAAGTTGAAGCGCCGCATCACCAGACCAAGCAGACCAATGCCGTAGAGCAGGAACAGATCGAACGCGCTCTGGCGCATACCGTAGGCGCCGACCGTGGCGAAGATCAGAATGCCGGCGTAGAGCTGCGGCTTGGGCACCCGCAGCAGCTTGACCCACAGGCCTACCAGCGGCAGATTGAGCACCAGCAGCATCACGTTGCCGATGTAGAGCGAAGCGATCAGGGCCCAGACCAGGGCCGACGAACTGCTGAACAGTTGCGGACCCGGCTGAATGCCGTAATTCTGAAACGCGCCGAGCAGGATGGCTGTGGTGTTGGAGACCGGAATGCCCAGCGTCAACAGTGGAATCAGTGCCGCCGTCACGGTGGCGTTATTGGCCGCTTCCGGGCCGGCCACGCCTTCGATCGCGCCCTTGGTGCCGAACTCGGCCAGGTTTGAACCCTTGGCCAGCTTCTTTTCGGCCGCGTAGCTCAGAAAGGTCGGGATCTCGGTGCCGCCGGCTGGAATGCAGCCAAAGGGTGCGCCAATGGCCGTGCCGCGCAGCCAGGCCGGAATCGAGCGGCGCCAGTCTTCGCGCGTCATGCTGACGCGGCTCATCTTGTTCTCGTGTTCGACGACACGGCCTTCAAACAGCACGGCATGCAAGGCCTCGGCCACCGCAAACAGGCCCACGGCCACCAGCACGATCTCGATGCCATCCAGCAGTTCGGGCACACCCCCGGTGTAGCGCGCCTGGCCCGTAATCTGGTCCATGCCGACAAGCCCGGCTGCCAGTCCGACAAACAGCGCAGTCAGGCCGCGCACGGCGCTTTGCCCGAGCACGGCGCTGACGGTGGTGAAGGCCAGCAGCATCAGCATGAAGTATTCGGGCGGGCCGAGCTTGACGGCGAAATCCGCCACCACTGGCGCAAACAGCGTCACCAGGATGGTGGCTATGGTGCCGGCGACAAAGGAGCCGATCGCCGAGGTCGCCAGCGCCGCACCGGCGCGCCCGCTCTTGGCCATCTTGTTGCCTTCCATCGCCGTCACCATGCTGGCGGTTTCGCCCGGCGTGTTGAGCAGAATCGAGGTCGTCGAGCCGCCGTACATGGCGCCGTAGTAGATGCCGGCAAAGAAAATCATCGAGGCCGTGGCGTCGACCTTGGCCGTGATCGGCAGCAGCATGGCCACCGCGGTGGCCGGGCCAATGCCCGGCAGCACGCCAACCGCAGTGCCGAGGGCGCAGCCGACAAAGGCCCACAAAAGGTTGACCGGCGTGCCGGCGGTGACAAAGCCTTGCAGCAGTTGATTCCAGATTTCCATCAGAGCCACCCGCTTTCGGTCAGGCTGGGCAGGTTGATGGCCAGGAATTGGGTGAACATCCAGTAGACCGGGGCTGCAATCAGCACGCCAGTCACGATGTCACTGAGCCATGGCTTCAAACCCTGGTCAGATTGCCCCTGGGCGTTGCGCAGTCCGCGCGCGGCCAGCACAAAGCACAGGGTGCAACTCAGAATAAAACCGATCGTGGTGATGAGCGCGGCATTGGCCAGCAGACCGGCCGACATCCAGACGAAGCCAGGCCAATAGGGCTTTTCGTCGCCGGTCATTTCCTCCATCTCACGAAAGCCGCCGCTGCGCGCCTCGTAGACCATGAAGCCGCCGCAGACCAGCAGGGCAAACGCCACCAGCCAGGGCAGAAAATTGGGGCCGATGCCGGCATAACCGGCACTCGACGGAATGCTGACGGCACCGGCCGCCAGTCCCAGGGCCACCAGGATGACGCCGACGCCGACCCCGGTTTGAAGAAGAATGGAGGTGCGGGCGTCGTGTGTCATAGCAGCCTCAAACCATGCCAGCCTTGACCATGGTGGCGCGCAGGGATGCGAAATCGTCATCGACGAATTTCTCGAACTCAGCACCCGCCAGCACCGCCGCCGTCCAGTTGTTCTTGTCCAGCGACTCGGCCCAGGACTTGGTCTTGGCGGCCTTAAGCAGCATGTCGGTCAGCGCCTTGCGCTGCGCCGGTGTGATGCCAGGTGCGCCATAGACGCCGCGCCAGTTGCCGATTTCAACATTGATACCCTGCTCCTTGAGCGTGGCAATGTCGACGCCCTTGAGGCGCGTGCCCGAGGTAACCGCCAGACCCTTCATCTTGCCGGCGTTGATGTACTCGGAAAGTTCGCTGTAGCCGCCGCCGCCGATCGTGACGTTGCCGCCCAGAATGGCCGCCGTGGCTTCGCCGCCGCCCCGGAACGCGACATAGTTGACCTTGGTTGCGTCGATGCCGGCTTCACGCGCGATCATGGCCGCGGCAATGTGTTCGGTGGAGCCGCGTGAACCGCCGCCCCACTTGACACTGCCGGGGTCCTTCTTGAACTGCTCGATCACTTCCTTCATGCTCTTGAACGGCGAATTCGCCGGCAGCACGAAGACGTTGTATTCGCTCGTCAGGCGCGCCAGCGGCGTGGCCGAACTCAACGACACCGGCGGCTTGCCGGTGATCAGGCCACCCAGCATCACGGCGCCCATGACCATCATGGCGTTCGGGTCACCCTTGGAGCCACTGACAAACTGCGCCAGACCCAGTGCGCCGGCCGCGCCGCCCTTGTTGTCATAGGTCACGGTATCGGCCGCCTTGGCTTCGAGCAGGGCCTTGCCCAGTGCGCGCCCGGTCGTATCCCAGCCGCCGCCCGGGTTGGCCGGAATCATCATCTTGATGTTCGTACCGGCCAGGGCGGACAGCGGCAGGCCGGCTGTTGCGGCCAGGGCCGCCATCGATTTCAGAAAAGTATCACGACGCATCCGTATTCTCCTGTTGGTGTTGTCACGCCACGATGATGCACGGGTAGCCTGTCAAATGGCTGTCCACACGCACTAGGGTAAACACTGAGTCGCGCCGCGACCGGCTGGCTGGACGCTTCAAAATGCTATGGTGTCGCCCATGAAACTCCTGATAGTCGAAGACGATCCCGCCCTGCACAGCACACTGCAGCGCGCCCTGGCGCGCCTGGGCTGGGAGATCGAGGTCTGCGTCGACGGCCGTGCTGCCCTGGGGCGCTGGCGCGCCAGCCTGCCCGATGTGGTGATGCTGGACCTGACCCTGCCCGGGCGCGACGGACTGCAAGTGCTGGAACAGGCGCGCCTGGAGGGACTGGCAACACCGGTGCTGATCCTGACCGCTCGTGGCACGGTCGGCGACCGGGTCCTGGGTCTGAACGCCGGTGCCGACGATTACCTTGCCAAGCCCTTTGACCTCGACGAACTCGAGGCCCGGTTACGGGCACTGCACAGGCGCCGCCCCGGCATCAGCGACGAGTCAAGCACCGGCGCGCCGGGCGCAGCCGGCCTGCGCTACGACAAGGCCAGCGGCGCCATCTACGACCAGGGCCAGGTGCTCGATCTGACGCCGCGCGAGTTGGCGCTGCTCAAAGCCCTGCTGGCACGGCCCGGTCACGCGGTCAGCAAGGAGCGATTGTTCGAGCTGGTGTTTCCGGGTGAGGTGGATGTGCAGTTCGAGGCGGTCGAGGTCGTGGCCTACCGCCTGCGCAAAAAGCTCGCTGCCACTGGCGCAACGCTGGTGACGCTGCGCGGACTGGGCTACCTGCTCAAGGTTGACGCTTGAAGACGGACAGCCCATCCCGTAAGCCCGACGCCACGACCCGCGCCGTGCGCAGCATCGCCGGCACCTCGCTGCGCCGTTATCTGCTGCTGGGCATCCTGTTGCCGATTGCCCTGTTCATTCTGGTCGACACTTTCAGCCTGTACCGCCAGGCGCTGGGCGCCGTCAATACCGCCTATGACCGCACGCTGCTGGCGTCGGCCAAGTCGATCGGTGAACACGTCACAGCCGTTGGCGACGGCGACCTCGCGCAGTTGCGCGCCACCGTGCCTTATGCGGCACTGGAAGCGTTCGAGGCCGACAACCACAGCCGCATGGTCTACCGCATCTCGAACCTGCAAGGCGATCTGATCGACGGCTTCGAAGCGCTGCCGGCCTGGCACGGCCGTTTGCCAGACCGCGGTCCCTATGCGGCCCTGGTGGATTTTTATGACGACGTCTACCAGGGCGACGCGGTGCGGGTGGCCGTCCTGCTGCAGCCGGTCGCGATGAACCGGGCCCGCGCCATGGCCGTGGTGCAGGTGGCTGAAACGCTGGAGTTGCGCCACACGCTGGCGCGCCAGATCCTGATCGACACCCTGTGGCGCCAGGCCGCACTGGTGGCCACGATTGCCCTGGTGGTGGTGCTGGTGGTGCAGCGCGCCACGCGACCCGTGCGCCGCCTGAGCGCGCAATTGCAGGCCAGGCCTGACGGCGACCTGACGCCGCTACAGGCACCGGACGCGCCGCGCGAGTTGGTGCCGCTGATCGATGCCACCAACAGCATCATGAGCCGCTTGCAGCACCTGCTGGCCAATCAAAAGCGTTTTGTGCGCGATGCGGCACACCAGTTGCGCACGCCGCTGGCGGTCCTGAAGGTGCAGGTGCAGTCGGCCCTGCGCGGTGATGTGGAAGCGACGCAGGCGCTGCACGAGATCAATCACACGGTCAGCCGCGCCACCGCCCTGGCCAATCAGATGCTGTCGATGGCCAAAGTGGCGCAGTTGGTGCAGCAACCCGCCACACTCGCGATCGACTGGGCCAAGGTCGTGCGCGAGGTGGCGCTCGACCTCTCGCCGCTGATCGCCGCCAAGGACCTTGATTTCGACATCGCGACCAGCAGCGCCCGCATCCTCACCCATGACTGGATGCTGCGCGAACTCGCGCGCAACCTGCTGCACAACGCCATCCGCCACACGCCGCCCCACGGCAGCCTGATAGTTCAGTTGCTCAGCGATGAGCAGTGTGCAACGCTGCTCATCAGCGACAGCGGAAGCGGCATCTCGCCCGAGCTGCGCGAGCGCCTGTTCCAGCCTTTTGCCTCGGGTGAGGACCGCTCCGGCTCCGGGCTCGGTCTGGCCATCTGCCACGAGATTGTGCTGGCGCTGGGCGGCAGCCTGAGCCTGATCAATCGCGAGGAACTGGGCCAGGTCAATGGCCTGAACACCAGCGCGCGCTTGCCGCTGGCGCAAAATGCGGTTTGATGCAGCGCAGCCACAAGGCATGAAAATTCTGTCCAATTTTTCCCACCACTGGAGTTTGCAATGAGCCGTGAAGTCGTTGTTGCCAGCGCCACACCATGACCGTGCCCAAGCACTGGAGCCTGGGGGCCAAGCTGGCCTTGGTGGGCCTGCCCTTTCTGTTGCTGGCCCTGCTTTCGACCGCGGCAACGCTGTGGGTCTCGTGGCAGTTGGACGGCGGTGCTGCTGCCGTCAACGAGGCCGGGCGCATGCGCATGCAGTCGTACCGGATGGCGCTCTCGATCGGCACCGGCGAAACCGGCGCCCTGGCGCAACAGGTCAGTGAATTCAACGACAGTCTGGCGACACTGCGCCGCGGCGACCCCGAGCGGCCGCTGTTTGTGCCCTGGGACGCCACGGTGCGCGCGCGCTTTACGACCGTCGAGCAGGACTGGGCAAGCTACCGCTCGCACTGGATCGATGCCCGGCCGACCGCGCTGAGCGATTTGCGCGCTCAGACCGTCCGCTTTGCTTCCAACATCGACGCCTTCGTGACCAGTATTGAGGCCCACATGGCGCACTGGACAGCGATGCTCCACCTGCTGCAGATGAGCATGCTGGCGATGGCGATCCTGGGCGCGGCCGTGCTGCTCTACACCGGTTACCTGTTCGTGCTGGAGCCGGTCGGCCAGCTCAAGCAGGCGATCGAAAAAATTCAGGGTGGCGATTTCGACGCCCGCGTTGAGCGCGTCACCAGCGACGAATTCGGCACCCTGGCCGAAGGTTTCAACGGCATGGCCGAGCACCTGCAATCGATGTACCGCAACCTGGAGCGCAAGGTGGCCGAGAAGACGGCCCAGCTCGAAGAAAAGCACGAGCGGTTGGAGAGTCTGTACCAGGTCACGGCCCTGGTCGCCAAAGCCACCACGCTCGACGAGCTGGCGCAGGGCTTCGCCAAAAGTGTGGCGCGCATTGCGCACGCCGACGGCGTTGCGGTTCGTTGGTCCGATCAGGACAACCAGCGCTACCTGATGCTGGCAGCGCACGGCCTGCCGGGCGCCATGGTGAACGACGAGCTGTGCATTGCCAAGGGTGACTGCCATTGCGGCGCTGACGTGGGTGCGACCGATCTGCGTGTGATCCCGATCCGCGACATCGCCAAGAGCGCGCTGCAACATTGCGCCAAGGCCGGCTTCGAGACCGTCGTCAACGTACCGGTCTACCAACACGATCACCTGATGGGCGAGGTTGATCTGTTCTACCACGCGCGCGTCACGCTGTCTGCGCCCGAGCGCTCGCTGCTCGAAGCGCTCAGCAGCCACCTGGCCGGCGCCATGGAAAACCTGCGCCTGAATTCGCTCGAGAAGGAAGCAGCCGTCTCGCAGGAGCGCCATTTGCTGGCGCGCGAGCTGCACGACTCGATCGCGCAGTCGCTGGCTTTTCTGAAGATCCAGGTGCAGTTGATGCGCGATGCGGTGCAGTCTGGCAATGCCGTGGAAATTGGCAAGGT
>CAIRAW010000060.1 GCA_903876735.1 uncultured beta proteobacterium | reverse complement strand
GGGGGGGGGGCGTGGTGGACTCCGATGAGCAGCGCCTGAAGGCGCTACGCCGGCGCGCCGAGGCGCTGGCGCAGGACCACCTCAGCGAGGAGTCGATCAGCGATAAGACACTCTCGCCAGCACAGGCGGTAAAGATGCTGCATGAGTTGCGCGTGCACCAGATCGAGCTGGAAATGCAGAACGAGGAACTGCGCCAGGCGCAGCTAAGGCTGGATGCCGAGCGCGAGCGTTATTACGACCTCTACGAACTGGCACCAGTCGGCTATCTGAGCGTCAGCGAGAACGGTTTGATTTTGCAGGCCAACCTTAGCGCTGCCAAACTGCTCAGAGAGGCGCGCAATCAACTGGAAAAACAGTTGTTCAGCAACTTCATTGCGCCAGCTGATCAGGAGACATACTACCTGCTGCGCCGACAACTTCTTGACACGCGCCAGACGCAAACCTGCGAGTTGAAAGTGGCGCCAAAGGGTGGCCAGCCCTTATGGGTCAAGCTGACCGTCAACCTGGCACAGGATGACGATACGCCAATGGAGTTTCGCATTGTCATTAACGACATCAACGAGCGCAAGCGCGCTGAGCTGGCACTGTGCGACAGCGAGCTCCGGTTCCGTCAACTGTTCGAAAAAAACAGTGCGGTAATGTTGCTGATCGACCCAGTGTCCGGGCAGATCCTTGAAGCAAACAAGAGCGCAATCGCTTTCTATGGCTATCCATCAAAGACGTTGATCGGCATGTCTATCAACGGCATCAATGTGCTATTGCCGCAGCAGGTCGCCGAAGAAACGCAAAAGGCCGAGCAGAAGGGTGATAACTATTTTCACCGCCAGCATCGGCTGGCCACGGGCGAGGTACGTGAGGTCGAAGTGCACTCGACCCTGATTTCAATTGGCGATCGAATTGAATTAATGTCTATCGTGCATGATATTTCGGACAGGACGAGAGCCGAATTTGCTTTGAGGCAATCCGAGCAAGCGCTGCGCGTTGGCGAAAAACAGATGGAGATTGTGCAGCGCATCAGCGGCACAGGCTCCTGGACCTATAACCTTGCGACGAACGACATATGGGGTTCGGCCGAAGGGATGCGCATCTTTGGATTTCCACCCGTTGCCGGGATGTTCCCTTTTGATCGCTTTGAAGCTTGCATTGCTGAGCAGGATCGGGAGGCGGTTCATCAACGCCTGATGGGCCTGATTCACGAAGGCGGCGAATACGACCTCGAATTCACCATCATGCCGGCGGACGGCTCGGCCGCGAGGATCACCCACTCGGTGGCCACTTTGGAGCACGATGCGCAGGGCAAACCGCTGATGGTGCTGGGTTTTGTGCAGGACATCACCCAAACCAGAATGATGGAAGAGCGGGTGCGCCAGCTCGCCTTTCTTGACCCGCTGACGGCCCTGCCGAACCGGCGCCTGCTGCTCGACCGCATGGGACAGGCGCTGGCCGCCAACCAGCGTAGCGACAACTACGGCGCCCTGATGTTTCTGGACCTGGACAATTTCAAACCACTTAACGACGAGCATGGTCATGGCATTGGGGATGCGTTATTGATGGAGGTTGCTGTTCGACTTCTTGGTTGTGTACGTGCCGTGGACACCGTTTCACGTATTGGCGGTGATGAATTTGTGGTGCTGCTGGGCGACCTGACAACCGACCACGCCGATGCCGTAGAACAGACTAAAAAGTTAGCTGAAAAAATCCACTCGGCGTTGGCCGAGACCTACCTGCTGCCGGCCAGCAGCAAATCTAAAACCATTGAGCACCACGGCAGCGTCAGCATCGGCGTTGTACTGATAGAGCCACAACACAAAAGCGCTGAAGGACTATTGAAATTCGCCGATGCCGCGATGTACCAATCCAAGGCGGCGGGTCGAAATCGCGTCACCTTCATGATCGAAAGGCGCACCGAGCCGCGTCCTTAGCCATTGATTTGCCTGTCTTTACCAAACAGCTAGGTGTCCTGTGGCCCTTGGATCGAGTTACCATCCGCAGAAATGCCCACTCTGGGTGAATGAACCTTCATGATGACCAAGAAAACCATCAAGTCAGCCGCAGCAACGGATGAGGTGCCTGGCGTACCTGCAGTGGCCGACGTTACTCCTGCCATGCCCATCGTCGGCATCGGCGCCTCCGCTGGCGGCCTGGAAGCCTTCGAGGCCTTCTTTCGCGCCTGCCCTGCCGACACCGGGATGGCCTTCGTGCTGGTGCCCCATCTTGACCCCGGCCATGTCAGCCTTTTGACCGAAATCCTTCAGCGCTGCACCAGCATGGCGGTGCTCGAGGCGCTCGACCAGATGCGGGTTGAGGCGAATCACGTCTACGTCATCCCGCCGAACCGCGAGATGGGCATCCTGGGCGGCCTGTTGCAACTCTCAGTGCCCGAAATGGTACGCGGCCAGCGTATGCCGATCGACGGCTTCCTGCGCTCGCTGGCCGAAGACCAGGGCGATCGGGCGATCGGTGTCATTCTCTCGGGCACCGCCACCGACGGCACGCTGGGCCTGCGCGCCATCCTGGGTGCTGGCGGCGTCTGCATGGTGCAGGAACCCTCCAGCGCCAAATACGACGGCATGCCGCAAAGCGCCATCTCATCGGGCTACGCCACCCACATCCTGCCGGTCGAACAGATGCCCGCCATACTGCTCGAAGTGACGCGCCAGGCGGCTTATCGGCTTTCCGTGCCAGCGGTTGTGCCCGAGAAGGTTCTCTCCGGCATTAACCAGATCCTGCTGCAACTGCGCAGTAGCACCGGGCACGACTTCTCGCTCTACAAGAAAAGCACCATCGGGCGGCGCATTCAGCGCCGCATGGCCCAGCACGGCATCGAGGACGAGGCGGTGTACGCGCGCTTCCTGCGCGAAAACCCCCAAGAGACACAACTGCTGTTCAAGGAACTGCTGATCAACGTCACCAGCTTCTTTCGCGACCCCGAGGCCTTTGTCGTTCTCAAGAAGACGGTCCTGCCCGAGCTGCTGGCGGGCAAGCCAGCCGGTTACGCCTTTCGTGTCTGGGTAGCTGGCTGCGCCACCGGCGAAGAGGCCTACTCGATCGCCATCTTGCTGGCCGAACTGCAGGACGAACTGCGCGCCCGCCATGAGCAGGAACTGGGCATCCAGATCTACGCCACCGACCTCGACGACGACGCCATCGCAGTGGCGCGCGTCGGACACTATCCGCCCAACATCGCACAGGACATCACGCCCGAGCGCCTGCGCCGCTTCTTCAACAAGGACGATGCGGGCTACAAGGTCAAGAAAGAGATCCGCGACATGGTGGTTTTCGCCGTGCAAAACGTCATCAAGGACCCACCCTTCACCAAGCTCGACCTGCTGAGCTGCCGCAACCTGTTGATCTATCTCGAGGCCGAAGCGCAAACCCGCCTGATACCCAACTTTCACTATGCCTTGAAGAACGCCGGGGTGCTGTTCCTGTCTACCTCGGAGAGCATCAGCAGCCATCCCGACCTGTTCGCCAGCATCGACCGCAAATGGAAGTTCTACCGCGCCAAACATGCCCCGGCCGCGCCCTGGCGCCAAGGCAGCGCCGACCAGACCTGGAGCGCCGACATGACCGCAAGACCGGCGCTCGCCGCGCCGACCGTCAAGGCCCGCATCGGCAATGGCAACAGCATCGCTGTGCTGAGCACGCATGCGCTGTTGCAAACCTACGCGCCGGCATCGGTCACCACCGATGTCAAAGGCAATATCCTGTATGTGCATGGTGATACCGGGCGCTACCTGCGTCCGGCTCCCGGACCGGTCAGCAACAACGTGATCGAGATGGCGCGCGAGGGCTTGCAGATCGAGCTGCGCATGGCCATCAACACGGCGGCCGTGCAAGCTGAACCGACTCTGAAGCGCGAGGTTTCGGTCAAAACCAATGGCGGCTTCTCTTTGGTGCGCTTTAGCGTGCGCGCCCTGACGCGCGACAAGAGCGGCGAGTCGCTGCTGCTGGTCAGCTTCGAAGACGTTGCAGTGACTGACCAGACACCCGACAAGGCCGCCGCAAAACCGGGACGCCCCAAACGCGCCGTGGCGACATCGGCCGAGGCCGCGCGCATCGAGGAGTTGGAACGCGAACTCGCCTACAGCAAAGAGAACCTGCAAGCCACCAGCGAAGAGCAGCAGGCCTCCAATGAAGAGCTCAAATCGACCAACGAAGAATTGCAGTCCACCAACGAAGAGCTGCAGTCCTCCAATGAAGAGCTGGAAACCTCCAAGGAAGAGCTGCAGTCGCTCAACGAAGAGACGATCACCGTCAACTCCGAACTCAATGCCAAGATCGACCAGCTCACCAGCATCCAGAACGACATGAAGAACCTGCTCGACAGCATCGGCACGGGCACCCTGTTCCTGGACCACCAGTTGGTCATCCGGCGCTACACGCCAGCGGCGGTCAAGGTCTACCGACTGATCGGCAGTGACGTCGGGCGCCCTTTAAGCGACATCACCTCTAATCTGGACGGCGCCGACCTCGCCGCCGAGTTGCAGACCGTGCTCGATACGCTGGTCCCCATCGAGCGCGAAGTACGCACAACGGACGGCGCCTGGTATCTGGCGCGCATCCAGCCCTACCGCACGTTCGATAACGTGATCGAGGGCGTGGTGCTGACCTTCACCGCCGTGACCGAGTTCAAGCTCGCGAGCGAGGCCGCCC
>CAIRAW010000059.1 GCA_903876735.1 uncultured beta proteobacterium | reverse complement strand
GCCGTTGAACACCTGCATCAGGTGCGCCGGGTCGCGGATGACGTAGCCGGCGGTGAAGATGGAGAACTCGGGCACCAGCTTGGCGATGTCAAAGGCCGACAGCGTCGTCAGCTCCAGATTGCCGCGTGCCATGGCGACCGGTTCTGCTCCCTGCTTGAAGAGCGAGGCATTCAGGTTGATCTGCACATCAAACTGGCCCGGTGCCGTTTGCTCCAGCTGGTCCTTCATGACGGTCCACATACGGGCGTGCCAGTCCTCGGGCACAGCCGGAGTCGAGATGCGCAGTGTCTGGCGGCCCTGGGCGTGCGCCAGTTGTGCGCTCAGGCTCCAGGCTACCGCCAGCGCCAGGCAGCTGCGGCGACGGATCACAGGGGGCATGCTGGTCGGAGTCGTCAACAAGGTCATGGGTTGGTTCCTGTGCAAAATGGCAATCGGGGGATGAACGTGGCATGATAGCCGCCACGATGGAGCCACCCACATGACGCATCCAGAGAGCACCCTTATGACGTTTGTCGCCGGTGATGGCGACAACCTTGCCATCCAGGACTGGCCGCTGGACGACCGCCTGGCCTTGCGCGGCGTTGTCCTGCTGGTGCACGGCCTGGGTGAGCATGCGGGGCGTTATGACCATGTCGCACGCCGGCTCAATGACTGGGGCTTTGCCGTACGCGGTTATGACCAGCACGGCCACGGCGAGTCGGGTGGCGCGCGTGGTGGTCTGCCGACCGATACCCGGCTGCTTGACGATCTGGCTGACATTGTGGAAAGCACCCGTGTCCGCATGCCGCGCAAGACGCCGCTGATTCTGTTCGGACACAGCCTGGGCGGACTGGTGGCAGCGCGTTTTGTGTCGCTGGCGCTGCGACCGGTCGACGCGCTGATCCTTTCGTCACCTGCGCTCGACCCCGGGTTGACAGCGCTGCAAAAAATACTGGTGGCGGTACTGCCGAAAATTGCGCCCAATCTGCGTATAGGCAACGGACTCGACCCAAGCTTTCTTTCGCACGATCCCGGCGTGGTTGCCGCCTATCTTGCCGACGGAAACGTGCATGACCGGATCTCGGCCCGGCTGGCGCGCTTTATCGCTGACGCTGGTCCGACCACCGTGGCCTTGGCCTCGAAATGGCAGGTTCCGACCTTGCTGCTTTATGCCGGCGCGGACAAGCTGGTGAATCCGGCGGGCAGCCAGGCTTTTGCCGCAGCAGCGCCGAAACAGGTGGTCAGCGCGCATTGCTTCGAGACCCTGTACCACGAGATTTTCAATGAGCTCGACGCCGAGCCGGTTTTTGCCGAGCTCAAGACCTGGCTGGACGCGCGTTTCCCTTCCGTCAGCTAAAGCTTCTCGGTTTCCCCGGATCGCGGCTGCCATTTCATCAGCCGCTTTTCTATTTGCCCGACCAGCTCGTCGAGTACCAGTGCAAAGGCGGTCAGCACCAGGATGCCGGCCATCACCGTGTTGATGTCAAAACTGCCCTCGGCCTGCAGGATCAGGTAGCCCACGCCTTGGCTGGAGCCCAGGTATTCGCCGACCACGGCGCCGACGAACGCCAGACCGACCGAGGTGTGCAACGAACTGAAAACCCAGCTCGTGGCGCTGGGCAGGTAGACCTGGCGCAGCAACTGGCGCTGGCTGGCGCCGAGCATGCGGGCATTGGCCAGCACCACCGGACTGACCTCCTTGACGCCCTGGTAGACATTGAAAAAGACGATGAAGAAGACCAGTGTCACACCCAAAGCGACTTTGGAGCCCATGCCCAGGCCGAACCAGACGGCGAAGATCGGCGCCAGAATGATGCGTGGCATGGCGTTGAAAGCCTTGATGTAGGGCTCGAGCAGGGCCGAGGCCAGCGGTGCGAGCGCCAGCCAGAGGCCACCCGCGAGTCCCATGGCGGAGCCGATGGCAAAGGCCAGCAGGGTTTCGGTCAGGGTCACGCCCAGGTGCTGGTAGATGTCGGCATCGCGCACAAACCAGGCCCAGACGCGAACAAAGATCTTGAGGGGCTCGCCAAAAAAGAAGGCGGCCTGGCGCTCGTCGGCAAACAGCATGGGCGGGATCAGGCCCGGTACCGTCATCACATGCCAGAAAGCGAACAACAGCGCCAGCAAGCCGAGTTGCCAGAGCCACAGGGTTTGGGCGCGCGGTTTGATCAATTTCCACATGGCAGTCGCAACGTGCTCAGGGCACCTGCAGTTGTTGTTGATAGCCCTTGAGCACCTCGTCGCGCAGCACCGACCAGATGGCCTGGTGCAGTTCGATGAAGCGCGCTGTGATTTTCACTTCAGCCACATCGCGCGGGCGCGGGATGTCGATGACGAATTCACCGATCGGGTGGCTGCCCGGGCCGGCGCTCAGGACCACCACCCGGTCGCTCATGGCAATCGCTTCGTCCAGGTCGTGCGTGATGAAGAGCACGGCCTTCTTCTTGGCCGCCCACAGGGTTAGTAACTCGTTTTCCATCAACTGACGGGTCTGGATGTCAAGCGCGGAAAACGGCTCGTCCATCAGGATGATGTCGGGGTCGAGCACCAGGGTCTGCGCCAGGCTGACGCGCTTGCGCATGCCGCCCGACATCTGGTGCGGGTAGCGATCGCCAAAGCCGCCCAGGCCAACCCGGCGCAGCCAGTCTTCGGCGCGCGCGCGGGACTGGTCCTGGGCCAGGCCCTGAAATTCGAGGCCGGCCATGACATTGCCCAGTGCCGTGCGCCAGGGCATCAGGCTTTCGGCCTGAAACATATAGCCGGCGTGGCGGTTGATGCCCAGCAGCCGCTGGCCAAAGACGGACACCAACCCCGTGCTGGGTTCGAGCAGGCCGGCGCCAACATTGAGCAAGGTGCTCTTGCCGCAGCCGGTGGGGCCGACCACGCTGACGAACTCGCCCGCGCCCACTGTCAGACTGACGTCCTGCACCGCGGTGTAGCGCTGGTTCGGGTCGTTGCGGCTGACAAAGGTGCAGGCGACCCCTTTGAGTTCAAGCGCGGCTGTCATCCCTTGGGGTATTTGGCGTTGGCTGCTTTGACAAAGTCGTTGGTGTAAACCGCGCCCAGGTCCAGCTTGGCGGCGGCCAGTTCCGGGTCCACGCTGGCCAGGGCTTTGAAGGCCGTTTGCGCGCCTTTGTCCGGGATCATGCCGTCGGGCGACAGGGCACCCTTGGCCGCCAGAAAGGCGTCGATGTAGACGGCGCGGTCGCCCATCAGAAAGCTCTCGGGCACGGCTTTGATGATGTCAGCGGCGCCGGCGTTGCGGATCCATTTGTCGGCGCGAACGATGGCGTTGGCCAGCGCCTGCGTTGTTTTCGGGTTGCTGTTGATGAAGGACTGCATGGCGTACAGGCAGGCCGCCGGCATCGGGCCACCGAACACTTTTTCCGACTCTGCCATGACGCGCGTGTCCGAAATGATCTTGAGGTCGCCCGAGCGTTGCAGCAGCGTGATGACCGGGTCCAGATTGCTGATGGCGTCGATCTGTCCGGAGCGCATGGCGGCAACGGCGCCATTGCCGGCGCCAACGCCGATGACGCTGACATCACTCGGCTTCAGCCCGGCCTTGGCCAGTACAAAGTTGAGCATCACATTGGTTGAACTGCCTGGCGCCGTGACACCGATCTTCTTGCCCTTGAGGTCGGTAATGCTCTTGTAGTCGGCCATGGTTTTCGGGTTGATGCCCAGCACGATTTGCGGCGCTGCGCCTTGCAGCACAAAGGCGCGCATGCGCTGGCCCTTGAACTGCATGTTGACCGTGTGCTCGAACGCGCCGGACACGACATCGGCGCTGCCGCCCACCACCGCCTGCAGGGCGCGCGAGCCGCCGGCGAAATCGACGATGGTCACATCCAGCCCTTCGGCCTTGAAGTAGCCCAACTGCTCGGCTACTGTGAGCGGCAGGTAGTAGAGCAGGTTCTTGCCGCCTACGGCAACCGTCAGCTTGGGTTTTTCCAGTGCCTGGGCCAGCGCCCATTGCGGCAGCGCGCCAGCCAGCAGGCCGCTGGCGAGCAGATGTCTTCTTTGCATGGTCTTGTCTCCTGAGGTGTTGGGCAAGCGCAGTGGACCTGGCCGCCTTTTATGACAGCATCATACTGCGCGACGCTGTCGGATCGCGAGCCACAGCAGGGCGGACGCGATCAGCGCCAGCGGCAGCACGGAGCCGAAATTGAGCAGCCGCCAGCCGCTGGTGGTGACCAGCACGCCGGATGAAAAGGAGCTCAGGGCCAGGGTGGCGAAAACAAAGAAATTCAGGGCGCCCTGCACCTTGTCTTTTTCTTCGGGCCGGTAGGTTTGCAGCGACAGTGTCGTGCTGCCGGTGAACAGGAAATTCCAGCCGACGCCGAGCAGGAACAGGGCGGTCAGAAACTGGTCCAGTTCGACGCCGGAGAGCGCGATCGCGATGCACAGGGCATTGAGCAGCAGGCCCAGGCTCATGATGGCCAGTGGGCCGAAGCGCTTGATCAGGTGTCCGGTGAAAAAGCCGGGCGCGAACATGCCGATCACATGCCATTGCAGCACCAGCGCCGCGTCGGAAAACGCGAAATTGTGTTGCTGCATGGCCAGCGGCGTGGCAGCCATCAGCAGGTTCATGATGCCGTAGCCCAGGGCGCCGGTGAGCGCCGCAATGATGAAGGTCGGCTGCTTCATGATCTGGCCCAGCGGTCGGCCCGCGCTCGCTGATTTCTGGCTCGTCAGCGGCGGAAAATCAATGAACGCCAGCAGTGCCATGGCCAGCAGCGCGACCAGGCTCAGCGTGATGTAGGCGCCGGCAAAGGGCACGCTCATCAAGGTGCGCGTCTGCTGTGCCAGATTGGGCCCGATCACGGCGCCGATCAGACCACCGGCCAGCACCAGGGAAACCGCTTTTTCGCGCCAGGCCGGCGCGGCCAGTTCGGCCGCAGCAAAGCGGTAGAGGTTGGCGTTGGCGTTGTAGTAGCCAGCGATCAGTGTGGCGCTGCAGAGCAGCCAGAAGTTACGGGTCACAGCAGCCCAGGCGCACAGCAGACACGCCAACAAGACCACCAGCAGGCCGAGCTGAAAAGAGGCCTTGCGGCCGAAGCGGGCCTGCGTTTTGGCCACCAGTCCGGTGGAGAGCGCGCCACCGACCACGTAGGCCATCACGGGCAGGGTCGCCATCCAGCCCAGCGGCGCCATGCTCAGGCCGACCAGGCCGTTGATCGCGATAAAGGTGACGTTGTTGGTCAGGAATAATCCCTGACACAGGGTGAGCAGCCAAAGGTGTCGGTTCATAGGGTGAGTCGCAACAGATTGAAAAGCAGCTTGCATTCTCACCGCTTGAATCTCGATAATAAAGGCATTTACAATGCATCTTTAAATCGTTTCGTGCGCCAGGCAGTTGCTGCAGCCCCGGGTTTGTAGCGGGCTGCTTCGGCCTGGATAACTCAAGTCGAGTTGACTTATGTCATGGGAGTTGAACGTGTGCTCTGATACCTTCGTGACCTTGCACTTTGCCTGCCAGTTGCGGCGGGTAGTGACACATCTGCCCAGGCGGCTTACGTCATCAACGATATGAATTCCACTACCGTTCATTCCCCTGCGCCGGCGCCCGCGCCTCTGGAACTGGTCTGCCCGGCCGGCAGTCTGCCGGCGCTCAAAGCCGCGGTCGACAACGGAGCCGACTGCGTCTACCTCGGTTTCCGCGACGCCACCAACGCACGTAACTTTGCCGGGCTCAATTTTGACGAAGCCGCCATCACCACCGGCATCCGCTACGCGCACGACCGCGGGCGCAAGGTTTTTGTCGCCCTCAATACCTACCCCCAGGCCGCCAATCCACAGGCCTGGTGCCAGGCCATCGACCGCGCGGCGCAAGGCGGCGTTGACGCCGTCATCCTGGCCGACCCCGGCATGATGGCCTATGCCTGCAAGCACCACCCCGAATTGCGCCTGCACCTGTCGGTGCAGGGTTCGGCCACCAATTACGAAGCCCTCAATTTTTACCACGAGCACTTCGGCATCGTGCGTGCCGTGCTGCCGCGCGTGCTGTCGATGACGCAGGTCGAACAGGTGCTGGTGAAAACGCCGATCGAGATCGAGGTGTTCGGCTTTGGCAGCCTGTGCGTGATGGTCGAAGGGCGCTGCGCGTTGTCGAGCTACGTCACGGGCGAAGCCCCCAACACCAATGGCGTGTGCTCGCCGCCCAAGGCCGTGCGCTGGCAGGAAACGCCGCAGGGGCGCGAGTCGCGCCTCAATGGTGTTCTGATCGACCGTTACGCCACCGGCGAAAACGCCGGCTATCCGACCCTGTGCAAGGGTCGTTTCGATGTCGGCGACGAGACGAACTACTACGCCATCGAAGAACCGACCAGCCTCAACACCTTGTCTTTGCTGCCGGAGTTGATGAAGATGGGCGTGCGCGCCATCAAGATCGAAGGCCGCCAGCGCAGCCCGGCCTACGTGGCACAGGTGACCAAGGTCTGGCGCGAAGCCATCGACAACTGTCGCGAAAACCCGCACCGCTACTCGGCCAAGCCGGTCTGGATGACCGATCTGGACAAGGTCGCCGAAGGTCAACAACACACGCTGGGCGCTTATCACAGGCCATGGAAATGATGAAACTTGCATTGGGCCCCCTGCTCTACTACTGGCCGCGCGAGACCGTGCTGGGCTTTTACGAAGCCGTCGCCAAATCCCCGGTCGATATCGTTTACCTCGGCGAGACCGTTTGCTCGCGCCGGCGTGAATTGCGCCTGGCCGATTGGCTCAATGTGGCCGCGATGCTCAAGGAAGCAGGCAAGGAAGTCATCCTCTCAACCCAGGTGCTGATCGAATCGGGCTCGGACGTCACCACCCTGCACAAGATTGCAGACATGTCGGTCCAGGGCGACTTCATGGTCGAGGCCAATGACATGGGGGCGGTGCACTGCCTGGAGGGCAAGGTGCCTTTTGTGGCCGGTCCGCACCTCAACATTTACAACCTGCCGACCCTGCAATGGATGGCGGCGCTGGGCATCAAGCGCTGGGTCATGCCGATGGAGATGGGGCGCGACGACCTCAAACTGCTGCAGCAGGGGCGCCCGGCGGGTCTTGAAACCGAAGTCTTCGCCTACGGCCGCATGCCGCTGGCGTTTTCGGCGCGCTGCTTTACCGCGCGCCACTACAACCTGCCCAAGGACGACTGCCAGTTCCGCTGCATTGACCACGCCGATGGTTTGCAGATGCGCACACGCGAGGGCGAGGAATTTCTGGTGCTCAATGGCATCCAGACCCAGTCGGCGCGTGTCTACAACCTGTTGCCCGAACTCGGTGCCCTGCGCGAGATCGGCGTTGATGTGGTGCGCATCAGCCCGCAGGCACAGCACACGCTTGCGATCATCGACCTGTTCCATGGCGTGATGAACGCCGGCGCCAGCGCCGACGCCGCAATGCAGGCGATGACGCCCCTGATGCCGGAGCAGGCCTGCAACGGCTATTGGTATGGCAAGCCGGGCCTGGAACTGTGCCGGGACGCGGCTTTGCCGCGCCTTGCCGAAACGCAGTAAGCTCTGCCTTATTAAAGGATTCACCATGCACGCCACGCCCTACACCCTGCCCAAGCCGGTTGGCAATCTGCTGGCCCTGCTGCCGGCTTATCCGGGCTCCTTTTTCTTTGTGACCGGCCTGAATCTGGCGCTGGCGAAAAACCTGGCCAGCGATGTGCGCGAGATGTTGCAGGGCAAGAAGCTGCGCCTGCGTGTGACCGACGCCCAACTGGTGTTTGATTTCGAGTGGCGCAACGAGCGCTTCACCGCCTGCCAGAACAAGGGCGAAGCCGACCTGACGATCAGCGCCAGCGCGCACGATTTTGTCCTGCTGGCGCGGCGCCAGGAAGACCCGGACACGCTGTTCTTCAGCCGGCGCCTGGCGATGGAAGGTGATACCGAACTGGGCCTGCTGGTCAAGAACACGATCGATGCGATCGAACTGCCGGTGTTCAACCTCGAGCAACTCAAGCCGGCCAATGTGCTGGCGCGCATGAAGGCCAGACTGGCGTCGCACTGAGTCCCCGGTTGTCCGGACCTGTTCTGACCATGCACCTGGTTGCGTCTGCCCCGCAAAAGCGCATTGTTGTCGCGATCTCGGGTGCGAGTGGCGCCATCTATGGCGTTCGCCTGTTGCAGGTCCTGCGTGAGCTGGGTCAGGTGCAAACCCATTTGACGGTGTCCGATGCGGGGCTGTTGAACCTGCAGCAGGAGCTTGACATGGATCGTGCGGGCGTCGAGGCGCTGGCCGACGTGGTGTACGCGGCGCGCGATGTCGGCGGGGCAATAGCCAGCGGCTCCTTCCAGTGCGACGGCATGGTGGTGGCGCCCTGTTCCATGCGAACCCTGGCGGCGGTGGCACATGGTCTGTCCGACAACCTGATCACGCGCGCGGCGGACGTCATGCTCAAGGAGCGCCGCCGCCTGATCCTGATGGTGCGCGAGACGCCCTTGAATCTGGCGCACCTGCGCAACATGACCAGCGTGACCGAGATGGGCGGCATCATCTTCCCGCCCCTGCCCGGCTTTTACCACCGCCCCCAGAGCGTTGCCGAACTGGTGGACCAGACCGTGAGCCGGGTCGTCGATCTGCTCGGGTTGCCGCAGCCGCAGGCACCGCGCTGGGGTGGACTCAAAACCGCTGTGCCGACGGATCCGGCCGCTTGAAGAAATACCATGGCCTATCTTGATTTAAGGGATTTCATCGCCCAACTCGAACGCGTCGGCGAACTCAAGCGCGTTGCCGCGCCGGTCTCGCCCTATCTGGAGATGACCGCCTTGTGCGACCGCAGTCTGCGCGCGGGCGGCCCGGCCCTGCTGTTCGAGAACCCGGTCGGCCACAGCATGCCGGTGTTGGGCAACCTGTTTGGTACGACGCGCCGCGTCGCCATGGGCATGGGGGTGGCTGATGTCAGCGAGTTGCGCCAGTTCGGCCATGTGCTGGCCACGCTCAAGGAACCCGAAGCACCCAAGGGTTTCAAGGAAATGATTGGTCTGAGCTCCCTGGTGAAAACGCTCTGGAACATGGCGCCCAAGGAGATGCGCAGTGCCGCCTGTCAGGACGTCGTGTGGGAAGGCGCCGATGTCGATCTGGCGCGCCTGCCGGTGCAGCATTGCTGGCCCGACGACGTCGCGCCGCTCATCACCTGGGGCCTGGTCATCACCAAGGGCCCGCACAAGGCGCGGCAAAACCTGGGCATTTACCGACAGCAGGTGCTGGGTCGCAACAAGGTCATCATGCGCTGGCTGGCGCAGCGCGGCGGCGCGCTCGATTTCCGTGAACACTGCGCGCAGAACCCCGGCCAACCCTATCCGGTCTGCGTGGCGCTCGGCGCCGACCCGGCCACGATACTGGGCGCCGTGACGCCGGTTCCCGACAGCCTGTCCGAATACCAGTTTGCCGGCCTGCTGCGAGGCAGTCGCACCGAACTGGTCAAGGCGCTGGGCAGCGAGTTGCGGGTCCCGGCCTCGGCCGAGATCGTGCTCGAAGGCCACATCTACCCGGATGCCAACCACGCCAGCGGTTTCGAGCACGCGCTCGAAGGCCCTTACGGCGACCACACCGGCTACTACAACGAGCGCGACTGGTTTCCGGTCTTCACCATTGACCGCATCACGCAGCGTCGCGAGCCCATTTACCACTCAACCTACACCGGCAAGCCGCCGGATGAACCGGCCATGTTGGCGCTCGCGCTCAACGAATTGTTTGTGCCGTTGCTGCAACGCCAGTACCCCGAGATCACCGATTTCTACCTGCCGCCCGAAGGCTGCAGTTACCGCATGGCGGTGGTGCAGATCAAGAAGTCCTACCCCGGTCACGCCCGGCGTGTGATGTTTGGCATCTGGAGTTTTCTGCGCCAGTTCATGTACACCAAGTTCATCGTTGTGGTGGACGAGGATGTGAATGCGCGCGACTGGAAGGATGTGATCTGGGCCATCACCACGCGCGTCGATCCGACACGCGACACGCTGCTGGTCGACAGCACGCCGATCGACTACCTCGACTTTGCCTCGCCGGTGAGCGGCCTGGGCAGCAAGATGGGGATTGACGCCACCAACAAATGGCCAGGCGAGAGCAACCGCGAGTGGGGCCGCACGATGAAGATGCGCCCCGAGGTCACAGCCAAGATGGAGCAGGTCTGGCAGGATCTGGGGCTGTGATTCACAGGCCCAGCCTCGCAGCCGAGTGCCATGCCTGACGGTCTGGCACGGCTGGCGGACCGCGAGGGCGAGAGCTACCGCGCGTTTCAGCGGAATTTTCTCAACGCCGTGCTGATCGGGGTTGCCGCCATCACGGCTACGTTTGTCGCGGCGGATTGGTTGGACCTCAACCATCTGGGCTCTGTGCAGTTGCGGGCAACCGAAATCTACGTGCTGTTCAACCTGGCACTGCTGGTGCTCAATCGCGATCAGCGCATGTATGTTCCTGTCACCGCGTCGGTCGTCGTCATCAGCTTTGGCCTGATCACTTCGGCGCTCCTGTTCGTGCCGGGCGACGAGTTGCGTGTTGTCTGGTATTTCATGGCGATAGCCGGCACCTATATCCTGCTGGGAAGGGTGCCGGGCCTCCTGTCCACGGTAGCGTCCATTGCCACCATTGTTGTCGTCAATCCGCGTTTGCAACTGCCATTCTCACCCCTTGCCGTGACGACGATCACGCTGTCCCTGCTCTCGAGCAGCCTGTTCTTCTTCGTCTTCGCGAGTTATGCGCGCTCGCTCTACCAGCGGGCGCAGGAGAGTCGCGCCCATCTGCTGGAGTTGTCGATGTACGACCCCCTGACCCGTTTGCCCAATCGCCGCCTGCTGGTAGAGCGCCTGCAGCGGGCCATGGTTGAATGCCGGCGCAACGGACGTCTGGGCGCGCTGATGTTTCTGGACCTGGACCGTTTCAAGGACGTCAACGACAGCCTGGGCCACGATACCGGTGACATGCTGCTGATGGAGGTCAGTCGCCGCCTGCAGGCCTGTGTACGCGAGATGGACACGGTCGCCCGCATGGGTGGCGACGAGTTCATTGTCCTGCTGCCCTTGCTCGCGGCCGAGCACGAGGGCGCCTTGCGTGCTGCCAAGCTTGTCGGTACCAAGATTCTCGAGGCGCTCAACGAGCCCTATCAACTCGGCGCACACCGCTGTCTGAGCACGCCAAGCATCGGCCTGACCGTTTTTTCCCGCACGGCAGACGATGCAGAGACGATCTTCAAGCGCGCCGATACCGCCATGTACCAGGCCAAGGCGGCCGGCTGCAACCGCGTGCACACGCTGCTGGCCGCGCCCTGAGTCCGGTGACATCGGCGGCCCCCTAGGTGACAGCCAACCAGGCACAAGTTTGGCAGACTACGGTCTGGCCCGGGTGACCATCGCCCTGACAGAAAGGCCCGCATGGATTTTGATTACTCGCCACAGGTTCAGGCCCGGCGTCAGCAACTGGAAGAATTCATCGACCGCTACGTGTTGCCCTACAACGGCGCCTGGCACCGTTCGGTGGCGCAGGGGATTTTTCCGCCGCCCTTCATGGACGATCTGAAGGCCCTGGCCAAGGCCGAAGGCCTGTGGAATCTGTTCCTGCCCGGCTTGCAGGATGATGAGCCGGGCGAGCGCCTGAGCAATCTCGAATACGCGCCGCTGGCCGAGGTCATGGGGCGCCTGCCGTGGGCCTCGGAGGTTTTCAACTGCAGCGCGCCTGACACCGGCAACATGGAGTTGCTGCACCTGTTTGCCACGCCCGAGCAGAATCAGCAATGGCTGCAGCCACTTCTTGACGGCGAAATTCGCAGTGCTTTTGCCATGTCGGAGCCGGACGTGGCTTCGTCGGACCCGACCACCTTGCAGACCCGCATGCGCCACGAGGGCAATGAGCTGGTGCTCAATGGACGCAAATGGTTCATCACCGGCGCGGCGCACCCGAACTGCAAATTGCTGATCGTGATGTGCCGCAGCGGCGCCGAGGATGCCGCCAAACATGCGCAGCACAGCATGCTGTTGGTGCCGATGGACACGCCCGGCGTCACCATTGAGCGCAATATCGCCATCATGCAGCACCACACGCCCGAGGGGCACTGCGAAATCATTTTCCGCGACGTGCGCGTGCCGGTGACGAACCTGCTGGGCCAGGAAGGCGCCGGCTTTGCCATGGCGCAGGCGCGCCTCGGTCCGGGGCGCATCCACCACTGCATGCGCACCATCGGCCAGTGCGAACTGGCGCTGGCCATGATGTGCGACCGCACGCTGGAACGCCATGCCTTTGGCAAGTACCTGGCCGATTTCGCCAATGTGCAGGAGTGGATTGCCGACTCCCGTCTTGAAATCGACCAGGCCCGACTGCTGGTGCTGCGCGCTGCCTGGCGGCTCGATCAGGGTCAACGCGAACAGGCGCGCGCCGATGTGGCCGCCATCAAGGTGGTGGCGGCGCGTCTGCAGACACGGGTTGTGAACCGCGCCATGCAGGTGTTTGGCGCGATGGGCTTGTCGCCTGACACGCCACTGGCCTACTTCTGGACCTGGGGCCGCGCCCTGCAAGTGCTCGACGGCCCGGACGAGGTGCACCTGCGCAGCGTGGCACGCCACGAACTGGCGCAGGCGCGCGACAAGCGTGGCGCGACGTCGGCCTATTTCACGCTGCCGGAGCAATTGCTGGCCGAGCCGCGCATCCGCTGAGTCGCCCGGGAAGCGGTTAAGCTCGGGCGATACGTTTGCTCGAAGGCCGGTCTGTTTGGCCGCAACGGCAGCAACTTTCGATTTGAGCGAGGAAAATGCAATGACAGGCATGCTGGGTCGGTTGGGTGCGCTTATGAGGAGCCGCAGCGCCATGGCCGCACTGCTGGCGGGCCTGTTGGCAATTTCGAATACCGGCCCGGCGCAGGCGCAGCAAACCAGCCTGTCGTTTGGCGTTGTGCCGCAGCAGTCGGCCAGCCGGCTGGCGCAGGACTGGGGTCCTTTGCTGGCCGAGCTCAGCCGGCGCTCCGGGGTGACACTGGTTTTCGGGACGGCGCCCAGCATTCCGGTTTTCGAGGAACGGCTGGCCAAGGGCGATTACGACCTGGCCTACATGAACCCCTACCACTATGTTGTCTTCCACAAGGCGAAGGGTTATCGCGCCTTTGCCAAAGAGCAGGATCGTCGGCTCAAGGGCATTCTGGTGGTCCGCAAAGACAGCGCCGTGCGCAAACTGGCAGACCTGGCTGGCAAGACCGTGGTCTTCCCGGCGCCAGCAGCTTTCGCTGCCAGCATCCTGCCGCAAGCCGAGTTCGGCCGCTTGAAGATTCCGATCGAGACCCGGTTTGTCGCGTCCCATGATTCGGTTTACCGTGCCGTTGCCTCGGGCTTGCAGGAAGCTGGTGGTGGTATCCAGCGCACCTTGGAGGCGATGCCGGCCGATGTCCGTGACCAACTGCGGGTGCTGTCAGAAACGCCGGCCTACACCCCTCACGCATTCAGCGCCCACCCGCGCGTGTCAGCCCCGGTCGTGGCCCGGGTATTGAAGGCCATGGTTTCGCTGGCCGATGACGAGAGCGGGCGCAGCCTGCTGGCGCCTCTGGCGTTCAAGGGCATCGTTGCGGCGCAGGATCAGGAATGGAACGATATACGGGCGCTCGACATTGAACTGCTCGCCCATTACGGTCGACAATGACCCGCCCAACACACGTTTGAATTGGCATTCCAGAGCATGCGCTTTCGCACCAAAACCATTGTTGGCGTCGCCCTGATTGAAATCGCGTTGCTGGCGCTGCTGGTCGGCAGCACCCTGTCCGTTCTGCGTGACTCGAACGAAGCGGAGTTGATGCGCCGGGTGCAACTGGGTTCCAAACTACTGGTGGTCGCGGCCAAGGATGCCGTGATATCGCAGGATCTGGCGACACTGGATGGTTTGGTGGCAGAGGTCATGGCTTCGGGTCAGGTTGAGTATGTGCGCGTGCTGGGCGCCACCGGCGTTGTGCTGGCGCAGCGCGGTGACCCCAAGGTTCTGGCGCGTTCTTTCCATCAGGAAGACACGATCGCGCAGGTCCGTGATGGTCTGCTGGAGCAGGCGCAACCGGTGTTGGCCGGCGGCATCCGCCATGGCGAGGTGCAGATGGGCGTCTCGATCAATTCGTTGCAGGTCTTGCTGGGCTCCGCGCAGCGCTGGGCGGCGGGAATTGCCGCTCTGGAAATCCTGCTGGTGGCCCTGTTCTCCTGGCTGCTTGGGACTTATCTGGTGCGCCAACTCGGCAGCCTGCGCCAGGCCAGCGAGCATTTTGCTGCGGGCAATTTCAGGCACCGGGTCAGCGTCCGGGGCAATGACGAATTGGCGCAGACCGCCATCGCCTTCAACCAGATGGCCGGGCAACTCGATGAAAGCCGTGCGCTGCTCGCGGCCGAGAGCAGCAGGAGTCTGCTGGCGTCCCAGGAAGCGCAAAAATTTGAAAAGCTGCTGCGCGAGGCGGTCAGCAGCATCGCACTTGGGTTCACCATTTACGACGACCAGGACCGGCTCGTTCTGTGCAACGAGGCCTACCTGAACTTTTACGCCACCAGTCGGGATTTGATCGTGCCCGGAAGAACGTTTGAGGAAATCGTTCGCAAGGGTGCCGAACGCGGCCAATACAGCGCGGCCATCGGCGATGTCGATGGCTGGGTGCGCCAGCGCGTCGCCACGCACCAGCAGGCCAACGGAGAAATGATTGAGCAACAACTCGATGACGGCCGCTGGCTCCTGATTGTTGAGTACCGCACACCGAGTGGCTACATTGTCGGCAACCGCATCGACATCACCAAGCGCAAGCAGACCGAGCAGGCGCTGGAGGCCAGTGAACAACGCTGGGAACTCGCCGTGACCGGCGCCAATGATGGCATCTGGGACTGGAGCCCGCAAACCGGCCAGGTCTACTTTTCCGAACGCTGGAAAACCATGCTGGGTTACAGCGGTGACGAGATCAGCAGTTCGGTTGATGAGTGGACCTCGCGCATCCACCCGGATGACCTCGCGCGCACCATGGCCGAGGTGCAGCGTCACCTGCGCGGCGAGACTGACTTCTACCAGACCGAGCACCGGCTGCTCTGCAAGAATGGTGATTACCTCTGGATTCTTGACCGTGGCCGCGCTTCCTTCGATGCACAAGGCCGGCCGCTGCGCATGCTGGGCTCGCACAGCGACATCAACGAACGTCATGCAATGCAGGCGCGTGAGCGCGAATTTGCCGACCAGTTGAAGACAATTTTTGAACTGAGCCCGGATGGTTTTGTCGCTTTTGATGGCGCGCACCGTGTCAAATTTGTCAGCCCGGCATTTACGCGCATGACCGGTTTGCAGGACGCAGCGGTGCTTGGTCTGGATGAGGCCGAATTCTCGACGGCGCTGGCACAAGTTTGCGCGCCCGGGGCCAGCTTTCCCGGCCTGGCGGCATTGCGTGCGCGCCAGGAAGTCGATCCGGCGGCTGAGGCCTTGCCGGGTCGTGAACGACAACTCAAGATCGAAATGGCCGATGTCAGCAAGCGCGTGCTGGAGGTTCGTCTGCGCGAGAAGAACGCGCAAGATGTGACGCAGATTTTGTACCTGCGCGATGTGACCCATGAAACCGAGGTTGATCGCCTCAAGAGCGAATTCTTTTCAACGGCTGCGCACGAACTGCGCACGCCGATGACCAGCATCTATGGCTTTACAGAGCTGCTGATGTCGCAGCAGTTTGACGAAGCCCAATGGCGTGATTTCCTGCGCGTTATCTTCAAGCAGATTGAATTGATGATTTCCATCATCAATGAACTGCTCGACCTGGCGCGGATCGAAGCGACGCAGGGCAAGGACTTCGTCATGCGCCAGCTGGATGTGGGCGCTTTGCTGCAGGAAATTGTTGTGGGCTTCAAGACCCAGGACGGTCGCACGGCACCGTCGCCACCCAGCGTGGCGCAGCCGATCTGGGTGCTGGGTGATCACAATAAATTGACCCAGGCCGTCTTGAACGTGCTATCAAATGCCTACAAGTATTCACCCGGTGGCGGCGCGGTCGGTCTTGACCTTGTGTTGCCACAGACAGGTGAGGGCCAGGCGCTGGAGGGCGCGGTGGCGTCGGTTGGCATTCGCATCACGGACCATGGCATCGGCATGACGGCGGAGCAACTGGCGCAAGTGTTTGACCGTTTCTACCGCGCCGATGCCTCGGGCAAAATTCCGGGCACCGGCCTGGGCATGAGCATCGTGCATGAAATTGTCACCCTGCATGGCGGCCGGGTGAGCATCGACAGCACCCTGGGCGCCGGCACAACGGTGACGATCTGGCTGCCGGTCGCCCCGATGTCTGGCGCGTGAACCATGCAAGGACTGCACCTGACCGCTGACCTCCACGACTGCCGCTGCGCGCTGCGCTGGTTGGTTGATGCCGAACTGTTGGGCCAGCATTGCGTGCAACTGGTGGAGGCTGCGGGCTTGCAGGCGGTGGCGCAGCTGTTCCATGCTTTTCCAATGACGCCGCACGGCGCGTCCGGTGTCACTGCGACTGTGCTGTTGGCGGAATCGCATCTGTGCGTGCACACCTGGCCCGAGCAACGCGCGGCCACACTCGATGTCTATGTCTGCAATTTCGGCGCCGACCACAGCGCCAAGGCCGAAGCACTGATGCTGGCCTTGCTGACCTTGTTTGATCCGGCGAGCATCGAACGCAATCAGATTTTGCGCGGACAGGTCACGCCGCCTTGTGCCCCAGCGTGAACGCTTCTTCAAACACCGAATAGCCGGCCCAGTCGCTGTGGGCAAAGCGCAGCCTGGCGCTGGACAGAGTTTGCGGCTGTTCGATTTGCCGGGGCATCGGAATCGCCATGGCATGACCATAACGGCTGATGTCGATGCGCCGGGTCTTGTCGGCCAGGTCCGGATGGGCCAGCGCGAGTTCGGCCAGGATCTCGTCGCGCCAGGCGGCCCAGGGCCGGTTCATCAACAGGCGCCGAGCCTGCGGCAGATCACCCAGGGCGCGGTAATAGCTCAGCACCGTGGCGCCCGGTGTGCTGCGCAGGCTTTGGTGCATGGCGTCCACATAGCCCAGACCGGGCGCGCCATACAGCACGTTGTCCCAGCTGGGTGGCGCGCCCGGGCGATCCGTCAGCGGCGCCGAGATCTGGATATTGGCCACCAGCCAGGGCGAATAGGTGATGCGGGCCGCCGCCTGGCGCAGGAAATCTGGCGCGTTTTCGGTAACCTGTGCCGCTGCCAGCAGCGGCAGCGCCACAATGGCGCGCTGTGCCTGCCAGCGCTCCAGCGTTTGCGTGGCCACATTGAAGGCGTCCACTTCGACGCCGTGCTTGACGCTCGCGATGCGCAGCACCACGGTGGCGGTTTGCAGGCGTCCTTCCAGGGGTGCTGCCAGGCGCCGGGTCAACCAGGCGTTGCCCTCGGGCCAGGTCAGCACCGCTTCGCGCTCCTGCGATTCGTTGCCGGGGACGTTGAAGCCGTGGCGGCTGGCGAAGTAGTGAATCCCGGCCCAGGCTGAAACGGTGGCGCTGCCCGCGCCGTAGTCATCGCGGCAGCAATAGTCCAGATACCAGCGCAGGTGCGGATCGCTCAGGCCCTGCCGGTCCAGATAGCTTGAAAACGTGAAGCCGGCCAGCTCGCGCTGCAGCGCATCGAGCGCCCGGCCGCCGCAGGGAATGGTCCAGCGTGAGCGCGTGCGAAGCTGCGCCACCAGCGTTGACATCCTGCGGTACTGTGCCAGCGTGTCGGCTCCGACATCCTGCAATGGCAGCAGGCCGTCCTGCCAGGCACCATTGAAGAACAGGCGTTCCTGCGGACTGTGGCACAGGTGGCGCTCATCGTATTGCCAGCGTCCCGCAACGCGCTGGCGCAAGCCCAGTTCTTCGAGCAGGTCCTGCACCTCGGGTGCCGCGTCGCCGGGCAGCGGCAGGTAGTGCGCAGCCAGCGGACAGGCAATACCATTGACCGCGCCGCCCCGGCTGTTGCCGCCGGCCGTGTCTTCGAGTTCAAGCAGGGCGAAGTCGTCAATGCCCTGCAGGCGCAGGGCGCGCGCCGCAGCCAGCCCGGCAACGCCACCACCGGCGATCAGAACCCGGGTCTTGCGCAGCACAGGCGGGGTTGATCCGGTGCCGCTGTCGCGCAGCATATGGCCGCGCCCGTGGCTGGCGCCGTTAAAACCGCCACCGATGATGTCCTGCGGTTGCGAACAACCGAGCAGCGGCAGTGTCGTGGCGGCGATGAATTGGCGGCGTTTCATGCTCAGCTTCAATGCGGCCGGCAGATCAGTGCCCGGTCCGTCCCCACTCGGCCTCGTAAGTCGTTACCAGCACCTGATTCGACAGGCGGTTGACCTCGGCCGGCACGCGCGCCATGTCGAGTGGGAAATCAAACAGTGGCGCCAGGTTCTGCAGACTCAGAAAGCGCAAGCCGGCGGGCAGCGCGCTTGGAGCCCGATAGGGGCGGCGACTGGCCAGCACATAACCCCATTCGCCAAAGCTCGGCACGTGCGCGTGGTAGGGCGTGGCGCTCAGGCCGACCGACTCGATGGTGGCAACCACGGTCCAGAAACTCTTGCGTGCCACCAGCGGCGAGGTGGTCTGGATCACGGCGTAGCCGCTGGCCGCCAGATGCTGGTCGAGCAGGGCATAAAACGAGTTGGTGTAGAGCTTGCCGATGGAGAAGTTGGTCGGGTCCGGGAAGTCGACGACGATAACGTCGAAGGTTTCCCGGTTGGTCTCGAGCCAGCTGAAGGCGTCGGCGTTGACGATTCTGAGCTTGGCGGACCGCAGCGCGCCGGCGTTGAGTTGCACCAGCGCCGGTTGCTGCGAGAACAGCTCTGTCATGGCGGGGTCGAGTTCGACCAGCGTGACGCTTTCCACCCCCGGGTATTTGAGGATTTCGCGTACTGCCATGCCGTCGCCGCCGCCCAGTACCGCCACCCGTTTCGCTGCGCCGTGCGCCGCCATGGCCGGGTGCACCAGCGCTTCATGGTAGCGGTACTCGTCGCGCTGGGCGAACTGCAGATTGCCGTTGAGGAACAGGCGGTAGCCGGCGCGGCCTTCACCGCTGGCATGGCTGACCACAATGCGCTGGTAGGGCGAGGTGATGGCAAACAGCACCGGGTCCTGGTACATACGGTCTTCAGCCCAGCTGGTGATGTGCTCGGCGCTGACCATGCCGCCGCTGAGCGCGAGCAGGGTCAGTCCGCAAGCCAGGGCGTGGGCGCGCCAGCGGCGCAACTCATGGCGAAACAGCCACAGCGCCCAGAGCGCCACGAGCGCATTCATCAGCCCGAACAGCAAGCCGGTGCGGATCAGGCCGAGCTGGGGCACCAGCAGCAGCGGAAAAGCCAGCGACACGGCCAGTGCGCCAAGGTAGTCAAACGTCAGCACCTGGGATACCAGGTCTTTGAGCGCTACGTTGCGTTTGAGGATGCGCATGACCAGCGGAATTTCAAGCCCGACCAGGGTTCCCACCAATAACACCAGCGCGTACAAAACGAAGCGAAAAGACGCTGGCAGCCAGGCGTGTGCGACGAACAATAGGGCCGGCAAGGCGCCTCCGACCAGGGCCACCATCAGTTCGATGCGCAGGAAATGGGCTGGCAACTGGCGCTCAAAGTGGCGCGACAGGTAGGAGCCGACGCCCATCGCAAACAGGTAGCTGCCGATGACGGTGGAGAACTGCAGGACCGAGTCGCCCAGCAGGTAGGACGCCAGGGCGCCGGCGGCGAGTTCATAAACCAGTCCGCAGGCCGAGACGATGAAGACCGAGGCCAGCAGGGCAACCTCAACCGGGCGTGGACCCGTTGCGGGACTGCGCATCAGTGGATGGCGGACGCGACGATGATGCAGATGCCCAGCGACATGGCGGCCACCACCAGCGCCAGCGCCCGGTTTTGTTTCTCGACGATCTCTTCCCACAGGTTGTAGGGCGTGAGCTTGTCGATGAGCAGAAAACAAAGCCAGAAGATGAGGACCCCCATCAGCGCGAACACCAGGGAACTCAACAGAACCCCAGGCTTGATCCATTCCATACCCATGCTAATCCCCTTCAAAAATAGTGTGTCATTTGTGGCCACCCCCGCTCGAATAGCCGCCGTACGAGCCGCCTGAAGTGCGTGTGCCCGCGCCGCTGGTGCAATTCTGGGTTGCCGGGTCGCAACTGGAACAGCGGCCGAGCAGAATCAGGACCAGCAGCAGGAGCAGGACCAGAACGATCATGGCGCCCACGCTGATGCTTTTGGCGGCACTGAAGGGGCCAACGTCGCTGCGTTTGAGCAGGTCCTTTTTCTCTTCGAGCTTGAACGTTCTGGCAATCAGATCGCTGTCGATCTGGCTGCCCGATGACCAGGTGATTTCCTGTGCCGACTGTTCCATTGACAGCAGGTTCTTGCCATTGACGAAATCGCGGTTCCAGGTCTTTTGTCCGCGGCTGACCTGCCAGTAGAACTCGCCGGCCACGTAGCTGGTCTCGGCGTTGTAGCTTTCCTTGAGCTGGTAGCGGTTGCCACGGTAGCTTGCACTCTGCTGGTCGGCGCTCAGGGTCGGTGCGCCGGTGCAGGGTTGCACCACGCTCCAGCCCTCGGTCGAATCGACCAGGAAAATGAAACCGCGCCTGGCGTTGTACAGCAGGTACTCCTCCCAGCCGAATTGTTCATCAGGGTCGTTCGGTTCGCTGCCCATGCGGTGCTGAAAGCCGACCACCTGCCACAGCACGCCCTGCATGGCGCCCTGGCTGCCCAGCGGGATCAGCGGCATGACCGGTTCGTCCTGCAAGGCGTGTTTCAGTTCAGCGCCGATGCCCTGCGACAGATCAATGACGCTGTGGCACGCGTTGCAGCTCATGGTTTTGCTGCTGGCCAGCAGGGGCGTTAACTGGGCGCCGCAGTTCGGGCAACTGAATTGGCGCGCGTTCTCGTTCTTGACCGATTCATCGCGCAGCCCGGTGAGCTTGAGTTCGTCAAGCAGGACGGAGCGCCCGCTGGATGCGGTGGCGGGCTTGCAGCCGTAGTCGATGCTGAGCACTTCAGCCGCAGCATGGCCGGCGTTGCCCGCGTCCTGGCTGCGCAGTTCCACCATGGCAAACCACTGGCCCTGCACCGGCAGTCGCGGCAGTTCGCCCTGAGCCGAGAGCAAGGCCACCTGGTTGTTGGAGGCGACGCTGTACGATTTGCCCTGTATGGCGGTGGTGGAGCCGACCCGAAACCGTTCAGCCTCTGGCAGTTCGCGCCCGATCTCGACGGCGGTGGAGAAAACGTAAGCGCCGTTGTCTTCGCTGAGAAAAGCGCTCGATCCGTCCTCCAGCACCGCATGCCACTCGGTCCAGCTGCCTTCGGCGTATCGGTATTGCAGGCGACCGACCAGCGTGAAGCCCTTGCCCCTCCAGGTGCCTGAGGCCTGCAACTGCAGCGGGCTGTGGTCATCAAACAGTTCGGCCATTTTTCCCACGCGTGACAGCGTTTCACCCATGCGCGCCACGGTGCTCTGGCAGTAGGCGCAGACCGCGTGTGTCGATTGGGCGCTGCGAAACTCGACCGGCGCACCGCAGCCCGGGCAGGCGGCGCGGTAGGCGCGTTGTGGTGCGGGTTCAGCCATCGGCTAAGGGTTTGTCATGGTCGACTTGACCCTGTGTTCCGGATCAGGGCCTCAGACCAATTTTTTCAGCAACTCGGCCTTCTTTGCGTCAAACTCATCCTGCGTCAGGATGCCCTTGGTCTTGAGTTCCCCGAGTTTTTCCAGCGTGGCCATGACATCTTCCGCTTTGACGCCAGCGGCAGATCCGTTGCTGGCGGCTCCCTGCAAACCGCCTGCCAGGTTTTGCGCCAGCACCTGTCCGAGCGCGACGCCTGCGCCGAGTCCCATGGCGTCGCCGGCAATGCCGCCGCCGCTGCCCGCACTCTCGGCGAATTTCGGGATGGCCTGCGCAGTCTGGTACTGCATGAATTTGGCCATGTCGTTGCCAACCATGCCCATGCCGATTTTCTGGTCCAGCACCTTCTGCAAGTCTTCCGGCAGTGAGAGGTTTTGCACCGTCATCGTGTCAAGTTGCAGCCCGAGCTTGGTAAATTCCGGTGCTAGCTGGGTGGTGAGCGCTTGTGCAAACACCAGCTGGTTGGCGGCCAGATCGAGAAACGGGATGCCGCTGCTGGCGATGGCGTTGCTGATGTTCTGCAGCACCAGGCCGCGCAACTGGCCGTCCAGATCGTTGACGCCGTAGCGTTCGCGCGTGCCGGAAATCTCGGTGTAGAACAGTTTCGCATCGGCGACGCGAAAGCTGAAGTTGCCAAAGGCGCGCAGGCGCACGGCGCCAAAGTCCTTGTCCCGGATGGTGATGGGCTGCGGCGTACCCCACTTCTGGTCGATCTGCTGGCGCGTGCTGAAGAAGTAGACGTCGCTCTTGAAGGGTGACTCGAACAGCTTGTCCCAGTTCTTCAGGTAGGTCAGCACCGGCAGCGTCTGCGTCGTCAGCCGGTGGGTGCCAGGGCCAAACACATCGGCCACCTTGCCTTCATTCACAAACAGCGCCACTTGCGACTCGCGCACCGTGAGTGAGGCCCCGTTCTGGATTTCCATGTCAGCCATCGGAAAACGCCAAGCCAGTGTGCCGTCGGAATCTTCGGTCCAGGCGATGATGTCGATAAACTGTTTCTTGACAAAGTCCATCAGTCCCATTTGCAACTCCTGTTGGTGAGAAGGAAACCGGATAATAGCCCGCAGCAACACTTTTGTGCTGAGGGCAAGGCATGACCAGGGCGCAAAGCGCCTGTTACATCAGCAAGGCCGCCAGCGCCGCCAGGGCGGCGGTTTCAGCGCGCAGCACGCGCGGGCCCAGCGTGACGGGCGTGAAGCCGCAGTGCAGGGCGGATTCTTCTTCCGCGCTGCTCAGGCCGCCTTCAGGGCCTGACAGAAAGGTGATTGCGCCGACCGGCTGCGGCGACCCGTTCACGGTTTCACGCAGGCCGCGTGCACCCTCCCGCAAGGACAGCAGCAGCGGCAAAGCGCCTGACACCACTGGAAAGGTCTTGTGCCAACTCGACAGGCTCATGACCGGATGAATCAGCGGCACGCGGTTGCCGCCGCACTGCTCGCAGGCCGCAACGGCCACGCTTTGCCAATGCGCCACCTTTTTCTGCGCGCGCTCGTCGTTCAGGCGCAGCACGCTGCGTTCGGTCATCAGGGGCTGGATGCTGGCCACGCCCAGCTCGCTGGCTTTTTCTACGAGCCAGTCCATGCGTTCGTTGGCTGGCATGCCAACGGCCAGATGCACGACCCGTGCGGCTTCACGTTCAACCGGGTGATGCTGGCCGATGCGCACCTGGACCTCGCTGCGACCCATGCGCACGACGCTGGCTTCGAACTCGCCGCCTGGCCCCGCCATGGCAGGTCCGCCGTTGAACAGGGTGATCGTGTCACCCGGTTGCAGGCGCAGCACTTGCACGTGGCGCGCGGCGCTGGCGGGCAGGTCCAGCAGCATGCCGTCCTGTAAATCCGTGGGGCAGTAAAAACGGGGCATGGCGGATAAGCCTAGCTTCTGCCGAAGGTATAGCCGTCGACCGGAACAATGCCTTCGACGCGCTCGATCAGGCGCAGCAGCGGGCGCAGTTCGCGGTAGCGCGCGCACGTGGCGCGCAGGTAGGTGATGAAGCGTGGCGTGTCGGCCAGGTACTGGGGTTTGCCGTCGCGCAGCGTCAGCCGTGCAAAAATTCCGGCCACTTTGAGGTGACGCTGCAGACCCATCCATTCGACGCCACGGTAAAACTCGCCAAAGTCGTTGCCTACCGGCAGGCCGGCTTTGCGCGCCTTTTCCCAGTAGCGAATGGTGATGTCAAGGCAAAAGTCTTCGTCCCAGCTCAGGAAAGCGTCGCGCATCAGGCTGGCAATGTCGTAGGTGATGGGGCCATAGACGGCGTCCTGAAAGTCCAGCACACCCAGACCGACAGGTGAGATCATGAGATTGCGTGGCATGAAATCGCGGTGCACGTAGACGCTGGGCCAGCGCAGGTTTTCCTGGATGATGCGCTCGAAGGCCTGGTCGAGCGTGCGGCGCAAGTCGCCTTCGACGGCGACGCCGCGATGGCGCGCCAGGTACCACTCGGGAAACAGTTCCAGCTCGCGGCGCAGCAGTGCCGTGTCGTAGGCCGGCAGCACGTCCGGGCGCGACGCCAGCTGCCAGGTGACCAGCGCATCCACCGCCTGCAGGTAAGTGGCCTGATTCGCCCAGGGGTCATCGCGCTGCATCACTTGCATCATGGTGTGCGCCCCCAGATCGCTCAGCAGCATGAAGCCTTTGGCCTCGTCCCATGCCAGCACTTGCGGTGCGTGCAGGCCCGCTTCATGCATCAGGTGCGCCACTTTGGCAAAGGGCCGGCAGTCTTCCTTCTCGGGTGGGGCATCCATGATGATGCGACTTCCCTGGGTGGAATCGATGCGGAAGTAGCGCCGAAAGCTGGCGTCCGCTGAAGCGCTGCGCAGCGATTGGGGCAGCAGTCCATGACTGCTTTCGAGGGCGCTCAGCCAGTGCATGAAATCGACCTGGCGTTGCGTGTCAGGCCAGGCCACGCTCTCGGGCTGGCTCGGTTCGGGGGATTGGGTTGGGCTCATGGATAATCCATTCTACAAACTCGAACATCTCCGGCCTGCCTTGAACCTGTTCTCACGATCGATACCGCGACTGACCCCATGCGCATTTTGCTGCACGACCTGAAGAAGAGGGTGCCCGAGCCCCGTTTTTTTCGGTGTCCACCTGCCCTGGTGGCCTGGGCTGTGTTGCAGGCAACGCCGCTGCATGCGCAGGTAGCCGCGGATGAGACGCCGCTCTTGCTGCGTTCGAGCCCCCTGCTGCAGAACCAGATCGCTCCTGCCGTGCGCGACGCCCTGCCCGTCTTCGTGACGGGCGACCATATGGCGGGTCGCCCTGACGCGCAGGCGGTGGTGGAAGGCAATGCGGTGTTGCGCCGGGGCGATATGGTGATCAGGGCCGATCATCTCGAATACGAACAGCCGAAGGATCTGGCCAAGGCGAGCGGTCAGGTTCGCATCAACCGCGTCGGCAATGTGTATGAAGGGCCATCGCTCGAGCTCAAGCTCGATGCCTTTGCGGGCTTCTTCAACGAGCCGCGCTATTACTTCCTCAAGAACGATACGCATGGCCAGGCTGACCGTATCGACTTTATCGATGAAAACAAGGCGGTCATCCACAATGCCAGCCTGACAAGTTGCCGTCGCCTGCCGGGCCCGGACTGGCTGCCGGACTGGGTTTTGCGGGCCAATGCGGTCAGCATGGACAGCGAGACCGACGTGGGCACGGCGCAGGGGGCTTTGCTGAGCTTCAAGGGTCTGCCCTTGCTGCCCATTCCCTATCTCAGTTTTCCCTTGAGCGACAAGCGCAAGTCAGGTGTCATGCCGCCGACGCTGGGGTTGGACAATGTCGACGGCATCGAGATCGCCGTCCCCTATTACTGGAACATCGCGCCGAACCGGGATGCCACGTTTACCCCGGACCTCATGAGCAAGCGCGGCGTCAACCTGGGCAGCGAGTTTCGCTACCTGGAGGCCGATTACACCGGCAAACTGCAGTTTGACTTCATGCCGTCGGACCAGTTGCGTGACAGCAATCGCTGGGGCCTGGTCTATGCGCATCAAGCCACGCTCAAGAGTCCGTTGATCAGTCGCCTCACCGATGGCGCTGCTGCCTTTAGCCTGAACCTGAACCGGGTCAGTGACGACAATTACTGGAGCGACTTTTCGCGTGCCGCCGCCCCGCTGACGCAGCGTCTGCTCAGCAACGATGCTGCCTTGTCCTGGTCCAACGGTTATTTTTCAAGCGCTGTGCGTGCCGTCAAGTGGCAGACACTGCAGGACCCGACGGCGCCCATCACGCCGCCCTTTGACCGCTTCCCCCAGATCAGCACGCGCTATGCCCGCAGCAATGTCAATGGTTTCGATTACTCGTTGGATGCGGACTACACCTCGTTTCAGTCGAACAGCGCGCTGACCAACCAACCCAACGCGCAGCGGGTTTTTTCCCTGCTGCAGATCAGTCAGCCGTGGCGCGGCGCTGCCGGCTTTGTCACACCCAAGCTGCAACTGCACGCGGCGAACTACCTGTTTGAGTCGCCCTTGAGCAATGGGGCAAGTTCGGCCAGCAGCGTGGTGCCGACCTTCAGCCTCGACAGCGGTCTGGTGTTTGAGCGCGACACCAGTTATTTCAGCCGGGCCTTTCGCCAGACGCTGGAGCCGCGTGCCTTTTATGTCAATACGCCACAGCGCGATCAAAGCCTGCTGCCGACCTATGACACGGCTTCAGTGGATTTCAATTTCTCCAGCATTTATACGGAAAATTCGTTTGTCGGCAATGACCGGATCTCGGACAGCAACTTGCTGGCGCTGGGCCTGACTTCACGTTTGCTCGACCCTGCGACCGGCGCTGAAGCAGCGCGTTTTGGCCTGGCGCAGCGCTGGCTGTTCAAGCCCCAGAGCGTGACTTTGCCGGGCGTGAGCGCAGTTCCCGGTGGACTGAGCGACATTCTGCTTGGCGCCACGGTGAACTGGAACCCGAAATGGGGGCTGGATGCAACCGTTCAGGTCAATCCTGGCACCGAGCAGACGGTTCGCAGCACCATCAGCGCGCGTTACAACCCAGGTAACTATCGGGCACTGACGGCGGCTTACCGCTATCAGAATGGGGCCAGCGAGCAGTTGGACCTGGGCTGGCAATGGCCGGTGAACGACTTATGGGGCGATCGCGGGCAGGACCTCGGCGCCGGGCGGGGCCAGGGCGACGGTCGCTGGTACAGCGTGGGACGTCTCAACTACAGCCTCGATGAGCGCAAGCTGGTCGATGCCGTGATCGGATTTGAGTACGATGCGGGTTGTTGGCTGGGTCGTGCGGTGTTGGGAAGGCTGCAGACCAGTAGCTCGACGGCCACTCAGCGCATCATGTTCCAGCTGGAGTTTGTTGGCTTTACCCGTTTGGGTGTGAGTCCGCTCAAGACCTTGAAAGACAATATCCCAAGTTACCAGTATCTGCGCGAGTCACAACTTGCACCGAGCCGTTTCAGCAATTACGAATAATTTATTATGACCAAGCACCTTGTCGCCGTGACCGTGGCCGGTTTTTTCATTCTTGCCGGCATTTCGGCGCAGGCCCAGGGCTTGCGCCCGTCTACCGCCGGCGTGGGCGCTGCACCGCTGATCCGGGTTCAGCCCGATGTGGCGCAGCCGGCGGACTTTATAGTCGCTGTGGTCAATTCGGCGCCGATCACGAACAGCGAAGTGCAACGCGAAGTGCAGCGTGTGATCCAGCAGATGACGCAGCAGCGCGCGCCGCAACCGGAGCGCAAGGAACTCACACGCCAGGTTCTTGAGAGCCTGATCAATCAAAAGGCGCAACTTCACTTGGCCCGCGAAACGGGTGTGCGGGTAGAAGAGGCTGCGGTGGACCAGGCCTTGCAAAATATTGCGCGGCAGAACCAGATTGATGTGCCCGAACTGGAGCGCAGGATTGCGGCTGAAGGATTGGTGCTGAGCGAGTTCCGAAACCAGTTGCGCGAACAACTGATGGTGACGCGCCTGCGTGAGCGTGAAATCGACCCCAAGGTGCGGATTTCCGATCTGGAAGTCGACCAGTACCTGCAGGAGGAGCAGAGCAACAGCGATCCGGCTGCCGCTGAAATCAACATGGCCCAGATTCTGGTGGCGGTGCCCGATAACGCCAACGCCGAGCAGATCGCCGCATTGCAGACCAAAGCGCAGCGTGCGCAGGCGCGGGCCAGTGCGGGCGAGGACTTTGCCCTGCTGGTGCGTGAACTCTCGGATGCGTCGGACCGCGCCAATGGCGGCCAACTCGGCTTGCGCACGGCGAACCGCTACCCGCCGCTGTTTCTCGACGCCACCCAGGCGCTGGCCGTTGGCGGCGTTTCGGGCGTGGTGCGTTCAGGCGCAGGTTTTCATGTCCTCAAAGTGCTTGAGAAGAAGCGCAGCGGATTGCCGAACATGACGGTGACGCAGAGCCGGGCGCGCCATATCCTGTTGCGCGTCAGCGCACAACTCAGCGAACGCGCGGCGCGCGACAAGTTGGCTGAGTTCAGGAAACGTATCCTGGCCGGACAGGCCGATTTCGCGGCGCTGGCGCGCGACAATTCGCAGGACGGCAGCGCACCCCAGGGCGGTGACCTGGGTTGGGCCAGTCCGGGCATGTTCGTGCCCGAGTTCGAGGAGGTCATGAACCGCCTCGCGCCCGATCAGATCAGTGAACCGCTGGTGTCGCGCTTTGGCGTGCACTTGATCCAGTTGCTGGAGCGCCGCAATACCGCCTTGAGCCCGCGCGAGCAGCGCGAAATGGTGCGCTCCATGTTGCGCGAAAAGAAGCTCGATGAAACCTACGCCACCTGGGCACAAGACCTGCGGGGCCGCGCTTACGTCGAAATGCGTGAGCCGCCGCAGTAGCCGCCCCATGACCACAACGCCGCCCGGTGCGCACCTTTTACCTTGCCCAGTGACCGGGCGCAGCGCATGAAACATATTCCACGCAAACGCTTTGGCCAGCATTTTCTGGCCGACGCCGGCATTGTTGATGCCATTGTTGACGCCATAGCCCCCAGACCCGGGCAAGCAATGGTTGAAATTGGCCCCGGCCTGGCGGCCCTGACGCAACCCCTGGTGGAACGCCTGGGCCACCTCACCGTGATTGAACTCGACCGCGACCTGGCCCTGCGGCTGCGGCTGCGCGCGAACCTGACAGTGATTGAGTCGGATGTGCTGCGCGTTGATTTTGCCGAACTTGCCCGCAGCATGATGGCGCCAAGCGCTGGACCCGCAACTGCGGCGCCGGTAAAACTCCGGGTCGTGGGCAACCTGCCCTACAACATATCAACGCCGATCCTGTTTCATTTGCTCGGATACGTTGATGCCATCGAAGACCAACATTTCATGCTGCAAAAGGAAGTGGTGGACCGCATGGTGGCCCGTCCGGCCACTTCGGATTACGGGCGTTTGAGTGTCATGCTGCAATGGCGCTATGCCATGGAAAACGTGCTGCTGGTCCCGCCCCAGAGCTTTGACCCGCCGCCGCGCGTGAACAGTGCGGTAGTGCGCATGGTACCGCTGGAAAGTCCCGCACAGATTGATGTCGCGCTGCTCAGCGAGATCGTCCAGGTGGCTTTCAGCCAGCGCCGCAAGCTGATGCGCCATACCCTGGGCCGCTGGTTGCAGGAGAAGGACTGCGCAGTCCCCTTCGACGTGCAACGCCGGGCCGAGGAAGTCCCGGTGGCCGAGTATCTGGCGTTGACCGAGGCGATCCTGAAGACCAGGACCTGACGGTTCGCCGCCATGAAGAAAGCCCACCGATGGTGGGCTTTTCAGGGGGGGCGCCGATGCGCCAATAACCCGGGATCAGGCTGCTGTCAGCCAGTACCCGGCATTGAAGGGGCTGCTCATGCGCAGCGCCAGTGGCGAAATATCCAAGAGTTTGTCGGTCGGCATTTTTTCGCCCGACTCCGTCGTCAGTTCAATGCCGGACAGAGCGTGCTCGCCCACGTCATGGCCTTTTGCCTCATTCGCCCGTTCTGCTTGGCTGGTGTGTGCAGAACGGGCTACAGAAAAGAATAGAAACATCGGAACGGGATTTTTCGATCACTCCAGTAGTCCGCTGCATCCCGGAAGATGTCAAGCAACTGTTCGCGCGCTTCCTTGTCGAACTTGGTATTGGCCGGAATGTGTTCCAGCACCACGATGAAACCAGGCTGCGGGCCCGATTTGTGCAAGGGGTCGGTCATGCTGTCATAGAGGGCGTCAAAGTTCTTGCCCACATGAACTGCCAGCATGAATTGCTGGCCAATCAGGTCCAGCACGTCCTGCTTGGTCTGCGCGTTGGCCAGGTTGGCATACAGGAAATGCTGACCCAGTGATTGGGCTGCATCCTGCAGTTCCTGCACGCGAAAGGCCCGGATCGATTGCACGATATTGGGCCGGATGCCGCGCAAGGGCACGTCGGTAGCGCGTTGTGGCGCTGGAGTTTCTAGAGTAAGTGACATATTCTTTCCCGCTTCACTTTTCAAAAAAACAAAAACCAAAATCAGGGAACGATCCTGCGGAAGCTCGCATAGTGATCGCCCGTGTAATAACAGTTGTCAGGTGCCCTGGCTGGCCCCCCGCACACAATGCGCCGGGCTCCCCGGTCGCGTGAATTTGGCGTCGCGACGGTGTATTCGCGGTAATAACCCCGCTTTTCGCCCGGTAACAAACGCTCCCGATTGCCGAACACCATTCCATCTTTTTCATGCCCGAACGGACCGCCTTGGCGGATCTGCTCATAAATCTGTGCCCCCGGTCTGGGCAACTCGGCCACCGTGATCGTCGTTGCAAGATTGGCTGGCGCTGGCCCTTTGGCCTGCGTCAGTCCTGATCCAAGGAGTACCGCCAACACAAAGCCAGTGAGTACTAACTTGAAGCCTGTTGGACGCGACATGGACACCAAATTTTGCAAAAACTACCGGGTTAACCCGCAAATCTCAAGGCCGTAGTGTCGCGTATTTGGCAAAAAATAGCAAGCGATTGCCTAATAAATAGGCAATAAAAAAGTAGTCCAAACTACGTAAGTGTGGACTAACTCGTTTTAAAACCCTTATCGGGTCGCGTTTGCATCAGCCACAGTAAGGGCTGTCATGTTGACGAGTCGGCGCACTGTGGCGCTTGCTGTCAGGATATGCACCGGCTTGGCCGCGCCGAGCAGGACCGGGCCAATGGCGATATTGCCGCCGGCACCCGTCTTGAGCAGGTTGTAGGCGATATTGGCGGCATCGATATTGGGCAGGATCAGCAGATTGGCGTCGCCCTTGAGTGTGCTGTTGGGCATCAGGGCGGCTCGCATGTTGCCGTCCAGAGCGACGTCGCCGTGCATTTCGCCGTCGACTTCAAGCCAGGGCGCTTTCACGCGCAAGAGTTCCAGTGCCTGGCGCATTTTGAGCGCGCTGGGCTGACTGCTGCTGCCGAAGTTGGAGTGCGACAGCAGCGCAGCCTTGGGCCGGATGCCGAAGCGCATCATTTCTTCTGCCGCCATGGTCGTGATTTCAACCAGTTGCTCTGCGGTGGGGTCGTAGTTGACGTGGGTATCGACGATGAACAGCTGACGCTCCGGCAGCAGCAGGCAATTCATGCAGGCATAGGTGTTGACGCCGGCGCGCTTGCCGATCACCTGGTCGATGTACTGCAGGTGCATCGAGGTCGTGCCCCAAGTGCCGCAGATCATGCCGTCCACATCACCTTTGTGCAGCAGCATGGCGCTGATCAGGGTCAGTCGCCGGCGCATCTCGATCTTGGCGACCTGCTCGGTCATGCCTTTGCGCTCGGTCATGCGGTGGTAGGTCTGCCAGAAATCGCGGTAGCGGTGGTCCTGCTCGACATTGACGACGGTGTAGTCGTCGCCTTCGCGCAGGCGCAGGCCAAATTTTTCGATGCGCTCGGCGATCACCTTCGGGCGACCCAGCAGCGTCGGCAGTGCCAGCCCTTCGTCCACCACAATCTGGGCCGCGCGCAGCACGCGCTCTTCTTCGCCCTCGGCATAGGCGACGCGTTTCTTCAGCGCTTTCTTGGCCAGGGTGAAGATCGGCTTCATCACGGTGCCGGATGCGTAGACAAAACTTTGCAGTTTCTCGCGATAGGCATCCATGTCCTTGACCGGTCGCGTTGCCACGCCAGAGTCAAACGCTGCCTGCGCCACAGCGGGCGCAATCTTCATCATCAGCCGTGGATCAAAGGGCTTTGGGATCAGGTACTCGGGCCCGAATGCCAGCAGTTCACCGGCATAGGCGGCAGCAACCACCTCGCTTTGCTCGGCCTGCGCCAGTTCGGCAATCGCGTGCACGGCTGCAATCTCCATTTCCATCGTGATGGTGGAGGCGCCAGCGTCGAGCGCGCCGCGGAAGATGTAGGGGAAGCACAGGACGTTGTTGACCTGGTTCGGGTAGTCGGAGCGTCCGGTTGCCATGATGGCGTCGTCGCGCACGGCCTTGACTTCTTCGGGCAGGATCTCTGGCGTCGGATTCGCCAGCGCAAAAATCAGTGGCCGTGCGGCCATTTTTTTGACCATGTCCGGCTTAAGCACGCCGCCGGCTGACAAGCCGAGGAACACGTCCGCGCCTTCGATCACCTCGCCCAGCGTGCGTGCGGAAGTTTTCTGCGAATAGACGATCTTGTCTTCGTCCATCAGTTCGGTGCGGCCCTCGTAGACCACGCCGGCCAGATCGGTAACAAAAATGTTTTCACGGCGCAGGCCGAGCTTGAGCAGAAGCCCGAGGCAGGCCAGCGCCGCCGCACCCGCACCAGAGGTTACCAACTTGACATCTGCGGGCTTCTTGCCCGCCACCTTCAGGCCATTGAGGATGGCGGCGCCGACCGTGATGGCCGTGCCATGCTGATCGTCATGAAAGACCGGGATCTTCATGCGCTCGCGCAGCTTGCGCTCGACATAAAAGCAGTCGGGCGCCTTGATGTCTTCCAGATTGATGCCGCCAAAGGTCGGCTCCAGCGACGCGATGATGTCCACCAGTTTGTCGAGGTCATGCTTTTCGTTGATTTCGATGTCGAAGACGTCGATGCCGGCGAACTTCTTGAACAGCACGCCCTTGCCTTCCATGACCGGCTTGGCTGCCAGCGGACCAATGTCGCCCAGGCCGAGCACAGCAGTGCCGTTGGTGATGACCGCCACCAGATTGCCACGGCTGGTGTACTTGAAGGCGTTGTTCGGATCCTTGACGATTTCTTCGCAGGGTGCAGCCACACCCGGTGAGTAGGCCAGGCCCAGATCGTGCTGGTTGATCAGTTGCTTGGTCGCAGCAATCGCAATCTTGCCGGGGGTCGGGAACTCGTGGTACTCGAGCGCGGCGCGGCGCAATACGGCACGTTTGTCTTCGGGCGAGGTAAGTGGCATGTTTTTGTCTCCAGCTGTCTTCGGTGTGACCGGGGTCGGCCTGCCGGCTTCAAGGGGGTGGGGAATTGTAGACCCTGTCACCCAGGTGTCTCGACCCCAACACCGCTTGTGCTGAGACGGGGCTACGCCTTGAACGTCGCCGCTTGTAACAGCCAGACCAAAAAGCTGGCCATGACCGGGCGCTCATCGACCCGTTCCGGCGTGACCAGGTAGTAGGCCCGCTCGTTTGGCAGCACCTGTTCGCAGGCCAGCACCAGTTCGCCGCACTCCAATTCGGTCTCAATCAGCAGTCGGGGCACCAACGCCAAGCCGAGACCTTGTGCGGCTGCTGCCGCAGTCATGGAAAACAGTTCATAGCGCGGACCGGACCGGGCCAGTGGGGCCGTGACGCCGGCTGCGGCAAACCATTGCCGCCAGCCGTCCGGGCGTGTGCTTTGCTGCAACAGCGGAAATTGCGCGAGGTCTGCCGGCGCCAGATTCGTGCGAGAACCCAGGAGTTCAGCGCTGCACACGGGCACCATGTCCTCCGACATCAACCGCAGGCATCGCGTGCCGGCCCATTGGCTCATCTGCTCGGGTGTGCCGGCGTAGAGGGCGGCGTCAAACACGGTGTCGGCAAACATGAAGGGTCGGGTGCGCGTTTCGATGTGGACCGTGATGTCCGGGTGCTGCGTCTTGAGTTGCGACAGACGTGGTATCAGCCAGCGTGTGGCAAACGTGGGAACCGCAGCCAGATGGACGCTGCCGCCGCTGTTCTGGCTGGCCATCACTTCCAGCGTGTCCTGCTCCAGCCCCTGCAGACGTGGTGCCACCTGCGCCGCGTATTCGGCACCGCGCTCGGTCAAGGCCACGCCGTGACGGGTGCGGCGAAACAGGGCGAGGCCGACAAACTCTTCGAGCGCAGTGATTTGTCGCGAGACCGCGCCCTGCGTCAGCGCCAGTTCCTGCGCGGCGCGCGTGTAGCTCTCATGGCGGGCTGCCGCCTCGAAGCAGGCCAGGGCCTGCAGGGATGGAATTTTTCTTCGCATGATGTGCGTTTTTTACATGAATTGGGGGGAGGATTGAGACGGAGCTTCGGTCTAACAGTCAATAAATTATCAATGAAAATGAGGAAATTTCGGAAGTGGAGCGGCAAGCGCAATCGAAAATCATGAGAGTTAATATATTACAAAAAAGCATAACTAGGTGAAAATAAGTCGTTTGCCAGGCGATCGCCTGCTCCGCTACCATGCAACACCTGTCGCCAATCCCGCACGGGTTAGCCCTTACCATTTTTTCGGAGACTTCTCATGGCCCACGCAGCATTCAACTGGCAAGACCCTTTCCTGCTCGAACAGCAACTCACGGACGAAGAGCGCATGGTGCGTGCCGCCGCCACGGCCTATTGCCAGGACAAACTGCAGCCGCGCGTGATTGAAGCTTTTCGTGCTGAGCGTACTGATGCGGCCATCTTCCGTGAAATGGGTGAACTCGGCCTGCTCGGGCCCACCATTCCCGAAGCCTATGGCGGCCCCGGTCTCAACTACGTGGCCTACGGGCTGATTGCGCGCGAAGTCGAGCGCGTGGACTCTGGCTACCGCTCGATGATGAGCGTGCAAAGTTCGCTCGTCATGGTGCCGATTTTTGAATTCGGCACCGAAGCGCAAAAACAGAAATACCTGCCCAAGTTGGCAACCGGGGAATGGATTGGCTGCTTTGGCCTGACCGAGCCCGATCATGGTTCCGACCCCGGCTCCATGGCCAGCCGCGCGCACAAGGTGGCCGGTGGTTACAAGCTCAGCGGCAGCAAGATGTGGATCTCCAACAGCCCGATCGCTGACGTCTTCGTGGTCTGGGCCAAGGAGGTGAGCGAAAGCGGCCAGGTCGGCCCGATCCGCGGCTTTGTCCTCAACAAGGGCGACAAGGGCTTGAGCGCCCCCGCCATTCACGGTAAGGTCGGCTTGCGCGCCTCCATTACCGGCGAAATCGTGATGGACGGTGTGTTTTGTCCGGAAGAAAACGCTTTCCCCGAAGTGCAGGGCTTGAAAGGCCCGTTCACCTGTTTGAATTCTGCGCGCTATGGCATTGCCTGGGGCGCTCTGGGCGCGGCCGAAGACTGCTGGTACCGTGCGCGTCAGTACGTGCTGGACCGCAAGCAGTTTGGCCGTCCGCTCGCCGCCAACCAGTTGATCCAGAAAAAGCTTGCTGACATGCAAACCGAAATCGCGCTCGGCCTGCAAGGTTGCCTGCGCCTGGGGCGCATGAAGGACGAAGGCACGGCTTCGGTCGAGATCACTTCCATCCTCAAGCGCAATTCCTGCGGCAAGGCGCTCGATGTAGCGCGCCTGGCGCGCGACATGATGGGCGGCAACGGCATCTCCGACGAGTTCGGCGTCGCCCGCCATCTGGTGAACCTCGAAGTGGTCAACACCTACGAAGGCACGCACGACATCCACGCCCTGATTCTGGGTCGCGCCCAGACCGGGATTGCGGCGTTCGGTAACTGAAAGATTGGTTGCTTGATTGTTTTGGTGGCAGTGACCGGGGCAATAGGTCCCGCCTCATACTGCCAAATGCGCACAAATCGGCGGGCCCCATTCCCCCGGTCGCTGCGGCGGATGTTTGGGTATGCCAGCATGAGGGCCCCGCCCTAAGCCCCCATGGCAGGCACACAATGCGCAAGATGTATTGATACGAATTGAGAGCCAAACCCATGAACGAAAAACCTGCCGCGCTGGGGCACATCAAAGTACTGGACCTGTCGCGCGTACTGGCTGGCCCCTGGTGTACCCAGATGCTGGCCGACCTGGGCGCTGACGTGGTCAAGGTCGAGCGCCCCGGCGCTGGCGACGACACGCGCCACTGGGGCCCGCCCTTCCTCAAGGATGGTGCGGGCAAGGACACCGACGAGGCCAGCTATTTCACCGCCTGCAACCGCAACAAGCGCTCCGTCACCATCGACATGGCCAACGCGCAGGGTCAGGCGCTGATCCGCCAGATGGCAGCGCAAAGCGACATCCTGGTTGAGAACTTCAAGGTTGGTGGTCTGGCGCATTACGGGTTGGACTACGAGAGCCTCAAAGCCATCAACCCGCGACTGATCTATTGCTCGGTAACCGGTTTCGGCCAGGACGGACCCTACGCCGAGCGCGCCGGCTACGACCTGATGATCCAGGCCATGACCGGCATGATGAGCATCACGGGCCGCCCCGACAGCGTACCCGGCGGCGGGCCGCAACGGGTTGGCGTGGCGCTGATCGATTTGTTCACCGGGGTCTACGCCTGCAGCGCGATCCTGGCGGCGCTTGAGGTCCGGCACCGCAGCGGTGTCGGCCAGCACATCGACATGGCTTTGCTGGATGTCGGCATGGCGATCCTGGCCAATCAGGCGGCGGGTTTCCTCAACAGCGGGCAGGTGCCGCAGCGCCTGGGCAACAGCCACCCGAGTCTGGCGCCCTATCAGGACTTCGCGACGCAGGACGGCTCCATGCTGCTGGCCATTGGCAACGACGGCCAGTTCGCCCGTTTTTGCGAAGCGGCGGGACATCCCGAGTGGGCGGTTGATCCGCGTTATGCCAGCAACACGCTGCGCGTGAAGCACCGCGAACAACTGATCCCCGCCATGCAGGCTGTGACGCGCACGCGCAGCACAGCGCAGTGGATAACCCTGCTCGAAGACAAGGCCGTTCCCTGCGGTCCGATCAACGACATGGGCCAGGCTTTTGCCGACGCCCAGGTGGCGGCGCGCGGTCTGGTGGTGAAGCAGGCGGTGGCGCCAGAGACGACCGCGCAGACGGCGGTTGAATCGATTGCGACGGTCGCCAGTCCGCTGCGCCTGCTGGCCACACCACCGGTGCTGCGCCGCGCGCCACCGGCGCTGGGCGAGCATACCGACGAAGTGCTGGCGGAACTGGGGCTGGACGCGGCCGCGATTGCGGCTTTGCGGCGGGACGCGGTGCTGTAAGGCCCGCGCCTACTGCGCGGGTTTGCGGTTGACCAGCATGATGCCGGTGGCCACCATGGCCAGCGAGAGGATCAGATCAAGCGTCACCGGCTCATGCAGCCAGAGTGAGCCAAAGAGCAGGGCAAAGACCGGCGTCAGGAAAACGAAGGCTGAAATCCTGGTCGCCGGATAGCGCCCCAGCATCCACATCCAGGCCAGGTAGCTGGCGAAAGCGCCGACCACGGTTTGTAGCACCAGAGACATACCGGCAAAGGCGCTGAAGGTCCAGACCCATTGCTCCCCCAGCAGCAGTGACAGGAAGGGCAGCACAAGCGCGCTGACGCTGACCTGAAAGAAAAGCAGTTTTTCGGGCGAAACCCGGGTCAAGCGCGTGCTGCGCATGACGACCGTGGTCAGGCCCCAGAAGCCCCCGGCGACCAGCGCCAGCAGGTCGCCGCGCCACTGATCGGCCGGACTGGCTGCGCCCCAGGCGTCGCGCAGCGCCAAGCCGACGGCGGCAAAAGCCAGCCCCAGACCCAGCCATTGCAGCGGACGCAGTTTCTCCGAAGGCACGAAAAAAGGCAGCAAGATCGCCACCCAGAACGGTGCCGTGTAGAGGAACACGGTCAGGCGCGAGGCGGCCGAGAATTGCAGTCCCGCATACAGGCAGGCAAATTCAAGCGCGAACAGGCAGCCCGCCAGCAGGCCGGGCCAGAGTGCGCCATCGCGCTCAAACAGGCGCACGCCGCGCCACAGGCACCAGAGCCAGAGCAGAACCGTGGCGCCGATGAAACGCAGGCAGGCCTGAAAGACCGGTGGCAGATCGGGGATGGTGGCTTTCACCAGCACCTGCTGAAAACCCCAGAACAGGCAGCACAGCAGCAGCAGGCTGACTGCGAGGCTGTCCAGGTGGTCTTTACGGTTGCTCATCAGCAAGCACTTTAGCAGTTCGATGTGTAAGATCGTGCCTCCTTAACCTTTTGTTTTCCGAAGGACTTATGCGTTTAACCACAACACGAATCTGCCATCAGTTGGCAACCGGGCTGCTGTCAGGCCTGCTGGCGCTGGGCGCTGGCGCGCAGACGCCGGCCCCGGCCCCCAACACCACCGGCCCGAGCGGCAGTGGCGTCAACAACGCCCTGCTCTATGCCGTGGCCTGGAAGCAGACTGCCGCCGAGTACCGGGCGCTTTACTACCAGGGTTTCAATGTGGCACGCATGCATGTGCAGGCGGCGCTGGCCAAGCGCAAGAGCGGTGACAAACCGCTGGCCGTGGTGACGGACATGGACGACACCATCCTGCACACAGTCAATTACTGGGGCAACCTGATCAATCAGAACAAGGACTTTTTTGACGACCCGATCTGGGACCGCTGGATTCCCGAGAACAAGGTTACCGCCGCGCCGGGTGCGACCGAGTTCCTGAAGTTCTGTTCTGACAATGGCGTGGAAGTGTTTTATGTCACCAGCCGGGATCAGGGCCCCAAGACCTATGAATACGCCATGGGGCACTTGCGCCTGCTCGGCTATCCGAATGCGGACGAACAGCATCTGACGGTTCTGATTGATACGTCGAACAAGGAAAAGCGCCAGGACGAAGTCATGCAGACGCACCAGGTTGCGGTGTTTCTGGGTGACAACCTGAATGACTTCCGGCGCAAGTACTACATCAAGGGCGATGTTGACAAGCGTTTTGCGGCGATGGAAGCGGACCGTGAGAAGTACGGCCGCGAATACGTGCTGTTTCCCAATCCGACCGACGGCCACTGGCTTGCCGCCATTTTTGGCGAGTCCGAGCCGCCGCCCAGCGATGCCAACCGCGAAATCCTGAAGAAGGCTGCCACGCGCTCGGCCTGGCAGGGCCAGTAAACCCGGCGCTCCTGCGCCGGGCAACCTACAGGGGATGCTCGGTGTAGAACTTGCCGCCGTGAAACAGCAGCGGTGAGGCGCCGGCGCGGTGCGAGCAGCGCTCGACTTCACCGACAAAAATCACATGGTCGCCCTCGAAGTAGCGGCTGCGGTTGAAGCACTCGAAACTGGCCGCGGCCCCGGCCAGCAAGGGTGCGCCACCGGCGCCTTCCTCGAAAAGGACATCGGCGAAACGATCGACTCCCTTGGTGGCAAAACGCAGGGCCAGTTCCTTCTGGTCAGCCGCCAGGATGTTGATGGCGTAATGCGACCCCGTGCTGAAAGCGCTCAAGGAAGCAGCCGCCCGGGCCAGGCTCCAGAGCACCAGCGGTGGCGCCAGCGACACCGAATTGAACGAGTTCGCGGTCAACCCAACCAGCGTGCCGTCAGCGGCGCGCGCCGTGACAATCGTCACGCCAGTGGCGAACATGGCCAGTGACTGGCGGAATTCGGGTTGCGAAAAATTGGGAGCTTGGGCTTTGATGGCCCGATCAGACAAAGACATGGGCGCAATTTACCCGAGTTCCGTTTCTGGCGTGGCGGTAACGGGTACTAGCGCCCAGGCCGAGGCGCCAGCTGGCGCCTCCTGGTGCAGGGGATCGATCAGCCCAGCAGACTGTCGGCGCTCACGTAGCTGTAGCCCAGGTCGCGGGCCACCGCTTCGTAGGTGACCTGACCGTTGGCCACATTGAGGCCGTTTTTCAGGTGTGCATTGTCCTTGAGCGCCTGCTTCCAGCCCTTGTCGGCCAGCGCCACGGCGTGGCCAATGGTGGCGTTGTTGAGGGCGAAGGTCGAGGTCCGTGCCACGGCGCCTGGCATGTTGGCCACGCAGTAGTGCACCACGCCGTCCACCACATAGGTTGGCTCGGCATGGGTGGTGGCGTGCGAAGTCTCGAAGCAGCCGCCCTGGTCGATCGCGACGTCCACCACGACCGCGCCTTTCTTCATGCGCGAGATCATGCTGCGTGTCACCAGCTTGGGCGCTGCTGCGCCCGGAACCAGGACGCCACCGACCACCAGGTCGGCGTCGAGCACGGCATCTTCCACGCTTTGCGCGTTCGAATAGACGGTGTTGATGCGGTTGCCAAAGACCAAGTCGAGTTGGCGCAGGCGGTCCACGCTCTTGTCGAGTACCGTGACGCGCGCGCCCATGCCGACCGCCATTTGCAGCGCGTGGGTGCCGACAACGCCAGCGCCGATGATCGCCACGTGGGCTGCCGGCACGCCGGGCACGCCGCCGAGCAGGATGCCCATGCCGCCTTTGGATTTTTCCAGGTGCGCCGCGCCGGCTTGCACCGCCATGCGGCCGGCCACTTCGCTCATCGGTGCCAGCAGCGGCAGACCGCCGCCCGGGCCGGTGATGGTCTCATACGCGATGCAGATCGCGCCTGATTTGACCAGCGCTGCGGTTTGTTCAGGATCCGGCGCCAGGTGCAGGTAGGTGTACAGGATCTGGCCCGGGCGCAGCATGGCGCATTCCTGCGGCTGTGGCTCCTTGACCTTGACGACCATGTCGGCCTTGGCAAATATTTCCTTGGCTTCGGCCACCAGCGTGGCGCCGGCGGCTTTGTATTGCTCATCGCTCAGGCCGATGGCGGCACCGGCACCGGCTTGCACCAGAACCTGGTGGCCGTGCGCGGTCAGTTCACGTACGCTGGCGGGTGTCAGGCCGACGCGGTATTCGTGGTTCTTGATTTCCTTGGGGCATCCGATCAGCATGCTGTTCTCCTGAGATAGCGGTAAAAGCCTGCAGTGTGGTGCAAGCCCCGCTATTTGAGAACAATAATTAATATATCAGTCGCTTCATTCGCATGACTAATGGAAAAAGACTCTGGCATTGCTCAACCGGGCTTGTGGCTCTGAGGCCCGGTACGGGCCCTGCGCAAAGCTTCAGACCAGGGGTTTTGGCCGGTGCAAAGCAGATTCCTTGGCCAGCCAGAGGCAAACCACGGCAATGACAACGGCCAGGAAACCAGCGCCGGCATAGGCGAAGTTCTGGGAGAAGCCGCGCAGGATGGTGCCGCCCACCAGCAGCGAGAGGACGCCGACGATCAGGTTGATAAGGCTGAAGAAGTTTTTCATGAGAATTCCTTGAAATGAAGAGGGCACGATGATCAGGGTGGCAGGACACGCCAGGTTGCCGTCAGCGGACGGTTGGCGTCGCGACTGGCGCGCAGCTGCCTGATGCACCAGTTCCAGCCGGCGCAGATCATCAATCCCAAGTCCTGGCTGCGCTGCTGGCGCGCCTGTTGAACAAGGCCTTCGATATCAAGATAATTGGGTTCCATGGGTTCGGATCTTTCTTTTGAATGGGCTTCTTTTGAAAGCACAGCGCAACGATAATGGAGATGCTGCATCGCAGCAAACGATCAATTCTCATCCGGCACAGTAGAAAAATTCATCCATGTCCTACCGCCTGCCGCCCTTGAACGCCTTGCGTGCCTTCGAAGCAGCTGCTCGCCACCTCAGCTTCAAGAAGGCAGCGGGCGAACTGTCGGTGACGCCGACCGCCGTGAGCCATCAGATCAAGTCGCTCGAGGAATTTCTGGATCTGCCACTGTTTCGTCGTCTGCCGCGCGCGCTCGAACTGACCGCCCAGGGGCTTGCCATGCTGCCCAAGGTGCGCGAGGGGCTGGAATGCTTTGCCGTCGCCGTCGAAAACGCCCATGAGCACGCTGGCGGTGGACGTCTGCTGGTGGTCGCCCCGTCGTCTTTTGCAACGCGCTGGCTGGTGCCGCGCCTGCGCCGCTTCACGCTGACCCAGCCGGGCCTGAACCTGCACATCATCCGCTCGCGCGACACGATTGACGTAGAACAGGCCGTTGCGGCGCCCGTGTTTGACAGCGTTGACTTGCGCGAGGGTGACTCGCAGGTGGTCATCCGCTTCGGCTCCGGGGCCTATCCCGGCTACCGCGTCGACCGCATGTTTGGTTCCGACTACATCGCGGTATGCAGCCCGAAACTGCTGCAGTCCGCGACGCGCTTGCGCGAGCCGGCCGATCTGAGGAACCATGTTTTGCTGCACGACGATTCGATCGCCAACGAGCGGGCCCGCCCGAGTTGGGCCGAATGGCTCAGGCTGGCCGGTGTGACCGGCATTGACAGCAACGCCGGCCCGCATTTCAGCGATTCAGGCTTGGCCTTCGTTGCGGCGGTGGACGGGCTTGGCATCGCGCTGGCGTCCAAGCCGCTGGTGGCAACGGCGCTCGCCGAGGGCCGGCTGCTTGCACCCTTCGACATCGTGCTGGAGCAGCAATACGCTTATTACATCGTGACGCCCGAAGCCATCGCCAACCGACCCGCCGTAGAAGCCTTGCGCCACTGGCTGCTGGAAGAAGCCAGGGCGGAAGAAAGCCGACGCTGAAGTCCGGCTTCAGCGATTCGTCGGGAAGCTGAAGACCGCGCCTTCGCGCACGCCGGCCGATGGCCAACGCTGCGTGATGGTCTTGCGCTTGGTGTAAAAACGCACGGCATCGGGTCCGTAGGCGTGCAGGTCGCCAAACAGCGAGCGCTTCCAGCCACCAAACGAGTGGTAGGCCACCGGTACCGGCAGCGGCACGTTGATGCCGACCATGCCGACCAGAATGTGGTCGCTGAAATAGCGCGCCGCTTCGCCGTCGCGCGTGAAGATGCAGGTGCCGTTGCCGTACTCATGGGCGTTGATCAGGTCCATCGCTTCGCCCAGCGTTGCGACCCGCATCACGCCCAGCACCGGGCCAAAGATCTCTTCCTGGTAAATCGTCATGCCGGGCTTGACGTGATCGAACAGGCAGGCGCCCAGGAAGTAGCCGCCTTCATGGCCAGCCACCTTGACGCCGCGGCCGTCGACCACCAGGGTTGCGCCCTCGGCCACGCCCTGATCGACAAAACCCTTGACCTTGTCGAAGTGTGCCTGCGTCACCAGCGGCCCCATGTCGTTGCTTGAATCGGTACCGGGGCCGACTTTCATCTTGGCAATCTCGACTTTCAGGCCCGCCACCACGGCGTCGGCGGTCGCGTCGCCGATGGCGACGACCAGCGGGATCGCCATGCAGCGCTCACCGCAGGAGCCGTAGGCCGCGCCCATCAAGGCGCTGACCGCATTGGGTACGTCAGCGTCTGGCATCACCACCGCGTGGTTCTTGGCGCCGCCGAGTGCCTGCACGCGCTTGCCGTGGGCACAGCCGGTGGCGTAGATGTACTCGGCAATCGGCGTCGAGCCGACAAAGCTGATGGCCTGAACGCGTTTGTCGGTCAGCAGCGTGTCCACGGCTTCCTTGTCGCCGTGCACCACGTTGAGAACGCCCGGCGGCAGACCGGCCTGCAGCGCCAGTTCGGCCACCAGCAGGGCGCTGCTGGGGTCGCGCTCGGACGGTTTGAGGATGAAGGTGTTGCCGCAGGCCACGGCCATCGGCCACATCCACAGCGGCACCATGACGGGGAAGTTGAAAGGCGTGATGCCGGCGGTGACGCCGAGCGCCTGGAACTCGCTCCACGAGTCCATGCCGGGGCCGACGTTGCGGCTGTGCTCGCCCTTGAGCAACTCGGGCGCGTAGCTCGCGTACTCGACGTTTTCGATGCCACGCTGCAATTCGCCCAGGGAGTCGCTCAGCACCTTGCCGTGTTCGGCCGTGACCAGGGCGCAGATCTGGTCGGCGTTGTCCTCGAGCAAAGTTTTCAGTTTGCTCATCACGCGCGCACGCTTGAGCGGCGGTGTCGCGCGCCAGGCCGGGTAGGCGGCCTGGGCCGAGGCGATGGCCTGCTCGACCGTCAGCTTGTCGGCCAGCAGCACGCGCTTTTCCGCCTTGCCGGTGGCCGGGTTGAAGACGTCCTGCGAGCGGCTGCCACCCGCTACCAGTTGGCCGTCGATCAGGTGTTGAATCAGGGGAAGGTTTTGCATGGTGTATTCGTTCAAGCGGTTTGGTTGATGCACTCGCCCAGCGCGTTGACCAGGCTGTCGATCTGGGCTGGCGTCGTGATGAAGGGCGGCGCGAGCTGGATGGTATCGCCGCCGTAGCGCACATAAAAGCCTTTTTTGAGCATCGCCATGGCAATCTCGTAGGGCCGGCGTGCCGGCTCACCGGGCAGGGCGGCGATGGTCAGGCCAGCGGCCAGACCGAAGTTGCGGATGTCGGCCACGTTCTTGGCGCCCTTCAAGCTGTGCACGGCGTTCTCGAAATACGGCGCCAGCGCCTTGACCTTGTCCACCATGTTTTCCCTGACCAGCAGGTCCAGCGTGGCCAGCCCGACGGCGCAGGGAACCGGGTGTGCCGAGTAGGTGTAGCCGTGCGCGAATTCGAGCATGTAGTCGGGACCTCCCTGTTCCATGAAGGTGTCGTAGATCTCCTTCTTGGCCAACACCGCACCCATGGGCTGCGCGCCGTTGGTGATCTGCTTGGCGATGTTCATGATGTCGGGCGTCACGCCGAAGGCCTCGGCGCCGGTGTAGGCGCCGGCTCGGCCAAAACCGGTGGTCACTTCGTCAAAAATCAGCAGGATGTTGTTGGCTGTGCAGATGTCACGCAGGCGTTGCAGGTAACCCTTGGGCGGGATGATGACGCCGGCCGAACCCGAGAACGGCTCGACGATCACGGCGGCGATGTTGCTGGCGTCGTGCAGCGCAATCAGTCTGAGCAATTCATCTGCCAGCTCGGCGCCTTTTTCGGGCATGCCGCGCGAAAAGACGCTGCCCGGCAGTTGTGTGTGCGGCAGGTGATCGGCCTCGATGCCCTGGCCGAAGGTCTTGCGGTTGCCCAGGATGCCGCCGACTGAGATGCCGCCGAAGTTGACCCCGTGGTAGCCTTTTTCGCGCCCGATCAGGCGCGTTTTGCTGGCCTGGCCCTTGGCGCGCCAGTAGGCGCGTGCCATCTTGAGCGAGGTGTCGGCGGATTCGGAACCCGAGCCGGTGAAGAACACATAGTCGAGCCCGGTCGGTGTCAGCTCCTTGAGTTTGTTGGCCAGCGCGAATGACAGCGGGTGCCCGAACTGGAAGGCCGGCGAGTAGTCGAGCGTGGCCATCTGGCGCGTCGCCGCTTCGGTGATCTCGGTGCGACCATGGCCCAGACCGCAGCACCACAGACCCGACAGGCCGTCAAAAATCTGCTTGCCCTGGTTGTCGGTGTAGTAGCAGCCCTTGGCGCTGACCATCATGCGCGGCGCCGCCTTGAACTGGCGGTTGGCGGTGAAAGGCATCCAGTGCGCGTCCAGCCAGGCGGCGTCGGTGCGGGATGTGTCCAGGTGCTGGGCGTCGTTCATGTCCATGGTGTCTCCAGAGGGGGAAAAGAATAGGCGATTCTGGGCCAGTCTGTTACTCTTATAAATGTATAAGTATCACTATTTGGTTGCCAATCTATGCAAGTAAAAAGCCGCGCTTCCCTGGGTCAGTTGAGCGACATGGACATCCGCCTGCTGCGCGTCTTCAAGAGCGTGGTCGAGTGCGGCGGCATGGCGGCGGCCGAACTCGAGCTCAATATTGGCACCTCGACCATCAGCCGTCATATCAAGGACCTGGAAACGCGACTCGGCCTTAGCCTGTGCCGGCGTGGCCGCGCCGGTTTCGCGCTGACCAGCGAGGGTGAGCAGATTTACGCCGAGACCCTGCGCCTGCTGGCCGGAGCCGACGCCTTTCGCAGCAGCGTTGACGAGATCCACCGCCGCATGGGCGGGCAGCTCAATATCGCGGTTTTCGACAAAACCGCCAGCAACCCGGCGGCCCACATCGGTGCCGCCATCGCGCGCTTTTCTGAACTGGCGCCGGAAGTCAGCCTGCACCTGCACGTCGCACCGCTGAACGCAATCGAGCGCGGCGTGCTCGACGGCCAGTTCCAGGTTGGCGTGATCCCCGGACACCGCAGTTCCGACACCCTGTCCTACGACGAGTTGTTCACCGAAACCATGTACTTGTACTGCGGCGCGCAGCATGCGCTGTTTCAGGCCGATCGGGCGGTACCCGAACCGGCCGATTGGGATGGCTTGCGCGCGCACGACTTTGCCGGCCTCGGTTACCACTCGCCGAACATGGAAATCAGCCAGCAGATGCGGCTCACGCGCAAGGCCACCGGTTACGACCAGGAGTCGATCGCGACCTTGATCCTGTCAGGCAAGTACCTCGGTTTTCTGCCCGACCATTACGCGCAGGTCTTTGTCAGCGCCGGCCAGATGCGTGCCGTCAAGCCGGAATTGTTTCGTTATGTCTGCAGTTTTTTCTGCATTGTGCGGCGCGCGCCGCAGCCCTCACGCGCTAGCCGCGCTTTTCAGGATTGTCTGCTGCAGGTGCATGCGGCCAGCGCGCCGGCTTGACCGCTTCGCAATGGGCTTGCGCTTGCGCAAAGCTCCCCGCAGCGCTTGTTCCTAGAATGGCCAATGGACAGTCGTGTGGTGCTTGTCACGCCGATGGTCAGGAGTTCATTCAGGAGTACAAAATGAAAAGCGCAAAGTGGTTGGCGGTCTTGTTGTTGCCTTTGGCGGCTCTGACCGCTTGCACCACCACCGGCATTGGCGGCGGTCAGCTGAGCGCTGCGGGCGTCAGCGATGAAGCGGTGAGCTTTAGCTGGAAGAGCACCGACGGCGGCATCAGCGGCAGCATGCAGGCGGTGCTGCCCGGCCAGACCTTTGCCGGGCGCTTCTTCCAGATCACGCAACAGACGCGCGCCGACATGCTCAACCCGCTGTGGACGCACTGGCGTTCGGGCTGGTACGACTGGCCGTACTGGGGTGGCCATATCGGCGCGCCCTATCCAACCACCCAGTTCATCACCCATTACTCGGGCAAGGTGGTGGCGACGCTGGAAGCACCCGACCAGCAGCGCATGCGTTGCCGTTTTCATCTGGTTGAGCCGGCGCATGGCATGGCGGGCGGCGGTGAGGGCGAGTGCCAGCTTTCAGCCGGCCGTATGGTGCGGGCGACGTTTCCCGCCAAGTAGCGCAGCGCCGGCATCGTCCAACTCGGCCGCTTTCAATTTCACGGCTCCCGTTTTGGCGGCAACTGGCCCAGAGCGACGCGGTACTCCTCGAGTTTGGCGTGGTAGTCGGCGGCCTCGCCGTAACCCATGAAACGCGCATAGCGCGAATGATTGCCCAGCACTTTGCGCGCGTGCTTGATCGGACAGAAATATTCCTCGGTGCGCCCGACGATCTCGCTCACATAAGCGATCAGGCCGTTGCCGTAGGCGCAGTAGGTGCAATGAAACTTTTCAATGAAATTGAGGTAGCTGAGCTGCTGACGGTCAAACACAATGTAGTCGCCGCGGCGCACCTTGCTGATGCCGTAAATCGGGAAGCAAGTGGCCTGGTAAAAGCTCACGCACAGGTCAAGCAGCAGCAGCGGAACAATCATGCTGTAGATGATCGGGCCGGTGATCAGGTTTTGCGGCCGGTTCGTCACCAGCCAGCGGAAAAAGCCCTGCTTGAGGCGCTGATGCGCGTCGCGCACCGAGGTCTCGAACTCGATGCGCTTGCCCCGGATCTCAAACAGCGCATTGGCCTCCTGCTCCTGCACGGTGGCGCGCAAGTCATTTTCCAGCGCGGCGATCTGGTCGAGCAGATCGCGGATCTTCTTGTTCATGCGGACTCCCTTGGCACATATTGCAATGCCGGTTTGCAGACCGCCTAGGGCAGCCTGGCTGACAGGTAGTCTGCCACGTTGTTCAGCGAACGCAGCTGGGCGTAGTCCGATTCCGCAATCTCGACCTGGAAACGCTGGTGCAGGCTGATCAGAAAATTGAGCCAGTCCATGGAATCGAGATCGACTTGCTCGCGTAGCGGCCGCTCGGGCGCGAGGGTGTCGGCATCGATTTCGGGCGCGATCGCCTTGAGCAGGGTCACCGCCTCCTGGATCAGCGCTTTTTTGTCAGGTTTCATGGGCCTACTCCTGTGTCAGGGTGGACGTGGCGCAGGCGTCGGCCAGGGCTTGTGGCTGCTGCAGACGCTCGCGCAGCTCGACCAGAAACAGCGCACCCTGGTGCCCGTCCGAGACCCGGTGGTCTGCTGCCAGCGTGGCCGTGAGCAGCGGCGCGGCACACAAGGCGCCGGCTTCAACCCAGGGCCGCTCGGCGATGGCGCCAAAGCCGACCAGTGCCACCTGCGGCGGGTAGATCACGCCGAACACCGTTTGCGCACTCTGGTCGCCCAGATTCGTGACGGTGATGCTCGGGTCCGACATTTCCGAGCTGCGCAGCGAACCGGCGCGCGCGCGTTTGACCAGATCGCCCAGCGCGGCCATCAACTGGTTCAGCGTCAGCGTCTCGACGGCGTGGATGGCAGGCGCCACCAGGCCGCCGCCGCGCAGCGAAATCGCCACGCCCGCATGCACGCTGCTGGCCGGAACAAAGACGCCGTCGCGGAAAAAACCGTTGAGCTGCGGTGTGCGCTGCAGCGCCAGCGCCACCGCCTTGAGCAGCAGCGCGGCCGGCAGGATGCGTTCGGTGATCGGCAGATTCCGATTGCGTTGCTGCAGCCAGGCCAGAGCCGTTCCCATGGGGATGGTTTCGCTCAGGTAATAGTGCGGAATCTCGCGTTTGGAGCGACTCATCGCGGCCGCAATTGCGCGGCGCATTTCCTTCTGGCGCGCGATTGCGTCCGAGGCCGCAGGCGCGCCGGGCGCCACCACTTCAGGCGCTGGTGACGCTTTTGCCGCAGCTTCGATGTCGGCCAGCGTGACCGAGCCCTGCGCGCCGCTGCCGCGCAGCGTGTCCGGATCGATGCCGAGTTCGCGTGCCCGTTTGCGCGCCAGCGGCGAGACCGGATGGCGCTGCGCTGGACTGCTCGCCGGTGTCGGTGCAGCAGGCGTTGATGTTGTCGTTTCACCGGGTGCGTGCAAGGTGGCCAGCACAGTGCCCACCGGCACCTTTTCGCCCGGGGCCACCTTGAGCTCGGCCACCACGCCGTCCTGCCAGATTTCGACGTCGACCGCCGCTTTCGAGGTGTCAACCACCGCCACCACCTGGCCGCGCTTGACGCTGTCGCCGGGCTTGACCTGCCAACTCAGCAGCGTGCCTTCGTCCATGTCAGCGCCCAAAGAGGGCAAGGTGAATTCGATCATGGTTTGAGGCCCAGCAAGGCTTGTGCCGCCGCCACAATTTTTGCCACCTGCGGCAAGGCCGCTTCTTCCAGGTGGCGCGCATAAGGAATCGGCACCTCCTCGCTGCAGACGCGCGCCAGCGGGGCGTCGAGCTCAAAGAAGGCCTGCTCGGCAATGCGCGCCATGATTTCGGCCGCCAGGCTGCCCGAGCGCCAGGCCTCGATAACGACCACCGCGCGGCGGCACTTGCGCACCGAGGCCAGCAGCGTGGCGTCGTCAAGCGGGCGCAGCACGCGCAGGTCGACCACTTCAGCGGAGATGCCCAGGCCCGCCAGTTCTTCGGCCGCCTGCAAGGTCTTGGGCAGACAACCGCCGCAGGTGATCAGGCTGATGTCGCTGCCGCTGCGGCGCACGCATGCGCTGTGGATGTCGACCGAAAACGGCTCGATATCGGGCAGCTCCTGCTCCAGGTTGTAGAGCTGGGCGTGCTCGAAGATCAGCACCGGGTCCGGGTCGGCCAGCGCCGGCGCCAGCATGGCACGCGCGTCTTCCACCGTGGCCGGACTGAGCACGCGCAGGCCCGGCACATGGGCGTACCAGCTCTCGAAACTGTTCGAATGCTGGGCCGCCACCTGACGCCCGGCGCCGCTGGCCATGCGGATCACGACCGGCACCGAGAACTGGCCGCCTGACATGTGGCGCAGCATGGCCGCACTGTTGACGATGGGGTCCAGCGCCAGCAGGCTGAAGTTGACGGTCATGACTTCGACGATCGGGCGCATGCCGCCGAGCGCGGCGCCAATACCGGCCCCGACAAAGCCGAGTTCGGACAGCGGCGTGTCGCGGATGCGCTCGGGACCGAATTCATCGAGCAGACCCTTGGAGACGGCGTAGCTGCCGCCGTAGCGTCCGACATCTTCGCCCATCAGGAAGACCCGCGGGTCAGCCTGCAGCGCCTCCCGCAATGCTTCGCGCAGCGCCTCGCGGTAGCTGATGCGCCGGCCCATCAGGCGCCCCCCATCGATACTGGCGTGGTGACGTCGCGCAGCAAGTCTTCGACCGGCTCCCAACTGCCGGCCTCGGCGAAGGCGACGGCGGCGTCGACTTCGGCCTGCGCTGCCGAGTCGAGCGCCAGGAACTCGTCCTCGGTCAAACTGCCCTGTGCCTTCAGGCAGGCGCTGAAATTGTGGATCGGCCCGCGCTGCTTCCAGGCCTGGACTTCCTGCTTGTCGCGGTAGAGCTCGGGGTCGAACATGGAGTGGGCGCGAAAGCGGTAGGTCTGCAGTTCGACGAACACTGGTCCCTTGTCGCGCACCTGCTGTGCCGCGGACTTCAGCCCCTCGTGCACCGCCACCACATCCATGCCGTCGACCTGCAGGCTGGCCATGCCGTAGGACGCGGCCTTGACGCACAAATCAGTCTGCGCCTGTGACAGCGCCAGCGCCGTGCCCATGGCGTAGCGGTTGTTCTCGCAGCAAAACAGCAGCGGCAGTTGCCACAGCGCGGCCAGGTTCATCGCTTCATGGAACGCGCCCTCGGCGACGGCCCCTTCGCCGAAGAAGCAGGCCGTCAGTCCGGCGCGCCCCTGCATCTTGTCGGCCAGCGCCAGGCCGGTGGCCAGCGGCAGACCGGCAGCGACGATGGCCTGGCCGCCAAAAAAACGGTGCTCCCGGTCAAACAGGTGCATGGAGCCGCCACGCCCGCGCGAGCAGCCCTGCTGCTTGCCGTACATCTCGGCCATGATGGCGTCCATGCCCAGGCCGCGCAGCAGCGCATGGCCATGCTCGCGGTAGGTCGCAACCACGTTGTCCTCGGGTCGCAGGGCGCGCATGGCACCGGCGGCGATGGCTTCCTCGCCGATGTAGAGGTGCAGAAACCCGCGGATCTTTTGCTGCCCGTAAAGCTCGGCCGCTTTTTCTTCCATGCGCCGCACGCGCAGCATGTCGGCCAGCAGCGCCAGTGTCAGCTCTTTGCTCCACGCCGCGGTTTCATTCATGCGCCGCCCTCCAGGGTCGAGGTGTCGCCCTCGGGCAGTCCGAGTTCGCGCGCCTTGAGCAAGCGGCGCATGATCTTGCCGCTGCGGGTGCGTGGCAGCGTCGGCAAAAAGGCGATCTCCTTGGGCGCCACCGCTGCGCCCAGGCGTTTGCGCGCGTGCGCCAGGATGTCAAGGCGCAGCGGCTCGCTCGCCACCTGGCCGTCCTTGAGCGAGACAAAGGCTTTCACCAGTTCGCCCAGCAGCGCGTCGGGCTTGCCGATGACGCCGGCCTCGGCCACGGCCGGGTGTTCCATCAGCACGCTTTCGACCTCGAACGGGCCGATCAGGTGACCGGCCGATTTGATGACGTCGTCGGCGCGTCCGACAAACCAGTAGTAGCCATCGGCGTCAACCCGTGCCAGGTCGCCCGTCAGGTAAAGCTCGCCGGCGAAGCACTTTTGGTAGCGCGCCTCGTTGTTGAGGTAGCCGCGAAACATCGACGGCCAGCCGCGTTTGAGCGCGAGTTCGCCTTCGACGTCGGGCGTCTCGATCACGCGCACGCGTGGTGGCTCGCCCTCGGCCTCCAGGTGTTCGACGATGCAGGCCTCGATGCCCGGCAGCGGGCGCCCCATGGAGCCGGGCTTGATGTCGAAGGCCGGCGTATTGGCAATCATGATGCCGCCGGTTTCGGTCTGCCACCAGTTGTCGTGGATCGGCAGGCCCAGCACCTGCTGGCCCCACCAGACTGCCTGCGGGTTCAGGGGTTCACCGACGCTGGCGACAAAGCGCAGAGCGGGCCAGCGGTGGCGTTGGGCCAGTTCCACCGGGGCCTTCATCAGCATGCGAATGGCGGTGGGCGCCGTGTACCAGACACTGATGCGCTCCTGCTCGAGCAGGCTGTACCAGCGCTCGGCGTCGAACTCTTCGCGGTCGATCAGCGAGGTCACACCGTGCAGCAGCGGCGCGATGATGCCGTAGGACGTTCCGGTCACCCAGCCCGGGTCGGCCGTGCACCAGAAGCGGTCCTGCGCATGCAGGTCCAAGGCGTAGCGGCCGGTCGCGTAGTGGGTGACGACGGCGCCGTGCACGTGCAGCGCGCCTTTGGGCGTGCCGGTCGTGCCGCTGGTGAAATGCAGCAGGGCTGGATCGTCGGCCTGTGTTGGCACCGTGCTGAATTGCTCGCTGGCCGAGGCCATCAGGCGTGCCCAGTCGAGCGTGCCGGGCTGGTCGGTGTCGCCGTCGTCCTCGGCGACCAGAATCACATGGCGCAGTGTCGGCAGGCGTTCGCGGATCTGGCGCACCTTGCGCTGGTACAGCGCTTCCGTGGTGACCAGCACCTGGCCGGCGCCGAGTGCAATGCGGGTCGCGATCGGCTCCGGGCCGAAGGCCGAGAACAGTGGCGTCACCACGGTGCCGTTCTTGAGCGCGCCCAGCACGGCGACGTAGAGCGCTGGCAAACGCCCGGCGAGGACGAACAGGCGGTCGCCCTTGCCAATGCCCAGGCCCTGCAGCACGTTGGCAAAGCGGTTGCTCAGGCGCGCCAACTCGCCGTAGCTCAGTTCAAGGGCTGGCTGATCACGCGCGACAAAGCGCAGCGCGCAGTGTTCGCGCAAGGCGCCGCCGGCATGGCGGTCCACCGCCTCGAAGCCGATGTTGAGGCCGCCGCCGGGCAGTCCTTGCAAGGCCTGGCGTGCCATGCCCCAGACATCCTCGCGGCGCACGGCCTCGTAGTTGGCCCAGTGCGGCGGCAGGCGCAGGTCGGATGCGGTCTTGTGGATGACAGCGGGATGGTCCATGCGTGACTCGGTTCGGGCTGGGCTGCTGCTGCGCTGCAGCTTCAGGCGCGTTCCTTGACTTCGCGATCGCGCGCACCGGCGATGCCGCTGGTCAGGTTGGCGAGCTCGCGTGTCAACAGCAGCAGCACATCCTCCATCGTGACGATGCCGGCCAATGCGCCACTGGGGTCGGCGATGACGAGCCGGCGCAGCCGATGGGTCTTCATCAACTGCACGGCGTCCATCGCATCCATTTCGGGATCGGCCAGCACCAGATCGACCGACATGATGTCGCCAGCGGTGAAGACCTCCGGATCAAGGCCCTCGCTCATCAGTTCGAGCACCAGGTCGCGGTCGGTCACGATGCCAATGGGCCGGTTGCCGCCGCCGGCTTCCACCACCACCAGGGCACCTATGTGGTGCTGGCGCATGAGTCGGGACACCACCAGGGCCGAGGTTTCAGGCTCCACCACGGCGACCTGCGCGGTCGCAAAGTCTTTCAGTCGCGTTGCCATGGCAGGACCTAGGACTCGACTGTCAATTCGTTGTTGACGTGGCTCACACCCGGGGCCGACCAGGTGGCGCCTTCGGCCGCATTTTTCTCGGCCCAGGAATGCACGTGTCCGCGCAGCGTCACCACGCTGCCCTCCATCGAAATATCGATGCGCCGCGCCTCGCGCGTGGCCTGGCGCAGCAGCGCATCCTGAATCCGGGTCGCGATGTTGACCGGTACCGGCAACGCCTTGAGCGTGATGTTGTCGGTGATCCCGACCACGCCCTTGAGCGGTCGCAACATGCGCTCGACGGCGCGGCGCTGGAAGTTCCAGTCCAGCTCGCCGTTCAGCGTCAGCCAGCCTTTTTCCACTGTGACCTTGACCCGGTCTTTGGGCACCGAGGCGTTCCAGCCCAGTGCGTGCTCAACCGCCATGGCGATTTCGGTGTCGCTGCGCTTATGGAGGCCCTGCGGTACCACTTCCATCTCAAGCGCGATCGCTTTCACGCCCGAGACATGTTCGACGGCGCGCTGGGCAGCGACCTTTTCGGCATAGGTTTCCAGGTGACCGGTCAGGGTAACGACGCCTTCGTGGACCGCGACACCGATCTTGGTCTCAGGTACCAGCGGATCCCATGCCAACTCGGTCAGCACGTCTTTCTTCAACTCGGAATCGGTTTTCATGTTGGCTCCCTAAATGGACAACAAGACATACTTCTTGTCCGTTCAGAATAGTCGCCGGCAACGGGTTCATGTTGCGATAAATCAACTTACCAGCGGCTCGCGCGCGCAAACTCAATGCCCGATGCTGCACGCAAGGGGAGGGTATCCAACCATGTTTTTTAACCGCGACGATGCCGCGCGCCGTCTGGCTGAGCGGCTTCTGGCTTACCAGGGAAGCAAGCCGCTGGTGCTGGCGATACCACGCGGCGCCGTGTCGATGGCGCGCCTCATTGCACAGCGGCTACAGGGTGAGTTCGACGTCGTGCTGGTGCGCAAGTTGCGCGCGCCACATCAGCCGGAACTGGCAATCGGTTCGGTCAATGAAAGCGGCTGGACCTATGTGGCCGATGACGCCTGGGCCTGTGGCGCCGACGCCGTCTACATCGAGCGTGAAAAGCATCTGCAACTGCAGACCATCCGCCAGCGCCGCGCCCAGTACACGCCGATCCGCGCACCGCTGGAGCCGGCCGGGCGCATTGTGATCGTGGTTGACGACGGCCTGGCCACGGGTGCGACCATGATTGCGGCGCTGCACGGTTTGCGCGCGAGCCGACCGGCCAGACTGATCTGCGCCGTGCCGGTGGCGCCGCCCGACACCGTGGCCAGGGTGTCGGCGCTGGCCGACGAGGTGGTGTGCCTGGAAATGCCCGAGTTCTTTCAGGCCGTGGGCCAGTTCTACCGTCACTTCGATCAGGTCGATGACGCTGAGGTGATCGAACTGCTCCGGAACTCGTGAGCGCCGCGGGCGCTCAGGCGGCGATGGTGACGGGAATGCGCTGGCGGCCAAAGTGGCCGGCTTGCGCGTCAAAATGCCCGGCCAGTGGCGTGCCGCAATCCGGGCAGCGGCCGGCGGCGTCGAGCCGGTACTGTTTGATCAGAAACCAATCGCGCACGATCAGTGGCGCTGCGCAGTGCGCGCAGAACGTGGTGTCGCCCTCGATGTTGTGCACGTTGCCGGTGTAGACATGCGCCAGCCCCTCTTGCCGTGCGATTTTGCGCGCGCACACCAGGGTCGCCGGTGGTGTGGCCGGCACGTCGAGCATGCGGTGCGCCGGATGAAAGGCCGAGAAGTGCAGCGGCACCTCGGGCCCGAGTTCTTTGCAGACCCATTGGCACAGGGCGCTGATTTCGGCGTCCGAGTCATTCTGGCCCGGAATCAGGAGTGTGGTGATCTCGAACCAGACCTTCGTTTCGTGGCGCAGGTAGAGCAGGGTGTCGAGCACCGGTTGCAGGTGCGAGCCGGTGAGCTTGAAATAGAAGTCCTCGCTGAAGGCTTTCAGGTCGACGTTGGCGGCGTCGATCTTGGCAAAAAAATCCCGCCTTGCCGGTGCATGCAGGTAGCCGGCCGTCACCGCCACGGTCTGGATGCCGTGCGCGTGGCAGGCATCGGCCGCATCCATCGCGTACTCGGCAAAGATCACCGGGTCGTTGTAGGTGAAGGCCACGCTCTTGCAGCCGTGTTGGCGCGCGCTGTTGGCGATGGCCTCGGGCGTGGCTTGTTCCATCAGGCGGTCCATGTCGTGCGACTTGCTGATGTCCGAGTTCTGGCAGAACTTGCAGGCGAGGTTGCAACCGGCCGTGCCGAAGGACAGCACGCTGCTGCCGGGGTAAAAGTGGTTAAGCGGCTTTTTCTCGATCGGGTCGATGCAAAAGCCCGAGGAGCGGCCGTAGGTGGTCAGAACCATCTGGTCGGCATGGCGCGCGCGCACAAAGCAGGCGCCGCGCTGGCCATCGTGGAGCTTGCAGTCACGCGGGCACAGGTCGCACTGCAGGCGGCCGTCGTCAATGCGGTGCCAGTAGCGCGCGGGGTAGTTCGATCCTTCCATCATGGGCCTGCCTTTTTGAAATCACTATCCTTCCACTTGCGAACCGTGTAGCGCTGCAGGCGCACGCCATCAGCCCAGAAATCCGCCCGCAAACCGGCTTTGCGTTTGAGCTGGGCCATGAACTGCACCGGGTCTGGCAGTTGTTCCCAGACCTGCGGTAAAAAGGTGCTGCGGTACTGCTGGTATTCGAACAGGATGCCGTCGATGCCGGGGCGCAATTGCACCAGGGCCTGTGCCTGGTTCTCGAATTGCAGCGGCTGCAGCGGCGACAGCAGCGAAACCTCTACTTCGGTTTGTGGCAACTCCGCCAGCGTCAGCGGCGTGAAGCGCGGGTCGCGCAGGGCGGCGCCGACCGCGTTGGCCTGCACGTCCGTCCGCAGTGAGCGGCGCGCCTCAAGCGTGCCGATGCAGCCGCGCAACTGGCCGTTTTGCGTCAGCGTGACGAAACTGGCGCCGCTCTCCTGCAGCCAGGGCGCGTCCGGCGCCGCAGCGCGGTCTGGTCCGAGCGCGCTGGCGATTGCAGCCCGCGCAACCGAGAGCAGGGTTGCGCCGCGCTCGCTGTCCTCGTTGGCGACAGGCGCTGGCGCCTGCGTCAAGGCAAAAGCAGCGTAGCCAACGACGCGGCTCTTGTCCCCGGCCGTGTCTCCCGAGTTGCACAGGCCCAGCAGTTCGGCTTGCAGCCCGTGTTGTCGGGCCGCCAGCAGCAGGCCGTTGACCGGTGTGCCGCCGCAGGCCTGCTCATGGCTCAGCATGCTGTCGAGCTTCATGATGCGCTGCGTTGTCTCACGGTCCATCGCCTGCGCCGCCGCGTAAGGCAGAAAGTGCGACAGATCGGTGCTGATCACGATCAGTGTCTCCGCCCCACCCCAGAGACGCTCAAGTACCTGCGCCACTTGCGCTGGTGTCGCATTGCCAACCGCCAGCGGCAGCAGTTTGAAATCATCAAGCACCGATTGCAGGAAGGGCAGTTGCACTTCCAGCGAATGCTCGCGCGCATGGGCTTCTGCGCTGACCAGCACCTGGGGCAAGTCCGCGAGTGCGGCAACTGCAGCCTGATCAATCTCGATTTCGCCCAGCGGCGTTACAAAGGCAGCTGTACCGGGCAGCGCCAGGCCGCGCACCGGCACCCGATGCACCGGACCCAGCAGCACCACGCGCCGTATCTGTTTGCGTGCGCCAGCCAGGCGCGCGTAGGCCAGCGCAGCGGTGGCGCCGGAGTAGATGTAGCCGGCGTGGGGCACGATGATGGCTTTGGGCAAGACGCTGCTGGCGCTGCCCGGCCCCGCCTTGGCCAGCAGGGCGCGTACGTTACCCGACAGGGCCGATGGCGAGCCGGGGTAAAAACTGCCGGCGACGGCAGCGGGACGAACTGGGTGCATGGCAAACTCCATTTGCCGCCAAGCCTAGTGCGCAGAAGAGCGCAGGGATTTGTTGCTTGTCAAGGCAAGCTGATATTGTGGGCGCAGCCGCCGGCGCCCGGCCTAAAGCACGTAGGCCAGGTACTCGGTTTTTTGCGCGATGTCCTTTTCGCTGTCGGCGAAGCGCTTGGAGATGGCCTCAAACTGCGGGCCCAGCGCCAGGAAGGCGTCCACCACGTCCGGATCGAAATGCGTCCCGCGACCCTCGCTGATGATCTGCACGGCCCGCTGGTGGTCCATGCCGCTTTTGTAAATGCGGTGGCTGATGAGGGCGTCGTAGACGTCGGCGAGCGCCATCAGGCGTGCCGAAATCGGAATCGCCTCGCCCGCCAGGCCTTGCGGATAACCCGAGCCATCCCATTTTTCATGGTGCGAATAAACGATTTCCTTGGCTGTCTCGAAGAATGCCATGCGCTGGCCACTGAGTTCCTGGGCCCGTACGATGGCGTCGCGCCCGAGCGTCGGGTGCGTCTTCATGATCTCGAACTCCTGCGGCATATAGCTCCCGTTCTTGAGCAGAATACGGTCGGGTATGCCGACCTTGCCGATGTCGTGCAGCGGGGCGCACTTGAACAGCAGCCGAATCATGTCCGCATCAAGGTAATCGGCAAATCGGGGGTTCTTGCGCAGTTGCTCGCCCAGGGCCCGGATGTAATGCTGGGTGCGCCGCAGGTGGTTGCCGGTTTCGGTGTCGCGGGTTTCTGCCAGCGAAGCCAGGGCCAGCACGGTCATTTCCTGCAAGTTGGTGAGTTCGTTGGTGCGCGCGGCCACTGCCACCTCGAGGTACTGGTTGGCAATGCGCAGGCTGGCGGCGCTGGCGGCGTCGGCCAGGTGCGCCTTGACCCGTGACAGCAGGATGGCTGGGCTGATCGGGCGTGTGATGTAGTCGACCGCGCCCGTCGCCAGTCCGAGTTCTTCGCTTTGGGCATCGGTTTTGCTGGTCAGGAAAATGACCGGAATCGCCTGCGTTTTCGGGTCGGCCTTGAGGCGGCGACAGACCTCGTAACCGCTCAGGTCGGGCATTTCGATATCGAGCAGGATCAGGTTTGGCGCATGCTCGCTGACGATTTGCAGCGCCTTGTCGCCACGGGTCGCCGCTTTGACCGTGTAGGTCGGTTGCAGCAGGCCCGCCAGCAGCGTCAGGTTGGCCGGCGTGTCATCCACGATCAGGAGGGTTGGCTTGATGGCTAAAAATAAGTCCATGGCTAATTCACGTCAATCTTTGCTGCGCTGGCCACTGTTCTGAGTGTGGCCAGGGCGGATGCGTAGTCAAAGTCCTGCACTTGCTGGCGCAGCAAGGCAAATCCGCTACCCAGGCCGGTGGCCAGCAAGTCGGTATGGCTTTCCAGCAAAGAGCCGGCCTGGACATCGCTGGAGAGCAGCAGTTCAGACAGGTTGCGGCAGACACCGTGCAATTGTGTCGGATCCAGCGTTGGTGGTGCGGGGTCTGGCACCGCCGCCGGGAGGGTCTGCTCAATGTTGGCGCCCAATTCGGCCAGATGCTGTTGCAGCGCAGCCAGCAGGGCGTCGAGTTCGGTTAGCGGCGCGCCCTGGCTGATGCTGTTTTCCAGTTCTGCGCCAAGTCCGGCGCAGCGCGTGGCGCCCAGATTGGCGGCAACACCCTTGAGGCTGTGCGCCAGGCGTTGCGCCAGCGACAGGTCGCCGCGACCCAGCGCGTCACGCATCTGCTCCGGCGTTGTCGTCATGTTGAGCAGAAACTTCCGCAGCAGGCTGGTGTAGAGCTTGCGGTTGCCAGCGCACTGGCGCAAGCCCTGCGCCACGTCGATGCCGCCGATGCGCCAGACCGCATCGCTCGCGCCAGCTTTGCCCCATTGCGCCAGGCAGCGGTACAGGGCATCGGGATCGATGGGCTTGTTCAGGTGCTGGTTCATGCCCGCGTCCAGGCAGCGTGCGATTTCCTGCGGCGAACTGTGGGCTGTCAGCGCAACAATGGGCAGTTCCTTGAAGCGGACCAGACCCCGCAGCGCCCGCGTCGCCTGAATGCCGTCCATCACTGGCATCTGCAGGTCCATCAGGACGAGCGACCAGGGCAGTGGCTCTGGCGCCGCCTGCAGCAGGTCCAGGGCCTGCTGGCCGTCACTGGCCAGCGCTACCGAAACGCCCATCGCCGCCATCAATTCCATGGCGATCTGCTGGTTGATTTCGTTGTCCTCGACCAGCAGCACGCACATGCCGGCCAGGCGCTCATGGTAGTTCGATTGTGCGGCCCTGGTTAGAAGCGCGGGTCGCACCGTCGCACCCAGTGTCTCGGTCAATGTATTCCACAAGCGCGATGGACTGACCGGTTTGTCGAGAAAGGCGCTGGCGCCGGCGCGCGAGCCGGCCTCGTGCACTTCGTCTGCGCCAAAAGCAGTGACCATCAGCACCCGCGGCGGATGCGCCAGCGCCATTTCCTGGCGGATCAGACGGGTCGCCTCGATGCCATCCATCTCCGGCATGCACCAGTCCATCAGAACCAGGTCATACGGATCGCTGGCGTCGGCGCCCTGGACGGCCGCCAGGCCTTGCCGGGCATCGACTGCCGGGTCGGCGCGCAGGCCCAGCGCCTGCAGTTGTTCGGTCAGGCTCTGGCGCGCATCCGCGTTGTCATCGACTACCAGCACGCGCAGCTTGCTCAGCACGGCCGACTGTTCGCCCAAGTGGCGTTGCTGCGTGGAACTGCCAAAGCGGGCTGAAAAAGTGAAGGTGCTGCCGTGGCCCAGGCTCGATTCAACGCTGATGCGTCCATCCATCATTTCAACAAAGCGCTTGCAAATCGCCAGTCCCAGCCCGGTGCCGCCGTAGCGCCGTGTGGTCGAACTGTCGGCCTGGGTAAAAGGCTGGAACAGGCGGCTGCACTGGGCTGCGCTCATGCCGATGCCGGTGTCCTCAACCCTTACCGTCAATTCGATCTGCTGGTCGGCACAAGGCGCGGCACTGATGGCGACCTTGACATGGCCGTGCTCGGTGAACTTGATCGCGTTGCCAACCAGGTTGGTCAGGATCTGACGCAGCCGTGCCGCGTCGCCAACCAGGCTCTGCGGCACGCCGGGCGCCACGCGGATCAGGAATTCCAGCGTCTTCTTGCTCGCCTGGTGGGCGACCAGGTTGCTCATGGAGTCAATCACATCGTCGAGCCAGAACGGCGCCTGCTCCAGATGGAGCTTGCCGGCCTCGATCTTGGAGAAGTCAAGCAGGTCGTTGATGATGCCCAGCAGAGAGGAGCCGGCGCCGTGAATCTTCTCCAGGTAATCACGCGTGCTTGGCAACAGGTCGTTTTTGAGCGCCAGGTACGACAGGCCGATGACGGCGTTCATGGGGGTGCGGATTTCGTGGCTCATGTTGGCCAGGAACTCGCTTTTGGCTTTGGTCGCGTCTTCGGCCTTCAGTCGGGCAGCGTCGATTTCTTCGTTCTGGCTGCGCAATTCGTCGCTCAGTTGTCGTGTCTGCAGCAGCAGATCGTGTGCAGCCTGGTTGTGCTCCATGATTTCCAGGTTGATGGCGATCACGGGCAGCAGTTCGTCGAGCAGCATTTGCTGGCGCGCGCTGAAGGCGCCCGCGTGGTCGATCTCCAGCACGGCCAGCACGCTGCCAGCCGTGTCGCACACCGGCAGCAGACGGCCTTCGTGGCTGGCCAGCGCTTTGGCGTCGCGCGCACATTCGCCATGAAGACCTTCGCCCGGGGCGAAGTCCCGGGCCGCGGCAGGGGCCGGGCCGCGCTTGCCGACGCCCTGGCAGCGGTAGGTGCCGCTAACCGGATCCATAACGTAGAGCGCGCCTGATTTGAGCCCGCTCAGTCCGCCCAGTTGTTGGAACAGGGTATTGGCAAACTCGCCCGGATTGCGGATCGCTTGCAGGCGCGCGGCGATGGTGACGCATTGCGATTTGACCCAGCGCTGTGTTTCTGCCGCACGCGCGCCCTGTTGCAGCAGCTTGAGCGAGCGCGCCATGGCGCCGACTTCGTTGTTGAAGTCGGTGTGCGGAACCTCTTCGTCGAGCTTGCCCGCTGCCAGGTCTTCAATGCTGCGGCGCAGGCGTTCCAGTGGCAGGCGCACGGCGGAGCCCAGTACACGGGCAGCCAGCAGGCCCAAGACCAGTGCCGCCAGCAGAATGAGCAGGGTCCAGCGTGTCAGTTGGCTGGAAAAGTCAGCCGCTCGCTGGGCCGCCAATTTGGCGGCTTCCTGCTGGGTTTGCACCAGCGATTCCATGAGGCGGTCGGTGGTTTCAAATACCCGCACGTTGTCCGGACTGACCAGGAAGCGCGAGACCTCGTCGCTCTTGAAGCGCGTCTCGCCATCGAGCAACCCGAGCACATGATCGACGTTGTGCATGTACTCTTTCAGCAGTGCCTGAATGCTTTGCAGGCGTTGCCGGTCATCCGCTCGTGTCAGCACCAGGTCACTGGCTTCCATCGCGAAGCGCAGGCGCGCGCGGGCGTGGTCAAGTTCGGCGCGCGCCAGTTGACGGCTGGGCGCGTCGGGCGCCAGGATCATTTGCCGCAATGCGCGGCCGGCTTCCATCAAGTGGGTGTTGGCCTGCGTCAGGTTCGACAGACCCGTCAGCTCCACCGCGTACATGCGGTCAATTTCCTTGACCTGCAGATGGTCGCCATAAATGGCCTGCAGCGCCAGTGTGATGAGCAGCACCAGCATGATGCCCAGACCCAAGGCCAGCTTGGTGCTGATCTTGAGCTTCTCGAAGAAACGCAGAAAATGATTCGTGCCAGGTGTCATGCAGCGCCTCCTCAGCAGGGGATAGACAGGCTGACACGCGTGCCCAGGCCCAGATTGCTGCTGATGGCCAGTTCGCCGCCGTGCATCTCGCAGATTTCCTGGACGATGCGCATGCCGAGCCCGGTGCCCGGAATCTTGCCCGAGGTGTCGGCGCGGTAAAAACGCTCACAGACCCGCGCGCGCTGCTCCTGCGTCATGCCGATGCCATGGTCGGTGACATGAATCCATGCCCGCTGCGAAGGCCCTGTTTCATCGCCGGACTTGATCTGCAAGACCACTGCGCCACCGGCGGGCGAGTATTTGTAGGCATTGGAGAGCACGTTGAGCAGTGCCTGGCGCAGCTTGCCGGCATCGGCCATCACGTAAAGGGGCACCTCGTCCATCTGCAGTTCCGGCGCTGTGCGTCCGCTCGGCGGCATGAAGGAGCGGACCAGCTCGCTTGCCAGGTCTTGCAGGCAGACCCGGGTAAAGCGGAAGTCCTTGCCACGGCGCGCCTCGATCCGGGCCAGGTCGAGCAACTCATCGAGAATCTTGGCGATCTGTCCGGATTCCTGGTAAATGATGGTCAGCAGTTCCTGGCGGGCGCTGGCGTCAAGCTCCTGGTGCAGCAAAACCTCGGAAAAACCAAGAATGCTTTGCATTGGTGTGCGCAGTTCATGCGCCGCCGTGGCCAGAAACTCGCTCTTCATCTGGTCGACTTCGAACTCGGGTGTCACATCCCTGAAATACAGGATTTGCGAGACCGTGCTGGATTCGCTGCAGCGCAAGCCCACCTGCAGCATGCGCTTGCCGTCGCGGCTGACTTGAATCAGTTCCCTGGTATCGGGTTTCCCGTCCATGACCTTGGCGCGCAGGGCGGCGATTCCGGTAAAGGGCGCTACTGTGGTGCAGCGCCGGGCCAGCCAGTTCGAAAAATCCTGCTCGTTGAGTCCTTCGAGCCGCTCCGCGCCGAGGGCGGTCATGTCGGCAAAGGCCGGGCTGACATATTTGACATGGCGCGTCTGGTCGAACGAGACAAAGCCGTCCGGGCTCATGGTGAAGATGGCGCTCAGCTGCTGTGTGTGGTCCTCAACCTGCAACTGGGCGCGCTGGCGGGCTGCCATTTCGGAGCGGATTCGCTGCAGATGGCGCGCGATGGCGCCGGCCAGTGCCAGCACCAGCAGTGTCATCACGGTGGCCTGCAGCAGCAGCGCGTTGCGGGCCTGGTGATGGTTGGCCAGCATCTCCTGCATCTCGAAGCCGGCGACCACCACCAGGTTGTAGTCGGGCACCTTGCGGTAGTAGTAGAGCCGCTCGACGCCGTCGATCACCGATGGCTGGGTGTAGGCGCCGGCCAGTTGTCCGTTGCCGATGCGCTTGAGCATGTCTGCATCGTGCGCGTTGTAGCCATAACCCTCCTTGGCGCCGACCTTGCGCACGCGCGACACGCCGTCCAGGCCGTACAGGGCCGCGAGTCCGTTTGACCCGAGTTTGAGGGCCGAATAGAAGCTGGAAAAATAGCCGGGGTCGATCGAGACCACCACGACGCCCCCAAAGTCGCCGTTGGGCAGGGTGATGCGCCGAGTCATCTGGATCGACCATTTGCCGCTGGCGCGCCCGAGCACCGGCTGCGACACGAACAGGCCAACCTGGTCGGACGCCACATGGACCTTGAAGTGTTCGCGGTCCGACAGGTCCATCGGGTTCGTGGTGGGCAGGTTGGACAGGATGTAGAGGCCTTTGGCGTCGATGATGCCGACCTGGTTGAAGATGGTGGTGTCAATCACGCCGCTGGCGCTCATGCCTTGCAGGTCAATCTGCTTGCCGATCTCCAGGTAGCGCGACTGGACAAAACGGATGACCTGGTCGGCGCTGCGAAAAGTGCGGATGGCGTGCTCCTGGGTCAGGCGCGTCAGATTGCCCAGGTCCTCCTCGGCCGAGTTCAGTTCGCGCTGGCGGCCCTGCGCCACCAGCGCAGCAACGTGCCACCAGGTCAGCAGGATCAGGACGCCCGCGGCCAACCAGATCAGCAAGCTGATGCGCCGCTGGCTGGTAAAGGTCGAGCCGTCAACGGCCGAGTCGGATGTGCTGTTTTCGGGCATCAGACGACGCGCTCCGGGGCAGCCTGCGGATCGATGTCGGCCGGCAGCAGCAGGCCGATCACCGTGCCCTGTCCCGGCACGCTGTGCACGTTGACACTGCCCTGGTGCAACTCGACCAATTCCTTCACGATGCTCATGCCCAGACCGGTGCCCGGTATCCTGCCGGATTTGTCGGCACGGTAAAAACGCTCAAAAATGCGACGCGACTGCTCGGGCTGCATGCCGATGCCCTGGTCGCTGATGTAAATGCCGACCATGGGCCGGTCTTGCGTTACCCGCTCGGCTTCGATCCGGATCTGCACCGCGCCGCCGTCCGGTGAATACTTGTAGGCGTTGGACAGCACGTTGGAAATGGCCTGCTGCGCCTTGCCGGGATCGACCCGCAGAAACAAATCGCTGGCGGGCCCTGTGACGACCGGCATGGTGCGTTGCGGTGGCAACTGCAGACCGGTCAGCACCTGCTGCACCAGGGTTTCAGCCGAGATGCGCGTCGGCGCCATGTCCTGGGCGCCGCGGGCCTCGATGCGGGCGAGGTCCAGCAGCTCGTTGAGCAAGACCGACATCTGCTTCGATTGCGCCAGGATAATGCCCAGAAACTCGTTGCGGCTCGCTTCATCAAAGCCCGGTGTCAGCAGAATCTCGGCAAAGCCGTAAATGCTGGCCAGCGGTGTGCGCAACTCGTGCGCGGCGGTGGCGAGGAATTCGGTCTTGAAGCGATCAACCTCGGTTTCGTGCGTCACATCCCGAAAGCACAGGATTTGCGATACCGCAGCCGCCTGGCTGAAGCGCTGCTTGACGTCGAGCACGCGGCGTGCCGGATGGCTGATTTCGAGTTGCCGGCGCGGCTTGTCGGGTGATTGCGCCGCCTCATTTTCCTGACCGCCGAGCGCGCTCCAGAAAGCGGCTTCGTCATGCCCCTGCAATTGCGCCAGTTCGAGCCCCGTCATCTGCGTGAAGGCCGGGCTCAGGTACTTGACGCGCCCGCTTGGGTCAAAGGAGACAAAGCCGTCCGGACTCAGGTTCAGGATGGTGTTGAGCTCTGCCGTCTGGTCATGCAGGGCTTCCTGCGTCAGGTGGCGTTCCGTGACGTCGTTATGGGAGCCGGTAATGCGCAGTACCGTGCCATCGGCATCCCATTGGGCCTGGCCGCGCGCCAGGATCCAGAGGTAGTGGCCATCCTTGTGGCGCAGCCGGTGTTCGCTCTCATACAGTTCGTCCTCGCCCCGCAGGTGGCGTTCAATCCCTTGCATCACCTGATCGAGTTCGTCCGGGTGGACGCGCGACAACCATTCATCGATCTGATCGCCGATCTCGCTCGCCTGGTATCCCAGCATGGCCTTCCAGCGGTCGGAGAAATAGACTTGCCCGGTTTGTGAGTTCCAGTCCCAGATGCCGTCCTGGTTGCCCAGAATGGCCAGCGCCCAGCGTTCTTCGTTTACGGCGAGGGCGGCTGTTCGGTGGCTCAGCGCTTGCAATTCTCCGCGCAGGGTATCGATGCCCGTTGGCGGAGCGTTCAAGGTCATGCCACCTTGCTCCGGACCCAGGCAGCCACCTGCAGCGGACTGAACGGTTTGACAAAGTAGGCGTCGGCGCCTCGTTTGCGGGCGTCGTCATGGTCGGTGACCTGGCCGCGCGCGCTGATCATGGCGACCAGAATGTCCTGCGTTTGCGGGTTGTTTTTGATGACTTCGAGCATTTCCATGCCGTTCATCGTGCCCGGCATCATGACGTCGAGCAGGATGACTTTTGGGTGATGGCGGCGCACCGCATCAAGTGCGCTGGCAGCGTCTTCCGCTTCCAGAACTTCGAATTCCTTGCCCAGGGTAATGCTGAGCAGGCGGCGGATGTCGGAGTGGTCGTCAACGATCAGAATGGGCGTCATGATGGGCAGTACAAAAGTGATGTTTAGTGTGCGGAGGTGACTTGGGGCGTGCCCCGGCTGGCCGGGGGCACTTGAAAATTCCCGCGGCTGACGATGTCGGTGGCGATGGCCCGCAGGCGGTCAAATGGAATCGGCTTGGGCAGGATCTCAATCCCCGCCGGCAGGCCGCCATGCTGGGCGATTGCTTCGCGGTCAAGTCCGGTGACGACGGTGACTTTGGTGTTGGCAAGTTCAGGCGTGCTGTTGAGGACGCGCAGCATGTAAAAGCCGTCCATGTCGGGCATGTGCAGGTCGGTCACCAGAAAATCCGGGCATTTGGCCCCGATCATCAGCAAACCGGTGATGGCGCTGTTGGCGGCCATGACAGTGGGCGCCATGGACCAGCGCGACATATTGGCCTCGTACAGACGCAACAGATTGACGTCGTCGTCCACCACCAGGATGCTCAGGGGCCGCAGCAGTTGTTCCGCGCTGTCGGTCTGTGACGGTGCCTGCGCCCGGTCGGTGTTCTTGTGCAGCAGACGATCTACCGAATCGCGCATCACGCGGCGATGGCCGCCGATGGTCTTCCAGGCTTCGAGCACGCCGGTTTCAACCCAGAGCTGAACCGTACCAACCGATACGCCGAGCAGAACTGCCGCTTCGCGGGTTGTACAGAATGTTTTTTTGATGCCGTCTTGTTTCACGTTTTTTCCCCATCCCTTTTTTTGTTGCATTTTACTGTTTACTGAGCTTTTTACCACTTTTTGGCAATTAGTGATAGTTTTTTCAGTCTTTTTATATGCTGGGTAGCTGCTTTCCTATGGCGAATGAGCGACAGTAAACGTAAAGTTGGAATTATCCAAAAAATCACCGAACCTGCCTGCCTATGAGTACCTTTGACCCCAATGCCCTGGAATGCCTGGCGGCAATCGTGGAAGAAGGCGGTTTTGAGCGCGCGGCACTTCGGCTTTCCATTACCCAATCGGCCGTATCCCAGCGCTTGCGCTCACTTGAGGTGCAGGTCGGAACCGTGCTAATTGTGCGCAGCCGCCCGCTTAAACCCACCTCGGCCGGGCGTTTGCTGCTCAAGCATGCCTTGCAGATGCGGCTGCTGCGGGCTGACCTTGAGCGGGACCTGAAAGACCTCGCCCCCGGGGCCTCGGGCAATGCAGGCGACGAGGAGCGGATTTCGATTGCGGTCAACGCTGACAGCATCGCCACCTGGGCGGTGCCGGCTTTGAGCCGGTTGGCGCGCCAGGGCCTGGGGCTGGAGATCATCACCGATGACCAGGACTTCACCATTGAGTGGCTGCGCGAAGGCCGGGTGCTGGGCTGTGTGACCACGGTCAAACAGGCTTTGCGCAGTTGCCGGCTGGTGCCGCTGGGCGCCATGCGCTATGTGGCAGTGGCGCAAGCGGCTTATGCGTCCGAACATTGTCCCCAAGGGCTGTCGCCCCAGAATTTTCGCGCCCTGCCTTTTGTTGCCTTTAATCGCAAGGATGATTTGCAGTGCGAGTTCGTCGGGCGCGCGCTCCAGTTGCAGCAGGTCGCCCTGCGCCAGTTGTATGTGCCCAGTTCAGAAGGCCAAGTGCGCGCCGTGATGGACGGCTGGGGTGTCAGCGTGGTGCCCGAACTGCTGGTGCGCCAGCATTTGCAGGAGGGGCGACTGGTCGACATTGCGCCGGGCCATGCCTTGCCCGTTGACTTGTATTGGCACTGCTGGAATCTGGACTCGGCGGTGCTGGACGCGCTCAGCAGCGCCCTGACTTCTGCCGCTGCCGCCGCGCTGAGCTGAGCTCTTCAGCGCACCAGCAGGACCGGTACCCGGCAATGGGCCAGCACCTGGGTCGCTACCGAGCCCATCACCAGGTTGACCAGCGTGCCATGGCCGTGCGAGCCCATGATGAGCAGGTCGAATTTGCCACTGTCCGCGAGTTTGGCGATGCTGTCCCCGGCGTGTCCGATCTTCCAGCTGCTTTTGGCGTCGATGCCATGGCGCAGCAGGAACTTGGACACCGGTGCCAGCACCTTTTCGGCTTCTTCAGCGTAGTAGGTGTCCACGATTTCCTTGCCGACCGCAGCGCGCGCCCGCGGCGGCAGCGGTGGCTGCGCCGTGAACACGGTGTAGTCATTGTTTGCGGTGAACAATTCATTGTGGGTGGCCAGGTAGGCCAGCATTTTTTTGGTGTAGCGACTGCCGTCAACAGCGAGAAGAATCTTCATGCAGGACCTCCCATTGAAAACCTCAGTGTAGCGAGCGCCCAGGCCAGCTGTTTGTCGAATGTCAAGACCTGGCCCCTGCCATACTGCATCCTGGTGCCGGCCTTAAGGTTGCGCTTTAAAGTTCGATGCACAGGGCGGCCGCAAAGGCGGCCTGTTCGTTCTTTCTGGCATAACCCAGTGGGTTGGCGATGACGCGGCAGCCCGCATGCACGTAATCGCTGGGCGCGTGCAGATGACCGTGCAACCAGAGCTGGGCCTGCCCCAGCCAGTCGTCGAGCGCATTGCAGAATCCGGCCGTGCCCGGGCTCATGCCGTAGCGCGGGTCGGCGCTGCGCAGGCTGGGCGCGAAATGGGTTACGACCACGGTCTTGCCGTCAAACGGCGCCAGCAGGGCCTTGTGCAACCAGTCCTGGCACACCAGCGCCTGCTGGCGCACCTCCTGCGCCAGCATGGGCTGGCCGTTTCGGCTGCTGCCGGTCTTCTTGAGGTAGTAGTTGGCGGCGCGAAAGGCTTTGTCGCGCGCCTTGAGTTGCTGCGCCAGGCGGTGCTCCGAACTCGAGTTTGCAGCGCCTGGCGCCGGGCCGAGCGCGTCAAAGTCGCTCCACAGCGTGGTGCCGATAAAGCGCACGGGCTGTCCGCTCGGGTCGCCCAGCGTGATGACTTCGCGCTCGAGCCAGCCAATGCCCAGCCGCTCGCAGGTTTCGCGCAGGCAGGCGTGCGTCTGGTCGAAGTCGAGCCCGTCGTATTCGTGGTTGCCCGGCACGAACAGCACCGGTGTGGGCCAGCCGTGGTGCGGCGAAAAACGGCCCAGTCCGAAATCGCGCTCAGGCGTTGCGCTCAGGAGCGAGCCGGGCTGGTAGGAGCCGATGTCGCCGGCCAGCACCAGCAGTTCAGCGTCTGGCGCCGGCGTGGCCACCCAGTGCGGGTGAACTTCAAGGTGCAGGTCGCTGAGCAACTGGATCTTCATGGCTTCATTGTGCCGTTTGCGCCAGCGTCAGAATGGTCGCGCGCAGCCATTGGTGGGCGCCTGCGCGGTGGAGCCGGTGGTGCCAGAGCGCGTCGACATGGACGGTCGGCACCGCAAACGGCAGTTCCCGCAGCAGCAGTTGATCGGCCATGCCGGTGACGCCAACAAAATGGCGTGGCAGCACGGTCAGCAGGTTGGAGTGCGTCACGACCTTGCCGGCTGTGAAGAACTGGTTGACTGTCAGCACAATGCGGCGCTCGCGCCCGTGCACCGCCAGCGCTGCGTCAACGAAACCAAAAGGCCGGCCCGAAAAACTCACCAGCAGGTGGCGCGCGGCGCAGTAACGGTCCAGCGTCAGCGGCGCGTCGGCCAACGGGTGCCCGCGCCGCATCACGCAGACGTATTCGCCGCTGTACAGGCGTTGGTGGCTGAAGGCAACGGACTCGCCAGCCTGCTCGCGCGCTGTCAGATCGGCGAATGCGGCCGGGAAATAGCCGATCGCCAGATCCGCCTCTTCTTTTTCGAGCAGGCGGCGCGGGTCGCGCGTCGTCAGCGGCACGACGCGGATCGAGACCCCTGGCGCGTCGCGGTCCATGACTTCGATCAGGCCCGGCATCAATTGGGCCGCCGTTGCGTCGGCCATGGCCAGCACAAAGGTGGTGTTGGCCTGCGCCGGCACGAAGGTGCTTGGCGTCAGAACCTCCTGCAAGGCGCGCAATGCCTCGCGCACCGCGGGCCACAGGGCCAGGGCCCGAGGTGTTGGGGCCATCGACTGGCCGCTGCGCTGGATCAGTTCGTCGCCCACCACGTCGCGAAAGCGCCGCAGGGCGTTGCTGACGGCCGGCTGCGTCAGCGACAGCTTGCGTGCCGCCCGTGTCAGGCTGCGCTCCGTCATCACCTCGTCAAAAACGCGCAGCAGATTGAGGTCAAGGGTGCGAAAGTTGAGGGGGTCCATGGGCAATTAATCAATATTGTGAATAGATTCAATCACAGATATAAAGTTGACTCATATCAGTGTAAACCCTAGGATGCGGCCATATTCCCATCAAGCAGGTGGGTTATTGAAGCAAGGATTCCATCATGACCAGTTTTGTGCAACCCAGTTTTCCGACCCAGCATCCCGGTGTTGTCCGCGTCGAGGCCGCCGTTGACAAGGTGCAGGCCATGCGCCAGGGCTTCGACAGTACCAAGGGCCTGAGCCTCATGCTGCTGGGCGCCATGGCGGCGGCACTGGTGGTGGTGGCGGATCAGTTGATTGAGACCTGGGCTGACGGTCACCTGCTGGCCGCATGGGTCGCGCTGTGGTTGATCGCTTTTGCGGCGCTGGCCCTGTGCTCGACCCTGGCGCGCCGGCTCGCCGGCAAGGCAGTGGACGCCCTGAACGCCTGGTCGCAGCGCGTGGCACAGGCCCGGGCGGATGCCCGTCTGTGGCAGATCGCCCAGTCTGATCCGCGCGTCATGGCCGATTTGAATGCGGCCATCGCGCGCAGCGAACGCTGATCAGGCTTTCGGCGCCCGCGCCAATATTCATTTGATTTACATGTCCAGAGGCCCTACCATCGTGCCGCAAGCAGTCAGTCCTGCTTGAAAGAATCTCGATCCCCAAATCGAGGAATTGCGTCAGAGCTTTGACGTGCCGGTGGATCCAATGCCCAAATTTGCTGCCAATTTGTCGATGCTCTACCCTGAGCTCGATTTTCTCGACCGTTTCGACGCTGCCGCCAAAGACGGTTTCACGGCCGTGGAGTGCCTGTTTCCCTATGCTTTTGCCAGCGCCGAGATTGCTGCGCGCCTCAGGGCCAATGGCCTGCAGCAGGTCTTGTTCAATGCGCCGCCCGGCAACTGGGACGCCGGCGAGCGCGGTCTGGCCTGCCTGCGTGGGCGCGAAGCGGAGTTCCGCGCCGGCATCGAGCAGGCGCTGGCGTACGCACAGGCCCTTGAATGCCCGCGCATCCATGTGATGGCCGGCCTGTTGCCGGCCGGCAGCACCCATGCAGCGCAGGACGCGACCTATGTCAGCCAGTTGCGCTGGGCCGCGACGCAAGCGGCGCTACAGGGTATTGATGTGCTGATCGAGCCGATCAACACGCGCGACATGCCAGGCTACTTTCTTAACCGGCAAGACCGCGCCCATGCCGTGCTGGCCGAGGTCGGCGCACCCAACCTCAAGGTGCAGATGGATCTCTACCACTGTCAGATTGTTGAAGGCGATCTGGCCATGAAAGTGCGCCAATACCTTCCGGGCGGACGTGTTGGCCACATCCAGATTGCCGGCGTGCCGCAACGCCACGAGCCCGACCTGGGCGAGATCAATTACCCCTTCCTGTTCGCACTGCTGGACGAACTGGGCTACAGCGGCTGGATCGGTTGCGAATACCGGCCTGCGCGCGGCACGCAAGTGGGCGGCACCAGCGCCGGTCTGGGCTGGCTCAAACCCTGGCTCTGAACGCAGGGCCTTTGTGACAGCGCTCAGTCCCTGTTGGCGAGGGTCGCAGAAATAGGGAGCTGACTCGAAAGAAGCGGGCTTAAGGCTAATCCCAAATGTTTGCTGACATGGATCAAAACAAGTTTCCCTTGTCGGAGGAACATGGCATTTGATCCCTGTTCGTCGGCACCGGCGAGTGTGGCGTAGGTAACCTGTAATCGGTGCCTGGCGGGTTATCCCGCTTATCAAAGGATACGCACATGACAAACTCCTGGAAAGCGATCATTCCGATCGTGGTGGCCATAGCCATCGCATTGCTACCGGCGCCCGATGGTCTGGCGCCGCATGCCTGGTACTTCTTTGCCATTTTTGCCGGTGTCATTGTCGGCCTGATGACCGAGCCCCTGCCCGGTGGCGCCGTCGGTCTGATCGGCGTCTCCCTGGTCACCTGTCTGGCGCCCTGGGTGTTGTATGCGCCGGCCGAACTGGCCAAACCGGGCTTCAAACCAGCCAATGCGGCGTTGGGCTGGGCGCTGTCGGGTTTCTCCAACGCCACCGTCTGGCTGATCTTTGGCGCCTTCATGTTCGCCCTGGGCTACGAAAAAACCGGTCTCGGGCGTCGCATCGCCCTGGTTCTGGTGAAGGCCATGGGGCGGCGCACGCTGATGCTGGGCTACGCGGTGATGATTGCCGACACCATTCTGGCGCCGTTCACCCCGTCCAATACCGCGCGCAGCGGCGGCACCATTTTTCCGGTGATCCGCAACCTGCCGGCGCTTTATGACTCAAAACCCAATGATCCGTCGGCGCGCCGCATCGGCTCCTACATCATGTGGGTTGCGCTGGCGACCACCTGCGTCACGAGTTCGATGTTCCTGACCGCCCTGGCGCCCAATCTGCTGGCGGTGGAACTGGTCAACAAGACCGCCAAAATCAGCCTGAGCTGGACGCAGTGGTTCACGGCGTTTGCACCGATCGGCATCACGCTGCTGATTCTGGTGCCCCTGCTGACTTACTGGTTCTACCCGCCAGAAGTGAAGGAAGGCAGCGAGGTCCCGGCCTGGGCGGCGACCGAACTGAAGAAGATGGGCGGCTTTTCGATGCGTGAGGCAATGCTGGCCGTCGTCGTCATGCTGGCGCTGATGCTGTGGATTTTCGGTGACAAATTCATCAATGCAACCAGCGTGGCGCTGCTGGTGATTTCGCTGATGCTGATCAGCAAGGTTGTCACCTGGGATGACGTCGTCAAGAACTCGCCGGCCTGGAATACGCTGGCCTGGTTCGCCACGCTGGTGGCACTCGCTGATGGTCTGAACAAGGTCGGCTTCGTCAAGTGGTTCGCTGAATCGGTTGCTTCGCACATGAGCGGCTTTACACCGTTCACGGCGATGGTCGTGCTGGTGCTGGTGTTCTATTTCACGCATTACCTGTTTGCCAGCGTGACGGCCCATGTCACGGCCCTGCTGCCGGTCATGCTCGCGGTTGGGTCCACCATCCCCGGCATCAACATGCCCCAGTTTGCGCTGCTCTTGTGCCTGACACTGGGCATCATGGGTGTGCAAACACCTTATGCAACCGGTCCTTCGCCGGTCTACTACGGCTCGGGCTACCTGCCGTCGGCTGACTACTGGCGGCTCGGCGGCATCTTTGGGCTGATCTTCATCGCCGTATTCCTGCTGATCGGCCTGCCATGGCTGGCGTTCATCACCTAGGAATCAGGTCGACTCTCAAGCCATTGAGACGGCAATAAAAGCCAGCAGGAAGATCAGCACGGCGCCGGCCAATGGCAAGACCAGCGGCATCGAGGAGACGACCGATTCCACCGGGTCGATGTCGGAAGCCGGCGTGGTGGGGGTGGGGCTGGACATGGCGGTTCCTTGCGTTTGCGGGGGAAGAAAGAGGCGGATTCTACCCACGCTGGCAAAAACCTGCGCGGCCCCGGTCCACTGGCCACCGTTTCGCGCCAGTGCTCACTGGATCACTTGCGCCTGCAAGCCGGCTGCCAGCAAGCGCTCCAGCACCTGTGCAATATGCTGCGGGCCGCGCGTCTGGATCACCAGTTCAACCTCGACGTTTTGTGCCGCCAGTGTGGTGAAGGCGCGCTGGTGATGGACCTCGTCGATGTTGGCGCCGGCTTCGGCCACGGTGGCGGTGATCAGCGCCAGCGTTCCGGGCACATCGCGGGCGCTGACGCGGATGCGTGCAAGCCGGCCGGCGCGCACCATGCCGCGTTCGATGATGGCGGCCAGCAGCAGGGGGTCGATGTTGCCGCCACTGAGCACCAGACCGACGCGCTTGCCACGGAACTGCTGCGGGTACTTGAGCAGCGCCGCCAGCCCGACCGCACCCGCGCCTTCAACCAGGGTCTTCTCGACTTCGAGCAGCATGACGATGGCCTGCTCGATGTCGCCCTCATCGACCAGCAGCAGGTCCTTGACCAGGGTTTTGATGATGGCCAGCGGGATCCGGCCCGGCGTGCCCACGGCGATGCCCTCGGCAATGCTGCTCAGGCCCTGCGGGTAATGCGTGCCCTTGATGGCATTGACCATGGCCGGAAAGCGCACGGTCTGGACGCCAATGAGCTCGATGTCGGGCCGGATCGCCCTGGCGGCGACCGCCATGCCGGCGATCAGCCCGCCACCGCCAACGGAGACCAGCAGCGTGTCGAGATCGGGCACCTCTTGCAGCATTTCCAGCGCCACCGTGCCTTGGCCGGCCACGATGTCGGCGTCGTCATAGGGGTGCACGAAAACCAGTTGGCGCTCGACAGCCAGGGCCAGCGCGTGCTGGCGGGACTCGTCGAGCGTGTCGCCGTGCAGCACGATCTCGGCGCCGAAACCGCGCGTGCGCTCGACCTTGACGCCGGGGGTGAAGCGCGGCATCACGATCACGGCGCGCAGGCCCAGGCGCTGCGCATGGTAGGCCACGCCCTGCGCATGGTTGCCCGCGCTCATGGCGATGACGCCGCGCTGGCGCTGCGCCGGCGTGAGTTGCGCCAGCTTGTTGCAGGCGCCGCGTTCCTTGAAGGAGGCCGTGAACTGCAGGTTCTCGAATTTGAGAAACACCTGCGCGCCCGTGATGTCGGACAGGGTTCTGGAGGCCAGGCAGGGGGTGCGCAGCAGTTGTCCTTGCAGGCGTGCGGCGGCGGCGTCGATGTGGCTGAGCTCTATCATGGGCGCATTGTCGGCCCGCCGGCGTTCGCGCGCCAGCGTTTCTGTGCCGGCCTCAGTGGCGTCGCATGCCCAGCAGCGCCGCGCCGATGATCAGCGCCGCCGCCAGGGCGATATGCCAGCTCAGCGCGCGGCCGGTGACCTGCATCAGCAGCAGGGTCGACGCCAGCGGTGTCAGGTAACTCAAGAGGCCGACGTGACGCACATCGCCGAGCTTCAAGGCCTTGTCCCAGAGCAGAAAAGCCGCGCCCAGCGGCCCCAGACCGAGTAGCAGCAGGAGCAGCCAATCCTTGCTGCTGAGCGCAACGGCGGGCTCGAGCGCCCAGTGGCAAGCCAGCGACAGCGCGCCCGACACCAGCCCGAACAGTCCGATCGACGCCGTGGGGAAACTCCGTCCCGTCAGTTCGGCGCGCTTGGTCTGCAGCGAGTAGTTGGCCCAGATGAAGGCCGAGCCCAACGCCAGCAGGTAGCCCGGCAGCGCGCCCCAGCCCGACTTGTCCAGGCTTGCGCTTGCCACTTCACGCCCGCCCAGAATCGCCACTGCGGCACCGGCAAAGCCGATGGCCGCCGCAGCGACATGAACGCCGCGCAGCTGGAGCCCCGGCAGATAGAGCGAAGCCAGCACCACGATCAGCAGCGGCCACAGGTAGTTGATCAGGTTCACCTCAACGGCCGGCGCCAGGCGCAGGCCGATGAAGAGCAGAAAGTGGTAGCCGAACAGCGTGAAGACGCCAAGGCCCAGCGTGGCGGGCGCGATCGTCCACTGGCGCCGGTCACGCAGTGCCGACGGCCAGGTCAGCACACTGCCAATGGCCAGCGCAATCCCGGTCAAGAGAAACGGCGGTACGTGTTTCAGCGAGACGCCCAGTGTTGCCAGCGAAGCCCACAGGGCGATCGCCGCCAGGGCATAGAGATTGGCCCTCATCGACCCATGGCGTGGTCGGCTTGCTGGTCGGCGTGGTAGCTCGATCGCACCATCGCGCCAACGGCGGCGTGTTTGAAACCCATCTCGTAGGCTTTGGTCTCGAACATCTTGAAGGTGTCCGGGTGCACGTAGCGTTTTACCGTCAGGTGGCTGCTCGAGGGTGCGAGGTACTGGCCCAGGGTCAGCATCTCGATGCCGTGCGCGCGCATCTCCTGCATCACGGCCAGGATCTCCTCGTCGGTTTCGCCCAGGCCGACCATCAGGCCGCTTTTGGTCGGCACATCGGGGAACAGGTTCTTGAACTTTTTCAGCAGGTTCAGGCTGAATTGGTAGTCGCTGCCGGGTCGGGCTTCCTTGTACAGGCGCGGCACGGTCTCCAGGTTGTGGTTCATGACATCGGGCGGCGCGGCCTTGAGGATTTCCAGCGCGCGGTCGTCGCGGCCGCGGAAATCGGGCACCAGAATCTCGATCTGGGTTCCGGGTGAAAGCGCGCGCGTCTCGCGGATGCAGTCCACAAAGTGCTGGCTGCCGCCGTCGCGCAGGTCGTCGCGGTCGACGCTGGTGATCACCACGTACTTGAGCTTGAGCTGGGCGATGGTCCGCGCCAGATTCGCTGGCTCGTTCACATCCAGCGGGTCGGGGCGCCCGTGGCCGACATCGCAGAATGGGCAGCGCCGAGTGCACTTGTCGCCCATGATCATGAAGGTGGCCGTGCCCTTGCCAAAGCACTCGCCGATGTTGGGGCAACTGGCTTCTTCGCACACCGTGACCAGCTTGTTGCTGCGCAGCACATCCTTGATTTCATAAAAGCGGGTGCTGGGCGAGCCGGCCTTGACGCGAATCCAATCCGGTTTGCGCAAGATCTCGCCGGGCTGCACCTTGATCGGGATGCGCGAGAGCTTGGCCGCAGCCTTTTGTTTGACGGTGGGGTCGTAGCTCGCGTCGGGGGGAGTGGTGTCGGGGGTGGTCATGGAAGGTGCAGAACGGAAATCAGGGGGCGAGGTAAGTTGCCAGTTTGCGCCCCAGTACGTCGGCAGCTTCCTGCCAGGCAACGCAGACGCCGATTGTAGAGAGGTCAACCGTCTGCAAGCCCTGGTAGCCGCAGGGGTTGATGCGCGAGAACGGTTCGAGGTCCATCGCCACGTTCAGCGCCAGGCCGTGGTAGGTGCAATTGCGGCTGACCTTGATGCCCAGCGCGCCGATTTTGCCCAGGCCGGAGAAATCTGGACCCGCGGACGAATTGGGGTCAGAGCCGTTCCGCTGCGCGGCCGGATCCGACCCCAATTTGTGTGGCGCCAGCATGGCGTGCGAGAACGGGTCGTCCAGGCGCACGTAGATGCCCGGTGCGCCTCTCACACGGTGGCCGGTGACGCCGAAATGTGCCAGCGTGCGGATCAGCGCCTCTTCGACGCGGTAAACGTATTCCTTGACAAAATAGCCGGCGCGTTTGAGGTCGAGCAGCGGGTAGGCCACGATCTGGCCCGGGCCGTGGTAGGTGACCTGGCCGCCGCGATTGGTCTGGACCACCGGAATGTCCGCCGGGTTCAGGATGTGCACCGCCTTGCCGGCCAGACCTTGTGTGTAGACCGGCGGATGCTCGCAAATCCAGATTTCGTCCGCTGTGTCGACACTGCGCGCGGCGGTAAAGGCCTGCATCGCGGCATAGGTCGGCAGGTAGTCGACTAGGCCCAGAAACTGCGGTGTCATGGGATGCGGGTTTACAAAACCATCTTGACCATGGGGTGCGTCGAGAGCGTGCGGTAGAGCTCGTCGAGCTGCGCGCGACTGGTCGCCGTGATGGTGATGGTCACGCCCAGGTACTTGCCGCCCTTGCTTTCGCGCAGTTCGATGGTGCTGGCGTCAAACACCGGGTCAAACTGGTGCGCGATCACGGTGATGGCGTGGACAAGCCCGTCGGTTTTGACGCCCATCACCTTGATCGGGAACCGCGACGGGTATTCGATCAGCGACTCGCTCGGCTGGGTCACGGCATCGATCCTTGCACGGTTTTTGCCTTGGCCGCCTGGTAGCCCGCGTACAGCGCCGCATAAACGGGCCCCGGCTTGCCGCTGCCGACCGGCTTGCCGTCGAGCGTGCTGATGGCCAGGACCTCCTTGGTGGCGGAGGACAGAAGCAGTTCGTCGGCGTTCAGGACTTCGTCGCGGCCGATGCGGCGCAGCTCAAAGCCAATGCCTTGCGCGCCGCAGATTTCCTCGATCAGCCCGAAGCGGATGCCTTCGAGCACCAGGTTGTCCTTGGGTACGCCGATGACCTTGCCGTCCTTGACAACCCAGACGTTGCTGGCGGCCGCTTCGCTCAGGAAGCCATGGCGGAACATGACCGTTTCCATGGCGCCGGCGTCGAAACTGATCTGGCGGGCAAAGACCGCCCCGAGCAGACTGGTGGCCTTGATGTGCGCCTTTTCCCAGCGGAAATCGTCGGCCGTCACGCAGGCCACGCCGGTGGCGCGCTGTGCTGCTGGTACCGGCTTCATGACGTTGGTCATGACGAAGATGGTGGGTGTGATGTCCTGCGGCATGACGTGGTCGCGCATGGCGACGCCGCGCGTGACCTGGATGTAGATCAGCTGATCGGTGTCCTGCGCCTTGGCGCCGACCGACTTGGCGTAAGTTGCGATCAATTGCCGGGCCACGTCGGTCCATTGCGCCTTGCTCAGGGGGTTTGTGATGCGCAGCTCAGTCAGACTGCGGTCCAGCCTCGCCATGTGCTGCTCGAAGCGGAACAGCTGACCGGAGTAAACCGGCGCCACTTCGTAGACACCGTCGCCAAAGATGAAGCCACGGTCCATGACGCTGATCTTGGCGTTTGGCAGTTCGGTGAATTCGCCGTTGAGGTAGCAGGGGAGTGGGGGTAGGGTGTTCATGGTGGAATTATCGCTGCGCCGTTTTTGCCTGGCCTGCTCAGGCCATTCCCAGCCGATCCAAGTTGATGTGAATCAACAGAATCCCGCAAAAAGTGACGGCCGCCCCCGTATAATGCGAGGCTTTGCGGCTACTGTCGCATGTAACTGGCGTGTAACCTGCGTGTAATTTGAGATGCCGATAATCGCGCCAGTGACCGAATTTGATTCAGATGAGTCCGACGAGCCGGCTTTCAAGCAGCTAAGCGCCGCTGAAGCGCAGGTGTTGCGCGAGCAACAGCCCATGGTTTCGCCCTGGCGCGTGGTGTTTTGGCAGGCGCTGGTCGGTTTGGTGATGGCGCTGGCCGCCTGGGGCCTGACGCGTAAAACCGCGTTGGCCTGGTCGACAGCTTACGGTGCGCTGGCGGTGGTTATTCCGGCAGCCCTGTTTGCCCGTGGTTTGTTACGGCAGCGTATGGCTGCCAACGCAGGCTCGGCCCTGGCCGGGTTTGTGGTTTGGGAAGTAGTCAAGATTGCCTTGACGGTGGCCATGCTGCTTGCTGCGCCAAGGCTGGTCTTGAATTTGAACTGGCTGGCGCTGCTGGCCGGTTTTGTGGTGACGATGAAAGTGCATTGGGTGGCCATTTGGTTGCGCCCAAAGCGCGGGAACTCTGTCAAATAAGAATTGAATAAGTGGTGAACTATGGCTGCTGAACACGCTGCAACACATGCCCCGACAGCTGGAGAATACGTCCAGCATCACCTGCACCATCTGCAGAAAAATTTTGCCTTTGAAAACGCCGAGCAGCACAGCATCGTCGATTTCAGCGTTTTCAATCTGGATTCGCTGGTTTATTCGGTTCTGCTGGGCGTGATCGGCTGCTTCATTTTGTGGCGCGCCGCGCGCAAGGCCACCTCCGGCGTGCCGGGGCGCTTCCAGGCCGCCATCGAAATTCTGGCTGAAATGGTCGACTCGCAGGCCAAGGGTGTGATTCACAATGCCACCAGCCGCAAAATGGTCTCGCCACTGGCGCTGACCGTGTTTGTCTGGATTTTCCTGATGAACGCCATGGACATGCTGCCCGTTGATGCGCTTCCGGCCCTGTGGCACGGTGTCGGCCCGGCGATGGGGTACATGAATTACATGCGCGTTGTGCCGACGGCCGATCTTTCGACCACGCTGGGCATGTCGGTCAGCGTGCTGCTGGTCTGCATTTTTTACAGCATCAAGATCAAGGGTCTGGGTGGCTGGACGCATGAACTGGTGGCAGCACCGTTTGGCGACAACTTCTTTCTCTACCCGATCAATTTCCTGATGCAGATGATCGAATTCGCCGCCAAGACCGTCTCGCACGGCATGCGGTTGTTTGGCAACATGTTTGCCGGTGAGTTGATTTTCATGCTGATCGCCCTGATGGGTGGCGCATGGGCCTGGCAACTCAATCCGCTGGCTGGCGGGTTCTGGCTGGGATTCGGGCAAGTGTTTGCCGGAACGGTTTGGACACTGTTCCACATTCTGGTGATCACGCTGCAGGCCTTCATCTTCATGATGTTGACGCTGATTTATGTGGGGCAGGCCCACAGCTCACACTGATCGTTTTTTTCTTTTCTTTTCTTTTTCTTTTCTGTACTTTTTAGGAGCAATCATGGAAAACATTCTCGGCCTCGTGGCACTGGCTTGCGGTTTGATCGTTGGTTTGGGCGCAATGGGCGCATCGATCGGCATTGCGCTGATGGGTGGCAAGTTCCTGGAAGCCTCGGCCCGTCAGCCTGAGCTGATGAATGAGCTGCAGGTGAAGATGTTCATCTTGGCAGGTCTGATCGACGCTGCTTACCTGATCGGCGTGGCGATTGCCCTGCTGTTTGCGTTCGCCAAGCCTTTCGCCATCTAATTTTGGCCAAGCTTTCACGCTTGAAAGGGAATAAGCTGTGAATATCAATGCAAGCCTGTTCCTGCAGGCCGTCGTTTTTGCGATCCTGGTGTGGTTCACGATGAAATTCGTGTGGCCCCCGATCACAAAAGCGCTCGATGAGCGGGCACAGAAAATAGCCGACGGCCTGGCGGCTGCCGACAAAGCCAAGTCCGAGCTCTCGTCCGCTAACAAGCGCGTCGAAGCGGAGCTGGCAACGTCGCGCACCGAAACCGCAGCGCGCCTGGCCGAGGCTGAGCGCCGCGGCCAGTCCATGGTCGAGGATGCCAAGTCCAAAGCAACCGAAGAGGGCAACAAGATCATTGCTGCCGCCAAGGTTGAAGCCCAGCAGCAGCTCAACCGGGCGCGCGAAGTTCTTCGCGAGCAGGTGGCAGCGCTGGCGGTCAAGGGCGCCGAGCAGATTCTGCGCAGGGAAGTCAACGCCACGGTCCATGCAGATTTGCTTGGCCGTCTGAAGACCGAGCTGTAAGAGGACAACCATGGCTGAACTCGCCACCATTGCCCGACCTTACGCTGAGGCCTTGTTCAAGGCTTCGGCATCCGACCTGACGGGTGCGGCGCTTTGGGTTGACGCGTTGAACGAAGTTGCGACAAATCCGCAGCTCCTGCAATTCGCTGACAACCCCAACGTCACTGCCGCGCAGGTGTTTGATGTCATTTCCGGTGTGGCCCAGGTGGCCTTGCCGGAACAGGCAAAGAACTTTCTCCGCACCGTGATCGAGAACGGACGCCTGGCGGTCATGCCGGAAATTGCTGCGCAGTTTCGGGTCATGAAGAATGCCAGTGGTGGCTCGTCTGACGCCATGGTCTACAGCGCGTTCGCCATTGATGGCGCCGCCTTGTCGGACTTGACGCTGACGCTCGAAAAGCGTTTTAACCGCAAGCTCAATGTAGCGGTTCAGTTGCAGCCCGATCTGATCGGCGGCATTCGCGTGGTGGTGGGTGATGAGGTTCTTGACTCTTCCGTCAAAGCCCGTCTGGAACAAATGAAAGTGGCATTGACAGCCTGAGGCGCAAGCCCCGGTTGGCAAGCCCAATTAACGAAAGAAGGAAAGAGTCATGCAACTCAATCCCGCAGAAATTTCCGAACTGATCAAGAGCCGTATCGAGGGCCTGTCCGCTGGCGCCAACATCCGCAATCAGGGTACCGTTGTCTCCGTCACCGACGGTATTTGCCGCATCCATGGTCTGTCCGACGTGATGCAGGGCGAAATGCTGGAGTTCCCGGCTGGCAGCGATGGTCTGCCCACCTACGGTCTGGCGCTCAACCTCGAGCGTGACTCGGTTGGCGCCGTGATTTTGGGCGAATACGAGCACATCTCCGAAGGCGACACCGTCAAGTGCACGGGTCGTATTCTGGAAGTGCCGGTCGGCCCTGAACTCAAAGGTCGTGTTGTCAACGCACTGGGCCAGCCGATCGACGGCAAGGGTCCAATCAACGCCAAGATGACCGACGTGATCGAAAAGGTTGCGCCCGGCGTGATTGCCCGCCAGTCCGTCAGCCAGCCGATGCAAACCGGCCTGAAGTCGATTGACTCCATGGTGCCGGTCGGCCGCGGTCAGCGCGAGTTGATCATTGGTGACCGTCAGACCGGCAAGACAGCGGTCGCGATCGACGCCATCATCAACCAGAAGGGTCAGAACATGACCTGCGTTTATGTCGCGATCGGCCAGAAGGCTTCGAGCGTCAAGAACGTGGTTCGCGCGCTTGAAAAAGTCGGCGCCATGGAATACACGATTGTGGTCGCCGCTACGGCTTCCGAGTCGGCTGCCATGCAATACGTCAGCGCCTATTCCGGCTGCACGATGGGCGAATACTTCCGTGACCGTGGCGAAGACGCGCTGATCGTGTACGACGATCTGTCCAAGCAAGCGGTTGCCTACCGTCAGGTCTCGTTGCTGCTGCGCCGCCCGCCGGGTCGCGAAGCCTATCCTGGCGACGTGTTCTATCTCCACAGCCGTCTGCTGGAACGCGCCGCTCGCGTCAATGAAAAATACGTTGAAGACTTCACCAAGGGTGCTGTCAAGGGCAAGACCGGTTCGCTTACCGCGCTGCCGATCATTGAAACCCAGGCGGGTGACGTTTCGGCCTTCGTGCCAACCAACGTGATTTCGATTACCGACGGCCAGATCTTTCTGGAAACCTCGCTCTTTAACGCTGGTGTTCGTCCCGCCATTAATGCCGGTATCTCGGTGTCGCGCGTCGGTGGCGCAGCCCAGACCAAGCTGATCAAGGCACAGTCCGGCGGTATTCGTACCGACTTGGCGCAGTACCGTGAACTCGCTGCCTTTGCGCAGTTCGCTTCCGACCTCGACGAAGCCACCCGCAAGCAGCTCGACCGCGGTGCGCGTGTGACTGAACTGCTCAAGCAGGCACAGTACAGCCCGCTGCCGATCTCGCTGATGGGCGCCACGCTGTTTGCCGTGAACAAGGGCTACCTTGATGACATTGAAATCAACAAGGTTTTGTCCTTTGAGCACGGTCTGCACAGCTACCTCAAAGACAAGAGCGCGGCCCTGCTGGCCAAGCTCGAAGCCAGCCAGGCCATGGACAAGGACGCCGAGGCGGAATTGAACGCTGCCGTCGCTGCCTTCAAGAAGACCTTCGCTTAAGGCCACCTGCAGTAACAGCGAAGGAGTCCTAGATGGCAACTGGCAAGGAAATACGCGGCAAGATCAAAAACTTCGAGAGCACGAAGAAGATCACCAAGGCCATGGAGATGAT
>CAIRAW010000058.1 GCA_903876735.1 uncultured beta proteobacterium | reverse complement strand
GAGCAGCAGGATTACGCGGCACACATGCAGGCCTTGAATCGCTACCGAACCTACACCCTGGGGCCTGAGGTGCTGGCAGCCGAGGCGTATTGGTTGGTGTCGCCGCAAGCGCTCGACCACACCCTGCGGGAGAGCCTGTTTTCTCTGCTGTCGCACGGAAATCTGACCATATCAAAAGACATGGATCCCGGGTCAAGCCCGGGATGACAAATCGGGGCGGGTTGACATCGTCGTTTGTCCTTGCGGACCTGATCCGCAATCCATGCTGCTTCAACGCCTCAAGAACTGGCGTGCGAAGGTTTTGAGCTGACGCAGTGGTTGGGTCAACAACCATGAGGTCGAGGAATAAACCTGCTGCAGCTGCTGCGCCAAGCGTTCATTTTGAAGCCGCCCCTCAGCCAGCGCGAGTTCAAGGCGCACAACTTCTTGTCGGCTGCTCTTGAGTTCTGCCGCTGCCACGTGGTAAAGATTGCAGATTCCCTTGAACTCGTCAGGCGTGAGCCGCATCCATTTGGCAAACAGGGCACGGGTCGCCAGGCGCACCGCATCCAGGTCGGGCGCTTGCGGTGAAACACCGGAGGTGCCGCCGGTGAAGTAGGTGGCCGTGACGCGGTTGGTGTAGACGAACCTGGCATGCTGGGCCAGTTGCAGCCAGAAGTCCCAGTCTTCGTAAGTGACAAGGCTTTCGTCGTAGCGCGCGTGCTGGCGCAGCTGCGCAGAAAACAGCGGCGCATGCACCGGGATGAAATTGCCCGCCAGCAATTGCGCTACGCATTGGAGCGGCTCGCCAAAGACACGGGACACCGTCTGCTGCGGATCGCTTCGGTCGATGCAGCGCACACCGGCGTAAACCACGGCGCCCTCGCCTTCGGTCTGGATCGCGGCCACCAGATGACTTAGATGGTCCGGGTCGAGCGCGTCGTCGTCATCGAGAAAGGCCAGATAGCGGCCCTGCGCGGCGTCAAGGCCCGCGTTGGCCGCCTGCGGACGCGGCAGGGGCGCGCCGCCCTGATTGACCAGGCGCAGTGGGAAGCGGCCGCAACGCGCGCCAGGGTCGCTGTGCGCACCGCCTTTGGCATTGACGAGGATGACCTCGACCTGCTCATGCTTCTGCAGGGCGACCGAGGCCAGCGCCTGACCCAGGCTGGGCCGATCCATGCTGCGCATGATGATGCTGACCAGGGCGGATGGGGCGTCGCTCACGGCAAAGTCGCTTCTCTGTCAGGCCTGGGTTTGGGCATGCGGGTTTTGCTGCATCCAGGCCAGTGTGTTCACCAACCCGTCCTCAAACCTGACAGCGGGCTGCCAGCCCAGATGCTCACGGGCGCGCGTGATGTCTAGCACGTTGACCGGCACATCGAACTTGCGGGCGCTTTCGTAGTTGCGCGCCACCGGTTTGCCGAGCAGTTTTTCAATCGCGGCAAGTATGTCGTTGAGGCTCAGGCCCTGCCCGGAGCCGATGTTGAAGACACGCTGCTCGCCAGTGGAATTCATGGCCTTGATGAAGGCACCAACCGCGTCCTTGATGTAGATGTAGTCACGCGTCACGCTGCCATCGCCCCAGATATGGATCATCTCGCCGTGCAGGGCCCGGTGCAGAAACACCGCAACCGCGCCCTGCGCGGCGCTGACCCGCTGGCGTTCGCCAAAGGGATTGGCAAGACGCAGCACACAGTAGTCGATGCCGTAGAGCTCACGGTACATGTGCAGGTATTTTTCGATGGCGAGTTTGGTGATGCCATAAGAGACGAGCGGCTCGGTGGCGTGCGCCTCGCTGACTGGCAGCGAACGGGGCAGTCCGTAGACGGTGCCGCCGGACGAGGCAAAGATGACGCGCCGTATGCCGTGCAGCCGCGCAAGCTCCAGCAGATGCAGGGTGCCAACAACATTGCTCTGCACGTCATAGGCCGGGTTGTCATTGGACGACTTGGGCAGGGTGGCCGATACCAGATGGAAGATGACTTCGCTGCCGGGTACGACCTGGGCCAGGTCGTCCTGGTTCAGGAAGTCACCCTCGAACCACTCGATGCGCGGATCGGAGCTGAGTTCGGGCGGCAGCATCAGGTTGGGCCGGTCGAAAATTCTGACTTCGTGCCCTTGCGCCAGCAGCCCTTGCGCAAGATGGGAGCCTATGAAACCGGCGCCGCCCAGGATCAGGCACTTCATGCTGGTCGCCCCGCGTCCGCACCCAACTCGCCATACACAGCAAGCAGTTCATCGGCATAGGAAGCTATCGTCTTGGGCATGCGGGCTCTTTCTGAATAACGGTCGATCTGGTCACGGTCTTGCGCCAGTACGGCAATTATCTCTGCCAACCGATCAACATCACCGGGCGGAAACAATCGACCATTGTCACCATCGGTGATCAGTTCGGCGACGCCGGTAACGTCGGAGGCGACGACGGGCACGCCGGCCGCCTGCGCCGAATAAATGACCAGCGGCGCATTCTCGAACCAAAGCGAAGGAACCAGCAGGATATCGAGCTGCGAAAGAACAAGGCCGATCTGGTCGTTCGGAAAGCTGCCGCAGAACTGCACGCGGCGGTCACCGCTGGCCAAAGTCTCGAGCCTGCGGGCGTAATCAGGAAAATCTGAAGGTCGGCCGTAAATCTTGAATACCAAGTTGGCATCTGGCAGATTACGCATAGCCTCGATCACGACATGAGCGCCCTTGTGCTCGCCGATGCCGATCACACCCAAGCGCAGAGCGCCCGATGCACTTGGCTCACGCACCGGCTGCTGCGGCACCCGCACGCCGTAGGAACAAAACCGGACATGCGCTGGGTCTAGACCGTGCTGCTGCAGGACATGTTGCATGGCGCGCGTTGGCACCAGAACCCTGTCAATACTGTTGAGTTGGACTTTGAGGAAGGTCTGCCGCTGCGACAAGGCCGCCACCAGATTGAAGGCTTGACGGTGGCGCAACGGGGTCTGGGATGCCAAGCGCACCACACCCGACAACAGGGGCGTCGGAAGCCGGTTGAGAACACTCGCAGCCAAGCCACGCATCTTGAGGGACGCAAGGTGGCGCACACAGTTGGCGCCGAGTCCATCGGGCCCCGGGCACATGCTGCCATCGGGCAGACGCAATTGACTGGTCGGGCAGACAAACCAGAAGTCGGTTGGCGTCAGCACCGTTGGCAGTCCCCGTTGCCGACAGACCGCCACCACCGATGCGGAGACCCGCATCAGGTGAAAGAAGTGCACCAGGTCAGGCTGAAATTCATCGAGCAAGGCTGTGAATTGCTGCGCCGCCAGATGGTTGTCGTATTCCTGCTCGGCCACGTTGTGCTGTCCGCCCATCGCCGTGTGCGCGTGCTTGAAGCGGGTAACCGGTATGCCCTCGTGCAGGTAGTGGTCAAAGCGCTGGGCATCCGACAAGGCGACGGTGGCGGGAAACCCGGTGAACACCTGGACTTCATGCCCGCGTGACTTCAATTCGAGCGCCGTGTGCAAGGTCAGGATCTCCGTGCCCGAAAAGTAATCGGGCAAAAAGAGATGGACGACCAGGAGAATTTTCATCCGGGTTTGCGACCTGACTGCTGGCGCGCTTCGAGCTTGTCCAGTAGCCAGCGCGCCAGTGCGCGCAGGCGCCGACTGCGCAGCAAAGCAGAACCAATGCGCGTTGAACTCACCTGCGTCCAGAGCTGCGTCAGGCCGTTGACCGGTATCGGAACCACATCCGTCGACGCGACCTGTCGTCCATCCTTCGAGCGCCAAAGCCAGTCCACCGCCTCGACAAGGCGTTTGTATTCGAGTGCCAACGTCGCATACTCACGCCCCAATCCCGGGCTGATTGTGAGCCGGGGTTGTTGCACCCGAAGTTGATGTGCTTCATTCAGGATTGACTGCAAATTGTCGATGGTTTTGTCCCAGGACAGCTTGGAAGCGGAAAGCACTTTGCAGTGCACCGACATCGCGCGCAGCCGAGCGGGATCCGAGAGCAGCTGCTGCAGTGCGCTCAGATAGGCTTGAAGCTCATTGTCACCGTGGGGAATCAGAAAGCCCGCGTCCGGGTCCACAATTTCATCCTGCCCGCCCACCTTGGCCACCACCGGCACAACGCCCGCGGCCAAGGCTTCCAACAGCGCAATGGAAATGCCTTCGTACTGCGAGGGCATCAAAAGCACATCGGCCACAACGAGCAAATCAAGCCACCTTTGATGCGCGACCGTGCCCAGCATCTGCACGCAGGCGTTCAGCTTGTGCTGCGACAGCAGCGCTTCGAGTTCGGGCCTGAGTTCACCATCGCCGATCAGCAGCGCATGAAAGCCCAGCCCCTGGTCGCGCGCAGCCCGGAGAATTTCAGCCAGCAGGGCCGGGCGTTTTTGCGCACAAATGCGTCCGGCAAACACAATCACCGGCACCTCGGCCGGGATATTGAGCTCCGCGCGCAAGCGGATTCTGAGCGCCTCGGGTTCGGCCGGTTGATGCGACTGCAAGCCGGTGTACAGCACCCGGATGCGCTCGCGCTCAGCACCCCGGCCCTGCATCCAGTCCGCGAGGTGACCGGTGGTCACAATATTGAGGTCGAGCGCATCCTGGTAGCCCACCGCAAAGCGGGGATGACCGCCATTGAGCCAATGCGGTTCCTCAACATGGCACATGTCGACGAACGCAACCCCGGGACAAGTTGCCCGCAGGAAAGGCAGCAATTGGTAGCCGATGGTGCTGGCGCTGATCAGGACCGTATCAATCTGCCGCGACCCGATCAGGTAGGCCAGAAACCGGGGGTAATCCGACTGGTGCAGGAAGTTCGGCAGGATAAAGACATCCGGCGTAAGGCGAGTGAACTGGTGCTCCCACGCATGGTCGGCCAGCAAAGTAGCGCATACCGTGACTTCATGCCCCCTGGCAGTCAAGCCCTCGATCAGCTCCAGATTCACCCGATCAGCACCACCCGTGACCATCCAAGGCAGCAGGAACATGATGCGTCGCCCGCCTGTATTGGCCTTCAGCGGGTTGCTGAGGGCAGAACGGGTTTCGACATCTTCAAAGGGCAGCGGATGGCGTCGAACCGGTTCCGGGAAATGGTGTTCCAGGCTCTCGTATTTCTTGCGCATGGCGGCTTCAAATTCGGCATTGACGTCGCCAGAACGCATGATTTGCTCGTAACGACCATCACCGCGCTTGCGGTACCACTGCAGAAATTCCTGGATCGTGGCGCCCCAATGCCCGGCCTTGGCCATTGCCAACCAGAAATCCCAATCTTCATGCCCAAAGCGAATGGACTCATCAAAGCCACCGCAATCCGCATAGGCCGCATGCCGAATCACGGAAATCGGTGGCCCGACATTCGCCCGCAGGTGTATCTTGCCTCTCTCGAATCCCGCAGCATGAAGAAAATCCTGATCGCCAAAGACCACGCTGTAAGCGTTGCAAAAAGCGAACTCCGGGTTTGAATCGAGGAACCACACGCACTTCTCGAGGTACGTCGGTTCAAACATGTCATCACTGTCAAGCAAACAAACGTAACGACCACTCGCATGGCGAAAAGCCGTATTGCGTGCCGCACCTGGGCCCGCGTTCGCCTGCCGGATCACCCTTATCCGGGCATCCCGCGCCGCAATAGTGGCCAGTCTGCTGACCGACTGCTCATCCGTCGATCCGTCATCAACAACAATCCATTCCCAGTTTTGCAGCGACTGCGCCTGCACCGCAACAAAGGTTTCAAGGAAGAACGCCTCGGTGTTGAAATACGGCGTGATAACCGACACATCGATGTGACTCGCAATCAAATCGCCTCTCGTGTACAGCGACGGGACAATCCTTAGACCGGGCAGATCGGTGTAATCTGGGTTCAATTTGTTAATCATGCAGCGACTTACGTAATACTTCAATCAACACTGGCAAGTACCTTGCCTGGTAGTTCCGGACTTGCACTGTTTCGCCTGTCTCTCATCGCCAGGATCGGCTTCTCGATAGCGAAGTAGGTCAGAGAGGCCACCAGGTAAACCAGCACAAGAAAAAATGGATACGTCAGCCATGGATTGGGGTAGACGGCGTCAAACAGGTGCAACCTTCTCAATGCATGCATACCCAACGTAAAGGCAACGACGTGACCCAAATACATTGAATAAGACACCAGACTGGTGTATTTGATAAATCTGTTAAGGCTGCTGAATCGCGTCGGACTCAGGCCCCCAAAGAAAGGAATCAAGCCGGCAAACACCAGAGCCACAATTGAAAAATACAGTGTCACCATCAGCTTCGATTCGGCCAGACCGAAATACTCGAACTTGATAAACGCCATGCACACCAGCGCCATGCCGATGAACAGCCAGCGCAGCTTCGCTATCGCCTGAAACAGGGCCTGATGCCAATGGGCAATATAGGCAACCAGGACGCCGAATCCGATGCTGTCGAGTCTGAAAATGACAATGTGTCTGATGTTTGGATCGAGATTGTTGAATCCACCTGCCGTGTCGAAACAAAGAAACCGCAGGACCGCCGGGATCAGCAAGAAAGAAGCAATCGTGATGAGCACTGCGGCGCGCGGCGTCTTGCCGATGCCAATCCAAAACAGGATCAGCAGCGGAAACAGGAAATAGAACCACTCCTCCACCGCGAGGCTCCAGGTCAAACTGAAAAAATTCGGCATTGACCAGGCAAGATTCTGAGCAAAGATCAGGTATTCCTTCTGCGCGAAAACGCTGGAAGCGCCACCCCAATACATGCGCAACTCGACAAAGAAGAAGAAGAAATAGAGTGGCAATGTTCTCATCCATCGGCGATACCAGAAGAGCATGATCCCGCGCTCCTTCTGGATCGGCCAGTTGGCAGATTCCAGCAACAGGATTCGCCCGATCAGGAAACCGCTCAAGCAGAAAAACAGGTCGACACCAAAAATTGCCGTGAACCCGATGGCCGCCAGATACTGGTTCGGCGACGAATGCAGCAGCATGTGGCCGATGACAACCGAGAGGATCGCAATGGTTCTGCAAACGTCCAGACCAAACATGCGATCATGTTTCGAATTGCTCATCGCTGGCGTGGCGTCGCCCGTACTCATCATTTCGCGTCGAACATACGTTCGTCAAACACGAAAGAGCGCGACCAGGTGATCTCGCAGCATCGTCCATTCGGCAATGTGAACTGGCCTAGCGTTGCGTGCTTGACTGAGAAATCGGCAAAATTCTTGTGATAAACACACTTCTTGATGCCGCCCGTTATCGTTTCCTTGCCAGTCTCCTGGGCCAGATTAAAGTCCAGATTGACGTAAGGTTCAGGCTTCGCCGCCGAATGGTATTTCGTATACAAGTGCAAAAAAAATCTGTCCTGATAAGCACTGATATCGCAGTCCGGAACCGACAGCGTCAACCCTTTGGCACTGATTTGCAACTGCAGTCCGGTCGGCAGGTCTTCAGCCGCGACAGTCCCTTTGGGTTGAATCACTTCCACCAGATAGACGGGATTCACACCGTTTGAGTATCTGACAATGACAACCGCCGAGGCGGCCATGGCCATGAAGACCGAAACGGCCGCGAGGATTCTAAGATCAATTTTCATACGCTTGATGTGCCGCAGTCTCGGTTTTCCTGTTCTCATTCAGCAAGGCGCTTACATTTCGAATGAAACCATCGATGCGGAAATACTTTTCATAAACTGCCCGGCCACTGGCGCCAAGCGCAGGGAATTCATCAGGGTTTTCTATCAGCCAGGTAATCTTTTCAGCCAGTTGCTCGACCGATTCATTGGCAAAAATCAGTCCGTTTTTTCCGTCTTCCAGCAATTGGGCGTGCCCGATGGCAGACGAGCAAAGGCATACTTTGGAGAACATCAGTCCCTGTGTAATGGATATGGGCATGGGGTCGGCGCGCGAGCTGGAGACCACAACATCCGTCTGGGCATAAAGCCTGCAGAGCTCCTCAAATGGCACGTTCGGAATGAATTCAATCTCTGCAATCTGGGTTGCCTGTGCACGAACCTTGTCCTCAAAGTTGGCGGACCATTCGTTGTAGGACGAGCCGACCATCCGGAAAACAGCCCTACGCCTGACTTCCGGTTTCAATTGCTCAATGGCTTTCAGAAAGATATCCTGTCCCTTGCGTGGCTCAACGGAGCCTGCAAGGGTAAAGACGATTCGACCTGATGGGTGCGGCTGATGCGCCGTCGCGATGTCATCGCAACCATAGAGCAACAAATGCAACTTTTCTGTTGCCGCGTATTGAGTGACCGGTTGAAGGCACAGGGGGCTGCCAAGCCAGACAGCGTCGCAGGCATCGAAAAGCGACGCCAGGTCCGAGGAAAAGTTATCTGCGATATAGGCAAACCCCAGTGCTTCTTCGTGCAGCCACCATGTCAAACGCTTTATCGAACCTTTGAAGTGACGCACAAATGCGAAAGACGCCAAGGGTGTAACGATGACATGTTCAAAACCGGAGACCCAGTCGATGATCTCGGAGGAACTACCGGCCGGATCAATCAAGGCTGAATTTACCAGTGTGGGGAATCCTTCGTTTTGAAATTCCTCACGGATCGGACCATCTGCGGGCGCGATGACGGCCGGACGAATTCCAGTGATTAGAAATATTGCGCGTGCTAGATAAAGCACCGCACGGGGAGCGCCGGTGCGCGAATATTCATGCAGCACCAACAATATCCGATGCGTGTGTCCCATGCGCGGCAGCATCGGGGAAATACCAGGCCCTGTGTCGCGAGGTACATGATGCGCCTGTTGGTGCGAATCTTTCTTCCGCGACAAGCCAAGGCGCACAGACGACAACCTTCGCCCAATATAGCGCAGGGGTTTGGTTATTTTCCAGCTTATGGAGTTAAGGATGTGATTGCGCTCATCGAGCAGCAAGGCAATATGTTGCTCTCGTTCGGTTCGCTGTGATTCCAGTTCGGCAACAGTTCTCGATACTTCAAGAAGTTCTTTGCTCAAATCATCATTCTTGCGTTCGCGCTCGGTCGCCACTTGCTCCCATGCATTGCGCTGCTCCAGCAACTGAGCGTTGCTGTTGCGAATTTCCTGCAATGCCTGTGTCAACGAGACCGCTTGCGCTTCCTGACTTCGAGCCGCCTGTTCCCAGGCGTCGCGTTGCTCGAGCAGCCAGGCATTCGCGCCACGCAGTTCTTCCACGCCCTGCGTCAGTTTTTTGATTTGCGCTTCCTGCGTTTGGGTAGCAGCCTGCCAGGCATTACGCTGTTCCAGCAACCAGGCGTTGGCGGCACGCAATTCTTCGAACCTCTGCTCCAGTGACTTGATCTGCGCTTCTTGTGTGCGGGCCGTCTTCTCCCAGGCATTGCGCTGTTCGATCGACCATTGAATATCTGCTTTCAACGCTGCCACGCCTTTGGCATCCTTGCGCCGCCGCTTAAACACCTTGCGCGCTGCCTCGAACCGGGTGAGCAACAAATCAGCATTCCCGGGCCCGATCCAATCAACACCCAGACGCAACAAAAAACTACGGAATTCGGTTTCCAGCGAGCCAAGGGCCGTCGATGCGTCGTGCCGGGGCTTTCCCTCCAGACGACTTAAAAAATCCTCCACGATCTCCAGAATATCTTGCTCGCTCAGGACCTTTGCGTAGCGCTCCAAGGCAGCGTACAAACTCTGATCTTCCCCTTCACCACGCCATTGGCGATACAAAAAAAAGGCGAACACGGCGGCGCGTTCGACATCCTCACTGACCTTACTCTCTGAGATCGTGTTGTTCCTGTGCATGCGATATGCAAGAAGCGGTTGATCCAGAAAATGGATGTGCTTATTGCCCAGCACAAGCCGCAACACAAACTCCAGATCATGGGTGTAGCGCAGCGGTGCGAAAGTGCCCATTGATTGGAATACCGCTCTGCGGACAAATAAATTCGAAGTGGTGACAAGGAAGTTGGCATGGAGCAGCGCCAACGGGAGATCCCTTTCACGCTGGTAAAAGGCCAGCGCATCGTCATACCAGGGATTCAATGCAGCTTTGCCTTGGTCATCCACAAAGGAGACAACGCTTGCAACCACATCGACCGAGGGATCAGCCTGAACAGCAGCAAGGCAGGCAGCCAGGCGTTGCGGCTCATAACAGTCATCCGAGTTGAGGATCGCCACGAAGTCACCGGTTGCCCGCAGAATGCCCGCATTCAGGGTGTGGTGCGCGCCTTGATTGGGCCATGACCAGAAGATGATTTGCGGATGTTTCTTGCAGAGTTCGCGCACCTTCGCTGCCGAACTGTCCGACGAACCGTCATCGATGACGATGATCTCAGCCGCCGGCACTGTTTGTGACAGAACGCTTTGAATCGCGGCCTCGATGTATTGCTCGTGGTTGTAGAGCGGAATCACAACCGATACACGCGGGCCAGGCAACTTGTCTTGTAGAACGGTATGGTTCATATTCTTTTCAATACCACGGCCGCCATGAGCCCCAGATTACCAACCCACGACTGCCGATAGACTCCGGCACGCCTGCAGTATGCCAATCTGGAGAACAAACCGCCCTCGCGGCCCTTCGAGAATGCATCGAGGCGACCTTGATTGGCAGCGGTGAAATGGGAACGCATGGTTTGCAGAGCTGTGACGTTGATTTCGTTCCATTTGCGAAAGTTGCCGCGAAGCAGCAGCCAACCATGGGCCAGGCGCTTGCGCCAGTGGCCCTTGGTGCCGATCAGGTTGTCCTCGTGCTGCCGGTATCGCACAGTGGGCAGGGGATCATAAAACACTTGCCCGCCTGCGCCCGAAACCAGCAGGTAGGTCCACCAGTCATGTGCGGCAACCGGCAGCGCCGGACCGGCGATCTGCAGCAAATGCCGCGCCGCCCGATTGAACACCATGGTATTGCCGCTGGCAATGCTTTGAACCAGGGCATTGGCAAAACCGGGTGGCCGGGTGAAAAGAGGTGAAAACCCGAGTTCCTGGTTGCTTTCGTCGACTTTAAGGGTGCGTCCGCAATAAAGTGCCGGCACATCATCCGGGACGGTCTGCAGCCATTGCACGGCGCGCTCCAGTTTGTCTGATTCCCAGATGTCGTCCTGGTCCGCATAGGCAAAGTAATCGGCACTGATCGCGTCATTGCAAGCAAGCGACAGAAAGTTTGCAGCAAACCCTTTGCGCGGGCCGTGGCAAATGGACAGCCGGTCCGGCCCCAGCCGGGCCTGGTATGCGGTCAATATCGCATGAGTCCTCGGGTCCGGGCTGTCATCCGACGCCCAGACCGACCACGCCAGGTGCGTTTGAGCTCCTATCGAGTCGAGTTGCTCGCGCAAAAAGGTGTGCCCCTGCATGGTGCAAAGCAGAATGGCAACATTTTTTGTCATCAAAAATTATAGCCAGCGCCCGCTGCCGCCGCGCAGTCGGCCCGAAGGCCGGCACCGCCTGCCTTACATCGTCTCGGCAAACAACTCCCGCCCGATCAGCATGCGCCGGATTTCGCTGGTACCGGCGCCAATTTCATAGAGCTTGGCGTCGCGCCACAGGCGGCCCAGCGGGTACTCGTTGATGTAGCCGTTGCCGCCGAAGATCTGCACGCCCTCACCCGCCATCCAGGTCGCTTTTTCGGCGCACCACAGAATGACCGAGGCGCAGTCCTTGCGCACCTGGCGCACGTGGTCGGTTCCGAGCAGGTCGAGGTTCTTGGCCACGGTGTAGGCGAAGGAGCGGCCAGCCTGCAGCACGGTGTACATGTCGGCCACCTTGCCCTGGATCAGCTGGAACTCGCCGATGCTCTGGCCAAACTGCTTGCGGTCGTGGATGTAGGGGATGACGTTGTCCATCACCGACTGCATGATGCCCAGCGGCCCGCCGGTGAGGACGGCGCGCTCGTAATCAAGTCCGCTCATCAGCACCTTGGCGCCGCTACCGAGTCCGCCCAGGATGTTTTGCGCCGGCACCTCGCAGTTGTTGAACACCAGCTCACCGGTGTGTGAACCGCGCATGCCCAGCTTGTCGAGCTTCTGCGCAACCGAGAAGCCCTTCATGTCCTTCTCGATCAAAAAGGCAGTGACGCCGCGCGCGCCGAGCTCGGGTTCGGTCTTGGCATAAACCACCAGGGTGTCGGCGTCGGGCCCGTTGGTGATCCACATCTTGCTGCCGTTGAGCAGGTAGTAGCCGCCCTTGTCTTCGGCCTTGAGCTTCATGCTGATGACGTCGGAGCCGGCACCAGGCTCGCTCATGGCCAGCGCGCCGACGTGCTCGCCCGAAATCAGCTTGGGCAGGTATTTCTTGCGCTGCTCGGCGCTGCCGTTGCGGTTGATCTGGTTCACGCACAGGTTGCTGTGGGCACCGTAGGACAGACCGATGGAGGCCGAGGCGCGCGAGATTTCTTCCATCGCGATCATGTGCGCCAGGTAACCCATGTTGGCACCGCCAAACTCTTCGGCCACCGTGATGCCGAGAACACCCAGGTCGCCCATCTTGCGCCACAGGTCCATCGGAAACTGGTCGCTGCGGTCGGCTTCGGCGGCGCGCGGCGCGATCTCGGACTGGGCGAATTCGCGCACCGTGTCGCGCAGCGCGTCGATGTCTTCACCGAGTTGAAAATTGAGTCCTGGCAGGTTGTTCATTGGATTCTCCTTGTTAATAATTCTTGGGTACGACCATCAGCGTCTGCTGCATGACGGCGCAGGGGGTTTGTTTGCCAGTGGCATCCAGGTGCACGACTTCGGCCGTGGTCACGACGACGCGCCGACCTGCCTTGACGACACGCCCGCTGGCCTGGATTTCGCCGCCCTGAAAAGCAGCCATGAAATTGATCTTGTACTCGATGGTGGTGACTTCCATGCCTTCGGGCGCGGTGGTCAGGGCTGCGTAGCCGCCGGCAATATCCGCCAGCGCGCCGATGGCACCGCCATGAAAACCATCCTGCTGCTGCGTCACCTTGTCCGAGTACGGCAGCGCCAGCACACACAGACCGGGCTCCACCTGCAGCAGGCGCGCGCCGATGTGGCGCATCAGGCCCTGGCGCTCAAAGCTGGTCTGCACGCGCGCCCACAGGGTTTCATCAAGCGACATTTTTTGCCTTGGCTTTGGTCGCAGCCGATTTGGACGCTGCCTTGTCCACACTTTTGGCCAGCAGGGCACGCGCCTCGCGCTGGTGTTCCTTGAGTTCGTCCAGGTTGGCCTGCAGGTCGGTCATCTGCGCCTCCAGCTGCTTCTGGTGCTCGGCAATCACGGCCAGAAACTTCTTGAGTTGCGGTCCGGTATCGCGCGGGCTGTCGTACATGTCGATGATGTCCTTGGCCTCGGTCAGGCTCAGGCCCAGACGCTTGGCACGCAGCGTGAGTTTGAGGCGCGTGCGGTCGCGCCCGCTGTAAACACGGCTACGCCCGCCGGGTCCGGAACGCTCGGGTTGCAGCAGGCCCATGTCTTCATAGAAGCGCATGGCCCGCGTGGTCAGGTCAAATTCCTTGGCCAGATCGCTGATGCTGTAAGTGATTGCCATAACGGGTACTCGACAAAGGTGACTGCGCAGGCGGGGGGCTCCCACCTACAATGTCCAGTCTGATTGACGTTTACGTCAACGTCAATTATGTCGCAAATCTGGAGCCGCCTTGAACCGATCCGCCAACCAACTTGAAATGCAGCTGCACTACCCGCTGGGCGATACCCTGCCGGCACCGGGAACAACCCTGGCAGTGGCACCCGGCGTCAAGTGGATCCGCATGGCGCTGCCGTTTGCGCTCAACCATATCAACCTCTGGCTGCTGCGCGACGAGATCGACGGCCGCGCCGGCTGGAGCGTGGTCGACTGCTGCATCAGCAGCGACGGCGCCAAGGCGCAATGGGAGCAGATTTTCGCCAGTGAACTCGAAGGTCTGCCGGTGCTGCGGGTGATCGTGACCCACATGCACCCGGACCACATCGGTCTGGCCTACTGGTTGTGCCAGCGCTGGAACGCGCCCTTGTGGATCAGCGCCACCGATTACCTGATGGCACGCATCGGCAGCGAAGGCGAGACCGGTTTCGGCGGAGATGCGGCCGCCGCCTTCTTTGCCATCAATGGCTTGAACGACCCGGCCTCGGTCGAAAAGATCCGGGGTCGCGCCGACTACTACCGCGCGCTGGTGCCGGCCGTGCCGCCGCATTACCGGCGCATGATGGATGGCGACGTTCTGAGCATTGGTTCGCGCCGCTGGACTTGCATCAGCGGCTTTGGCCACGCGCCAGAGCACATCTCGCTGCACTGTGCGCAGGACCAGTTGCTGATCGGCGGCGACATGATGCTGCCGCGCATCTCCACCAATGTGAGCGTC
>CAIRAW010000057.1 GCA_903876735.1 uncultured beta proteobacterium | reverse complement strand
TTCATTCGACCTCGCGATCTGAAGCGCCCGCGAGCAAGGCACGCAGGTCACGGGCGAAGCCTTCAAGATCGGCCTCAATGCGGGCAATCTGGCGCCCCAGCACGTTGTAGGCGAGCACCGCCGGAATTGCCACGGCCAGACCGGCAGCGGTCATGATCAGGGCTTCACCAACCGGACCGGAGATTTTGTCGATCGTGATCTGGCCAGCACCGGCGATGCCGATGAGCGCATGGTAAATACCCCAGACGGTGCCAAGCAGGCCGACAAAAGGCGCGATCGAGCCGACCGTGGCCAGCAAGACCTGGCCATATTGCAGTTTGAGCAGAGCGCCGTGCAGCGCGTCGCGCAAGACCCGGGTTAACTGCTGCGCCTTGTCGCCAGCGGCCGCCAATGTGCCAGCGCCATCGCTTCGGGTCGCCAGCAGCAGCGGGGTGACGAGACCGACACGGTCAAAAGCGGCCAATCGGGGCAGCGCTGCGTCTACCGAGTCGGATTGCCAGAAGGCCGCCAGGCAACGCGTCACGTCGCCACTGGCACGCTGCAGCAGCCAGGTCTTCCACAAAATGACCACCCAACTGCTCACCGACATGGCCAGCAACAGCAGGGCGACACCCTTGGTGAGCCCATCGCCCTGCCAGAACAACTGTGTCGCGTTCATTTCAGATTCAGGACGTCAAACATGTCGAACAAGCCGCTCTTCTGGCCCGCCAGAAAACGCGCCGCGCGCAGACTGCCCTGGGCATAGGTGGCGCGGCTCGACGATTTGTGACTGATTTCGATGCGCTCGCCGGTGCCGGCAAACAGCACCGTGTGGTCGCCGACGATGTCGCCGCCGCGAATCGTGGCAAAGCCAATCGATGACGGGTCGCGCTCGCCGGTAACGCCCTCGCGCGCATAGACGGCACATTCCTTCAGATCGCGCCCGAGCGCGCCGGCAATCACCTCGCCCATCTTGAGTGCCGTGCCCGATGGCGCGTCGACCTTGTGGCGGTGATGGGCCTCGATGATTTCAATGTCGTAACCGGTCGCCAGCGCCTTGGCCGCCATCTCCAGCAGTTTGAGCGTGACGTTGACGCCGACGCTCATATTGGGCGCCATCACAATGGCGATGTCCTGCGCCGCAGCGGCGATCTGCGCCTTCTGCGCGTCGCTGAAACCGGTGGTGCCGATGACCAGGTTGACGCCGAGTTCACGGCACACACGCAAGTGCGCCAGCGTGCCCTCGGGCCGGGTGAAATCGATCAGGGTGTTGGCCTTCGCCAATGCACGCGACATATTGGCGTCGATCAGCACGCCACTGGCCTGACCCAGAAACGCCGACGCGTCAACGCCGATGGCAGGACTGGTAGCCACGTCGAGTGCGCCAACCAGTTCGCAGTCGCCGCTGGCGCGCACCGCCTCAATCAGCATCTGCCCCATGCGTCCGGACGCGCCCGCAACGGCGATCCGGTGGCTTTTCATGTCACTCATGGCCAGCCTAGCGTCCGTTGGACTCCAGCGGCGGATAGCTCGCGGGCAGTGGCGACAATGGCTTGGCCTCGGGCTTGCTGGCCGGCAGCGGCAAGTTCTTGAGTTCTTCGGGCGAGAGTTCCAGCACCGGCACCTTGCCGCTGCGCCGACCGGAATCGAGCGATGCAGCAAATTCGGCCTCGCTTGGCAACGGGTCCGCCTCGATGCGCTCCAGCCCATCACCCTTGAAAAACACCGTGACCTTGCGTGACTGCGATTCCACGCCCTGGCGTTTAAAGGTAAACACATAGTCCCAACGGTCCGCATGGAAAATGCTGGTCAGCAAAGGCGTACCCAGAATATCGCGCACCTGGGCCCGGCTCATGCCGGGCTTGATCGCCGCAGCCTGCTCCTTCGAGACGAAATTGCCCTGCACAATGTCCATCTTGTAGGGCGTCACCAGACCGGCAACCCGGTTGCTGGCGCCGTCAAAGCTGCCACAAGCCACCAGGCTGGCGCTGGCCGTCACGAGCAAAACCCATCCGGCACGACGACATTGAGAATCAAACATGAGATGAATTGATGTGTAGCGATATGATCGGGCCATTGTACCGGCTGTACCTGAGCGGGCGCAGCGCCCGCTGGCGAGACAGAGACCTCCATGACCAATATTGAAGAACTCAAAAGCACCGGACTCAAGGCCACCCTGCCGCGGCTGAAGATACTGGAAATCTTCCAGAAAAATACGCAGCGCCACCTGACGGCTGAGGATATCTACCGCGTGCTGCTGGAAGAACGCTCCGATGTCGGCCTGGCGACGATCTACCGGGTACTGGCCCAGTTTGAACAGGCCAGCATCCTGAGCCGCAGCCATTTTGAGAGCGGCAAGGCGGTCTATGAACTCAACGCCGGGCAGCACCATGACCATCTGGTATGCCTGGATTGCGGCAAGGTTGAGGAGTTCTACGACGCCGAAATTGAAAAACGCCAGCACGCAGTCGCCAAAACCAAGGGCTTTGCCATCGCCGACCACGCCTTGAGCCTGTATGCCCACTGCACCACGCTGCAGTGTCCGCACCGGCCGTCCGACACGCCGCGACCGACTTGAACAGTACCGGGGCCAAGCACCCCTGGCGAAGGCCTCACTCGGCCAGGTTCATCGCCTTGCGATGGCGCTCCACAAACTCCTGGTAGGTGTCAATGCCGCGCAACTGAAGAATGGTGTTGCGTACAGCCGCTTCGACCAGCACGGCGATGTTGCGACCCGCCACCACCTGGATCACCACTTTGCGCACCGGCACGCCCAGCACGTCCTGGGTCAGCGGCTCATAGGGGATGCGTTCGTACTCGCGCTCCAGCGTTTCGCGGCGCACCAGGTGCACGATGAGTTTGAGCCGCATCTTGCGCCGCACCGCGGTTTCGCCAAAAATGCAGCGAATGTCGAGCAAACCGATACCGCGCACTTCCAGCAGGTTCATCAGCAATTCGGGGCAACGGCCTTCGATCGTGTCCTGGTTGATGCGGTACAGGTCCACTGCGTCATCGGCTACCAGGCCGTTGCCGCGCGAGATCAGTTCCAGCCCCAACTCGCTCTTGCCCAGGCCGGACTCGCCGGTGATCAGCACGCCCAGGCCCAAAATATCCATGAACACACCATGCATGGTGCAGCGGTCGGCAAAATACTTGGACAGGTAGGCGCGCAGTACGTCGATCACGAAAGCCGAGGAACCGGCTGCGGCAAACATCGGGATCTGGGCCCGCTCGCACATTGAAAGCAGGGATTCCGGCGCGGCCTGGCCGTCCGCCAGCACCAGCACCGGCGGCTCGAGCGTGACAATACGCGAAATGCGCCGGGCACAGTCCTCGGGCGTTGCGTTGGTCAGATAGGCAACCTCGCGCTCGCCCAGAATCTGGATGCGGTAAGGATGAATGTAATTGAGGTGGCCGACCAGATCGGCGCCCGAGCGTGCGGCCCGCACCGCGCCCTCGTCAAACCGGCGCTCTGAGGCACCGAGCCCGGCGACCCATTCCCACTTCAGGGTGGCGCGAAATTCCTCAAACAGGACGTCGGCGCTGACAACATTGGGTTTCACATCAGATCCAGTGGGCTTGGCCCGTCACTTGGCTTGGCTCAAGCCAGTTGGGCTGACTGCCAGTTGCTGATAAGGCCGTGCAATTCGGCTGCGTCCGCACTGTGGATCATCTTTTCACGCAGGGCGGCATCGCTGAGCAGTTCGGCGATCTCGGAGAGGATTTCCAGGTGCTTTTGCGTCGCCGCCTCGGGCACCAGCAAAAAGATGAGCAGGCTGACGGCCTGCTCGTCAGGCGCATCAAAACCGATCGGCTGCGCCAGTTGCAGCACCGCCGCCATTGGCGCCTTGAGGCCCTTGATGCGGCCGTGCGGTATGGCAACACCATGGCCCAGGCCGGTCGAGCCCAGGCGTTCACGCGAAAACAGGCTGTCAGTGACCAGTGCACGACTCAGGCCGTGCAGCGTTTCAAACAACAGGCCGGCCTCCTCGAAGGCCCGCTTCTTGCTGCTGGCATCGACCTGTACCAGAACCTGGGCAGGGGAAAGGATGGACGCGAGTCGATTCATAATTCGTGGGAGATTATGCACGCAAGTGATTCAGGACAAAAAAAAGCCGCCCAAACGAGCGGCCAGATTGATCAGCCAACCGGCTGAAACCCTTACATCAGGCGTTTCGGCGCCTCATGATGGTGTTCCTGCAAACGCGTCTTGTGACGAACCACCTGGCGGTCAAGTTTGTCCACCAGTTCATCGACGGCGGCATACAAATCAGCGTGCGAACTCTCGGCAAACATGTCGGTGCCCTTGACGTGGATATTGCACTCCGCTCGCTGCCGGCCCTCTTTCTCCTTTTGCTTTTCCACCGTGAGCAACACCTTGACATCAACCACCTGGTCGAAATGCCGGACGATACGATCAAGCTTGCTGGTGACATAACTGCGCAGTGAGGGCGTAACCTCGAGGTGATGACCGCTGATCGTCAAGTTCATATAAAACCTCCTATTGTTTTCCGGGTTGAAAAAACTGCCTTGAATTCACTATGCCCCGGTTGGGACCAAAGTGCAACACCTTTTCGAATATCACTGTAACAAAAATGGCAATAAGCCCAGTGACGTCAAAACCAAACAAGGTTTTTGGGCCGATAGCACAAGGCCGCCAGTTTGCGGTGCGATAATTTCCGTAGATTGACTCCCGGAGAAATCTCCTTGTTAAGCCACCCAAGTCGGTAGCTTTCAACTCCCTCAGCTGCATCGGGGTTGAAAGCAAAGACCCGCACCCTCTGCCAGATGCAACTATTTTCCCGGGAGTAAGCCATGCTCAACATTTTCACGCTCGCCAGCGGTCGGCTCTTTCAGGAAGAGATCGAATCGCTGGAAGAACTGTCCAATTTCCAGCCGATCTGGGTCGATCTGGAGTCCCCCACCCTCGAAGAGAAGCGCTGGGTCAAGCAGCACTACGGCCTGTCCATCCCGGACGATGCGATGGACGAGGACATTGAGGAGTCGGCGCGCTTTTACAAGGAAGACAACGGTGACCTGCACATCCGCAGCGACTTCCTGATTGCCGACGACAGCGAACCACGCACCGTGCGCGTGGCCTTCATCCTGAACCTGGAAAACGCCGAACTCAGAAGCAAGGGCGTGCTGTTTTCAATTCACGACGAAGATGTGCCGGTATTTCGCCTGCTGCGCATGCGGGCCAGGCGTGCGCCAGGGCTGATCGAAGACGCCAAGGACGTGCTGCTCAAGCTGTTTGACGCCGACGCCGAATACTCGGCCGACACGCTCGAAGGCATTTACGACGAGGTCGAAAAGGTCAGTAAAAAGGTGCTCTCAGGCAATATGACGGACGCCCTGGCCAATGAAGTGCTGGGCGCCATCGCCCGCCATGAAGACTTGAATGGCCGCATCCGGCGCAACGTGATGGACACCCGGCGCGCCCTGAGTTTTTCGATGCGCAGCAAAATTCTCAACAACGAGCAGTTTGAAGAGGCGCGCCAGATTCTGCGCGACATCGACTCGCTAGACTCGCACACCGCCTTCCTGTTCGACAAGATCAACTTTCTGATGGACGCGACGGTCGGTTTCATCAACATCAGCCAGAACAAGATCATCAAGATCTTCTCGGTTGCCAGCGTGGCGCTGTTGCCGCCGACCCTGGTGGCCAGCATCTACGGCATGAACCTGCAGTTCCCCGAGTTCGCCGCACTGGGCACCTGGGCCTACCCCTACGTGGTCACCCTCATGGCCCTGAGCGCGGTGCTGCCAATGTGGTACTGCTACCGGCGCGGCTGGCTGCGTTGACGCACAAAAGGTAAATTCCCAACTCATTGGTCCTTGCGGTCCTGCGCAAGCCCCTTCGGATCGGCCCTAGGGCTGCGATGCTTGAACTCCAGAAAAGACGCTCTGGACAAAGTCAGGTGCTCAATCTGCCAGGCCCTGACCCACTTGTGGGCAAGGTCTCTTTCTTCATCTGATTTTGAATTCTTCGCCCGACGAATGGCTACGAGGATGCGTCGCAAGACATCATTTTTGCGCTGATCAACAGTTCTCTTCATTCCGAAGCCCTTACCAAAGCGTCGTACAGAATAGTGGTCAGGGCCCCTCAAACCTTTGAGAATTCGCATGCTTGATGGCAAAGTCGATTTCCGCCATGCCAAACCTGCGCCTATTCACGACTTTCTTCTCCTGCTTGTACCCGTCGTCCAGGTAACAGTCGGCGGCAGTCACGGTCTGGCGCCAAGAGAAGCCGGGCAATCGAGCCGTGCATCACCTTGCAGGCGGCACTGTTGTCTGTCTGCCCGAAACGATCAAAAAGTGCTTTGCGCTCAGCCTAAAGCTTTGCTTGTGTCATGGTCCAAACGAGGACGGCGAGTTGTGTGCAGTTCAGCGCAATGCCCACAACGTGCAGTTCGCGAAACCGGCTGATGGCACGGGCGTCGCCGTCATGCATGGTGGAACGCAGGGCATCCATGCGGGTGAGCATCCAGCGGTGCAGCGCCAGCGCCAGCAACGCGATGCAGCCCGTGCACACCGACAGCAACGGCCGGCCCTCCAGCGTATGGCCAATTGAAGCGGCAATCGCCACCACAGCAACCAGGCGGTAGCAGTAGTGAAAAACCTGCCGCACAACACGTGAATCCATGGGCCGCTTGTGCTTCAGGATGAGCAACGGCGTCGCCCCCAGCACGGAGAAACCCAATGACATCAGCAGCAATACGGTAGAGACCAGCGCGAGCGCCTTAATCAGCATGGGCGTTTTCCTTGAAGCCGTAAATCCCATTGTCTGGCTGAAACTTACTCAGCCTTGACATGGGCAGCGCCTCAAGTCGAAAACAAGCCGGCGACGTTCTTCTTGTCCGGCTGCCGGACCACGCCTTTTTCTGTGATCAGGGCCGTGACCAGTTCGGCCGGTGTGACATCAAACGCGGGGTTGCGCACCTGAACGCCTTTGGCGGCCCACTGGCAGTCCCGAAATCCGGTCACCTCGTCGGCGGCACGCTCTTCAATCGGAATTGCGTCGCCATGGGCAAGCGTCAAATCGATGGTTGACAGCGGACAGGCAACGTAGAACGGAATGCCATGGCGCTGCGCCAGCACCGCGACCATGTAGGTGCCGATCTTGTTGGCCACGTCGCCATTGGCGGCAACGCGGTCGGTGCCGACGATGACGGCATCGATCTCACCGCAGCGCATCAGGTGCCCCGCCATATTGTCGGTGATCAGCGTCACGGGAATGCCTTCCTGCACCATTTCCCAGGCCGTCAGGCGCGCACCTTGCAGAAACGGCCGGGTCTCGTCAGCAATCACCGAAATGCGCTTGCCCGCCTCGACTGCGGAGCGGATCACGCCCAGCGCCGTGCCATGACCGGCGGTGGCCAGGGCGCCGGCATTGCAGTGCGTGAGCACACGCGCCCCATCTGCCAGCAAGGCCGCGCCGTGCGCTCCCATGGCCCGGTTGATGCGCACATCCTCGGCCGAGATTTCATGCGCCTGCGCCAGCAGGATGGCTGCGATCTCGCCCTGCGCGCGGTGCTGGTTGACCTGCCAGATTGCGCGCATGCGCTGCAGCGCCCAGAACAGGTTCACCGCCGTCGGCCGGCTCGCTGCCAGCACCTCGAAGGCGCGCTCCAGCCCGTTCACAAAGGCCTCACGCCCCCCGTTCAACAGCGCCATGGCTTCCAGCGCAACACCATAGGCAGCCGCACAGCCAATGGCGGGCGCGCCGCGCACCACCATCAATCGAATGCCTTGTGCAACTTCCGCTGCGCTGGTGTAACGCACATAGTCAAAGCGCGCCGGCAGCACGCGCTGATCGATCATCTCCAGCGCGCCGTCAACCCACCTCAAAGTCTGAACTGCCTGCGTCATTCCCTGCCCCCGGTATCGGCACTGGCTTGGCGGCCATAGCCCTTGAACTTTTCCAGCACCTCGCGCATCTGGCTGCTGCTGAGCAAACAGGGTTCGCCAACTTGCAGCGCACTCCAATACTGTGCGCACAGGGCCTCGACCTCGACTGCCAGCGCCAGAGCCGCCGGCAAGTCCGCGCCCAGCGCGATCAAGCCGTGGTTGCCGAGCAGGCAGGCTTTGCGCGCCTGCAGCGCCTGTAAAGCCAGGTCTGAGAGTTCCTGCGTTCCAAACAGCGCATAGGGCGCGCAGCGAATCGAGTCACCACCGGCGACGGCAATCATGTAATGAAACGCCGGGATCTCGCGCTGCAGGCAGGCCAAAGCGGTCGCGTAACGGGAATGCGTGTGCACGATGGCGCCGATCTCGGGGCGCGCCAGCAGAATGTCACGGTGAAAGCGCCATTCGCTCGAGGGTCTGCCGGGACCAATCGCGGCACCCGAGAAATCCAACTCAACCATGGCGTCGGCCGTCAACTCCTGGGCTGGCACACCCGATGGCGAGACCAGAAACGATGCTTCAAGCCGGACACCGATATTGCCGGAACTGCCACGATTAAGGCCTTGCGCGCTCAAGCTGCGCGCGCCGGCCACCATCGCCAGCCGCAGGTTTGGAACCCGTTTCGACCGGCTCAGACCGCTGGCCACCATCAGCGTGCGAGCACGCGCCCGGCAATGGCACCAAGGCGCTGTACCAGTTGCGGATCGCGCGCCTCCGGTGCGGTGATCAGCGCATGCTCCAGCGCAGACCGACACGAACAAGCCGGCGCGCTCGCGTCTGCAAGCAGACCCGGCGCCACGGTCTTGACCATGCTGCGCGCCTTGTCGGCATTGGCCAGCAGCACCTGAACAATCGCCGCCACGGTAACGTGATCGTGATCCGGGTGCCAGCAATCAAAATCGGTCACCATGGCCACGCTGGCGTAGCAGATTTCCGCTTCGCGCGCCAGCTTGGCTTCGGGCATATTGGTCATGCCGATGACGTCGCAATTCCAGCTGCGGTAGAGCTCGGATTCAGCCAGGCTGGAGAACTGCGGCCCCTCCATCACCAGGTAGGTGCCACCGCGCACGGCCTCGATGCCGCTTGCCTGTGTCGCCGCCATGATGTGGTCGCCCAGGCGCCGGCAAACCGGGTGCGCCATCGAGACATGCGCCACCAGTCCGGTACCGAAGAAGCTTTTTTCACGGGCAAAGGTCCGGTCGATGAACTGGTCAACGATCACAAACATGCCGGGTCGCAAATCCGCGCGCAAGGAGCCGACCGCGCTGACTGAAATCAGATCGGTCACACCCGAGCGTTTGAGCACATCAACGTTGGCGCGGTAGTTGATTTCCGAGGGCGGGATGCGGTGGCCGCGACCATGGCGTGGCAAAAAGACCAACTGCTGGCCGCCCAGTTCGCCGAACAGCAGTTCGTCGGAGGCCTCGCCAAAAGGCGAGGTCACGCGCACCCAGCGCTTGTTGCTCAGGCCTTCGATGTCGTAGACACCGCTGCCGCCCACGATGCCGAGCACGCTCGCCGGATTGCTGTTCGTCATGCTGATTATTTGTCCCGCAGTTCGCGGCGCAGAATTTTTCCGACCGGGGTTTTTGGCAATTCGGTGCGGAACTCGATCACCTTGGGTTGCTTGTAGCCTGTCAGATTTTCCTTGCAGAACGCGCGGATCTGCGCTTCGGTCAGGTTCGGGTCCTTCTTGACGATCACGAGCTTCACCGCTTCGCCGGTCTTTTCATCGGGAACGCCGACACCTGCGCACTCCAGCACACCTGACATCATCGATACGACATCTTCGATCTCGTTCGGATACACGTTGAAGCCGCTGACCAGAATCATGTCCTTCTTGCGGTCCACGATCTTGAAGAAACCGCGCTCGTCCATGGTGCCGATGTCGCCCGACTTGAAATAGCCGTCTGGCGTCATGACCTTGGCAGTTTCGTCCGGACGCTGCCAGTAGCCGGCCATCACCTGCGGACCCTTGATCGCAATCTCGCCGGCCTGGCCCGGCGCCACCTCGCGGCCATCATCGTCGAGCAGTTTCATGTCGGTACCGGGCAGCGGGACGCCGATAGTGCCGGTGTATTCCTTGGACGTCACCGGGTTGCAACTGGCGGACGGCGAGGTCTCGGACAGACCATAGCCCTCGCAGATCGGGCAGCCGGTTTTCTCGGCCCACAACTTGGCAACGCCGCTTTGAACAGCCATGCCGCCGCCGATCGAAACCTTGAGGTGGCTCCAGTCGACGGTATTGAAATCCGGATGATTCGCCAGCCCGTTGAAGAGCGTGTTGACAGCCGGGAAGCTGTGAACGGTGTGCTTGGACAATTCCTTCAGGACCGCCGGGAAATCGCGCGGATTGGGAATCAGGATCAGCATGCCGCCAGTGCGCATGGACAGCATCATGCCGACCGTGAACGCGAAGATGTGGTACAGCGGCAAGGCGCAGACCGTGGTCTGCTGCTCGCTGGCCGGAATCAGCTTGGTGACCGGCTGGTTCCAGGCTTCGGATTGCAGCACGTTGGCAATGATATTGCGATGCAGCAGGACCGCGCCTTTGGAGACACCCGTCGTGCCTCCCGTGTATTGCAGCACGGCCACGTCATCGGCCTTGATGTCGACCGCCTTGAACGCGCCCTGCTTGCCTCTTGCCACGGCGTCGTTGAAACGCACGGCACCCGGCAGTTGGTACTGCGGCACCATCTTCTTGACATTGCGCACCACGTAGTTGACGAGCGCGCCCTTGAGCAGGCCCAACTGGTCCCCCATGGCGCACAGCACAACGTGCTTGACCGGTGTGGCTGCCAGGCACTTCTCCAGCGTGGCTGCAAAATTCTCGATGATGACAATGGCCTTGGCGCCGGAATCCTTGAGCTGGTGCTCAAGCTCGCGCGGCGTGTAGAGCGGATTGACATTCACCACCACACAACCGGCGCGCAGGATGGCGGCAACGACCACCGGGTACTGCGGCACATTGGGCATCATGATGGCCACGCGGTCACCCTTGACCAGACCGAGGCCTTGCAGGTAGGCGGCAAAAGCCTGGCTCAGCCGGTCGGTCTGACCGTAACTGATGTCCTTACCCATGAAGTTGTACGCCGTTCGAGCGGCGTACTGGGTGAAGCTTTCCTCCATCAAAGCCACCAGCGAGGAATACTGGGCTGTATCCAGGTCAGCGGGGACGCCTTGCGGGTAACTCTTAAGCCATAAACGCTCTGCCATGCTTGACTCCTGATCGGTTAAGGACAGGGCTGACCGCTTCTTGGTTGCGGTCTAGGCCCCGCAATGCTTGATTGCCTTTGGTGCAAAAATATTTTGCGCCCGATTGCCGTCCTTCGTATCTGTACTTTCCCTAATCAGGCGGGAACAGAGCGCGCTCTTAAGGATCTCAGCTCTTCAGGACCACCAAAACTTCGTCAAGCATCTTCTTGGCGTCGCCAAACAGCATCCGGTTGTTCTCTTTGTAGAACAGGGGATTGTCAACACCAGCGTAGCCCGAAGCCATGCTGCGTTTCATGACGATGGAGGTCTTGGCTTTCCAGACTTCGAGCACCGGCATGCCGGCGATCGGGCTGCTCGGGTCGTCCTGCGCGCCCGGGTTCACGATGTCGTTAGCGCCGATCACCATCACGACGTCGGTCTTCGGGAAGTCGTCGTTCAATTCGTCCATTTCGAAGACGATGTCGTAAGGCACCTTGGCCTCGGCCAGCAACACATTCATGTGGCCTGGCATGCGCCCGGCCACCGGGTGAATACCAAAGCGGATGTTGACGCCCTTGTCGCGCAGGAACTTGGTGATTTCGTACACCGTGTGCTGCGCCTGCGCCACAGCCATGCCGTAGCCGGGAACAATCACCACGCTCTTGGCTTCGCGCAGCAGTTCAGCGGTCTCGGTCGCGCTGATCGGGGTCACTTCGCCCGCCGGTTGTGCCGCGTCACCCGCTGGTTTCGGTGCCGCGCTGGCCGTACCAAAGCCACCGGCGATCACGCTGATGAAGCTGCGTGCCATCGCCTTGCACATGATGTAGGACAGAATTGCGCCGCTGGAGCCGACCAGGGCACCGGTCACGATCAAGAGGTCATTGGACAGCATGAAGCCGGTCGCCGCAGCGGCCCAACCCGAGTAGCTGTTGAGCATCGAGACCACCACCGGCATATCGGCGCCGCCGATGGCCATCACCATGTGGATACCAAACAGCAAGGCAATCACGGTCATCACAGCCAGCGGCATGATGCCATCCGCAATCGTGTGGGCGTTCATGAACGCACCACCGAAATAAATCACAACCAGCAGGCCAGCCAGATTCAGCCAGTGCCGGCCCGGCAGCAGCAACGGGTTGCCGCCAATGCGGCCCGACAGTTTGCCGAAGGCCACGATGGAGCCGGAGAACGTAACCGCACCGATCAGGATGCCGATGTAGATCTCCATCTCATGAATCGATTTGGCAGCACCGACGAAGCCCTTGGAGGCTTCCGGGTCGATGAAGGTGGAGAGACCCACCAGCATGGCGGCCAGACCGACCATGCTGTGCATCAAGGCCACCAGTTCGGGCATCTGCGTCATTTGAACGGTACGCGCCGCGTACAAACCGATGGAGCCACCGATCAGCATGGCGACAACGATCCAGGGGATGCCGGCCCAGGTCACTTGCGGACCGAACACGGTCGCCAGCACGGCCAGCGCCATACCGATCATGCCGTAGAGGTTGCCGCGCAGTGCGGTTTCCTGGTTCGACAAACCGCCCAGGCTCAAGATGAAAAGAATGGTTGCCCCAATATAGGAGACGGTTGCCAGTTCTGTAGTAAACATGAATTGCCTCCCTTATTTGCGGAACATGGCCAGCATGCGCTGGGTGACGGCAAAGCCGCCGAACATATTGATGGCGGTGAGCACAATGCCCGCTGCCGCAACCCAACTTATCCAGTCATTCGGTCGTCCAACGGCTCCGGCTAGCGGTGAAACCTGGACCAGCGCGCCGATGGCGATGATGCTGGAGATGGCATTGGTCACGCTCATCAGCGGCGTGTGCAGGGCGGGCTTGACGTTCCACACCACCATATAGCCCACGAAGCAGGCCAGCACGAAGACCGTGAAATGCGAGAGGAAAGCCGGTGGCGCGCTGTTGCCAACCAGCCAGAACAGCGCGGCTGCAACGCCGAACATGATGGCCAGCTTGTTGCCGGCCATGGGTTCGCCACCACCGCCGCCGTGACCATGACCACCCTTCTTCGCCGCCGGTGCGGCAGCAGCCTTGGGTGCCGCCGTGGCAGCCGCAGGCAGATTGGGTGGCGGTGCCGGCCAGGTGATTTCGCCCTCCTTGATGACCGTCAGGCCGCGGATGGCGTCATCCTCCATGTTGACGTTGACGATGCCGTCCTTGGTCTTGCACAGCTCTTCAGCCAGGCGGAACAGGTTGGTGCCATACAGTGTCGAAGACTGCTTGGCCAGGCGCGAGGCCAGGTCGGTGTAGCCAACGATGGTCACGCCGTGCACGACGACCGCCTGACCCGGAACGGTCAGCTCGCAGTTGCCGCCGCGCTCAGCCGCCATGTCAACGATGACGCTGCCGGGCTTCATGCTCTTGACCATCTCAGCGGTGATCAGTTTGGGCGCCGGTTTGCCGGGGATCAACGCGGTGGTGATGATGATGTCGACCTCGCGGGCCTGCTTGGCGTACATGTCGCGCTGGGCTTGCTGGAAGCCCTCGCTCATGACCTTGGCGTAACCGCCGCCGCCGCCACCTTCTTCCTCAAAATCAACCTTGACGAATTCGCCACCCAGCGAGACAACCTGATCGGCCACTTCGGCACGGGTGTCGTTGGCACGCACGATGGCGCCCAGGCCGGCTGCAGTGCCAATGGCCGCCAGACCCGCCACACCGGCGCCGGCAATGAAGACCTTGGCCGGGGCCACCTTGCCCGCAGCCGTGATCTGACCGGCGAAGAAGCGACCAAAGGCGTTGGCCGCCTCAATGACCGCACGGTAGCCCGCCACACCGGCTTGGGAAGTCAGCGCATCCATCTTCTGGGCCCGACTCAGCATGCGCGGCAGCGCGTCAATGGCCAGCACAGTCGCCTTCTTGGCGGCGAGTTGCTTCATCAATTCCGGGTTCTGGCCAGGCCAGATGAAGTCGATCAGGATGCCGCCTACGCGCATCATGTCCACTTCAGCCGGGGTCGGGACGCAAACCTTGAACACGATGTCGGATTCGGCCCAGAGCTGCGCGGCAGTCGGCACCACCGTGGCACCGGCGGCCACGTAGGACTCGTCGCTCATGTTGGCAGCGTCACCGGCGCCGCTTTCTATGGCCACGGAAAAACCCAGCTTGATGAGTTTTTCAACAACCTCGGGCACGGTGGCCACTCGCTTTTCCAATGGGAAACTTTCGCGTGGAACACCAATACGCTGTCCCTTTGTGGGTGTATCACCCGATGTCGTCCCGGTAGGTACGGCAG
>CAIRAW010000056.1 GCA_903876735.1 uncultured beta proteobacterium | reverse complement strand
TCACGCGCCGTGGCGGTTGGCTGAAGATTCCATCGGGATTGAGCACCGGCACAAAGCGCCAATGCACCGCGTTCGCTGTGGCAACAGGCAGTTGCCCTGCCAGTCTGAGCCAATGAAACGCCACCGAAGCCGACGATGGCTCATCGCCGTGGATGGCACCCACCACCAGCACCCGCATCGTGGCTTGCTCAGGCTTGATGTCACGCATCCACAGCGTCCGTCCCTGGACCGTGCGGACCACCGTGGACTGTAACCTGGCAGCCTCACACAGCTCGCGCTTCACGTTGGGTAAGCGCGCCGCAAAATCGGCGCAGGGCGCAGCTGCCTGGACACTTTGGACCGTCAGCAGAAGAGCCAGCAACAAAGGCTTGAGGCAAGGCACAGGCATGCGCGGGAGTTTACCCGTCGAATAAAAGTGTGAAGCCCACCGATAAGCCGGATTCTGTGCAACCACCAGCCCCTGCGGGCCGGCAGAAGTGACTGCCATTACTCTGGGCCGCTGGTCGCCCAACGGCTCGGTGCTACCTACCCGCACACTCCGGGGGCCCCGTCAACGTGTGCCTACTTGGTATTGCTGCGCGTAGAGATTGCCCGTTTCACCCGAACCGGGTTGCCCCGGTCCGACTCGTCTCTGTTGCTCTGATCCTCACCTTATACCGCGCACTTTCGTACGCGGCTTTCAGTGGACAGCTGTTAGCTGCTACGCTGCCCTATGCAGTCCGGACGTTCCTCCAGTGCCCTGTTTCCAGGATTGCACCAGCGGCAGTCTGGTGGGCTTCACGGTGTGGATTATCCTCTCCTGAGACAATGACGCCCTCAACCGCTAAAAGGAGCCCGCCATGAAAGCCGACACCATCCTGCAAACCATTGGCAACACGCCGCATGTGCGCATCAACCGCCTGTTTGGAGCGGGCCATAACGTGTGGATCAAGTCCGAGCGCAGCAACCCCGGCGGCTCCATCAAGGACCGCATTGCGCTGGCGATGGTGGAAGCCGCCGAGCAAAGCGGCGAACTCAAGCCCGGCGCCACCATCATCGAGCCGACCTCCGGCAACACCGGTGTCGGCCTGGCCATGGTGGCCGCTGTCAAGGGCTACAAGCTGATCCTGGTGATGCCCGACAGCATGTCGGTGGAGCGCCGCCGGCTGATGCTGGCCTATGGCGCATCCTTCGACCTGACGCCGCGCGAAAAAGGCATGAAGGGCTCGATCGCCCGCGCCATGGAACTGGTGGCTGCCACGCCCAACAGCTGGATGCCGCAGCAGTTTGAAAACCCGGCCAACATCGAAGCCCATGCGCGCAGCACGGCGCTCGAAATCCTGGCTGATTTTCCGAACGGCATTGACGCGCTGATCACCGGTGTCGGCACCGGCGGCCACCTGAGTGGCTGCGCCCAGGTCCTCAAAGCGAAATGGCCTCAACTCAAGGTCTATGCGGTGGAACCCGTAGCCTCCCCCGTCATCTCTGGTGGCGCCCCGTCGCCGCACCCGATCCAGGGCATTGGCGCGGGCTTTATCCCGAAGAACCTGAACACCGCCCTGCTTGACGGCGTGATCCAGGTTGATGCCGAACCGGCACGCGAAATGGCGCGCCGCTGCGCGCGCGAGGAAGGCATTCTGGTGGGCATCTCCAGTGGTGCCACGCTGGCGGCGATTGCGCAGAAACTGCCCGAGCTGCCGGCCGGCGCCACGGTGCTCGGCTTCAACTACGACACCGGCGAGCGCTACCTGTCGATCGAAGGTTTTCTGCCCGCCTGATCCACACACCTGAGCCGACCTGCATGCTGCGCCTGACCGAACTCAAACTGCCGCTGGACCATCCGGCGCAGGCCCTGTCCGAGCTGATCTGCCACACGCTGGGGATCACGCCAGGCGAGTTGATCGGTCACACGGTATTCAAACGCAGCATCGACGCGCGCAAGGCGGCGCTGGTGCAGGTCTATATCGCGGATGTTGAACTCGCGCCGGCGCTGCAAACCGCGCTGCTGGCAAAGTTTGCCGGCAACCCGCACATCCTGCCGACCCCGGACATGGTCTACCGGTTGCCGGCAGGTGCTGCGGGCTATGCCGGACCGCGTCCGGTGGTGGTCGGCTTTGGCCCCTGCGGCATTTTTGCCGCGCTGGTTCTTGCGCAAGCGGGCTTCAAGCCGATCGTGCTGGAACGCGGCAAGACGGTGCGCGAACGCACGCAGGACACCTGGGGCCTTTGGCGCAAGCGCGAACTCAATCCGGAATCGAACGTGCAGTTCGGCGAGGGCGGTGCCGGCACGTTTTCGGACGGCAAACTCTACAGCCAGATCAAGGACCCGCGCCACCTCGGGCGCAAGGTGATGCAGGAGTTTGTCCAGGCCGGCGCACCGCCCGAGATTCTGGTCGATGCGCACCCGCACATCGGCACCTTCAAACTGGTCAAGGTGGTGGAAAACCTGCGCCAGCAGATCATCGCGCTGGGTGGCGAAATCCGCTTCCAGCAGCGCGTGACCGATGTACTGATTGAAGACGGACCAAGGGGTAGGCAACTGCGCGGTCTCACCGTGCTGAACCAGGCCAGCGGAGCGTCCTACGAACTGGCGGTCGATCAGGTTGTGATGGCGCTGGGCCACAGCTCGCGCGACACCTGCGCCATGCTGTACCAGCGCGGCGTGGCGATGGAGGCCAAGCCATTCTCGATCGGCTTTCGCATCGAGCATCCACAAAGCGTGATCGACAAGGCGCGCTGGGGCCGCCACGCCGGCAACCCGAATCTGGGCGCGGCCGACTACAAGCTGGTGCACCACGCCGGCAACGGCCGATCCGTCTACAGCTTTTGCATGTGCCCGGGCGGCACCGTGGTGGCGGCGACCTCCGAGGTGGGACGTGTTGTGACCAACGGCATGAGCCAGTATTCGCGCAACGAGCGCAACGCCAATGCCGGCATCGTGGTCGGCATTGACCCGAGCGACTACCCGTGTGATGAGGCATCATTTCATGCCGCGCTGGGCGAGCAGATACCGTCCCGCATCACACCGGGTCTGGCGCAACATCCGCTGGCCGGCATCGTGCTGCAGCGAGCGCTTGAATCAAACGCATATGTGCTCGGCGGCAGCAATTACGACGCGCCCGGGCAACTGGTCGGCGACTTCATCAAAGGCAAGGCCTCCACGCAATGGGGCGGCGTCGAGCCGTCCTACAAGCCCGGCGTGCAACTGGTCGATCTGCGCGCCGCCCTGCCCGATTACGCGATTGCCGCCATGCGCGAAGCGCTACCGGCCTTTGCCAAGAAAATTCGTGGCTTTGACATGCCAGACGCCGTGCTCACCGGTGTTGAAACGCGCACCTCGTCGCCTTTGAAAATGCCGCGTGGCGACGACCTGCAAAGCACCAACACGCGCGGCCTCTACCCGGCGGGCGAAGGCGCGAGCTACGCCGGCGGCATCCTGTCAGCTGGCGTTGACGGCATCAAGGTGGCCGAAGCGCTGGCAAGGGTCTTGCTGGGCTGATACCGGACTCCGTTGCGGGACTTGGCGACGGGCTGTGATGCAGCGTTAGCAGTCAATCACGACAGGCAGCTTGCACGGAGTCCAAGGACAATTGTGATTCAAACAACGTATCGGCTGCAATCACCACAAATACGCCATTACCGCTCACACATCTGTCATCCACCCTAGAGACGTTGCGAAACCTGGCGACTCGGCGGCTCTGATACCATCTTCCGGTTCGTCAAAGGATCAGCCTATCGTGATCTGTAGGCTTGCCGAACACGGCAAAGTCGGTGAAAGCCGGCGACGCAAAGCTTCCGGGCTTCAACTCTCACCTAATGAAGTTATGCCAGCGGGGTCGTCGGGATACAGTCCCCGAAAGACTCAAATTTGGGTGGCATCGTCTTAGATCCTATTTAACCAATGCGACGATGCCACGCTGCCTTGGCGGAGCAATTGGTTGTCGGAGTACTTCTGTCCCTTGGCTGGGCACTGATGTGAACAATGACCAAGCATCGGTTTTAGAAAGGTTCGATTTTGGCGAATGAAATTAAGCAGCTAGAGTTGGAGAACCAGCGATTGCGCGTCGAGGTTTCCCGCCTGAAGCGACTCCTCACATCGAGTGCAGACAGTGTGATGGGAGAGCTTTTTGATGCGCACAGACATTTGGATCAAACCAGTCGTGACGTCGGATCGATCATTGGGCATATACCGGGATTGATCGCTTACTGGGACCGCAACCTGATTAACCGATTTGGAAACCAGGGCTATGCGGACTGGTTTGGTATCAGCGCGGATTCCATGCCCGGTATGCATGTTCGTGATGTGATCGGAGAAGAGAACTATCGGCGCAATCGCCCTTTCATCGAGGCTGCGTTGAGGGGAGAGAAGCAGCAGTTCGAGCGTAACATCCCGACTCCTGCCGGAGAGCAGGCCCGCGACATTATGGTTCAGTACATACCTGACATCGTGGATGAGCAGGTCCAAGGCCTGTACACGATGGTGACAGACATCACTTCGCTCAAGCAAACTGAAGGGGCCTTGGTCGAAAGCGAGAGCCGCTTTCGGCAAATTTTCGAGGCTAACGGAACAATTTTTCTCTTGATTGAGCCGGTTTCCGGCGCCATCGTCGATGCCAACAATGCAGCTGCGGATTTCTATGGTTACGGCGTTGATCAGCTGCGATCCATGCGAATTGACCAGCTCAATGCGCTGGCGCCATCAGAAGTGGCGGCGGAGCGCGCCAGCGCAATGCGCCAGGAGCGCAATTACTTCATATTTCCCAACAGACTGGCGAGTGGGGAACTGCGAACGGTGGAAGTCCGCTCGACGCCGATTCGAGTCAACGAACAGCTGATGCTGTTTTCGATCATCAGTGATGTTTCGGAGCACCACAGAACTCGACTGGCACTTGAGAGAAGCGAGAAACTGTTGCGCGATGCGCAGCAAGCCGCCAGGATTGGCAGTTACATCAATAACCTGGAAGCGGGAACTTTCGAGGCCACCTCAACGCTAGACGAGATCTTCGGAATCACCGAGGACTACCCGCACACACATGAAGGTTGGGTGAATTTCATGCACCCCGATTTCATGCAATCGATGCACGATTCGCTTTTGGACTCGATCAACAACAAGAAATCGTTTGATGCTGAGTACAAGATCATTCGCCCCAGCGATGGCGTCGAGCGCTGGATGCACGGCCTGGGGGAAATTGCCTTCGACAATACCGGCAAGGCGGTTAGCCTGACCGGGACGGTACAGGACATCACTGATCGCAAGCAAGTTGAGACGACCCTGAAAGCCAGCGAAGAGCGCTTCAGACTCATGTTCGACCGCGCCATGGATGGCATCGTGATCCTATCCGACAGTGGCAAAGTGCTGGCGGTGAATGAGGCCTTCGCCCGGATGCACGGTTACACGCCGGATGAGATGGCCAAGCTGCACCTGCGCGATCTTGATACACCGGAAACTGCGCAGGGTCTACCGGAAAAACTGGCGCGCGTTTTGGCAGGGGAATCACTGTCGTTCGAGGTGACGCACTACCACAAGGATGGCCGCGTGCTGCTGCTGGAGGTGTCCTCCAGCCTGATTACTGCCAACGGGGAACGACTGATTCAGGCATTTCATCGTGACATTACCGAGCGCAGGCGGACCGATGAACTGGTGCGGGAACTGGCCTACTATGACCCGCTAACGGGTCTGGCGAACCGGATGCTGCTCAAAGATCGATTGATCCATTCCATGCTGGCGGGCCAGCGCAGCGGCAACTTCGGCGCATTGCTGTTTCTGGACCTGGATAACTTCAAGCCGCTCAATGACCAGCATGGTCACGGTGTTGGTGACATGCTGCTGGCCGAGGTGGCCAAGCGGCTTAGGAACTGTGTTCGCCAGATCGACACCGTTGCGCGCTTTGGCGGCGACGAGTTCATCGTGTTGCTGGACGATCTCGCAGGTGATAAGGCACAGGCTCACAGCCAGGCTGATCAAGTGGCCGAAAAGGTTCGCAGCCTGCTGGCCGACCCCTATGAGATGGTGTTCACCAACCAGGATGGCACAACAGTCCAGCACGTCCAGCATCGCGGCAGTGCCAGCATCGGCGTGACCCTCTTCCTGGGGCAGGACAGCACACAGGACGACGTGCTGATCGCAGCGGATCTTGCGATGTACCGTGCCAAGGATATGGGCGGCAACACCGTATGTTTTTTTGACGCTCAGATGCAGTTGGCGAATACCGCAAAGGCGATTCTGCGCAATGACCTGCACAACGGCATTCTGGAAAAGCAGTTTTCAGTTCATTACCAGGCCCAATTACTCGGGGTGGACAAAATCACCGGTGTCGAGGCGCTACTGCGCTGGCGACACCCGACACGCGGCTGGGTTACCCCGGCTGAGTTCATTGCTACGGCAGAGAAAACCGGTTTGATTCTTCCTTTGGGTTTGGGGGTTCTGGAAACTGCCTGCACCCAGTTGTCCCTCTGGTCCAGGCGGCGCGAGACAGCCCACCTGACGATGGCGATCAACGTCAGCGCACGCCAGTTTCACCATAGCGACTTCGTCGATCAGGTTTTGGCTGTACTCGAACGCACCGGCGCCAATCCAAATCTGCTCAAGCTCGAACTCACGGAGAGCGTACTGATCACCGATGTTGAAGGCGTCATCGTCAAAATGAACCTGCTAAACGCCGCTGGCATCAGTTTTTCGCTTGACGACTTCGGCACTGGATATTCGTCACTCGTTTATCTGAAAAGACTCCCACTGTCGAAGATTAAAGTCGCACAGGAGTTTGTGCGTGACATTCTTACTGACCCAGATGTCTTGGCCATTGTCAGAATGGCGCTCGTGTTGGCTGACAGCATGGGTTTAGAAGCCATCGCCGAAGGTGTGGAGACCGAGTCGCAGCGTAAGGTCCTCGCGGGCATGGGTTGCCACAGGTACCAGGGGTATTTGTTCAGCCCGGCCTTGCCTGTGCAGGAGTTCGAGGCGCTGCTGGCGCGAGTGCCAACCTGAGTTCAGTCAACATGGGGAACCACACGATGGTCGCCAGTAATCCATCGCCTGCCCCCCCTTTCTGAACGACCGTTTTGGGGCAGGCAGATCGAAATGCTGACCGTCGCTTATGTGTCTCTTGTCGTCATTAACCCCCGCCCAACAGCAAGTCCCTGAAGGCGGTTTGGCTGTGCCAGTTTGTCAAATGAAGGATCGCAGCGGCGCTGGAGCCTATCACTCAGCGCGCTTGAACAGCGCGAGCAGCGTCCCGGCTAGCACAAACAGGCTGCCGAAGGTGCGGTTCAGGGCGCGGATGTGGGCAGGCGATTTGAGCGCTCCGAGCAAGCGTGACGCCAGCACGGTGTAGCCGGCCATCACGACCATATCGGTGAAAGCCAGCGTAACGGCGATGGTCAGGTATTGCGGCAACAGCGGCTGCGCCAGATTCATGAACTGTGGCACAACCGCCAGCAGGAACACCGTGCCCTTGGGGTTGACCGCGTTGATCATCCAGGCCCGTGCAATCATGGAGCGTCGCGTCACCACCGTGCCGGCCTCCGATACGGCCGCCATCGGCCGTGCCGGTGCGCGCCATTGCGCAATGCCAAGCCAGACCAGATAGGCCACGCCCGCCCACTTGACCACACTGAAGGCGGTGCTCGACGCCGCCACCAGTGCGCCCAGGCCGGCACCGACCACCAGCACCTGTGTCCAGATGCCCAGGATCAGACCGAAGGTCGTGAAGTAGCCACGCCGAAAACCGTGGTTCAGGCCGGCGCTCATGGCCGCGACAGCACCAGCGCCGGGCGAGATGCTGATGGCCCAGGATGCGGCGAAAAAGGCGAGCCAGGTAGAGAGTTCCAAAACGAAATCCAGTCAACAGCAAAGGCGCAAGCTTAACTGCTTTGCAGCGCGGCGATGCGCTCCTGCAGTGGCGGATGCGTGGCAAACAACTGGCCGATGCCGCCCGTGATGCCGAACGCAGCCACGCTCTTGGGCAATTCGCCCGGCTGCATGCCACCGAGCCGCGCCAGCGCGTTGATCATGGGCTGCTTGCGACCCAGCAACTGAGCCGAGCCGGCATCGGCGCGAAACTCACGGTGCCGCGAGAACCAGGCCACGACCATGGCGGCGGCAAAGCCGAGCACGATGTCAAGCACAAAGGTGCTGATCATGTAGCCGATGCCGGGGCCGGAACTGCGCTCATCGCCCTTGCGCAAAAAGCTGTCCACCGCAAAACCGATGACGCGGCTCAGGAACACGACAAACGTGTTCATCACGCCCTGGATCAAGGTCATGGTCACCATGTCGCCGTTGGCCACGTGGGCGATTTCATGGCCGATCACGGCTTCGATTTCATCGCGCGTCATGCCAATCAGCAGGCCGGTGCTGACGGCCACCAGCGCCGAGTTCTTGAAGGCGCCGGTTGCAAAAGCATTGGCGTCGCCTTCAAAGATGCCGACTTCGGGCATGCCGATGCCGGCCTTGGTGGCGAGTTTGCGCACGGTGTCCACAATCCAGGCCTCGTCGGCGTTTTGTGGCTGCTCAATGATGCGCACGCCAGCGGTCCACTTGGCCATCGGCTTGCTGATCAGCAGCGAGATGATGGCGCCGCCAAAGCCCATGACCAGCGCAAAGCCGAGCAAGGCCCCGAGATTCAGGCCACTGGCAGTGAGGTAACGGTTGACGCCGAGCAGGCTGGCGACGACGCCCAGCACGGTTACCACCAGCAGGTTGGTCAGAACAAACAGGAAGATGCGTTTCATGATTTCCTTCAAGGACAGTTTGATTCAGGGAACCCCGACATCCAATGGTAGGGGCTGGGCGCCCAATTTCAAGATCGGGTCAGCCGAAACACGCTGGCATCGGCGTAAAAATCTGGCGCCTCATTGCCCGGCCACCAGAGCGGCACCCCCAGCACCGGCAGGTGAGCGAACGGTTTGCTGGCCAACTTTTGCGCCTGCAGGTCGCCGGCCACCCAGGCGTCCAGTTCCGCCAGTGAATCGGCACCCGCTTGTACGCGGTAAACATGGGCCGTGATGCCCTTGCGCGGCGCCACCAGTTTTTCCAGCAGCGCGTGGCCGAACAGCAGCAGATGGGCCTGGCGCCAAAGCGCGCGCTGGTCGACAAACAGGGCCTGCCAGTTTTTTGCCGCCAGCGCCTCCCACAGCGCATCGCTCGCCTGCAAGAAAGCCGCATTCTCGTCAAACAATGTCAAGGCATCACGCGCCGGACCGCGCACCGGCTGGATGCCGGTACGCGCGATCTGCGCCACATGCAGCTGATTGAGGCGCTGCTTGGTCAAGGGAAACTGCAACCAGGCCAGGCCATTGAAAAAATCATGCAAGCCCTCGCGAGTGGGTACCGATCCCGTGTCAAAAATATGCTGCTCGTAGGCAACGCCCGTCGGGAGTTCACTCTGAGAAACGAACCGCACCGGGAAACCCGGTTTTTCGCTAACCGCCCGGTTCAAGGCCTGCGCTTGTGGCTCACCGGCCGCGATGCGTTGCGCGCTCGCCTCCCCGATGACACGCCAGGGCAATAGCCAGGGCGCGCTCCAGTCGATCAGGCCAACTTCCACGGCAGGGTTTCACCGGCGCGCAGCGGTTTGAGTTGGGCCTCGCCAAAGGAAAAGCTTTCAGTTGCTGTCCAGGCTTCGCGCTTCAATGTAATGCGGTCGGTGTTGCGCGGCAGACCATAAAAATCAGCGCCGTTAAAGCTGGCAAAGGCTTCAAGCCTGTCGAGCGCACCGGCAGCATCAAAGGCCTCGGCATACATCTCGATGGCGGCGTAAGCGGTGTAGCAACCGGCGCAACCCGATGCGTGCTCCTTCAGATGCGCGGCGTGCGGCGCGCTGTCGGTTCCAAGGAAAAACTTCGGCGAACCACTGGTGGCAGCCTGCACCAATGCCAGGCGGTGCGTCTCGCGTTTCAGGACCGGTAAACAGTAGTAATGCGGCCGGATGCCACCGGTGAAGATCGCGTTGCGGTTGTAGAGCAAATGGTGCGCTGTCAGTGTGGCAGCGGTGAAGCGGTCGGCCTCCTGAACATACTGTGCGGCTTCACGCGTGGTGATGTGTTCAAAGACAATTTTGAGCTCGGGGAAGTCACGGCGCAAGGGGATGAGTTGGGTGTCGATGAAGACAGCCTCGCGGTCAAACAGATCGACCTCAGGCGATGTGACTTCGCCGTGCACCAGCAGCGGCATGCCGGCGCGCTGCAGGGCCTCGAGCGTCGCATAGGTCTTGCGAAGGTCGGTGACGCCAGCATCACTGTTCGTGGTGGCGCCGGCCGGATAGAGCTTGACGGCAACCACACCGGCCTCCTGCGCGCGCTTGATTTCGTCGGGCGGCAGCTTGTCGGTCAGGTACAGCGTCATCAGTGGCTCAAAATGCAGACCCGCTGGCACTGCGGCCTGGATGCGCGCCTTGTAGGCCATCGCGGCAGCGGCTGTGGTCACCGGTGGGCGCAGATTGGGCATGATGATGGCACGGCCAAACTGGGCGGCAGTATGCGGCACCACAGTGCTCAGGGCGTCGCCGTCGCGCACATGCAGGTGCCAGTCGTCGGGGCGGGTCAGTTCAAGGGTTTGGCTCATGGCGGCTATTGTCGTCAATCGGATCATCAGTAATGCGGCGGAAGGTCGTCGCGCAGGTTGCGCGGCGCGCCAAGGCCACCATCGGTGCTGGACTGGCGCAGGTGCGCAACTTCACGGATCAGCTGATCGATCTGCTGCTGCTGACGCACAATGATCTGGTTGAGCTGGTCAAGCAGGTCTTCGCTGAAGCTGGCCTTGATCTCGATTTCGGTCAGGCGCTGCTCGGTTTGTTGTGCGTGGTTCATGCCCTATTTTGCCCAAGAAGTGCGAATAAGGATAATCGACCCATGCACAGCACCGAACCCCAGGCCTCCCCCGCCACCCCGTCAAATCCCGCCAACAGTTTCTCCAGCCTGCCCCTGAACCCCGCCACCCTGGCCAATCTGGTGCAACTGGGCTACCTGGAAATGACACCGATCCAGGCCGCCAGCCTGCCTCCTGCCCTGGCCGGCAAAGACTTGATCGCGCAGGCCAAGACCGGCAGCGGCAAGACCGCTGCCTTCGCGCTGGCCCTGCTCACGAATCTGAACCCGCGCCGCTTTGCCGTGCAAGCGCTGGTGCTGTGCCCGACGCGCGAACTGGCCGACCAGGTCACGGTCGAGATCCGGCGCCTGGCGCGTGCCGAAGAAAACATCAAGGTCGTCACACTGTGCGGCGGTGTCGCGCTGCGCGGGCAGCGCGCCTCGCTCGAGCACGGTGCCCACATCGTGGTCGGCACGCCAGGGCGCGTGATGGACCACCTGGAGCGCGGCTACCTGGCGCTTGACGCCCTCAACACCCTGGTGCTGGACGAAGCCGACCGCATGCTCGACATGGGTTTCTTCGACGACATCGCCACCGTCGTCAAACAATGCCCGCCAGCGCGCCAGACCCTGCTGTTTTCGGCGACCTACCCGGAAGGCATCGAAAAGCTGGCGCGCCAGTTCATGCGCGAGCCGCAGCAAATCAAGGTTGAGGCGCAGCACGCCAGAAGCCTGATCGAACAGCGCTTTTACGAGGTCACGCGCGCCAACCGACTGGAAACCGTGGCCCTGCTGCTGAACCACTTCCGGCCGGTCAGCACGCTGGCCTTTTGCAACACCAAGCTGCAATGCAAGGAACTGGTGAGCTACCTGCAGGCCCAGGGCTTTAGCGCACTGGCGCTTTACGGCGAACTTGAGCAGCGCGAGCGCGATCAGGTGCTGGCGCAGTTCTCGAACCGCAGTTGCTCGGTGCTGGTCGCCACGGATGTGGCCTCGCGCGGACTCGACATCACGCAACTGGAGGCGGTGATCAACGTCGACATCACGCCGGACCCGGAGATCCACATCCACCGCATCGGGCGCACCGGACGCGCCGGCGAATCAGGGCTGGCGCTGAGCCTGGCCAGCATGAGCGAGATGGGTTCGGTCGGCAAAATTGAGCAGTACCAGAGCCACGAATCGGTCTGGCACCCCTTGAGCGAACTCACGCCAAGCGGCCAGGGGCCGCTGCTGCCGCCGATGGTGACGCTGCAGATTCTGGGTGGCCGCAAGGAAAAGATCCGCCCCGGCGACGTGCTGGGCGCATTGACGGCAGACGCCGGCTACAGCCGCGAACAGATCGGGAAGATTGTGGTGACCGAGTTCACCACCTTTGTAGCCGTGCAGCGCGATATTGCGCTGCAGGCCATGCAAAAGCTCAATGCCGGGTCGGTCAAGGGCAAGAGCGTCAAGGTGCGGCTGTTATAGCCGCAAGGCTTATTTCTTGACCGTGACGGTCGCTTCTTCAATGATCAGCGGGTAGGAATAGCCGCTGCCAAAATCGCGGTTCACCACCACCAGGCCAGAGATCGTGACCTTGTCACCAACGACGGCGGTTTGCTTGCTGGTCACGACCAGGTTATTGCTGCCGTCCTTGGCGTCGCCCGTGCCATCCTGCACGTGCACGAAGTTGCGCCCCATGATGCCGTTGTTGACCTTGACCACCTTGCCGGTGGCGCTGATCGTCTTGCCGGTGAGGGCTGTCTTTTCCTTGTACACCGCAGCGACGGTCTTGGCGACGGGATCAGCAGCTGATGCATTAAAGGAAACCAGGCCCAACGTGCCGATAAGTGCGGCCAGCGCAATGGATGAAAACCTCATGGAAACTCCTGTAAGTAGTGGGCGCAAGTATATCGGCAGCGTGTAAACGCCCGGTGAACCACGAGGAGCGTGGGGGCCAGGTCAGCGCGCCAGGGTCACACCACCATCCACCACCAGGGTCTCGCCCACCACGTAGTCGCCGGCACGCGAGGCCAGGTAGATGGCGGCGCCGGCCATGTCGGCGTCAACACCGATGCGCCCGGCCGGAATACGGGCCGAGACCTCTTGCGCGTGGTCGCGCGCGTCGCGGTTCATCTCGGAGGCAAAAGCACCCGGGGCGATGGCGCTCACCACGATGTTGTCCTGAATCAGGCGCAAAGCCATGCGCCGCGTCAAATGAATCAGGCCGGCCTTGCTCGCCGCGTAGGAGTAGGTCTCCTGCGGATTGACCGAAACACCGTCGATCGAGGCGATATTGATGACCTTGGCTGCGCGCAGCTTGCCCGCCGCGCGCAACTGGGGTGCCAGGGCCTGGGTCAGGAAGAAAGGGCCTTTGAGGTTCAGGTCGACGACCTTGTCCCAGCCGCTCTCCGGAAACTCATCGAAGGGCGCGCCCCAGGCCGCGCCGGCGTTGTTCACCAGGATGTCAAGCTGGGGCTCGAGCGCGCTGTAGGCTGCGGCCAGCGCCTTGGCGCCTTGCAGCGTCGAGACATCACCCGGCAGCGAAATGCATTGGCCAAGCGCACTCAACTCGCGCGCAGTCTGGTCACAGGCCGCCGCCTTGCGCGCTGAAATGTAGACGCGCGCGCCCTGCGCCAGAAAGCCCTCGGCGATCATGCGGCCAATGCCACGCGAACCGCCGGTGATCAGCGCGCTGCGGCCTTCGAGAGAAAAAAGATGTTTCATGAACTGCCCTTGTCAACGGTTGCGAGGTGGAAATAACCCGGCGCAGCATAGCCCGCAAGGCGGCGCAACGGCGTCACCTTTGCGTCTGGGCTGCAGCGGCGCGCAGCTTGTCCTTCTTGCTCGGACGCCGGCCCTTGATCCCGCCGTTGGCGGGGCTCTCGGGAAGACCTGCCGCCGGTGCGGCGACTGACGTCGGCTCAAAACCGTCGACTTGCTCGCGCGCCAGGCTCAGGCTGTGGTTTTTCTCGATCAGGCGCAAATGGGCATCAGAGTCGGCGCTGACAAAACTGAGGGCGATGCCACGTTCACCGGCGCGACCGGTGCGACCGATGCGGTGCGTGTAATCCAGCGCCGAGCGCGGCAGGTCGTAGTTGACAACCACCGGCAGCTGCGCGATGTCCAGGCCGCGCGCCGCCACATCGGTGGCGATGACCACCTTGAGCCGCGAGGCCTTGAAATCAGCCAGCACCTGGGTGCGCTTGCCCTGGCTCAGGTTGCCATGAAAGGGTTCGGCGTTGATGCGGCCCTTGCGCAACTTGTCGGCCACCATTTCGGCCGCGTGCTTGGTCGCAACAAAAACCAGCACCCGGCTCCAGTGGTTTTGCTTGATCAGGTGCAGCAGCAACTGGGTGCGCCGGGCGACGTCGACCTCGATGACGCGCTGCACGATGTCGGGTGCGCTTTCGGGCTCGGACGCTACGGTGACGCGCACCGGATCGCGCAGCAGGGTCTGCGCCAGGGCCTGCACCGCTGGCGGGAAAGTGGCCGAGAAAAACAGGTTCTGGCGCTGCGCCGGCAGCAGGGACAGGATGCGTGCCAATTCTTCGGCAAAGCCCAGGTCGAACAATCGATCGGCCTCGTCGAGCACCAGCGTCGTGACGTTGGCGAGCGTGAGCGCGTTGTGCGCAATCAGGTCGATCAGGCGCCCCGGCGTCGCCACCATGATGTCGGTGCCGCCACGCAGGCGCATCATCTGCGGATTGATGGAAACGCCGCCGAACACGATCGAGACCTTCAACGGCGGTGACAGGTGCGCACCCAGGTTACGGATCTCTTCGCCAACCTGGGCCGCAAGTTCGCGCGTGGGCACCAGGATCAGGGCGCTCAGCAGGCGCGGCGTACCAGGCGCCGCCTGTTCCAGCCGCTGCAACACAGGCAGGGCAAAAGCCACCGTCTTGCCGGAGCCGGTTTGTGCAGTGGCCAGCAGATCGCGCCCCTGCAGGGCTGGCGGCAGTGCCGCCAGCTGAATGGGCGTCGGCTTTGAATAGGCCTTGTCGGCAACAGCGCGCAGCAGGGCAGACGACAAACCGAAGGATGAAAATGGCATAAACAGACGCTTTGTAAGGTAAAAACGAAAAAAGGCAGTCGCCGCATCGATAATCGGTCAAGGACAGCGCCAAGGGCCTGTCTTGCAAACTGAGAATACCGTGAAGAAAACATTCCTATTAAACATCGAAGGCAAGAACCGCGACCGCGTTCTTGAAGCGACCAAGCACGAAATCCGCAAATACGTGCAGCGTGAGCGGCGCAAGCCCTTGCCCGAAGGCGTGGACTACTGGGATTTCAGCTGCCGCTTCGGCACCAGCGCCGAGACTGCAGCCGACGTTCATTTCGCAACACTCACCGCCCTGATTGACGCCGTCGCCACAGCCGGCGAGGCCGCGTTTTACCTCGAACTGCTGGCCAAACCCGGCCACCGCACGGCTCGGGGATAATCGCGGGGTTTCGTTTTATTATTTATTGGAGTTATTTTCATGGCCAAAGAGTTCCGTACCGAAGCTGACCGCAAGGCAAGCCCCCGTCCCGTGCCACCCAAGGGCGTGTGCTTTACCGCCGGCAAGGGACAACTGCGCAGTCTGGAACGCGGCAGCGCCACCAACAACAAGAAGAACCCGGGCAAGCGCTGCAAAAAAGGCGGTTGAACACCCTTCGTCATTGCGAAGAGTGAAGCGACGCGGCAATCCATACATGGATCGCCACGCTTCGCTCGCGATGACGAGAAAGAAGTCTGCGTCGCCATGACGCAGGACGACCCTTACATATTCCTGCGGTACTGCCCACCCACCTCAAACAAGGCATTGGTGATCTGACCGAGCGAGCAGACACGCACCGCGTCCATCAGCACTTCAAACACGTTCTTGTTTTCAATCACGGCCTGTTGCAGACGCTGAAGCTGGGCCGGCGATTCAGCCGCGTGCAGCGCGTGGAAATCGGCCAGACGCTTGAGTTGGCTCTGCTTTTCCTCGTCGGTGGAGCGCGCCAGTTCGAGCTTGTCCAGCACGGCGTCGCCATGCGGGTTGCGGAAGGTGTTGACGCCGATGATGGGCAGTTCACCGGTGTGCTTGAGCATCTCGTAGTTCATTGACTCGTCCTGGATGCGGCCGCGCTGGTAGCCGGTTTCCATGGCACCGAGCACGCCGCCGCGCTCGGCGATACGCTCGAACTCGGTCAACACCGCTTCTTCGAGCAACTCGGTCAGCTCTTCGATGATGAAAGCGCCCTGCGACGGGTTCTCGTTCTTGGCCAGACCCCATTCGCGGTTGATGATGAGCTGGATCGCCATCGCGCGGCGCACCGAGTCTTCAGTTGGCGTCGTGATGGCCTCGTCAAACGCATTGGTGTGCAGGCTGTTGCAGTTGTCGTAGATCGCGATCAGCGCCTGCAGCGTGGTGCGGATGTCGTTGAACTGGATCTCCTGCGCGTGCAGGCTGCGCCCGCTGGTCTGGATGTGGTATTTGAGTTTCTGGCTGCGTTCGTTGGCGCCGTACTTCTCCTTCATCGCCACCGCCCAGATGCGCCGCGCGACACGGCCCATCACCGTGTACTCGGGGTCCATGCCGTTGGAGAAGAAGAAGCTCAGGTTCGGCGCAAAGTCGTCGATGTGCATGCCGCGCGCCAGATAGGCTTCAACAAAGGTGAAACCGTTCGAGAGCGTGAACGCCAGCTGGCTGATCGGGTTGGCTCCCGCTTCGGCGATGTGATAACCGCTGATCGAGACCGAGTAGAAGTTGCGCACGCGGTTGTGCACGAAGTACTCGGCGATGTCGCCCATCACCTTGAGGCTGAACTCGGTCGAGAACAGACAGGTGTTCTGGCCCTGGTCTTCCTTCAGGATGTCGGCCTGCACCGTGCCGCGCACGTTTTCCTGCACCCATTCGCGGATTTTTTCGAGCTCGGTGTCGGTCGGGTCGCGACCATTGTCAGCCTTGAACTTGTCGATGTTCTGGTCGATCGCCGTGTTCATGAACATGGCCAGAATGCTGGGCGCCGGGCCGTTGATGGTCATGGAGACCGAGGTCGTCGGGCTGCACAGGTCGAAGCCGCCGTACAAAACCTTCAGGTCGTCGATGGTGGCGATGCTGACACCGCTGTTGCCGATCTTGCCGTAAATATCAGGGCGCGGATCGGGGTCGTTGCCGTAGAGCGTGACCGAATCAAAAGCGGTGGACAAACGCTTGGCCGCCATGCCCGAGCTCAGCAGCTTGAAGCGGGTGTTGGTGCGAAAGGCATCGCCCTCGCCGGCAAACATGCGCGTCGGGTCCTCGCCCTCGCGCTTGAAGGCGAAGGTGCCGGCCGTATAGGGATAGCTGCCGGGCACATTGTCGAGCGAGAGCCATTTGAGGATTTCGCCATGGTCTTCGTACTGCGGCAGCGCCACCTTGCGGATTGTGGTGCCACTCAGGCTCTTGCTGGTCAGCGCCGTGCGGATTTCCTTGTCGCGGATCTTGACCACGTATTCGTCGCCGGCGTAGGCCGCCTGCATGATCGGCCACTGCGTCAGCAGCTTGCGCTCGGCAGCGCCGAGTTGCTCGTCGCGCTGGGTCGCCAGATCAATCACCGCCTGATAGGCATTGCTCTTGTTGGCGTCGGCCAGCTTGAGCATGCGGCCGCTTTCCCGCAATTGCTGGATTTCACGCGCCAGTTTGGCCTGACTGCGCGCACGCTTCTTGTAGCCGCGCACGGTGTCGGCGATCTCGGCCAGGTAGCGGCTGCGCGCCGCCGGCACCACCGGCGTCTGATTGGTGCTGTGGCGCACCTTGACCAGCGGCAGGCTGCCATCCTTGAACGACAGGCCCAGCTCCGCGAGCCGGACCTTGAGCGCCTGGTACAGGGCGGTGACGCCATCGTCGTTGAAGCGCGCTGCCATGGTGCCAAACACCGGCATCTGCTCGGCGGGTGTGCCGAAGGCTTCCTTGTTACGCTGCACCTGCTTGGCCACATCGCGCAAGGCGTCAAGCGCGCCCTTGCGGTCGAACTTGTTAATGGCAATGAACTCGGCAAAGTCCAGCATGTCGATTTTTTCGAGCTGGCTGGCCGCGCCAAACTCGGGCGTCATGACATACATCGGCACATCGACATGCGGCACGATGGCCGCGTCGCCCTGGCCAATGCCAGAGGTCTCGACCACGATCAGGTCAAAGCCAGCAACCTTGCAGGCAGCGATCACATCGGGCAGGGCCGGAGAGATTTCGCTGCCGAAATCGCGCGTGGCCAGCGAGCGCATGAAAACGCGCGGGCCCTGGCGCCACGGACCAATCGCATTCATCCGGATACGGTCACCCAGCAGGGCGCCGCCGGTCTTGCGGCGCGAGGGGTCAATACTGATCAGGGCCACACGCAGGCTGTCGTTCTGGTCCAGACGCAAACGGCGAATCAATTCATCGGTCAGCGACGACTTGCCAGCGCCGCCGGTGCCGGTAATGCCCAACACCGGCACCTTGCGCGTCGCGGCCTGGGTTCTGATCTCATCGACCAGCGACGTGAACGATGCAGTTGGCGCGCCTTTGTCAACGCCAGCCGCTTTTTCATTCTCGAGCGCGGTGATGAGCTGCGCCAGTGCGCGCCAGCTTAGTTCCTTGTGCCCCTGGATGGCCGCTATCGTCTGCGGCGCATAAGCGGTGAGGTCCTTGTCGCAGCGCATCACCATTTCGCCGATCATGCCGGCCAGGCCCATCTTCTGCCCGTCTTCCGGGCTGTAGATGCGGGTAACGCCGTAGGCCTGCAGCTCCCGGATTTCCGGCGGCACGATCACGCCACCGCCACCGCCGAAGACCTGAATGTGGGCGCCGCCACGCGCCTTGAGCAGGTCAACCATGTACTTGAAGTACTCGACATGACCACCCTGGTAGGAACTGATGGCAATGCCCTGCGCATCTTCCTGCAGAGCCGCAGTCACGACTTCTTCCACGCTGCGGTTGTGTCCGAGATGGATGACTTCGGCGCCCATGCTCATCAGGATGCGGCGCATGATGTTGATGGCAGCGTCGTGCCCGTCGAACAGGCTGGCAGCCGTCACGAAGCGCACCTTGTTGAGTGGCCGGTAATTGGCAAGCACCTTGAATTGTTCGGAAAGGTCGGTCATGTTGTAGCTCCGGGGTCAAATGTTGTCATAGCGTCTGCTATCAGAACCGATTTCGCTGACTTGACGTTGACGTAAACGTCAATCTTAGCTCTTTTCAAAACAAGGGGCGCCTGAAGCGCCCCTGAGTCCATGCCGGACCTGCCCGCCAGGGAGGGTCCGGATGGTTTTACTTGATCGGCAATGCCGGAATCGCTCCGGTGAAGATGTAGGCCTGCAGCATGGCAATGACACCCACTACAGCGGCCCCGGCAATTGAATGCCAGAACACCGTGCGGAAGATCGGCCCCAGCGCATGCGCCCGCTCTTTCGGGTCTTCATAGCAGGCCGCGCAGGCCACCATGATGGACTGTGCATCGATCATCTTGCCCATGACACCACCAGTGGAGTTGGTCGCAACGATCAGCACCTCATTCAGATGCAACTGCTGCGCCGTGATGCGCTGCAGGCTGCCGAACAGGGCATTCGACGCCGTGTCGGAACCGGTCAGGAACACGCCCAGCCAACCCAGATAGGCGGCAAAGAACGGATACCAGGGACCGGCACTCGTGAAGGCCAGGCCCAACACCGCGTCGGTGCCCGAATAGCGGGTCAGGAAACCCAAACCCAGCACCAGGGTAATGACGATTACCGGGGTCTTCATGCGCCGGCCCGTGCTAATGATGGATTCTTTCCATTGTTTGCCGCTCAGGCCCAACACCAGACCCGACAGCATCGCCGCTACAAAGACACCCGTACCGGCAGCTGAAAGCCAGTTGATGGCAAAGCGCGCGCCCTCGGGTTTGGCATTGGCGAGCACAACCGGCGGGACACGCTGCACCATGTTGTGCAGGGCCGGCATATCCCAGACCGGAAGCGACAGCGTACCGCTAAAGGCCGAACCCAGCAACTCCGTCTTGAAGGCGATGCCAGAAAACAAACCGTTCAGATACGCCTTCCAGGCCGGCATGCCCCAGATGGCGCAGCAGGCGATCAGGATCACCCAGGGCATCCAGGCATACACGGTTTCGCCAACGCTGTAGGGATATTTCCAGGTCGTTTTGTCAGTGGTCGCCGATGCTGTCGATTGCCCCGTCGCGGCCAATGCCTCGCGCTCGGAACGCAGCAGGAAGCGGGTCTTGGGATGCCAGACGAAGCGCAGGAACAAGGCGGTGCAGATGACCGAGAAAACGCCGGAAACCACGTCCGTCATCAGGTGCAACTCGTTGGTGCTGGAAGCGTAGTACTGCATCGCTGCAAAGGACACGCCCGCACACAGCGTCGCGGGCCAAACCTCGAACACTTCTTTCCAGGTGCCGCCCTCCATCTTGACAAAGACGGCCACCAGCCAGAACGGAACCAGCATCGAAATCCACGGCAACTGGTGCCCGGCCATGGTTGACAGGGTGACCTGGTCCAATCCACTGACCGCCGCCAACGTGACGATCGGGGTGCCGATGGCGCCCCAGGCCACGGGTGCCGTGTTGGCCAGCAGATTGAGCACCGCTGACTGAAACGGCTTGAAGCCCAGGCCCACCATCACCGCACCAGCAATGGCCACCGGCGTTCCAAAACCCGAGGTGCCCTCGATGATGGCGCCAAAGGAAAAGGCAATCAGCACACACTGCAGCCTTCGATCAAAGGAGACGTGAACGATGGACTCCTTGACGATCTCGAACTTGCCGGCCGTCACGGTCATGGTGTAGAGCAGCATGGCTGCCAGCACGATCCAGATGATGCCGAGAAAGCCCGACAAAGACCCCAGCGCAAAAGCCGAAACCGCCGACGCAACCGGCATTCGGAAAACCAGACAGGACACAATGAAGGCGGCAATAACACCGTAAAGAGCAGCGTAGGGAGCGGAAATGCCCAGATGGCGCACGCCACCCTGATCTCGGTGCGGGTGCAAGGCAATGAAGTAGAGCAGCACACCAATGGGCACCGCTGCAACAATGGTGGAGAGTACAGCGCTCCCCATCGGGTCGTAGGTCTGAAAGTACATACACCGTCTCCTTATGGAAAATCTTCGTAGGTAGGCATTCCGGCAAACACTTGACCAGCGATCATTTTCTTTTTTGACCGCATCGGATAGAGGGTTTTTACCAAGTCCCAAAGCCAGGGCCGGCAGCAGGAATCGCAGCCCCAGACTAAACTGCCGGTCACGCATGCGGCCAGGCCTCTGGCCTCAAACGACGCAATGTCACGCACGCGACAACAACCAGGAGACAGGCCATGACGATAGCCAGACGCGACTTTTTCCAAAACTCGGCCCTGCTCGGCACCGGCGCCCTGCTCGGTTGCGCCACGCCTGGCGTGGCGCAGCAGCAGGCGAAAACACCGTTCACCGTAGCACAGACCTATATCCCGATCATCGGATCGGACGAACTGTTTCCGGTGCGCCGCATCTACTGCATAGGTCGCAACTACGCGGCGCACGCGCGCGAGATGGGCTCCGACCCAACGCGTGAGCCGCCCTTCTTCTTCCAGAAACCGACCGATGCCATCCAGTACGTGGCAGCCGGTACGGTTGCCGATCACCCGTATCCGACACTGACCAAAAACTACCATTACGAGGCCGAACTGGTGGCCGCCATCGGCATCGGCGGGCGCCGCATCACCCCGGAGCAAGCACTGTCGCATGTCTATGGTTACACCCTCGGCTTGGACATGACACGGCGTGATTTGCAGCGCGCCATGGGTGACGAGAAAAAGCCATGGGAAATCGGCAAGAGTTTTGATCGGTCCGCTCCGATAGGCGCCATTCACAAGGTCGCCCAAACCGGGCATTTCACGCAGGGCGCGATCTGGCTCAAGGTCAACGGCCAGACCAAGCAAAGCGCCAACCTGAACCAGATGATGTGGTCAGTTGCGGAGCAGATCGTCAAGCTGTCGGAAGCGTTCGAACTCTTTCCTGGCGACATCATCTACTCGGGCACGCCCGAGAACGTGGGCCCGGTGGTGGTCGGCAATGTGATCGAGATGCACATTGACGGTCTGCCCAATCTGAGCGTGAGGATTGTCTAGTCATGGCACAGGGATACGCAGGCGACATCACGCCGCAACAGGCATTTGACTGGTGGCAGCGCGGCGAAGCCGTGCTGGTAGACGTGCGCAGCAGTGCCGAGATGGAATGGGTCGGCTTTGTGCCGGGCGCGCTGGCCGTGCCATGGAAGCAATGGCCGGGCATGCTGATGAACAGCAACTTTGACCAGGCCCTGCTGGCCGCAGTGCCCAAGGGCCAGAAAGTGCTGCTGCTGTGTCGCAGCGGCGTGCGCTCGATCGGCGCGGCGCGGCGCGCCACCGAACTCGGACTGCAGGCGTACAACATCCTCGAAGGCTTCGAAGGTGATGCCGACGAGGACGGCCAGCGCGGGCACAAAGGCGGCTGGCGCCATCATGGGCTGCCCTGGCGACAGGGCTAAGGATGCTCGGAGCAACCCAGGTATTTTCTTCGCGATAATCGCGCCATGACTTTTCTGGCAATCGACGTCGGCAACACCCGCCTGAAGTGGGCCTTGTACCAATCCCCCCATCCACAGGCAGCGGTACTGGCCCAGGGTGTCGAGTTTCTCGAAAACATCGAAAAACTGGCCGAAGGCGATTGGGCCAAGTTGACGCCACCGACCCGAATGCTGGGCTGCGTGGTAGCGGGTGACGCGGTGCGCCGGCGCGTTGAAGAACAAATGGAAATCTGGGACGTGCCAGCGCAATGGGTCGTGCCCAACGGTGGCGAAGCCGGCATCACGAATGGCTACGACTTCCCGACACGTCTGGGCGCCGACCGCTGGGTTGCGATGATAGGCGCCTGGCACTGCGCGCTGGCCCAGGGCCCGACGCGACCGATGGTAGTGGTCATGGTCGGCACTGCCGTCACCGTCGATGCCATCGATGCCAATGGCAGGTTTCTCGGCGGCCTGATCCTGCCCGGTCACGGCATCATGCTGCGTGCGCTTGAATCCGGCACCGCCGGGCTGCGCGTGCCAACCGGCGATGTGCGCGAATTCCCGACCAACACCAGCGACGCCCTCACCAGCGGCGGCACCTACGCCATTGCTGGCGCCGTTGAGCGCATGGTGCAACACGTGCGCGACCACTGCGGCGCAGAACCCAAATGCATCATGACGGGCGGCGCCGGCTGGAAGATGGCGCCCAGCATGTCCGTGCAGTTCGAACTGGTGGACAACCTGATCTTCGACGGACTGCTGGCAATGGCCGAGCGCCGCTTCCGGAACTGAATCAGGCGCTCAAACCCTCGGTCGCCTGAAACAGGGCCTCGCGCGCTTGGGCAATGATGCGTTCTTTCCAGACATCGGTATCGGTGTAGAACGCATCCATCATCTGCTGTTTGATCTGCTTGGCCAGGGCCGGTGTCGCTTCGGGATGCTTGTTGAGCCAGTGCTCGGCGCGCAGTGCCTGCGTGACTTCGGGAAATGGCAGGGTGCCGTATTCCATGGCAATGCCGGTGTACTCGGCCTGCGGGCACTCCTCGTAAAAGGCCATCCACATCAGACCGGTCAAAAGGGCCGAGGTCGAAGAGCCGTCGTAAATCGACGTCACAGGGGTCGCGCCATTGCCACCCCACCACTGGCGCGCACGCGCCAGTGCCACCGGGTCATCCTGGCAGGCACAAATGCGCTCACCCAAACCACTGGGGCCCAGACCCGTATGCAGATCGATCCAGGCGATCTTGCCAGCCGTGCGCCCATGCTCACGCAGCACCTGGCGAATGGTCTGATTGCTCCAGGTCGGCGCGGTGCCGCCAAAGAACAGGCCATCGGGAAACTCATGCTGCCCGCCTGAGACGGCAGACTGAAACGCGCGCGCGCCATTCTTCTCGACGTAAGCTGCGATGGCGGCATCGTTCTCGGCACTGGGTGGCCATTGCTCGGGCAACAGCAGCGAATGGATGGCCCGGTAGCCCACATTGACCGGCAGCGGCTTGGAGAAATCCTGAAAGTTGCGGTTCAGATCGGCGTTTTCATTCGTGGTCCGGCGCACATGGGAAAAACCGTAGGGGTTGAGCGCGTGCACGTAGAGGACGGCCACGCCCTGCGCCCGCGCCTGCGCACGCCAGGCTGCGTCGTGCAGCGCGTAGACCTGCACACCGCTGCCGCAATAGCCTTCGACGCCATGGCAGGCGCTGCTGACGATCAGCAGGCGCTGCGCGTCTGGCGCGCCGTCCAGCACCACATCCATGGCCAGCACTTCGCCATCGCGCCCGGCCAGCGGGTGCAGATGCGAGGTGACCGGCAAGCCGGCATCGGCCGCTGCCGCCAGAAACTTGGCGCGCGCCTGGGCGTAACTGCTTGAAAACGCATCAATGGTGTTCATCATGGTGTGGTCTTTTTCAGGCTGCGGGCTTGAGCCATTCCTCGGCCAGGCGCACCCAGTAGGTGGCGCCCAGTGGGATCATGTCGTCATTAAAGTCGTAGCTCGGGTTGTGCAGCATGCAGGGGCCTTCACCATGCCCGCTCTCGCGATGGGTGCCGTCACCGTTGGCAATGAAGCAGTAGCAGCCGGGCTTGGCCAGCAGCATGTAGGAGAAATCCTCGGCGCCCATGGTCGGCTCCTGGTTCACCACATTGTCGGCGCCGACGATGCTGGTCATCACCTTGCGCGCAAACTCGGCCTCGGCCGCCGCGTTGATGGTGGGCGGGTAATTGCGCCGGAACTCGAACTCGCAGCGCATCTCAAAGGCAGCGCAGGTGTGCTCTGAAATCTGTTTCATGCGCTGCTCGATCATGTCCAGCACCTCGAGCGAAAAAGTGCGCACTGTGCCCTGCAACTCGCAGTGATCCGGAATCACGTTGGTGGCCTCGCCGGCGTGGACCATGGTGACGGAAATCACACCGGCGTCAATCGGCTTCATATTGCGGCTGATGATGGTCTGGAACGACTGCACCAGTTGGCAGGCCACCGGCACCGGATCAAGCCCGTTGTGCGGCGTCGCCGCGTGCGCACCCCGGCCGTAGATGGTGATCTTGAATTCATTGCTCGAGGCCATGACCGGGCCTGGTGCGACGGCAAACTTGCCCACTTCGGAGCCCGGCCAGTTGTGCATGCCAAACACCGCGTCCATCGGGAACTTTTCGAACAAACCGTCCTTGATCATCTCGCGCGCGCCACCGCCGCCTTCTTCGGCCGGTTGGAAGATCAGGTAGACGGTGCCGTCGAAATGGCGGTTCTTCGCCAGATGCTGCGCTGCTGCCAGCAGCATGGCGGTGTGGCCGTCGTGGCCGCAGGCGTGCATCTTGCCGGGCTTGGTGCTGGCGTGGCCAAAGGTATTGAACTCCTGCATCGGCAGCGCGTCCATATCGGCGCGCAAGCCAATGGCGCGCGTCGACGTGCCGTTCTTGACGATGCCAACGACACCGGTCGTGCCCATTCCGCGGTGGATCGGGATGCCCCACTCGGTCAGCTTTTGCGCCACCAGATCAGCCGTGCGTGACTCTTCAAAACACAACTCGGGATGGGCGTGAATATCACGGCGAATGGCGGCAATGCCAGCGGCCTGGGTGACGATCGAATCAATGACTTTCATGGGTGCTCCTAATGGCACAAGTCTATCGCCAAGCACAAAACCATGTTGCCGCCCGTGCGACAAACCCTGCGCGGCCTGCACGATTGGTTCAAAATGCGGGCACATCCCACGCACCATTGCCATGAACCCACACACCCTGCCCGACACGCCCACCACACAGGTCCTGGGCGCCTGCCCGCATGACTGCCCGGACACCTGCTCGATGCTGACCACGGTGGCCGGCGGCATTGCGATCAAGGTGCAGGGCAACCCGGACCATCCGCATACCGATGGCGCGCTCTGTGCCAAGGTCTCGCGCTACCCGGAGCGCACTTACCACCCCGAGCGCATCCTGCATCCGCTCAAGCGCGTTGGCCCCAAGGGTTCGGGCCAGTTCGAGCGCGTCAGCTGGGACGCGGCGCTGTCGGCCATTGCCAAGCGACTACAGGCGATCGCAAGTTCGGGACCGGACGCGGCGCAGGCCATCGTGCCTTACAGCTACGCCGGCACCATGGGTCTGGTACAGGGCGACAGCCTATCGATGCGCTTCTTCCACCAACTCGGCGCCTCGCTGCTGGACCGCACCATCTGCGCGTCAGCCGGTGCCGAGGCCTTGACGCAGACGCTGGGCGGAAAGCTCGGCATGCAGCTCGCGTTCTTTGCCGAGTCCAGGCTGATCCTGATCTGGGGCAGCAACTCGATCACGAGCAACCTGCACTTCTGGCGCTACGCGCAGGAGGCCAAGCGAGCGGGCGCCAAGCTCATCTGCATTGACCCGCGCAAGAGCGAAACCGCCGACAAATGCCACGAACACATCGCGCTGCTGCCCGGCACCGACGGCGCACTGGCACTGGCCCTCATGCACGAACTGATTGCGCATGACTGGCTGGACCACAACTATCTGGCGCAGTACACGCTGGGCTGGGACCTGCTGCGCGAACGCGCCCTGCAGTGGCCGCCACAGCGCGCCGCTGTGGTCTGCGGCATCACCGCCGAACAGATCCGGTCCCTGGCGCGCGATTACGGCGCTTGCGCCGCCAGCCATGCGCCGGCGGCCATCCGCATGAACTACGGCATGCAGCGCGTGCACGGCGGCGGCAACGCCGTGCGCCTGATCGCCTGCCTGCCAGCACTGATCGGTGCCTGGCGAAATCGCGCTGGCGGCGTCCTGCTGTCGAGTTCAAGCAACTTCCCCGTCAACCGTGCCGCGCTGCAGCGGCCCGATCTGCTGGGCACGCGCACACCGCGCACGATCAACATGAGCACCATTGGCGACAACCTGCTGCGCAAAAGCAGTGCGGAATTCGGCCCGGCGATCCAGGCGCTGATCGTCTACAACAGCAACCCGGTGGCGATTGCGCCGGAATCGGGCAAGGTGGTGCAGGGCTTTGCGCGCGGGGACCTGTTCACCGTGGTGCTGGAGCATTTCCAGACCGACACCGCGGACTACGCCGACTTCGTCCTGCCCGCCACCACACAGCTCGAGCACTGGGACGTGCACTCCAGCTACGGCCACACCGATGCACTGCTCAATCGCCCGGCGATCGCGCCACAGGGCGAGGCGAAGCCCAACACCCAGATCTTTCGGGAACTGGCACAAAAAATGGGCTTCGATGACGCCTGCTTTGGAGACGACGACCAAACCCTTTGCCGCATGGCTTATGGCGATGCCGTCGATTTCGACGAATTGCTGTCCAAGGGCTTTGTCACACTGGCCACGCCGGACGCGCCCTTTGCGCAAGGACAATTCCCGACGCCATCGGGCAAATGCGAATTCTTCAGCGCGCGCCTGGCAGCGCAGGGCCTGGACGGGTTGCCGGACCATGTACCCAACTACGAGCGCTTCAATTCATCAACCGACTACCCGCTGGCCATGATTTCGCCGCCGGCGCGCAACTTTCTGAACTCGACTTTCGTCAACGTGGCCAGTCTGCGCGAATCCGAAGGTGAACCGATACTCGAGATGCACGCGGCAGATGCGGCGGCACGTGGCCTTGGCAACGGCGATGTGGTACGCGTGTTCAACCAGCGCGGCAGCTACCGCTGCAAGCTCAAGATCAGCCAGCGCGCCCGCCCCGGCGTCGTCAACGGCCTCGGTGTCTGGTGGCGCAAGTACGGCCTCGACGGCAGCAACGTGAATGAACTCACCAGCCAGGCCCTGACCGACATCGGCAAAGCGCCGACCTTTTACGATTGCCTGGTGCAGGTGGAGGCGGGCGTCAACCCAACTCGCTAACGTAATCCGATACCTGCGGCCGCAAAGGCGCGGGCTTGTGTTTCGCAACGGTGCCGATGTTGATGCAACAAACGGCCCGCTCGTTCTCGCGCAATTCAAAAAGGGCACGCAGCCGCATTGAAGTCAGGGCCTGGCCGCTGGTCACGCCGGTGCCAAAGCCCGCGGCATGGGCGCTAAGCAGCACGTTCTGAATGGCGCATCCGAGCGACACCAGACGCTCGGCGTCGTTGACCTCGGCTTCGCTCGCCTGCGGATGCTGGGCGCCACGCCCCGGGGCTGCGCCCGAGGGCGCTGGTAGGTCTGTCAGGCGGGCAATGGCGAGCATCAGGAATGGGGCACGGTGTGCTTTCTCGCGTGCGTTCTCAACCTGCTCCAGCGTTGCCTGCGGATCACGATCCTGCAGGGCCTGGCCAAAGACCTTGGCCAGGATTTCACGTTGTGCGACCGGCACCACGACAAAACGCCAGGGCCGAAGCTGCCCGTGGTCCGGCGCTGCGGCAGCTGCGCCCAAAATATCTTGCAACTGCTGCGCTGACGGGCCAGGCTCGATCAAGCGCCGGGGCGAAACATTCTGGCGCGAATGAATCAGGGCCTTGGCAAATTCCGATAAATCATTTTCCACAACGGGATTCATCAGGCCTTCCTTTGGGTTCCAGCAACAGCGCAAGTGTGTCGAGTATGACAAGAATCATCCCGGCCCTCAACAAACCAAGGTGTTACGAACGAATCAATTCGGGCGAGAATCAAGCCATGAGCACAGCCCACGATCACGACCACACGCCGGCCAACTTCAACCGCGCTTTTGCCATCGGCATTGCGCTCAACGCGCTGTTCGTCGCCATCGAGGCCTTCTACGGCTGGCGCGTCAACTCGCTGGCGCTGCTGGCCGATGCCGGTCACAACCTGAGCGATGTCGCCGGGCTGGTACTGGCCTGGGGCGGTGCGCTGGCGGTCAAGCTGCAGCCCGATGCACGCCACACCTACGGCTGGAAACGCGCCACCATCCTGGCCGCTTTTGCCAACGCACTGCTGCTGCTGATGGCCATCGGCGCCCTGTCCTGGGAGGCGATTGGCCGCTTGCTGGCGCCACCGGCCCTGGCTGGCGCTCAGGGCACGACCGTCATGCTGGTGGCTGGTGTGGGCATCGTCATCAACACGGCAACCGCCCTGCTGTTCATGCGCGGCAGCCAGACCGACCTCAACATCCGCGGCGCCTTCACGCACATGGCTGCCGATGCGCTGGTCTCGGCCGGTGTCGTCATCGCCGGCGCCCTGACACTATGGATGGGCTGGGTCTGGCTCGATCCGGTGGCGAGCCTGGCGATTGCCCTGGTGATCCTGCTCGGAACCTGGGGCCTGTTCAAGCAATCGCTGCACCTGCTGTTTGACGGTGTGCCCGACAGTGTGGACCCGCAAGCGGTGCAGGACTGCCTGGCGGCACTGCCCGGCGTGGCGCGCGTGCACGACCTGCACATCTGGGCCACCGGCACCTCGCACATCACGCTGACGGCGCATCTGGTGATGCCGCAGGGGCAGGCCGATGACGATTTTCTCCAGCTCGCGCATCAGCAACTGCACGACCGCTTCGAGATCAGCCATGTGACCCTGCAGGTTATGAAAAACGCCTTCACCCGGGCTTGTTCGGCGACAGACCTGCCACCACCTAGCGACCATGTCCACTGAACAAACTCTTGCCGACGTGCTGGCGCGCAGCTCGGCCCAGACGCTCAATCAAGGCACTTTCTGCCGCACCCTGAACCTCGAGGTTCTGCGCCAGCAACTTGAAAGCGTTCCCAGCCTCAAGGGTCTGATGCAGGACATCAGCGCGACCAGGCCGCACCTGTTCTCATCGACGGTTGTTTTTCTGTCGGGCAATATGGCGCGGCAAATCACCCAGATGGTGGCGGCGATTGAGCGCATCGTCGCCCTGCCAGGCTACCGCGCACAGGCTCTGGCCCGCGCCCCGGCGATTGCGCAGCACGCCTTCGGTCCAACGGGTGCCTGCATGGGTTTTGACTTTCACCTCAGTGAAGCCGGGCCGCAGCTGATCGAGGTCAACACCAATGCGGGCGGCGCCCTGCTCAACGTGGCGCTGGCGCGCGCCCAGCGCTCGTGCTGCGAAGCGATGAACTGGGCTTTTCCACCAGAACGTCAAGCCGACACACTGGAGCAGACCCTGTTCGACATGTTCCTGGCCGAGTGGCGTTTGCAGCGCGGTGCGGCGTCACTGCAATCGGTTCTGATCGTGGACGATGACCCGGCCGCGCAGTACCTGGCGCCGGAGTTTGAACTGTTTCGGCAGTTGTTTTCGCGCTTCGGCCTGAAGGCCGCCATTGCCGATCCAGAAGCGCTGAGCTGGCGCGACGGCAAGCTGTGGCACGGAGCCGCGCCGGTTGACCTGGTCTACAACCGCGTGACCGATTTCTACCTGAACGAGCCCGGCCATCTGGCGCTGCGCCAAGCCTATGAGGCCGGCGCCGTGGTGCTGACGCCCGACCCGCACGCCCACGCGCTGTACGCCGACAAGCGCAACCTGATTGCGCTGGGCCAGGACGCCCTGCTGGGCGCCTGGGGCGCGAGCGCCGCCGACCGTAGCCTGCTGCAAGCCGGTGTACCGCAAACAGAACTGGTAGCAACCGAACACGCCGATGACTTGTGGGCACGCCGACGCCAGCTTTTTTTCAAGCCGGTGGCGGGCTTCGGCGCCAAGGCCGCCTACCGCGGCGACAAGCTGACGCGCCGCGTCTGGTCCGAGATTCTGGCCGGTGACTTTGTGGCGCAGGCGCTGGTGGCACCGGGCCAGCGCCTGATCGAAATCGATGGCATGCAAACCGACCTCAAGTTCGACATCCGTGCCTACGCCTACGCCGGCCAGGTGCAACTGCTGGCGGCGCGCATGTACGCCGGTCAGACCACCAACTTCAGAACTGAAGGCGGCGGCTTCGCGCCAGTGCTGGTGCTGCCAGCGGCCACGTAACGACTACCCTGCCAGCTGCCCCGGCGCGCGAGTTCGGCCGAGATGCGTGGCGAGAGTTCCGACAGCCTCACATTCCAGGCCGGCGCCAGTTTCATGGAAGGCGGCACTTCGCTGCCGATGCGCTGCAACAGGATCGCGGGCGACAGGCGCTCAATGAAATCAACCAGCATGGCGATGCAAGCCTGCTCGTCGAGCAAGGGCACGCTGGAAGGGTCGCGCTGCCAGGCGCGCGCCAGCGCCGTGCCTCGCACCAGTTGCAGTTGATGCAACTTGAGCGCATGGATCGGCAGCGCCGACATCTGGCGCGCGCCGTCGAGCATGCTCTCCATCGACTCGCCCGGCAACCCGAGCAGCAGATGCGCCGTGACATCGAGCCCGAGCGCAGCGGCGCGTGTGATGCCGTCCACACTGGTGGCAAAGTCGTGCCCGCGGTTGACGCTGGAGAGCACCGCGTCGTTGCAGGACTCGACGCCGATCTCCAGCTCGATGATGTGCTCGCGCGCGAGCTGCGCCAGATAGACCAGCACCTCGGGCGCCAGGCAATCGGGCCGGGTGCCGATCGCCAGGCCGCTGATCTTCGGGTGCGCCAGCGCCTCCTCGTACAAGGCGCGCAGACGCTCGAACTCGCCGTAGGTATTGCTGTAGCTCTGGAAGTAGGCAATGTAGCGTTCGGTGCCCGGGTAGCGTCGCTCCAGAAAATCAAGCCCGGCGTCGATCTGCTCGGTGACGCTCTGGCGCCGGCTCAGGTAACCGGGCGTGAAGCCGTCGTTGTTGCAGAAGGTGCAACCGCCGCGCCCCACCAGTCCGTCACGGTTCGGGCAGGTGAAGCCGGCTTCGATCGACACCTTTTGCACACGCCCACCGTAACGCGTTTTCACATGTTCGTTCCAGGCGCGGTAGCGGCGTGGCCCAAACGGGCCTTCGGTGTTTTCAGTCATGCACGTTCATACCAATTTTTAGAATGGTTGACGACGTAGACCACCAGCAGCATCACGGGGACTTCGATCAGCACCCCCACCACCGTGGCCAGCGCCGCGCCCGAGTTGAAACCAAACAGGCTGATGGCCGCAGCCACGGCCAGCTCAAAGAAATTGGAGGCGCCAATCAAGGCCGAGGGGCAGGCAATGTTGTGCTTTTCTCCGAGCGCGCGATTGAGCCAGTAAGCCAGCGCCGAGTTGAACAGCACCTGGATCAGGATCGGCACCGCCAGCAGCGCGATCACCAGCGGCTGCTTCAGAATCGCCTCGCCCTGAAAGGCGAACAGCAGCACCAGCGTGAGCAGCAGCGCGCCAATTGACCAGGGGCCCATCTTCTCCATGGCGGCATCGAACGCGGCCTGTCCTTTGGCCAGCAACGCCCTGCGCCAAAGCTGCGCCAGGATCACCGGAATCACGATGTAGAGCAACACCGAAATCAGCAGCGTGGCCCAGGGCACGGTGATGGCCGAGATGCCCAGCAGAAAAGCCACCAGCGGCGCAAAGGCCAGCACCATGATGCTGTCGTTGAGCGCGACTTGCGACAGCGTGAACAGCGGGTCGCCACCCGTGAGCCGGCTCCAGACAAACACCATGGCCGTGCACGGTGCGGCCGCGAGCAGGATCAGGCCGGCGATGTAGCTGTCGATCTGGTCCGGCGGCAGCAGCGGCGCAAACCAGTGGCGAATGAAGAGCCAACCCAAGAGAGCCATGCTGAAGGGTTTGACCAGCCAGTTGACGAACAGCGTGACACCGATGCCTTTGAGGTGCTGGCGCACTTCCTGCAGCGCGCCGAAATCAACCTTGACCAGCATCGGGATGATCATGACCCAGATCAGCAGGCCCACCGGCAGATTGACCTGCGCCACTTCAAGAGCGCCTATGGCCTGGAACACGCCGGGCAGAAACTGCCCGAACGCAATGCCGACGACGATGCACAGAAAGACCCAGACCGTGAGGTAGCGCTCGAAGACGTTCATGATCTCAGGCCTGGTTGAGTCCGCGCGCCGTGCTTTGCAGCAGGGTCCTTTCCAGCTTGGCCGGCGGCAGGCTGACCAGCAGTTCGAGCCGGCGCTTGAGCGCGTGCAGGGTCTGGCGGAAAGCTTCGAATTTCTGTGCGTCGCTGCCCTCGCCGGCCGACGGATCGGGGTAGCCCCAGTGGGCGGTGGCCGGTTGCCCCGGCCAGTAAGGACAGACCTCGCCGGCGGCATTGTCGCAAACCGTGATCACCAGGTCCATCTGCGGGGCGTCGGCGCGACCGAATTCGTCCCAGCTTTTGCTGCGCAGACCTTCGGTGGCAATGCCGGCGCTTTGCAGCACCTGCAAACCCAGCGCGTTGGGCTGCTGGTTCTCGCGCGGGCTGCTGCCGGCCGAGTAGGCCTGAAAACGACCCTGCCCGATGTGGTTCAGGATGGCTTCAGCCAGAATGCTGCGCGCCGAGTTGTGGGTGCACAGAAACAGCACCTTGAGGGTTTTTTCGCTCATGTCAAAGTCCTTTTGAATTGAAAGTTGGTGTGGGTGCCGGCGCGGCCAGTTGCAGCAGGCGCGCCACGCCGATAGGCTCTTCATGCAGCAACGCCACCAGCGCATACCGCTTGGCGTGGCGCGTGGCCACCGTGTCGATTTCAACCAGCTCGTTGTGGGCGCGCTGGCGCAGCAGAGGCGAGTTCAAGGGCGCACTGAGCGAACTTGCCGCCACGCTGTTGTTGATCACCCAGGCCCAGGGTTCGATGCCGGCGCGCTTCAAATCAGCCTGCAGGTTGGCGGCTTCTAGCACCGGCGTTTTTTCGGCCAGCGTCACCAGCAGCACCTTGGTCTGTTTCGGGTCCTGCAACTGCATCATCGGCGTTGTGAAGTGCAGGCCGCTCGCGCCCATCTGGCGCACCATGTCGCGGTGGTAGGCACCGGTGGCATCAAGCAGCAGCAGCGTGTGGCCGGTGGGCGCCGTGTCCATCACGACAAATTTCTTGCCGGCCTCGCGAATCACGCGCGAGAAGGCCTGAAACACGGCGATCTCTTCGGTGCAGGGTGAGCGCAGGTCTTCTTCGAGCACGGCGCGGCTCTGGGCATCGAGCGCGGCGCCCTTGCTGGCAAGCACCTGCGCGCGGTACTGCTCGGTCACCGCGTGCGGGTCGATGCGGCTCACACTCAGGTGCGCCAGCGTGCCATGCAGCGTTTCAGTCAGATGCGCGGCCGGATCAGACGTGGTCAGGTGCACGGGGAAGCCGCGCTGCGCGAGTTGCACCGCCACTGCGGCCGCCAACGTTGTCTTGCCGACGCCGCCCTTGCCCATCAGCATCACCAGGCCGTGGCCATCGACCGCAATCTCGTCGACCAGCTTCGACAGGCTGGGCGCGTCGATTCGGGCCGTCGCGGGTGCGACCTGAGACTGAAGCGACGCGGCATCCGTCAGAAGCTGTCGCAGCGCTGCCAGCCCCACCAGGTCGAAGGCTTTGAGGGCGATCTGGTCGGTTGGCAGCGTCTGCAGCACGGCCGGCATCAGCGCGAGCGCCGCCTGTTCGCGCGCGCAGATCGCAGCAGCCAGCGCATCCTGCGCGCCCTCGCTGGCTGGCATGACGCCATTGATCGCCAGGTATTGCTGCGACAAGCCAATGCCGGCCAGTTCTTCATGCGTGCGCGCCGCTTCGCGCAGGGTGGAGACCTGGGCCCGTGCCACCAGCACGAGCCGGGTGCGCGCCGGGTCGGCCAGCGCATCAACCGCCGCCTGGTACTGGGTGCGCTGCTTTTCCAGACCTGCCAGCGGGCCCAGGCAGGAGGCGTCACCCTTGCCTTCTTCCAGAAATCCGCTCCAGGCGCCGGGCAACTGCAGCATCCGAATGGTGTGGCCGGTCGGCGCCGTGTCAAAAATGATGTGCGCGTAGTCCTGCGTCAACACAGCGTCGGTCAGCAACGCGGTGAACTCGTCAAAGGCCGCGATCTCGGTGGTGCAGGCGCCCGAGAGTTGCTCCTCAATGCCGTTGACCACAGCGTCAGGCAGAACACCACGCACCGGGCCCACGATGCGGTCCCGGTAAGCCTGCGCTGCGGCCTGCGGGTCGATCTCCAGCGCGCTCAAGTTGGCGACTTCGGGCACGGCGGTGATCCGGTTGCCGATCGCCATGCCGAAGACCTGGCCGACGTTGGAGGCCGGATCCGTGCTGACCAGCAGCACGCGTTTGTTCTGCGCCGCCAGCGTGATCGCCGTGGCGCAGGCAATCGAGGTCTTGCCGACGCCACCCTTACCGGTGAAGAACAAAAAACGCGGCGGATTCTGGAGGAATTTCATATGCGGCTCTGGTGCTGCATCAACTGCAACAACGTCCGCCACCGCAGCAACTGCCCGCAGCACCTGGCGCGGCAACAGCAGCCTCAATCCCGACCCAGCGCGCCAACTCGTCACGGCTCGGATAGCGTCCGGCCAAGGCCAGTTCGCCGTCGATCAATGTGACCGGCAAGGCGCCTTCGCCGCTGCGTTGCAGCAGGCCCTTGACGATGGCGTTGTCCGCGAACGCCATGGGCTGCTGCGCCAGGTTCAGGCGCTCGATCTGCGCGCCGTTCTGCTTGGCCCAATCCACGTCGGCGGCAAACGTCACCAGTTTCTGGTCCACTTCGGCACCACAGACGCCGCTGCTGCAGCACAGGGCCGGGTCGAACACTTGCAGTTTTTTCATGGAACAACTCCTTTAAACGGATGAGGCCGCGCAAGCCAGAGGCTGGCACAACTCGGCACACAGCTCGGGGTGACCGGAACAGCACTCGGCGTTCAGGTAGCTAATCAGCTCCTGCATCAAAGCCAGATTGGCGCGGTAGCGCAGAAAGCGCCCTTCCTGCACCACCGACAGCATCTGCGAATGCGTCAGGGCTTTCAAATGGAAGGAAAGATTGGTCGGCGGCAGCGCCAGCGCGGCACCGATTTCACCGGCCACCAGGCCCTGCGGCCCGGTCCGGACCAGCAAACGGTAAATCTCCAGACGAATGCCGGAGGACAGGGATTCGAAGATCTTGACGGCTGATGCATTTTCCATATTTTGATTGTACAAGGAATATTGAACTGTTTAACAATCCAATTGGAACAAGCGGAAGCAGGCGCACCGATTCCGGCTTCGTTTTGTTTGCCCGCGCCGACCACAAAGGCGGCAATTTGATGACGAACCATCAACTCGGTGCGCCAATCCAAATCATCGCCAACCTGATGGGATTGCCGCAGTGTTTGGTATACATTAGCCAAAACAAGATGACAACAGGAGACAAGATGTTCCAAGTCCGCATACATGGTCGCGGTGGTCAAGGCGTGGTCACGGGAGCAGAAATGCTTTCGATTGCAGCCTTTCTTGAGGGGCGCCATGCACAGGCATTCCCCAGTTTTGGCTCGGAGCGCACCGGTGCGCCGGTGGTGGCGTTTTGCCGCCTCGACGACCGCGAGATCCGATTGCGCGAGCCCATCATGCAACCTGATGCGCTGATCATTCAGGACCCGACGCTGCTGCACCAGGTCGATGTGCTGTCGGGCTTGAAGCGACCCGACGGTTACATCCTGATCAACACCAACAAGTCGTTCGCGCAACTTGGCCTGGCTGACTTTGTCAAGGATATGCGTGCCGACCGCCTGCTCGCCTTGCCGGCGACCGAACTCTCGCTCAAACACGTGGGCCGACCCGTGCCCAATGTGCCCCTGCTGGGCGGCTTTGCCGCAGCCTCGGGCCTGATCTCGCTGGCTTCCGTTGTCGCCGCAATCAAGGACAAATTCTCGGGCAAGGTGGCCGATGGCAACATCGCTGCCGCCACCGAAGCCTACAACCTGGTGAAAGACGCCACGAACGCAAAGGAAGCCAGCCATGCTTAAACAATGCGAAGGCTCTCATGCCGTGGCCGAGGCCGTCGCCCTGTGCCGGCCCGAAGTGATCTGCGCCTACCCGATCTCGCCCCAAACCCATATCGTCGAAGGCCTGGGCGAGATGGTGAAATCCGGCGAGGTGCAGAACTGCGAGTTCATCAACGTCGAATCCGAGTTTGCCGCCATGTCGGTCGCCATCGGTTCCTCTGCCGCTGGCGCCCGCACCTACACCGCCACCGCCAGTCAGGGCCTGCTGTTCATGGCAGAAGCGGTCTACAACGCCTCGGGCCTGGGTCTGCCGATTGTCATGACGGTGGCCAACCGGGCCATCGGCGCGCCCATCAACATCTGGAACGACCACACCGATTCGATGAGTCAACGCGATTGCGGTTGGATACAGATCTTTGCCGAAACCAACCAGGAAGCGCTGGACCTGCATATCCAGGCCTTCAAACTGGCCGAAGAACTCTCGCTGCCGGTGATGGTCTGCATGGACGGCTTCATCCTGACGCACGCCTACGAGCGCGTCGATATGCCGACGCAGGCGCAGGTCGACGCCTTCCTGCCGCCTTACGTGCCGCGCCAGTCGCTCGATCCGGACGACCCGGTATCGATCGGTGCCATGGTCGGTCCCGAGGCTTTTTCAGAAGTACGCTACCTCGCCCACGCCAAGCAGTTGCAGGCGCTGGAACTGATCCCGCGCATCTCAGCCGAGTACCTGCAGATCTTTGGTCACGAAGCCGGCGGCCTGATACGCCCGTACCGCATGGACGGCGCTGAGACGGTTGTGATCGCGCTCGGCTCGGTGCTCGGCACGATCAAGGACACGGTCGACGAGATGCGCGATGACGGGCTCAAGGTCGGCGTGCTGGGCATTACCTCGTTTCGCCCGTTCCCGCTCGCTGCGATCCGCGAAGCCGTCAAGAACGTGCAGCGCATTGTGGTGCTGGAGAAGAGTCTGGCGGTCGGCATTGGCGGCATTGTTGCCACCAACGTGCGCATGGCGACCGACGGCCTGCCGATCAAGGTCAGAACCGTGATTGCCGGGCTGGGCGGGCGTGCCATCACCAAAGCCAGTCTGCACCGCGTGATTCGCCAGGTGATGCACGACCAGATTGAGCCGGTGCATTTCCTGGACCTCGACATCAGCATCGTCAACCGCGTGCTGGAGCGCGAGCGCCAGACCCGTCGCACCGGTCCCATTGCCGAGAACATCCTGCGCGAGTTGGGTGGGCTGCCGGCCAAGTTTGGTTGAAGCCAGGAGCAACAGCATGGACCAACAAGTCAAGTTCTACCAGACCGGCACCTTCACCGTCGGCAACCGTCTGCTGGCGCCCGAGCAACGCGCGGTGCAGGCCGACATGGCGCGCACCAACTCGCTCAACTCGGGCCACCGTGCCTGCCAGGGCTGCGGCGAGGCGCTGGGCGCACGCTACGCCATCGACGCGGCGATGCGCGCCTGCGACAACCAGCTGATCGCGGTCAACGCAACCGGCTGCCTGGAGGTTTTCTCCACGCCGTATCCGGAAACCTCGTGGCAAATCCCGTGGATTCACTCCCTGTTCGGCAACACGGCTGCGGTTGCTACCGGTATCGCCGCGGCGATGCGCGTCAAGGGCCGCAAGAACGTGCGCGTCATCGCACAAGGCGGCGATGGCGGTACCACCGATATCGGCTTTGGCTGCCTCTCCGGCATGTTCGAGCGCAATGACGATGTGCTCTACATCTGCTACGACAACGAGGCCTACATGAACACCGGCGTGCAGCGTTCGTCGGCAACACCGCCAGCCGCGCGCACCGCCACCACCATGCCGCTGGGCCCGGAGCCGGGCAATGTATTCGGGCAGGGCAAGAACGTGCCGCGCATCGCGATGGCGCATGGCATTCCCTACGTTGCCACGGCAACCGTGGCCGACCTGCGCGATCTGGAGCGCAAAGTCACCAAGGCCATGTCGATCCGGGGCGCACGCTACATCCACATCTTTGTGCCCTGTCCGCTGGGCTGGGGCGCGGCCTCGCACGACACCATCAAACTCGCGCGCCTGGCCCACGAAACCGGCATGTTCCCGGTCTACGAAGCCGAACACGGCGAGGTCACGCGCGTCTCCAAGATTCGCCGTCGCGTGCCGGTCGAGGATTACCTGAAGCCCCAGCGCCGCTATGCCCACCTGTTTGGCAAGAAGCCCATGGTGGAGACGATCGCAAAAATTCAGGCCATGGCCGACCTCAATATCCGCAAATACGGGCTGCTCGAAGAGGGAGCGAACTGACATGACCAAACCTTTTGCCATCACGCTCGACGTTGGCTCCTCGCTTGCCAACAAGACCGGGTCCTGGCGTACCCACCGGCCGGTCTACCTCAATCGCCTGCCACCGTGCAACAACCAGTGCCCGGCCGGCGAGGACATCCAGGGCTGGCTGTTCCACGCCGAATCGGGCGACTATGAAAGCGCGTGGCGCCATCTGACGCGCGACAATCCGTTTCCGGCCATCATGGGCCGTGCCTGTTATCACACCTGCGAAGGCGCGTGCAATCGCGGCAAGATCGACCTGCCGGTCGGCATCAACTCGGTCGAGCGATTCCTGGGTGACGAAGCGCTGAAGAAAGGCTGGGCCTTTGAAGCGCCCAAAAAAGAGACCGGCAAGCATGTGCTGGTGGTCGGCGCCGGCCCGTCGGGTATGTCGGCGGCCTACCATTTGCGCTGCCTGGGCCACAAGGTTACGGTGGCCGAGGCCGGACCGATGGTGGGCGGCATGATGCGTTTTGGCATTCCCAAATACCGCTTGCCGCGCGAGGTGATGGACGCCGAGATGAAGCGCATCACCGACATTGGCGTCACCGTCAAGCTCAACACCAAGGTCGACGACATCATGGCCAGCATGAAGGAGGGCGGTTTTGACGCCGCCTTTCTGGCCGTTGGCGCCCACATCGCCAAGCGTGCTTTCATCCCGTCGGGCGACGCCTCGCACGTCATGGATGCGGTGGCAGTGCTGCGCTCGATGGAAGGCGAGGACAAGCCCATGCTGGGCCGGCGCGTGATCGTCTACGGTGGCGGCAACACCGCCATCGACGTGGCGCGTACCGCCAAGCGTCTGGGGGCGGAGCCGATCATCGTTTATCGCCGCACGCGCGACAAAATGCCGGCACACGACTTCGAGGTTGAGGAGGCGATTGAAGAAGGCGTGATGATGAAGTGGCTCTCCACCATCAAGCACACTGACGGCGGCAAGACCCTGATCGAGAAGATGGAACTCGATGCCAATGGTCAGCCGCAACCGACCGGTGAAATTGAAGAGCTGGAAGCCGACTCGCTGGTGCTGGCCCTGGGACAGGAAGTGGACCTGTCCCTGCTCGACAAGGTGCCGGGCCTGGAGATCGCTGGCGGCGTAGTCCGGGTCGGCGCCAACATGATGACCGGCCACCCAGGCATCTTTGCCGGCGGCGACATGGTGCCGGCCGAGCGCAACGTCACGGTGGCCATTGGTCACGGCAAGAAGGCGGCGCGCAACATCGACGCCTGGCTGCGCGGAGAGGAACACAAGTCCGCCGCCAAGCATGAATTGGCGAGTTTCGAGAAGCTCAACACCTGGTACTACACCGACGCACCCAAGACCGTGCGGCCAACCCTGGACATCATTCGCCGGCAAAGCACCTTCGATGAAGTGCAGGGCGGGTTGGACGAAAACAATGCCCTGTTTGAAGCGCGACGCTGCCTGTCCTGCGGCAATTGTTTTGAGTGCGACAACTGTTACGGCGTCTGCCCTGATAACTCCGTGATCAAACTGGGCCCAGGCAAGCGCTTTGAGTTCAACTACGACTACTGCAAGGGTTGCGGCATCTGTGTTTCAGAGTGTCCCTGTGGCGCGATCAAGATGGTGCCGGAAGAAATATAAGCCATGCACCGGCATTTCGTTTGGGACTGGAGGCATCCAGTCGATCCGTGACGGATGCCGTTCTGCCCGTCTCGTCAGAGTCGAAGGCCTGTGATCATGAATCCCGACAAACCGATGCCCCCCGTTGCGGCAGAACCTCAACCTGATCTCGCGCAGTACCGTGATCGCAAGCGCTGGTGGTGGTTGTTGTCTGTTGTCTTTCCGCTCTTGCCGCTCGCCGGCATGGCGGCCCATGCCGCCAGCGGGATGCAGATCGCGCTCGGGTTGCCGCTGTTGATCAGCTTCGGCCTCATGCCGCTGCTCGATTACCTGATAGGCGAAGACGAGAGCAACCCCCCTGAGGCCATCGTGCCGCAGTTGGAGGCAGACCGCTATTACCGCTGGCTCACCTGGGCCACTGTGCCTTTGCACTACGTTGCATTGATCGGCTGCGCATGGTGGGTCGGCACGCATTCACTGTCATGGTGGGCTGTGCTGTTGTTTGCCTATGTGGCGGGGACCGGTTCCGGGCTGGGTCTGAACACCGGGCATGAGTTGGGGCACAAATACAACCGGATCGAACAGTGGCTTGCGCGTCTGGTGCTGGCGGTGCCCGCCTACGGCCATTTCACCGTTGAACACGGGCGGGGTCATCACCGCTGGGTGTCCACGCCGCAAGACCATGCCAGTGCCCGCATGGGCGAGAGCATCTACCGATTTGCCCTGCGCGAATTGCCAGGCGGCATTCACCGCGCATGGCACATCGAGAAGGAGCGGCTGACCAAGGAAAGAAGCTCGGCTTGGAGTATTCACAACACGATGCTGCAGTCTTACGCCATTACCGCCTTGCTGCAACTTGGTTTGGTGTTGGCATTCGGCTGGCTTATGTTGCCCTTCCTGGCCGTGCACAACATGGTGGCCTGGTGGCAACTCACCTCTGCCAACTATGTCGAGCACTATGGGCTGCTAAGGGCGCGTCTGCCCAGCGGCCGATATGAAGCACCGCAGCCGCACCACTCATGGAACGCCAACCATTTGGTGACCAACCTGGCCACTTTTCATCTGCAGCGGCACTCGGATCACCATGCGCACCCGTCGCGCCGTTACCAGTCGCTGCGGCATTTCGAGCAACTGCCGCAGTTGCCCAGCGGCTACTTCGGCATGTTTCCGCTGGCCTATGTGCCCGCTCTGTGGTTCAGGGTGATGGACCCCCGCTTGCTGGCACTGCCGCACGTGCAGTGGGAACTGAGCCGAGTCAATATCGATCCGCGCCGGCGTGAGGCAATCTATGCCCGGTATGGGAAGGCCTGACCGCAGCCCTGATGGAAAATCATCCAGGGCTGAACCTGGCTCGGCTTCATAACTGAACGCCCAGCCAGCTGATCCCGAAACCCATCGACTTGTTCGGTTTTAGGCCGTGAGCTCCAATCTCGGCGGCCCCTTCGTGGCACACTGGCCGGCAGAACCGCAAAGCCCACAGGCTGGCGATACGGTTCCCTCAATGCCACCCAGGAGTCCCTCATGTTTCTGCTCAACCCCCGTCACAACGACCGCCACTACCCCGAACCGCGCTCGAGCGAGATCATGGCCAAAACCATTGCCTTCTTCGAGAAGAAAGGGCTTGACAAGCTCAAGGAGGATTACAACGGCGCGGTCTGGTACGCGGACTTTCTGGAATTTTGCAAGGCAGAAGGGATTTTGTCCTCTGTCATGACGCCGGCCCGGCATGGCAAGCCGGGAGAGAACGCGGCGTGGGACACCTGGCGCGTCTGCGGCTTTGCCGAGGTGCTGGGCTTTTTTGGACTGTGCTACTGGTACACCTATCAGGTGTCGGTGCTTGGCATCGGCCCGATCTGGATGAGCAGGAATACGGCCTTGCAAGCCAAGGCCAAAACGCTGCTGGACCAAGGCGAGATCTTTGCCTTTGGTCTGTCCGAAAAGGAACATGGCGCGGACATTTACGCGTCTGACATGATCGTCACCAAACTGCCCGACGGCAGCTACCAGGCCAGTGGCGCCAAGTACTACATTGGCAACGCCAACAAGGCGGCCATGGTGTCCACATTCGGCAAGATGGCCGACACGGGCGAGTACATCTTCTTCGTCGCCAACTCGCAGCACCCCAAGTACGAACTGGTGAAGAACACCGTTTACAGCCAGAACTTCGTGGCCGAGTACCGGCTCAACGCCTACCCCTTTACCGAGGCCGAGGTGCTGCACCACGGCGACGACGCCTGGAACGCGGCGCTCAACACCATCAACGTCGGCAAATACAACCTCGGCTGGGCCTCCATTGGCATGTGCACACATGCCTTTTACGAGGCCATTGACCACGCCTCCAACCGCCACCTTTACGGCAAGACGGTTACCGATTTTCCGCACGTCAAGCAGCTCTTCACCGACGCCTACACGCGCCTGGTGGCGATGAAGCTGTTTGCCCTGCGCGCAGCTGATTACATGAAGACCGCCAGCGCAGAAGACCGCCGCTACCTGCTGTTCAATCCCATGGTGAAGATGAAAGTCACCACGCAGGGCGAAGAAGTCATCAACCTGCTGTGGGATGTCATCGCCGCCAAGGGTTTCGAGAAGGAACCCTTCTTTGCCATGGCCGCCGCCGACATCCGTTGCCTGCCCAAGCTCGAGGGCACGGTGCACGTCAACATGGCGCTGATCATCAAGTTCATGGCCAACTACTTCTTCAACCCCAAGACCTACGCGCCAGTGCCACGCCGCGACGATGGCAGCGATGATGAGTTCCTGTTCAATCAGGGGCCCACCAAAGGCTTGGGCAGCATCCAGTTCCACGACTACCGCGAGGCTTACAACAGCTACGACCTGCCCAACCTCGCCGTTTTCAAGGAGCAAATCGCCCTGTTCAAGGAGATGGCGGTTAAAGCGCCGCCAAGCAAAGAACAGGCGAAAGACATCGACTTCCTGCTGACCGCAGGCGAGATGTTCACCCTGGTGGTGTACGGCCAGTTGATCCTGGAGAACGCCAGGATCTACGCTATGGATGCAGCGCTGATCGACCAGATCTTTGACTTCATGGTGCGCGACTTCTCCAAGTTTGCGCTGCAGTTGTACTCCAAGCCCAGCAGTTCAGACGGGCAAATGGCGCAGTGCCTGAAGATGATCAAAAAACCGGTCGTTGATGCCACACGTTATGAGGCCGTTTGGAGCCAGCATGTGCAGGCCATGAAGGGCCAGTACAGCATGCCACGCTGAGGGTTCACTCGAATGATCCGGGTCACCGGGTTCGGTCTGCTGCAACGGTTGGCGCCGACTCAAACCGGCAGTTCCACCTGTCCCAGCAGTTCGCGCTCGTAAATGTGAACCGAGGGCAGGCCACCGGTGTGCAGGAACAGCAGGTTTTCACCGGGCTTGAAAAAACCCTGGCGCGTCAGGCCGATCAGACCGGCCATGATCTTGCCGGTGTAAACCGGGTCGAGCAGAATGGCCTCGCTGCGCGCGAGCATCTGCACCGCCTCGACCATGCGCGCATTGGGCACCGAGTATTTGGGCTGCCAGAAGCCGCCGACGCTGAGCACCGCCGCGCGCGGCACGGTGATCGGCACACCCAGCAGGTCCAGCACGGCCTGTGCTTCCCGGTGCACCAGCGGTTCCTGATCGGCCGGGTCGCGGCTGACACCGATGCCAACGATGGGGATATTGATGTTGTTGCCCAGAAAGCCCGCCAGCAGCCCACCATGCGTGCCAGAACTGCCGGAGCCGACCACCACGCGGTCAATCTGCACGCCCTGCTCAAAGAACTGCTGCTGCAGTTCCTGCGCGCAGGCGACATAGCCGAGGCCGCCGAGCGCATTGGAGCCGCCACCCGGAATGATGTAGCCCTTGCGACCCTGCGCCGCCAGTTCATCGGCCACCTGCTGCATGGCCTGCCCCATGTTGCTGCCCGCTGGCAGCACGGTCAGGGCTTCAACCCCGAACAGGCGAAACAGAAAATGGTTGCCGCTGGCGCTTTCCTTGAAACTGCCAGGCACGCGCTCCTCGATCACGAAACGGCATTTGAGCCCTTCCTTGACGGCGGCAGCCAGCGTGATGCGACAGTGATTGGACTGCGGCGCACCGCAGGTGATGAGCGTGTCGGCACCTTGCGCCAGCGCGTCGGCCACCAGGAATTCAAGCTTGCGGGTCTTGTTGCCGCCCGGGTACAGGCCCAGCATGTCGTCGCGCTTGATCCAGATGTTGGGGCCGCCACCCTGCGGGCTGAGCGCACGCGTGAAGTTGGGCAGGAAATCGAGCGGCGTGGCGAATGGCGTGTAGCGGCGCCGGGGAAAACGGGACAGATCCATGGTCAAGGGCTCCAGTTTGCGTCGTCATCAATCGGGAAAACCGGGCGCGGCATGCGCGTCCAGGGCAGGGTCTTGAGGTTCGGCGTGGTCAGGCCGGGGCCGTCCACCTCCAGGATGCGCTCGCGCGGCGCGAACTCGTCAAAGGCAGCGCGAAAATGGCCTCGGCTCTTGACCACCAGCGTGCGCACGCTTGCCAGATCAACGCCCAGCACGTCGAGTTGCGCCGGGTCCAGCAACTGCTGGCGCTTCGAAATCACGGCCACGCGCACGCCGCCCAGATCAAGCAGGGCCGATGGCCCCATCTCATGCTGCGAGCCCTTGACCATGCCACGCCGACCGACGAAACGGCCATCGGACAGCGCCAGTACCCGCGCCGGGTACTGGCAGGGCTGCGCAAACAGGTCATCCCGCTGGTCGCGGTTGAAGCGCGCGATAAAGTTGGCCCCGACCCCGAGTGCGTTCGCCTCCTGCGCCAGCGCCGCGTCAGTAAAGACGCCCAGCAGCACGCCCTGTGCGCCAGCAGCCAGTAGGGACTGCAACAGCAGCACGGTGTTGCCGCCGCCACCGGCGCCAGGGTTGTCGGCCACATCGGCCAGGATCAGCGGCGCACCGCCCGGCGCGCCAGCGTCAAGCGCGGCGCGCACCGCCTCATCGACCGGGGTCAGGCGCGAGACAAAGCGATCACGCTGTTGCCAGACGGTTTGCGCCAAATCCAGCGCAAGCGAGCGGGCCGCTGCGCGGTCACCGCCCTGTGCCGTGACCACCACGGAAAACCCGCACTTCTCGCAATCGGCCAGCGCAAAACCGCCGCACAGCGACACGTTCAGGATAGCCCCGCCAACGTGCGTCTGCCCCAATGCGATCAGTTCCGCATACGGCGTGCCCGGCGCCACCAGTTGCGCCGTTGCCGGCGGCACCAGCGGCAGCCTGACCCGTTCCACCACGCCCGGCCCGTTGGCAATCAAGGCGTGCAAATGGCGCGCCACTTCCTCACCACGCTCGCGCAGATCGGTGTGCGGGTTGCAGCGATAGGCAACAAAGGCCGACAGGGCGTCGGTCATGCGCTGCGAGACATTGGTATGCAGGTCCAACACGGCCACGACCGGAACCTGCGGGCCAACGATGGCGCGGATGCGGGCAAACAATTCGCCATCCGGGTCATCGCTTTCGGTCGTCAGTGCAGCGCCATGCGACGAGATAAAAACCGCATCGAGCGGCGCAGCCGCACGCAATCGCGCCTCAATGTCACTAACCAGTTCCTCAAAAAAAGCGTGCTCGGCCGGCCCGCCAGGTTGAGCCGCCGCCATGCGCAGCGCAACCGGCTGCCAAGGACCCAATTGGTTCATCTGCGCGACAAACCCGGCCGTATCGGGCAGGGTGCGCGGCTGCTCGCGCGCAAGCTCCGCCTGCAGCACATCGCCCGCCATGTCCAGCGCGGCGCCAAACATGGCGCGCGTGGTCACTGGCGCCCAGCGGTTGCATTCCAGAAAAAAACCGCAAATGCCGACCCGCAACGCTGCTGTGGCCATGCGCTACTCCGGCTTGATGCGGCTGACCACCGGGCGGTACATCTTCTGTTCGGCCTGCAAAAAGGCCTGCGCCTGCGCCGGGCTCAGCAGACCCGGCAGTTCAGCGCCAAGCTTCACCAGCAGCGTCTTGATGCTGGGTAGCTCCAGCGCGGTATTGATGGCAGCGTTGAGCTTGCTGACCACTGCGGGCGGTGTCCCCAGCGGCGCAAACATCAAAGCCCAGACCTGCATTTCAAGTTCCTTGAGCGCGCGTGACTCGGCAAAGGTCGGCACCTCCTTGATGACCGAAACCCGCTTCTTCGAAGAAACACCGAGCACCTTGACGCGCTTGGCGGCGATCATGGACGCGGCGTTGGAAACCGTGGTGACGCCCAGATCAATCTGGCCGCTGATCACGTCGGTGAGAATCTGGCTGCCCCCTCGGTACGGGATGTGCACCATGAAAACCCGGGCTTTATCCTTGACAACTTCGGTCATGACATGGGCAAAAGAGCCTATGCCGGCGGAGCCGAAGCTGAGTTTGCCCGGATTCTTGCGCGCCATCTCGACCAGTTCGTCCACATTGTTGGCAGCAAAATCGGGCCGCGTGACAAACACCACCGGCGATGAGCCGACCAAGGCGATGGGCAGCAGGTCTTCAACCTTGTAGTTGACCGCCGGATTGATCATCGGAATCAGCAATGATTCGCTCAAGCCCCCGTACAGCAGGGTGTAGCCATCCGCTGGTGAGCGGATCAACTTTTGCATCGCGATGGCGCCGCCGGCACCAGCCACGTTGTCCACCACCACCGGCTGCCCCAGCAACTTGGTCAGTTCAGTGGCCAGCATGCGGGCACCGATGTCGGAGGCACCGCCGGCGGTGAACGGCACGATGATCGTCAGCGCCTTAGTGGGGAAAGCCGGCTGGGACCAGGCCAGGGGCGCACTGGCCGCCAGTGCGCCGGCGAGCACCAGTTGGCGACGCGAAATGGCGGGTGTGGGCGAGCAAGGGCCTTGCAAATTCATGTTTTTGTCTCCTGGAAAATCAAACTGGGGCCAGTCATCGTACGCTGTAAACGCAATGCGCTAAAGTGCGCTTATCGCCAATCTAGCTGCCGATTCCGCCATGACACCCCGCACCCCGTCTGCCACCGAACCCCTTTGCATGGACATCTTTTGGGATGCCGACGTGCTGGCCGGGGCCGCCCTGGCCGCGGTCGACGTGCTGCGCAGCATCAACCTGCTGTCTGCCATGCGTGCGCCAAACCGGCCTGCCCCTCTGACCTGGCGCTGGTGCTGCGCGCCCGGTAGCCGCGCACCGCGCGCTTTGCCGCGTGGTGCGGTCCATCGCGGCCCCGCCACCCTGCTGCTGCTGCCGGGGTGGCATGCGCACAGCGGCCCGCACCTGGACCAGATCGTGCAACGCTGCGCGCCGGCCATGCCCCGCCTGTTGCAGGTGCATGCAGCAGGCGGGCTCGTGGCGGGCCTCTACAACGCGGCCGCCCTGCTTGGCGAGGCCGGCCTGCTTGCGGGGCGCAGCGCGGTTGCGCCCTGGCCTTTTGTCGCCCCGGTGCTGCGCCATGGGGCAGACGTGCGCCTGCTGACCGACCGCGCCTGGACTGTGGACCAAGGGGTCTGGACCTGTGACTCACCGGTGCTCGCAACCGAGGTCGTGCTCGACATGCTGCATCAGACGCCCTTGGCCGAACTCGCCAGCGCCACCGCCCATGTCTACCTGCATTCCGCGCAGCGCCAGCAGGTCGCGGCGCAAATCGTCTGCGGAACCCAACACCGCATCCTGCCAGCCGGCGCCGTTGAGCTGGCACGCCGCTGGCTCGAAGCCAATATGACCGAGCCCTACAGCCTGGCGGCCACCGCGCGCGCCGCGGCGATCAGCCCGCGCTCCTTGTTGCGTCACTTTGCCGGCGCCCATGCGCAAAGTCCGCTCGACTACCTGCATGGACTGCGTGTAGCGCGCGCCCGTGTGCTGCTTGAGACCACCTACGTCAGCGTGGAACAGGTGGCTCAGATGTGCGGTTACCAGGATGTGGGCAGCTTTCGCCGCGTCTTCCAGCGCCTGACGAAAGAACTGCCAGCCGGCTACCGCGAACGCTACCGGCTACGCACCAGCCGCAAACGCTGGGCCGGCTGAGCCGCTCAGGGCCCTGTTGGTGCAGCGGCCCTGGCACAGGCCGCACAGACACAGCGACTGGCGCGCGCCTGCGGCGGGATGCGGGCCAGCAACTCCGGCGTAAATGTCATGTCATTGCACCAGCAAGGCGCCTGCCGCACACCGCTTGCGCGCTCGAGTTCCATGGCGCACTGGTTGGGCTGGCCACACAAAGGACACAGTTGGGGCTTGCTATCAGGCATCACGGGCATGCAGGCGAGCGCAAAATCAGCGATGATCGCAGGCGTCTGATTCTTAAGTAGTACATTCACGCATTATGGCCACCCTTGACCCTGCCCCGGATACCCCTGTCATAGCCTGGCCGGTACTCGGCAACGAGGCTGCCTGCGGACGCGGGCGGGCCGATTGGCGCCAGAGCGCAATGGATTTGACTTCGCTGCAAGAAGTGCTTGCTGGCAACCACGACTGAAAGGAAGCACATGGCAACTGAAAAGATGAAGGGCAGCAAGGAATTTGTCTTCGAGTGGGAAGGCAAAGACCGCAACGGCAAGCAGGTCCGCGGCGAAACCCGGGCCGGCGGCGAAAACCAGGTGAAGGCGGCGCTGCGCCGCCAGGGTGTGCTGCCAATCAAGATCAAGAAGCGCAGGACCAGTGGCGGCAAAACGATCAAACCGAAAGATATGGCCATCTTCACGCGCCAACTCGCCACCATGATGAAAGCCGGCGTTCCCCTGTTGCAGGCTTTTGACATCGTGGGTCGCGGCAACCCGAACCCGCGTGTTACCAAACTGCTCGGCGACATCCGCAACGATGTGGAAACGGGCACCTCGCTGAGCGTGGCCTTTCGCAAGTACCCGCTTTATTTCGACAATCTCTATTGCAACCTGATCGAGGCCGGTGAAGCCGCCGGCATTCTGGACCAGTTGCTCGACCGCCTGGCGGTCTATATGGAAAAAACCGAGGCCATCAAGTCCAAGATCAAGTCGGCCCTGATGTACCCGATCTCGGTTTTGGTCGTGGCCTTTGTTGTCACGGCGGTCATCATGATTTTCGTGGTGCCCGCGTTCAAGGAGGTGTTCTCCAATTTTGGCGCCGACCTGCCGGCACCGACCCTGGCCGTGATTGCGATCAGCGAGGTTTTCGTCAAGTACTGGTGGCTCATTTTCGGCGGCATCGGGGGTGGCTTTTACTTCTTCATGCAGGCCTGGCAGCGCAATGAAAACATGCAGCACGTGATGGACCGCATCATGCTCAAGATGCCGATCTTTGGCGTGCTGGTCGACAAGTCCTGCGTTGCCCGCTGGACGCGCACCCTGTCAACCATGTTCGCCGCCGGTGTGCCGCTGGTGGAGGCGCTGGATTCGGTCGGCGGCGCTGCCGGCAATTCCGTCTACACCCTGGCCACCAAGAAGATTCAGCAAGAGGTCTCAACCGGCACCGCGCTGACGGTGGCCATGACCAATGCCGCCCTCTTTCCCTCGATGGTCCTGCAGATGTGCGCCATCGGCGAGGAATCAGGCTCCCTTGATCACATGCTGGGCAAGGCGGCTGATTTTTACGAGGCTGAAGTGGACGACATGGTGGCCGGCATCTCGAGCCTGATGGAGCCCATCATCATCGTGATTCTGGGCACGGTCATCGGTGGCATCGTGGTCGCGATGTACCTGCCCATCTTCAAACTCGGACAGGTGGTCTGATGCCGGTAAATCAATGGTTCGACGCCACCGCTCTGGGCGTTTTAGGCCTGCTGATTGGCAGCTTTCTCAACGTCGTGATCTACCGCCTGCCGCTGATGCTCGAAGCTCAGTGGAAGGCCGAATCTGCGGAAATCGCCGGCCAGGAACTGCCTGAAGCTGAGACCTTCAACCTGCTGGTGCCGCGCTCGCGCTGCCCCAAGTGCCAGCACGCCATTGCCTGGTATGAAAACATGCCGGTGCTGAGCTATCTCTTTTTGCGCGGCCGCTGCTCGGCCTGCAAGGCACCCATCAGCCTGCGCTACCCGCTGGTGGAACTGGCAAGTGGCGCCCTGTTCTTCTATTGCGGCTGGACCTGGGGCGTCAGCCCCAGCGCGCTGCTCTGGGGCCTGTTTTCCGCAACGCTGGTGACCCTGACCCTGATCGACTGGGACACCACCCTGCTGCCCGACGACATCACCTTGCCGCTGCTGTGGGCGGGTCTGATCGCGGCGGCGCTGCACTGGACATCGCCCAGTCTGCCCGATGCCCTGTGGGGCGCGGTAGCGGGCTATATGTCGCTGTGGCTGGTTTATTGGGGTTTCAAACTGGTGACCGGCAAGGAAGGCATGGGCTTTGGCGACTTCAAACTGTACGCCGCACTGGGCGCCTGGTTTGGCTGGCAGGCGCTGGTGCCCATCATCCTGATGGCCTCCGTGATTGGCGCGGCGGTGGGTATCGCCATGAAGTTCGCCAGCAGCCTGCGCGAAGGTGGCTACGTGCCGTTCGGCCCGTTCCTGGCCGGCGCCGGTTTGACTGCCATGATCTTTGGCTCGGACGCGATGCTGCGCGCAGTCGGTCTGTAGCCCATGGGTGGTCCGTTCCGACTCGGACTGACCGGCGGCATTGGCAGCGGCAAAAGCACCGTGGCCGCCCTGCTGGCACAGCGCGGTGCGGCCATCGTCGATGCCGACGCCATCTCGCGCCAGTCGACCGCAGCGGGCGGCTTGGCCATGCCCTTGATCGCGGCGCAGTTTGGTCCGGACTTCGTGAGTCCGAACGGCGCCCTGGACCGTGACCGGATGCGCGCGCTGGTCCACAGCGATGCCGGCGCACGCCAGCGGCTCGAAGCCATCGTCCATCCGCTGGTGGCGCAGGAAACCCTGCAGCAGACCGCGCGTGCAGTCGAACAGGGTCACCCCTGCATCGTGTTCGATGTGCCGCTGCTGGTAGAGTCGCCAACCTGGCGAACCCGCGTCGATCACGTGCTGGTGGTCGACTGCAGCGCCGAGGTTCAAATCAGCCGGGTCATGACGCGCAACCAGATGACGCGCAGCGAGGTCGAAAAAATCATCGCCTCGCAGGCCAGCCGGGAACAACGACTGAGCGCAGCCGACAGTGTTCTGTTCAACGTGGCGCTGAGCCTGTCCGAGTTGGCCGACGAAGTGCGCCAGCTAAGCCCGCGCTTCGGGCTATCATCCGGGTAGCACCTCCACCGGCCTAGCGAAGAAATCAGCGTGATCCTCTACGAATACCCCTTTAACGAGCGCATTCGCACTTATTTGCGACTGGAGCACCTGTTTGTTCGTCTGGCGGAATTTGCCTCTCGCGAGCAGGCACTGGACCACCACTTTGCACTGGCCACGATTTTTGAAATCATGGATGTGGCCGCGCGTGCCGACCTCAAATCCGATGTCCTCAAGGACCTGGACCGGCAGCGCCATGTGCTGGAGGGTTACCGCAACAACCCGGTCATTGCGCAGGACGTGCTGGACCGGGTCATAGCGCAGATGGACCGCTGTTTCGAGACCCTGAGCAGTCTGCCCGGCAAGGCGGGGCAGGCGCTGACCGAAAATGACTGGCTCATGAGCATCCGCAGCCGCATCGGCATTCCCGGCGGCACTTGCGAGTTCGACCTGCCGGCCTATTACGCCTGGCAACACAAGACCATCCTGCAACGCCGCGCGGACCTGGCGCGCTGGGCCGAGACGCTGGCGCCGCTGGCCGAATCGGTCCAGCTGCTGCTCAAACTGCTGCGCGATTCAGGCATGCCGCAAAAAGTCATGGCCAATGCAGGGCAGTTCCAGCAAAACCTGCCGCAAGGCCGAACCTTTCAGCTGCTGCGACTGACGCTTGACCCGGCACTCGAGCTGATTCCCGAGATCAGCGGGAACCGCTTGATGGTCTCGATCCGGCTGATGCAGATGCAGGCCGATGACCGGCTGCATCCGAGCGTGGCAGACGCCACGTTCGAGCTGACCCTGTGCTCATGAAACCGACCGAAGAAAAGGCGCCGGCGCCACGCCAGGTTATCTGCCCGCAATGCAAGGGGGCCGCCGTCTACGCACCGAGCAACCCGTTTCGCCCCTTCTGCAGCGAACGCTGCAAGAACGTCGACCTCGGCGCCTGGGCCAACGAGGAGTTCCGCATGCCCGACAAGGGCAGTCTGGAAGACCAGCTCACCGACCCGGGCACGCTGCAATAGTCGGCTGCGTAAAACCCTGATCGGCGGCCAGCCATTCCAGTACCGGCAGCGTGCCCGGCAATACCGGCGTCACCTGCACCGGCAGGCGCTCCCAGGCAAACAACTGGCCTTCGCGCATCTCGAGTTCGCCCTGCCAGACAAACACCTTGCAGAAGTTCAGGCGCACCAACGCGTGCGGATAGTCCACCATTTCAACTTTCCAGGGTGTTGCGGAGCCGATGAGAATGCCCAGCTCTTCCTGTAGTTCTCGCTGCAAAGCCTGCGCGACGGTTTCTCCGGCCTCCAGTTTGCCACCGGGAAACTCCCAGTAGCCGGCGTAGACCTTACCCGGCGGGCGTGAAGTCAAGAGAAAAGCGCCATCCGGACGGATCAGGACGCCGACCGCCACCTCGACGATGGCGCGCTCAGGGCCGCCGACGCGTGGCAGTTCGGCGTCGGCCACCAGGCGCGGCTTCATGCGCTGGCGGCGTGCTGGCCTGCGTAGTCGCGTGCAAACTGGTAGGCGACGCGCCCGCTGCGTGAACCGCGCTCAAGTGCCCAGACCAGGGCCTGGCCACGGGCTGCGGCAATCGCATCGGCTGCGACACCGAATGACTCCAGCCATTGCGCCACGATGGTCAGGTATTCATCCTGCGTAAACGGGTAGAAACTCACCCACAGGCCAAAGCGCTCAGAGAGCGAAATTTTCTCTTCCACCACTTCGCCCGGATGAACTTCACCGTCATCCGTGTGCTTGTAGCTGAGGTTTTCCTTCATGTACTCGGGCAGCAGATGGCGCCGGTTGCTGGTAGCGTAGATCAGCACATTGGGCGTGGTGGCAGCCACCGAGCCATCGAGTATCGACTTGAGCGCCTTGTAGCCCGGCTCACCGTCCTCGAAGCTCAGGTCGTCACAGAACACAATGAATTTCTCCGGGCGATCCGAAACCACATCGACGATGTCGTGCAGGTCCGTCAGATCCGCCTTGTCGACCTCGATCAGGCGCAGGCCGCGCGCGGCGTATTCGTTCAGACAGGCCTTGATCAGCGAAGACTTGCCGGTGCCGCGCGCACCGGTCAATAGCACGTTGTTGGCGGGTTGGCCGTTGACGAACTGCAAGGTGTTGCGCTGGATTTTTTCCTTTTGCGGCTCGATCTCCTTCAGGTCCGCCAGGCGCATGGTGCCAACGTGGCGCACCGGCGAGAGCAGACCCTGGCCCGAGCCGCGCTTGCGGTAGCGGTAAGCCACCGAGGCGCTCCAGTCCGGCGCCGACAGGCTCTGCGGCAGCGCCGCTTCAATGCGCTCCATCAGCTGCTCGGCGCGCCGGAAAATATGGTCAAAGTCGGGGATCATGAACGGTAGTCGGCATTGATCGAAACGTAGTCATGGCTGAGGTCGCAAGTCCAGACGGTGTCCGCTGCATCACCACGACCGAGCCCGACCCGTACCGTAATCTCGCTTTGCTGCATGACGCGCTGGCCGTCTTCTTCGCGGTAGTCGGGATGACGACCACCAGCGGTCGCGACATGGACCGCGTCGAGGTACAGGTCGATGCCGGTCTGCTCCAGATCGTCGATGCCGGCGTAACCAACAGCCGCCAGAATGCGCCCGAGGTTCGGGTCGCTGGCAAAGAAGGCTGTCTTGACCAGCGGCGAATGGGCAATGGCATAGGCCACCTGGCGGCATTCGGCCTGCGTCTTGCCGCCTTCAACTTTGATCGCAATGAATTTGGTTGCGCCTTCGCCGTCGCGCACGATGGCCTGCGCCAGTTGCTTGGCCACGCCGAGCATGGCGGCCTTGAGCGCGCGCCCGCTCACACTGTCGAGCGAATCAATCCGGGCGTGCCTGGCCTTGTTGCTGGCAATGACGACAAAGGAGTCATTGGTCGAGGTGTCGCCGTCGACCGTGACGCGGTTGAAGGAACCTTCCGCCAGTTCCTTCGCCAGTTGCTCGATCACGTCCTCGCTGACACAGGCGTCGGTTGCCATAAAGCCAAGCATGGTTGCCATGTTGGGCCGGATCATGCCGGCGCCCTTGCTGATGCCGGTGATGCTGACCAGCGCGCCGTCAATCATCACTTGCGTACCAAAAGCCTTGGCCACGGTATCGGTGGTCATGATGGCCTCGGCCGCACGCAGCCAGTTGTCTTCGCGGGCGTCGGCCAGCGCGGCGTCCAGCCCCGCCTCAATGCGATCGACCGGCAGCGACTCCATGATGACGCCGGTTGAAAACGGCAGGACGGCGTGGGCCGCAATGTCGAGTTTGACCGCCAGCGCAACACAGGTGCTGATGGCACGGCGCCGGCCATCGGCACCGGTGCCGGCATTGGCGTTGCCGGTGTTGATGAGCATGGCGCGGATATCGTAAGTCCGCGCCAGATGCTCGCGGCAAATCTGCACCGGTGCCGCACAAAAGCGGTTCTGCGTGAAGACCCCGGCAACCGCAGTGCCCGGATCGAGCAGCACGACCGTCAGGTCCTTGCGGTTGGCCTTGCGCACACCCGCTTCGGTCACGCCCAGGCGCACACCGGCAATGGGGAACAGTTCAGCGGGATTGGGGGCGGGCAAATTGACAGCCATGACTTACGCTCCCGCTCTCACGCCAGCTTGCCGTGGCAGTGCTTGTATTTCTTGCCGCTGCCGCAGGGGCAGGGTTCATTGCGACCTACGCGCGGCACCGTGCCGCCAAAAGCCGCCACGCGCTTGTTGATGGTCTCTTCGTCAACGACGGTCTCCACCTCGCCGGTCTCGGTCGGCGCGCTGTAGGTGACATTGGCGATGCTCTCGCCACGGGTTTCCATCGCTTCGGCCGCCTGTTCGAGTTGCTCGTCCGACTGGATCTTGACCGTCATCAGCACCTTGGTCACGTCGTTCTTGACGGCGTCCAGCAGTTGTCCGAACAACTCAAACGCCTCGCGCTTGTATTCCTGCTTGGGCTGCTTCTGGGCATAACCGCGCAGGTGAATGCCCTGGCGCAGGTAGTCAAGCGAACTCAGGTGTTCACGCCAGTGCGTGTCTATGCTTTGCAGCAGCACCATGCGCTCAAACTGGATGAAGTTCTCGCCGCCGACCTGCTCGACCTTGGCGCCGAACGACTCGTTTGCCACAGAGCGCACGCTCTCCAAGAGTTCTGCGTCGGTGATGGCACTGGCAGCGCTGACCTGGCTCTGCAAGGCCACCGTGAGTTGCCATTCATCGGACAGGACTTTTTCCAGCGCTGCGATGTCCCACTGCTCCTCGACCGACTCCACCGGAATGTACTGGCGCACCAGATCGTTGAAGCAGCCTTCGCGCAGCGAGGTGATCTGCGCCGTCAGGTCGCTGGCATCGAGAATCTCGTTGCGCTGCTGGTAAATGACCTTGCGCTGGTCGTTCGAGACGTCGTCGTACTCGAGCAATTGCTTGCGCATATCGAAGTTGCGCGCTTCCACTTTGCGCTGCGCGCTCTCGATCGAGCGCGTGACGATGCCGGCCTCGATCGCTTCGCCATCGGGCATCTTGAGTCGGTCCATGATGGCCTTAACCCGGTCGCCGGCAAAGATGCGCATCAGCGAATCGTCCAGGCTCAGGTAGAAACGTGACGAACCCGGGTCGCCCTGGCGTCCCGAGCGGCCACGCAACTGGTTGTCAATGCGGCGTGACTCATGGCGCTCGGTGGCGATGATGCGCAAACCGCCCAGCGCCTTGACCTGCTCATGGTCGCGGCTCCACTGGGTCCGCAAGGCATCGGTCTGCTGTTGCTTCTGCTCGGCGCTGAGCGACTCGTCCGCTTCGATGGCTTCGATCGCCGGGTTGATATTGCCGCCGAGCACGATGTCGGTGCCACGGCCGGCCATATTGGTGGCGATGGTGATCATCTTGGCGCGCCCGGCCTGGGCTACGATCTCGGCCTCGCGCGCATGCTGCTTGGCATTGAGCACCTGATGCGGCAGTTTTTCCTTGCCCAGCATGTCGGCCAGGACTTCGGAGTTCTCGATCGAGGTGGTGCCGACCAGCACCGGCTGGCCGCGCTCATAACACTCGCGGATGTCCTTGATGGCGGCCTCGTACTTCTCGCGCGTGGTCTTGTAGACACGGTCCTGCTGGTCTTCGCGCTTGCTCGGGCGGTTTGGCGGCATCACCACGGTTTCGAGGCCGTAGATCTCCTGGAATTCGTAGGCTTCGGTATCGGCCGTGCCGGTCATGCCGGCGAGCTTGCCGTAGAGACGGAAGTAATTCTGGAAGGTGATCGACGCCATGGTCTGGTTTTCAGCCTGGATCTCGACGCCCTCTTTGGCTTCAACCGCCTGGTGCAGGCCCTCGCTCCAGCGCCGGCCCGACATCAGGCGGCCGGTGAACTCGTCGACGATCACGATCTCGCCGTCCTGCACCACGTAATGCTGGTCCCGATGGAACAGGTGGTTGGCACGCAGGGCTGCGTACAGGTGGTGCATCAGCGTGATGTTGGCCGGGTCGTAGAGCGTGGCGCCTTCCGGGATCAGGCCCAGACCGGAGAGAATGCGCTCGGCGCTCTCATGGCCCTGCTCGGTCAGAAAGACCTGGCGGCTTTTTTCATCGAGCGTGAAGTCGCCCGGCTTGGTGATGCCTTCACCGGTGCGCGGGTCTTCCTCGCCTTCCTGGCGCTGCAGCAGCGGCGCCACTTTGTTGATGGCAACATAAAGCTCGGTGTGATCTTCGGCCTGGCCGCTGATGATCAGGGGCGTGCGCGCTTCATCGATCAGGATCGAATCCACCTCATCGACGATGGCGTAATTGAGACCGCGCTGAACCCGGTCTGCCGCCTCATAAACCATGTTGTCGCGCAGGTAGTCAAAACCGAACTCGTTGTTGGTGCCGTAGGTGATGTCGGAACGGTAGGCGGCCTGTTTTTCCTCGCGCGCCATGTTGGGCAGGTTGATGCCGACCGACAGCCCCAGAAAGTTGTAGAGCTTGCCCATCCAGACCGCGTCGCGATTGGCCAGGTAATCATTGACCGTCACCACGTGCACACCCTTGCCGCTCAAGGCATTGAGGTAGACCGGCATGGTGGCGGTCAGGGTCTTGCCCTCACCGGTTCCCATTTCGGAAATCTTGCCGTTGTGCAGCGACATGCCGCCAAGCAACTGGACGTCGAAATGGCGCATCTTCATGACCCGCTTGGAGCCCTCGCGCACCACGGCAAACGCTTCGGGCAACAGGGCGTCGAGCGCTTCACCCTTGGCAACGCGGTCCTTGAACTCCTGCGTTTTTCCGCGCAGGGCTTCGTCCGACAGTTTCTCGAGTTCGGCTTCCATCGCATTGATGCGAACCACGCCGGCACGGTATTGCTTGATCAGGCGGTCATTGCGACTGCCGAAAATTTTGGTGAGGATATTGGTAACCATGAATGCAAGACGGACCGGTCAACCCCCATGGGTCAACCGAGCAGCGCAATCCTTTTTCTTAATCTGGATGAAATGGGGGCACTGGCACAAAACGCAACTGCGCTAACAGCCGCTTCGTGTCTGGATAAGGAAACGGCGCAATTTTACCTGTGCTGGGACCGGCAGCGGATAATCGCTGCCGGACCACCCGCAACATCCACCCATGAATCGCCGCCACCAAGCTTTTACGCTGCAGCAAGCCTGCGAGGAGGCGCCGACACTGGCCCGCTTGACCGAGCTCAGCGCCGATTCCGTGGCGCGGCTCAAGGCGGTCGAGCCCCTGATTCCGGCCGCCTTGCGGCCTGCGCTCAAGGCCGGACCGATCGAGGGCCCGGTCTGGTGCCTGATCCTGAGCAACAACGCCGCCGCCGCCAAAATTCGCCAGATCCTGCCCGCGCTGCAGGCGCATCTGCGCAGCAAGGGCTGGGAAGTGGACAGCATCCGGCTCAAGGTTCAGATCACATCAGCTTGCAGTAGTGCTTCCAACCGATGACGTTTCGGTGGCAGCCCCGCACGTTTGCGCACCGAAAACCCAAGCTGCTTGAGGCTCTCGCGCACCTCCAGGGCAACGCTGTAGCTGGCCAGGGTTGTGCCGGCGTGGCAGCGCTGCGCCACCGCCTGCAATGTGGCAAATGACCACATGGCCGGGTTCAGCGCCGGGCTGAAGCCGTCCAGATAGACCGCATCGGCCACGCAGTCGAGTTCAGCCAGCACCGTCTGCACATCACCAACCGCCAGCGTCAGACGCACGCGACCCTGGGCAAAATCGAACTGCTGCAAACCGGGCCGCAGGTTCTGCCAGGCGCGGGCCAGTTCCTGCGCCAGCGCCGGCAAACGCGCCTGCAGTTGCGGGTTCGCGTCATCGGGCGCGCCGGGCGCAAGCGCGTTGCGCACGATGTCAGCCGGGGCCACCGGATAGGCTTCGACCGACACAAAATGCAGTCGCTCACAGCGCTGCGTGTCGGCCTCCCAGGCGGCCCAGGTCGCCAAAAAATTCAGTCCCAGGCCGAAGCCGGTCTCCAACACGGTGAATTCGTCCCGACCGCGCCAGCCCTGAGGCAAGCCGCAGGCCATCACAAAAACCGTCAACGCCTGCGCCAGACCACCGGTGCGTGAGCGGTAGCGGTCATTGAAGCGCAGGCTGTGCGGGCTGCCGTCGGCCAGCCATTGCACGGGTTCGGTCATAAATGCATCCCACGATTGAGGCAACAAAAAACCCGCTCTCTGGTGAAGAAGGCGGGCTTTAAGGGCTTCTGGTGCTGCCTGAGACTATCAAATGGTGCGATTATCGGACTCGACAAACCGACGCAACATATTGATTTTTATAGGTTTGCTAGCAGAACAAAATCAAGTCGAACCCCCGTCTGTACCCCCGTCTTGCCTTTGATACCCGCTAAATCATCAGTTCAAATCAGATCGCTGCGATGGTCAAAACCTGTCAATCAAGTGTCTGCAAAAGACAACGGCATACCCACAACAGCGCGATTTATACGGTACCGCCAAGACCCCAGTATTCATGCCCGTTGTGGGAATTCTTTAGGGCCGACTAATTTAATTTAGCAAGGCCATATATCCCAGCTAAGTCACAAGAACTGTATGCGTCGAAGAATATTTTCCCAATCGGCGTGCCGCTCAAATAAGCTACACCCCCATAAGTTAGCTGTAATGTTGACTGGGTGTAGTACTTGTACTGATAGCAATAGTCCGTTGCGCGAACAATGATGCGCTGAATAGTGTCAGAGTAGTAGGGCACATCCTCAACCGTGAGCGTAGCATTGTAGTTTCCAGCCGATAGACTCATTGGAGAGTAAGCCCCCGAAACGGTGCAAGAATGTCCACTTGCGAATAAGACTGTTCCATCTGAGTAACCAGTGTTTCCCGTCATTGTCAAAACCGCAGACTCAGAATACGCGTACTCGTAACAAAAATTAGTTTTCAGAATTACTGTTGAACCAGCGAGAGTGTAGAAGTTTTGCGCTGAGCGGGTCGCCGTGACGTTGTACTCCTTGGAGGCAACCGGTGCCGCAGCTATGGCTGTGATTGTGACAGTCGAAGGGGCGCTATTCACCTTACCATCATTAACCACCAAATTGAACACGTAAGTTCCGGCAACGTCTGGTATGAATACCGGCACCGAGGTCGTGGCACCTGCCAAAGTTGCGGTACTTCCTGCGGGTCTGGTGCCCGTCCACGCATACGTCAGAGGTTCTCCGTTGGCGTCGGTACTGCCGCTGCCGTTCAAAATTACATAAGTACCAATGACGACAGTTTGCGCCGGGCCGGCATTTGCTATCGGTGCCACATTGGCAATTGCAGAAATGCTGACGGTCGCCGCGTTGCTATTCACTTTGCCGTCGTTAACCGTAAGTGATGCGACGTAGGTTCCTGCCAAGTCTGCGGTAAAAGTCGGTTTGGCGGAGGTGGTTAAGGACAGCGTAGCTGCGCTGCTAACAGGTTTAGTTATCAATGTCCAAGCGTAGGTCAACGGGTCGCTGTTAGCGTCTGAGCTGGCACTCCCGTCCAAGGTGACGAGGCTCGCTGTCGCCACGTTTTGCGAAATACCAGCATTCGCCACTGGTGGAACGTTGTTAATCCATGACGTTATGAATTGCTCAATACCGCTTGATGTGTCAGAGGTGCTGGTAACGCCAGCCAATACACTTTGTAACGTCGGTACATCGGTCGCGTTTCCCTTCATCACCTCGGTGTAATACCGTGCGAACACCACCTGATTCTTCATCTGCTTGGATGTGCCGCCCCATTCTGTGTCAGTTGGTGATTTGTTTGCCAAATTTGTGAAGACGGCAAATATGACATCGCCCCTAGTCCAGCCCGGTGATGCAAGCGCATTAACGATGTCGGTGACAGCGTTTTGCTTTGCCTGATCTGTTGCGCTAAGACCAATGACATTGGCGGACAGCCTTGTCGCAAATTCGGCATCGGTAAGTGTCAGTGGATAGACCGATGTGAACTGGTCTTTGGTTGTAAAGACATTCACGATTTCCTTGATACTCATGCCCGCGTTGGCAGCGTCCAGCAATTGCCCCATGTAGGTGACGCCCGGTGCGGCATTGAATGCAACTGCGAAGAACTGATATAGGCCATTTGTGTCGGCTGTGACTACAGTGGTCTGTATGGATTTCGATGGAACACTGTTCGCATTCGGATCTTCGTTTCCACCTCCCCCACAGCCGACCAACAAAGCCAGCGCCAAGCCTGACGCTGCGGCAAGCATCTTTTTCATTCCGGCATCTCCCTGATTACTTGCAAGAAAGCCTCGGAATGAAGCGATGACGTGACAAGCCGGTCCAGTGTCGCCGCCTTTCAATGGTCGGTCCAGCATGAAAATCCTCTGATGCGCAATGCTACTCAAAAAAACAACATTAAAAAAATTGGCATCGATTTCACCAGCATTGGACAAATGAAAACCCAGCAGGTTATGCTGGGCTCTGGTGTTGTTACGGCTGCTGCCGTTCCACGCACGTCAATCGTTCAGAGGATACCCGCTCATTACTCCGACAGCACGGTCTAGATGGTCGCCAGTCGCCTTGATGTCTCGCAGGGCATGGTTGCACAGCATAACCAGCGTTGGCGCGTCTATGGGGTTGCCGGACAGCAGCGCTGCCTTGATGGTCTCTATGGTCTTAGCCGCCATCGTCAGCAAGTCGCCGTTGTCATCATAAATTTGGTCAAGGTGCGCCCATGCCGGGTGACTTGTTGCAATCTTGTCGCTGATGGTGTGGATGGAATTGGTCATGATTTGCCTTTCAATGAAAAACAAATCGTACACTTTTCGTGTCAAGTTTTGGGTTGAAAATTCGTCAAGCAATTGGCAACGCGATTACAGCCATGGACTCAAGAAATTGCCGTCATCTTGCCGTCACCTTGCTGCAATCTTGCTGTTCTCAGCGGCTCACCCTTCCATGCTGCATTAGTGCAACCTCAGTGTGACCTTGGGGTAATCTTGAGGTACTTCGTGTACGTGTGCGCGTTGGACTTGGAAAATCCCCACACCTTCCCGTCACCCCCCCGTAACCTTACCGTTATGGCTTTCAGGAAAGCAGGATTTGCAGCCTTTGATTACCAGCGCGTCCACCAGTTCGCGCAAACTGAAATTCGGATATTTCGCCTGTAATTTGCGGATAGCCGCTAACGCCTCTGGGACTGGGTAATAGTCAATCCGTGGGTTCAGCTTTCGGAAAGCCTGAAGGTGCTTGGCATTCGCGCTGCCCATCTCATACTTTCTTTGGTTCGCCGGTTGCCCAGCTTGTCACCCATCGCTCTATCAACTTGCCGATAGTGGTTCCGTCTGTCGCTGCTTTGACCTTGAGAGCCGTATGCAGCTTTGTCTTGATGTTCGCCTGAACTTTTGAAATTTCGCTGTTCTGTTTCACGGTTCGCCCCTTTTGAAGATGTGCTGTTGTCATTGGTAAGCCCTCGCTCTGTCCCGCATTGCGTTCATACGAGCAATCTCTGCATCAATCCGTGATCGCATCCCCTGAACGCTCGGTATCTGCTGAGACGCATCTATCGCTGCATCAACCGTGGGAGCGTTGGCAATACGGTGCGTTGTCGTGTCAACCGGACTTTGAAGATTCGCCGCCGCCTGTGTGCGTATTCTGGTGACCGTGACCGATCGTTCTGGCGATCGTGACCGGTTTGCAGCGGTTTGGCGTTGCGCGGCTAAATTGTAGATGTGTCGGTCACGATGGGTCTGGTTTGGGCTCCTTTTTGCTTGCTTTTGGTCTCTGG
>CAIRAW010000055.1 GCA_903876735.1 uncultured beta proteobacterium | reverse complement strand
GAATTTCAAAAATCAGATCAATCTGCCCAAGACCGGGCATTGGAATATCAAACCGGTTCAATATGTCAATGTCGGTTGTCGGGCAGGCAATTCACAAAAGTGTGGACCCGCATCCGACCAATTGCAGCCATTGAGATCAGCAACTCCATTGCTGCCATTGAGTGAATCGAATTCTCAATACCGGTCGTTCAGCTTGTGAAAGCCGAATTTAGCCTCGGCCGCCTCATGTAGGGCGATGGACCAAACCGCTCGCGCGTTACCCTTCGATCAGCGGCTGACGATCTGCTTGATCCAAAGCGGCTGTTGGAAACGCGATCGTCCAAAACCTCTGATAGGTAGAACGGCAGTAGCTAGGTGGATATCCAACTACAGCCGTACCCCCGCTCAGGGAGCCAAAGCGCATATTTCCAGAACAATTCCACGCAGCCATCGATGGACCGGGTCGGCATGAAACCTGGGATGCCAGAGCAGCGATACGGTGAACTCGGGCGTAGTAAACGGGAGCGCAAAGGTATGCATTCCGGCACGCAGATTCCCGGTGTGGCGTTCCGGAACGCTTGCGATTAAATCTGACGCACGGGCCATCGCCACCGCAGTCGAAAATCCACCGACTATTGTTGCTATCGTTCTTTCCAGACCAAGCGCATTTATGGCTTCATCAATGGGGCCCATTTCGAGTCCCTGGCGCGCGATGCCAATGTGCCGGCCGGCCGAAAATCGCGCAGGATTGATCACATCATTGCTCAAAGGGTGTCCCATGCGCACGACGCCGACAAAGCGATCTCTGAACAGTGCCTGGGCACGCAGTTCTGGACCCATCGTGGTCGCAACGACACCAGTTTCCAGATCGATAGTCCCTTCTCGCAACGGCGCACTGTCTTTGTCAAGTTTCTGCACAAAGCGTAGTAGTACGCCAGGCGCTTCTAAACTGGTGCGCGCAATAAGGTCTGGTCCGAAATTCTCTGCAAAGCCCTCGCTGGTCCGCAATGTGAATGTTCGGACCAGTTTATTGAGGTCAGGAATTTCTGCGGGGCGCAGCACCGCCTGGGTATCGTGCACCAGTTGACTGACTCGCTCGCGAAGTTCAAGGGCTCTGGATGTTGGAACGAGGCCCCGTCCCGCCCTCACCAGTAGCGGATCTCCCGTTGTCTCTCGCAACCTGGCCAGCGCCCGGCTCATCGCAGATGGGCTGAGTTGCAATCGTTTGGCAGCACGCGTCACGTTGCCCTCTGCGAGCAGTACATCCAGGGTCAGTAGCAGGTTGAGATCGGGTGCGGACATGTATTCACCATAGCGTATTCCTGTTCATATATGGCGTCAAACGCACAAATAAAGTGCAAATGGTGCACCTTCCGCAAAAACTCACAAATGCCTATGCTTCATGCATCGCCAACTCAGGGACAAGAATGATGGAATCCAAGTGAAGTCAATCATTAAAAAATCAGACCAAGTAGCCCCCGCACGGGGAGAAACGCAGCCGGTTCTTTGGGCACTTGTCAGTTTGTCGCTGTCCATGTTGTTGTCCTCACTTGGCACAAGCATCGCCAACGTGGGTTTGCCAACATTGGCGCAGGCATTCAATGCCCCGTTTCAACAAGTTCAGTGGGTCGTTCTCGCCTATCTACTTGCCATCACCACGTTGATCGTCAGTGTAGGGCGACTTGGTGACGTCATTGGTCGGCGCCGTTTGATGTTGAGCGGAATCTCCCTGTTTACGCTGGCATCAGCCCTGTGCGGCATCGCACCAACTCTATGGCTGTTGATCACCGCGCGAGTGATTCAGGGCTTGGGTGCAGCCATCATGATGGTTCTCACCATGTCGATGGTAGGTGAGGCAGTTCCCAAGGAAAAAACCGGTAGCGCCATGGGTCTGCTCGGAACCATGTCAGCGGTTGGTACCGCACTCGGCCCCACACTGGGCGGTGTACTAATTGCCTGGTTCGGTTGGTCTGCACTGTTTTTCATCAACTTGCCGTTGGGTATTTTGACTCTGGTGCTCGCCCAACGGTACCTGCCCAAGGATCACATAGACTCGAAGACCATACCCGCTAAATTTGACCTGACGGGGACAGTGTTGCTCGTGCTGACACTTGCCGCTTATGCCCTTGCCATGACGATTGGGCGTGGTAGTTTTGGTCAGATCAATGCGATCTTGCTGCTAGCAGCCCTCTTTGGAGTCGGTATGTTCGTGCTCGTTGAATCGCGGATGCAGGCCCCACTGATTCGGCTGGCCACATTCCAGAACCCGGTGCTGAGCGCTGGCTTCGCCATGAGCGCCCTCGTTACCACGGTGGTGATGGCGACATTGGTTGTTGGCCCCTTCTATCTCTCTGGCGCGCTTGTGCTCAACCCAGTCAATGTCGGCATCGTTATGTCATCAGGTCCCATTATTGCTGCACTCGCAGGTGCTCCTGCCGGCCGCCTTGTTGACCTGTTGGGCGCATACCGAATGGGCATTGCCGGACTCATTGGTATGGCCATCGGCGCTTCCTTAATGGCCGTGCTTCCGACAGACTTCGGCATAGCAGGTTATGTCGGCCCGCTCATGATGATCACTGGTAGCTACGCATTGTTCCAGGCCGCTAACAACACTGCGGTGATGAGCAATATCCGACCAGACCAGCGCGGGGTCATATCCGGCATGCTCAACCTGTCGCGCAATCTCGGGCTGATCACCGGCGCGTCATTGATGGGCACAGTGTTCGCCATGGGAGCGGCCACTGCCAACCTATTGACGGCGCCTCCAAGTTCGGTTGAGTCTGGCATGCGGCTCACCTTCGCAGTCGCTGCGGGTCTGATTCTGCTTGCTCTCGCCATCGCGTTTGCAGGCCAAGCGCTTTCAAACCGTACCCCTCAATAAAGCCTGCTACAGGCATCAGTTTTGGTCCGTATCAGGTATTCGGAAATACATTCTTCAACCCTGGTCACCTAAGGAAGCTGCTATGGAACCTCGTCTCAATTTCTACAAATCCAGTCTGGCAGCCATGAAAGCCATGTCCGGGTTCGAGCAGCAGATCGTGCGCTCCGGCTGGAGTAAATCATTTGTCGAATTCGCGAACACCCAGCAATGGCATATACACATCGTGGAATGGTTGGCAATGTCCTTCACCAAAGCGTTCTCAATGCATCGGGTGTTTCAAGCCGTCGTTGCCTTTGCCTGCGCAAGCGCGAGCCTCTCGTATGCACAAGCGTTGCACATGGGTTTCATGCAACTTCCACAGGCCGATGGGGGTCAAACAACGGTCTTTTACCCGACGCTGGCGGCGGGGGTGCCAGTCAAGAAAGGGCCATTCAACATTACATTGGCGGGAGACGCTGCCCCCGTCAGGGGTAATAGTCGATTGATAGTAATCTCGCACGGCTCTGGTGGTTCACCCTGGGTTCATACCGACTTGGCACGCGTGTTAGTTGAACGTGGGTTTGTGGTGGCCATACCGCAGCACCATGGCGACAACTATCTGGATCACTCTGAGCCAGGGCCAGTTAGCTGGACTAAGCGGCCGGCGGAAGTAAGTCGCGCAATAGATGCGGTAGCCAAAGACCCCGCATTGACTAAGGTGCTAACACTCGATGCCGTTGGCGTATTCGGTGGCTCTTCCGGCGGGCATACGGTCCTATCGCTGGCTGGAGGAAGATGGTCGTTCAGTCGATTCCGGGACCACTGCGAAAAGAATATCGAGCAAGACTTCTCCTCGTGCGTGGGCTTTACTACCTTGCTGCAAGGCAACTGGTTGAATGGACTGAAGATATGGGCGGCAAAGCAAATCATTGCGTGGCGATTTTCAGACGACAAGAATCAGGAATACGCAGACCCCCGCGTCAAGGCTGGAGTAGCTATGGTTCCCTATGCAGCTGATTTTGACCCGATATCGCTCGTTGAGCAGAGAGTTGCACTGGGTCTGGTGATCGCGCTAAAGGACGTCAATCAAATTCCAGCCTTCCATGTGGAAGCCATTCGAACTGTTTGCCTGCCGCACTGCGAAGTGATCATGATACTCACTGAAGGGGGGCACGGTGCCATGCTCGCGCCTCTGCCTCCCATGTTGCCTGGTAGCATTGATAGCTACTTACTCGGCGATCCCAAATCGTTCAAACGAAATGCCGAGTTGCCCAGGCTTCATGGTCTTATTGCAGATTTCTTCGTTCGGAAGCTCTATGCTGTTCCACAGGGTGGCTGACCAAAGACGACTGGTACAAACACTAAATTACAGCCACATTTGCGAATGGACTGCGTGCAATTGGGTCGACAACCGGATAGTGCGCCATCGCCGGTAAACGTAAGGTTCACGAACGATCCTGACTGGCAATACGTTTACCCGTGACCCGCGTTCTTGAAGTGCTGGAGTCGGATAGCAGGGCAGGCCTCCACGGAGTCGGCCCAATGATTAACCTGTTATCAACGTCCTTGGCGACCGCGTGTGACTGTTGTCTCAGTTTGTTGGGTCAGGGCGAGAAAGTTGATCAAATTTTTTACCGCCGCCTCCAGAACACAAGCTGGTCTTTCAGGCGCTACTTTCTCAGCGAGTTCCGCGCTCCCAAGAGCGGGAGCAAGCCGCTGGCGACTTGCAACGGACGATTTCGGTGATCGTGCGCCCTAGGTGGAGCGCTGCAGAGGCGGTAGGAATTTGCCGCGACGGTAAACACGGTGTAGCAATATAGCGTCTGCCACCACCCACACCAGCAGCGCGATGGTCGAGGCCTCAATGCCATAAGCCGCACCACTGAGCCATTCGGGTCCGCTCAAGGAGCCGCGTAGCCAGCCGCTGGCCTCGTGACCGGACACCGGAACCGAAAACACGGCCGAGAACAGATAGTTCCATGCGAAGTGCATGCCCATGGGTAACCACAAGCGCCGGCTGAGCTGATAAGCCGCAGTGAAGGCCAGCGAAGCCGCTGCCGTCACCAGCACACCTATCAGGCTGATCTCGCCAGGCAGGTGGGCGGCTACGAAAAGCACGGTTGAAAACACAAGCGCACGTTGGCTGCCCCAGGCCTGTTCGGCAATTCGGAACATCACGGCGCGGATCAACAACTCCTCTAGCACCGAGACCAACAGCATTTCAGGGATCTGCTTGAGGAGCTGAAAACCCTCGCCCACGCCCTCAATGCGGTAGACGCCCAATACATACAGCGGCGCCAGTGTCAGCAAGCCCAGCAGTACGCCAAGCTCAGCACCGGCCGCCCATTCGGCCGGTGCGCCTGAGCCGCTCAGTTCGGTGACCGCACGCCGTTCAACCCGTTTCACGTAAACCCGGTAGCCCAGCACGCAAACGAGCGCTGCCACCAAGTTAGGCCAGGCCACACCCGTGCCCTTGGGCAGCAGGGTCTCCATCAGCGCGAAGCTCAATGCCAGAGGCAGAAACATCGCCAGCGATGCGGTGATCATGCGTGCGATTGGGTGGCGCAGCACCCGACGCCACCGATGGTTGGAGTCGGTCATGGTTTGCAGCGATGGGTCAGGACTCGGGCACTTGTTGGCATTGATCACGGTCTTGTGATGGGATCAATCGGCTAAAGCAGGGTCTTGTCGAAGAAGGCCGTAATTTCGACGGCGAGCTGCTTCAGGAATGCAGTGCGATCAAAACCCGGCGGGTTTGCGGCGACGTCGCCATCCAAGCTGGGGATGTACATGCTTGGCGTATCCATGAAGGCAAAGTGCCAGGCGTTGGGCACCCGATGCAGGTTCGGTGCGGGCAGGTTGCTGGCGACCCACTCGGCATGAAATCGCGGCACCAGGAAACGATCGAGCTCTGCCTCGTAGATCATGGTCGCCGGCCGCACCGCAGCGAGCGATTCGGCAGTAAGCAGCACACCCGTCGGGGCCAGCGCGACAATCGCCCGAACGCGCTCGTCCTTGAGCGAGGGCGCGGAAGCTGGTAACGGCGCCGCAGCGCCCGAGCGGCCCATGCCGCAGAAGATCGGGTCATCGGATGCTTCGGCCAGGCAGTGCTTCCTCATCCGCGACAAATCCGGCACGGCTCCCGCCAACGCCAGCACCGTGTAGCCGCCGGCCGAGTGTCCAAGCGCACCCACGCGCGGCCCCTGGCTGTCAGTCTCGATCCGATCTTTCCACGCTGGATTGGCCAGGATCGCGTCGATAACGCGAGAAGCTTGCCGTGGCCGCTCGTCGAAGTAACGCTCGGGGCTTTTCGCCAGCAGCGACTGATCCTGCCAGTTGTCGCCGGGATGACGCAGGGCGGCGACCAGATAGCCGTTGCGGGCGAGAGCTTGGGCCAGAACGCTGTGCCCGAGCTCGGTGCCGGCGTTGCCGTGGCTCAGCAGAATCAGCGCTTTGACTTTGTCGACGGGCTTACCACCGATGGCGGCGTCGACCGCGAACGGCCCCATGGGAATGGCGCGCGGCGTGGCCAGCGTCGGGTAGTACAGAGCGACCGTCGTCGCGGGCGCATCCGGTGTCGCACCAGCCGTCTGGATCTGCATCCAGCCAGCCTCGAAGGCGTGCGCATGTGCTGCGACGAGCAGGGTGGCCAGCGCGGCCAGGATACGCCTAAGAAAGTAGGTCATGTGTTACTCCAGGTGGGGGTGAGTTGTCAGGCACGAAGTCTAGGTAAGGCGTCTGGTCTTGTAACCCTACCAAAGTATGGTTCTTGCGCCAGTTGCAATGCGGCGTTCAAAGCAATTTCAATTGCACGGCGCGCGCAACGGCTTCGGTTCGTCGTTGGACGTCCAGCTTGGAAAAAATGTTCTGGTTGTGCCACTTGACCGTGCTCAGTGACACAAACAACAGCTCACCAATGTTTTGATTGGAATGGCCTTCCTGAATCAGGCGAAGAATTCTCAATTCCCGATGGCTGAAGGCGCTCAGAGGCAAGCGCGATGACGTGGCGGAATCAGGCACGGCGACGCGTTGTTCTTGATCCGCCTGCGTGCCAAACGCGTCCAGTAGTTGTGAAACGTACGGTGCTATGCCCGTTTCAAGCGGCAACTGGCTGAGCAGCGTTTGCATCGGCGCGCCCTCGTCGACAAAAAGTCGGATAGACCCTTGAGATTGCGCTTTCGCCAGGCACTCGCGCAACAGTTGCATGGCTTTGTCAACTTGTCCGATGGCGTGGTGAATGATGACTTGCACCACCATCGCCTTGAGCGCTTCTTGTGTGCGGTCCTGTGCTTGCATGTTGCGGCGGTGGACTTCGATTGTCCGCAATGCATCCAAGCCCTTGCCCTGTGCCGATAGGGTTCTGGCAAGGCTTGCGGGGAGTTGGTGCGCCCGTGCCAGGTCGGCTGCGTTGGCTACGTCTGCGTGACGCAGCAAATGCAGCACCCGCAAGTCGACCGCTTCTCGCATGCGATCAGTCAACTGCGCTGTTCTTGACAGCCGATTGGCTCGGTCTATCAGGCCTTGCGCCTGCACGTCCTGACGCCTGGCGCTCAGCAGTCGAGCCCTCAGCAAATCAGCCCCTATTTCGGTTGTGCTTTTTGCGAGAATGACAAGCTCGCTGCACAGCAGCGCGAGAGACTCGGCTTCGTCCAGCGCGTTCCAGTCGTAAAGAATATTGGCCAACCCAAGGTGTGCCTCGAAACCCAATACATGGCTTGGGTCGCCAATCATCTTGATGACCTCGCGGTAGGTGGCGGCCGCTGCATGGAACTGGTAGTCAGTGGCTTGAATGCCAGCCAAAGCGGTGGACGCGACGGCGGCAAACATCACATTTCCAGAAGACAAACCCGCAGCTATCACTTCAGAAAATGCCGCGCTTGCTTGGGACCGCTCGCCGCGAAACATTTGTGCGACACCCAATGCGCAATGCGCGGCGGTGCGAGCCGGGCGACTCTCAGGGTTCAATAACGCCAGGGCACGGATCGCATGGGCATAAATCGCTTCAGCCTCGTTCCGGTATACCGCCAGCCAGGCCCGAAGCACCGCAATTTGGCCAAAGGTGTCAGCAGTAGGGGCATCGGGCGAGGCACTTGCCATGGCGGTTTCTGCAGCAGACAGCTTCTCGTCTAGCTGACCGGGTTGGCCCGCAAACAGCAGCGACCAGGAAAACGCTACCCAAAGGGACGGATGGGTGTTCAGAGTCGCTTGTGTCAGAGTTGAAAGCCACAGCACGACAGGCGCGGTCACACCACGAAAGTACAAGGGCATTCCATTGCCTGCAATCAACCGCATTGCGCCAGCGATATCGTTTGCCAGAGTGGCCTGATGAAAAGCCTCCACCTCCATGCCTTGTGCCTCGTACCATTGGCTGGCACGACTGTGCAGTGGTGCAGCGGATTGCCTCTGACCTAGACGTTGACGCAACAGATCGGAAAACAAATGGTGGTAGCGATACCACCGGCGCTCACTGTCCAAGGGCACGATAAAGAGATTGGCTTTGTCCAGTTGTTGGAGGATTTGTTGCCCACCGTGGCTTTGCAATACTGCATCGCACAGGGGACCACACAGCCGGTCCAGCACAGAAGTGCGAAGCAAAAAAGACTGAACATCGTCGGGCTGCTGATGCAAGACTTCTTCAATCAGGTAGTCCTGCACGAACTGATGGCTGCCGGTGAAGGACGCGATGAATGTCTCGGGGTCCTTGTGCATCCGAAGCGACATGGCTGCCAATTTCAAACCTGAAATCCAACCCTCGGTGCGCGCCTCCAGCGCGTGAACCTGGGTTTTGGAAAGACTGAAATGGCCGCCTGAATTGAAGAACTCGGCTGCTTCATCCAAACCAAAACGAAGGTCCTGCTGGCGAATCTCGGCCAGTTGCCCCGTAACGCGCAATCGTCCCAGCGATATTTGGGGCTCCTCCCGGCTGGCGACGACCAAGTGCAACTGGGCGGGCATATGGTCGATCAAAAAGGTTAGCGTCTCATCGACGGCTTTGCCCGCGGCCAGATGGTAGTCATCCAGAACCAGCACCAGCTTGCCGGGAATGTTTGCAAGCTGGTTCAATAACAAGGTCAATACAGTCTCTGTCGAGGCAGGCGGAGAGCCACTGAGCAACGTCGCCAAACCTGAGCCAATAGTTTGACAAGTCACCTCCAATGAGGCAACCAGGTATTGGAGAAAGCGGTTGGGATCGCGGTCATCAACGTCCAGCGACAGCCAGGCGCTTGGGTAAGGGCAACTCTGAGCCCATTGGCTGATCAGTGTGGATTTGCCGAATCCTGCCGCCGCGCACACCAGCGTCAGCTTGCGCGAGAGGCCCGCGTCCAGGCGTTTGGTCAGGACTGGGCGCGAAATGTCATGGGCTGGCCGGGTGGGAGCAAAGAACTTCGTGGCCAGCAGGGTTGTTGACATTGGGAACCTATCTTGGTGCGATACGAAGCAGGTTTGATCCTGAAAAGGCGTTAGGCACACAAAAACACCCACAGAACCATACCTTGGTACGGTTACAAAAATGTGCGCACTTCATAAACTTCATCGATGACAAATACCAACCGAATCGATTGGAAGATGCCGCTGGCATTGCTGGCTATCAGCGCGATCCCCTTGGCTGCAGGAATAGCTCGCTTGGCGGGTCTTGCCAGTGGTCTGGACGGTAGCGCTGACAACGCTCGATTCGTTGCGGCACCCAGTCCTGTAATTCTGCACATTCTTAGCGCAAGCCTATTTTCCATCCTAGGCGCTTTGCAGTTTTCTTCCGGGCTGCGCCAACTTAGCCCCACATGGCACAGGGTTTCTGGCCGCATCGTGCTTGCAAGCGGGATCCTGGTTGCGCTGTCGGGCTTGTGGCTGACGGTGATGTATCCCATTCCGCCCGAATTGCAGGGTGGTTTGCTCTACGGTGTGCGCGTTTTTGTGGGCGTTGCGATGCTGCTTTCAATCTATTGCGCTGTGGCCGCAGTCGCCCGGCGTGACATTGCCACGCACCGAGCCTGGATGATCCGTGCCTTTGCACTGGGTCAAGGTGCTGGCATGCAGGTTGTGGTGCTCTTGCCCTGGATGCTTCTCATAGGTAAACCCAGCATGTTGCATCGGGACATGCTGATGAGCTTGGCGTGGCTGATCAATCTGCTGGTCGCAGAGATGGCAATCCAAATGGGGTCGCCATGAAATCTGAACTTTTCTTAACCACACTTTCTTAACCACTCTTCATCATGAATCTTTTACCAATTTCCAAGTCTCTCTTTGCCCGAGCCCTCCGGTTGCTATTTCTTGTGTCTGTGACGGGTCTAGCGGCCTGCTCGACCATGCAAGCAACCGACACAGGATTCTTGAAAAATCGAGGCGAACTGACGACCTCTAAAGATGGCGGCATGGCCTACTATCGCTCTCCCACTCCCGTGGACCCGCATCAGGTGCGCTCTATTTCGGTTGAATGGGCCATGCCAATCGATGCCGGGGTTTCTGAGGATGAAAGAGCGCGATTGATTTCCACGCTGAAAGCGGCCATTTCCAGGGAAGCCGAAGCACTGCCGCAAAGTGTAGGCGGACACCCGGTCGTTATCCGAGCCGTCATCACCCGCGTCGAGTCCGTGAACCCTGTGCTCAACGTTTTAACGTCTGTGTTCTTGACAGTGCCGCTTGACCGCGGTGGTGCGGCCGTGGAAATCCAAGTGCTGGATGCAGACACTTTGCAACCGCTCGCAAGCATGGCGCACGCCTACTTCGTCCCAATCACTGAATTCAAAGCCAGGTTCTTTGCAATGGCATCGGCTGAGTTGGCATTGAATGCGGCTGCCGTCGAATTGGCAAAGCTATTGCGTGAAAAAAGCTAGCCCCTTCACGAAAGGCAAGTTCCGGGAAGTCCAACAATGAAACGACTTTAGCGCGCTGGATGTTGGAGCCGAAGGCAGACTGACCACTCTGGAACAGCCTCAAACCATCACCGGGCCTGCAACTACTCCAAATTAGCACAGGTGGGAAATTTGGCTTCGACACCAATACGCCTGGAAGCACCGATACGGCAGTCAAAGAAGCAACTCGGTCAAATTTAACCCGGGTATTATTGACGTGGCAATTTAACCCGGGTATTATTGGCTGATCCTATTCAAACTCGAACTCACCGTGATTGTGAACGCTACTCCTTCCTATACCAGCTTCAATGGCCACAAGCGCATCGCCTCTGGCAGTTTGCCGGTCAATGCATTGGCTGTGAAGCACGCTCTGGCGTCCGACCTGTCCAGTCCGCTACTGACCTTCTGCGACCAGACTGGCCAAGTTGTCGATATCGACATTCGAGGAAGCGATGCCGAGATGTTGGCACGTTTACCTCCAGAGGGGCACCAGCTTCAAGGAAACGAATCGGCACAGATCAATTCCGAGGAATCTAGTGAGCCACGTGGCCGTGGCCGGCCAAAGCTTGGGGTTGTCGCGCGAGAAATCACACTGCTGCCGCGCCACTGGGATTGGTTGGCAACACAACCAGGCGGTGCGTCGGTAACTTTGCGGAAATTGGTTGATTCGGCACGCCGAGCTAACGTGGACCGAGACCGGCAACGGCGGGCGAATGAATGTGCTTACCACTTCATGTCAACCATGGCTGGTGATATGGCTGGGTTTGAAGAGGCCTCGCGGGCGCTGTTCGCGAACGACGCGGCAAAGTTCCGCCAACAGACCGAAGCTTGGCCGTCCGACGTTCGCGATTACGTCAGGTACTTGGCATACCCGCTGCCGCTGACAGAAGGGCCATCACTTACGCCGTGACTCATTTGAGACAAAGAGGATTGATGATGACAAACAGAAAAACGCTGAAACGACAGTATCTGGAGACGAAAACCCGAGCCGGTGTCTATGCGATCCGTAACAAGATCACGGGCCGGGCATTGGTTGCCGGAAGTACGAACGTACAGGGCACACTCAACCGACATCATTTTGAACTGCGGTATGGAAAGCATCGCAATGCGAAGCTCGCGCAGGATTGGGTCGAGCACGGTGAGACCAACTTTCTTTTCGAAGTACTGGACATGGTCAAACCCAGCGAAGATCCAGCATTCAATGCAGCACAGGAATTGGAAATGTTAGTTAGCCTGTGGCGCCAGGAAATCCCTTGCTGCGGTGAACTTGGCTACGACGAGCCGAGGAACAAACCTTGATGAACACGAATCTCGACTTCTGTTTGGCGCTACACCGTGCCCACGCCAGTTTGCAACTCAAGCTTGACAACGAGTTGGGCATATACCATGGCATCAGTTTCAACGACTTTGCATTACTGAATTTGCTCGCGCAAGCGGACGGTGGACGGGTAAGCATCCCGGAACTCGTGCGGCCGCTTGGTACACCTCAATCGTCTGTGTTACGTCAGTTGATCTTGCTCGAGAAGATAGGCCTTGTGGTTCGCGAGGGTACGAGTGGAGATCGTCAGGCCGTGCTTCGCCCAGCCGGGCGTGCACTGGTGAACGCCGCGCGCGAAACTGCCGATAGCATTTGCACCGAAGCCGTCGCATCAATCGCCCCCGCTGTGGTTGCGACAGTTTCTGCAGCAATGGAAACGCTTGCAAGTACGCCAACCTTAGCACTCTCATGAGCAACGCTATAGCAACGATTTGCTGGGTACGCGGCCACTTGCACAGCCTGGCGGTGCATCCGTGTTGCTGTAGTGAAGCCGGCCAAACGAAATATCGGAGCGCTCCCAAAAGGCGCGCGACACAAAAGCATTTAGGGACCACACGCCATGCCCAAGACTAAATCCAACGGAATTGAAATTGAATACGATTGTTTTGGCAATAACGACGCGGAAGCTGTTCTGCTGATTTCCGGTCTGGGTACGCAGATGATTCGCTGGAGCGAAACGTTTTGCCAGATATTGGCAGAACAAGGTTACCGCGTGATTCGTTTTGACAATCGCGATACTGGCCTTTCAACTCACTTCAATAGCGCGTCGATGCCAGATCTTGCTGCAATCGCCGACGCAGTTTCACGTGGCGAAGCGCCCAATGTCCCCTACACGCTCTTCGATATGGCGAAGGACGCTGCAGGACTTCTTGATGCGTTGAAGATCAAGCGAGCGCACGTGGTTGGACGATCCATGGGAGGCATGATTGCACAACTGTTGGCCAGCGAGCATGCTGAACGCGTTCTATCTCTGGTTTCCATTATGTCGAGCACTGGCAATCGTGATCTGCCGCAGGCCAGCCCAGCAGTGATGGCGGCGATGACATCGCCCGCGCCACATCCTCTTGAAGACCAACAGGGCTATCTCGCACATTGCGTTGCCTTTTCTCAAGTGATTGCGGGGCGAGGCTATCCGTTTGACGAATCCGCTCAACGAGACCAAGCCTTAGCAGAAGTCAAACGAGCATACAACCCAAGCGGGTTTTGGCGGCATATCGCCGCCATCGCAGCAACCGGCGACTTAAGATCACGACTAGCCAAAATAAGTGCTCCGACGCTTGTTTTACATGGGTCAGACGACCCTCTAGTTTCCCCGGAAGCCGGGAAGGACACGGCGGCGAACATTAAAGGAGCCGAACTACTGATAGTCGAGGGAATGGGCCACGATTTTCCAACCTCGCTGTTTGGGTTTGTGGCCGGGGTCATTGCAGATAACACACGCCGCATGTTCAACCTTGGGAATCGCCCCGACGTTACTAGCCCCTTTGTTGCCGAATTTGTTTAAGAGTGCTAGTGAGGACAAACAGGCAACTGATTGCCAGAGTGCCCTTTGGTCGAAAGCAATGTATCGTTTCAGACGGTCGGTTCACTGTCACGAATGTCAGGCATCGGGGAGGTAATTTGAATTTACGTGGATCCGCTTTCAGCCTGCTGGAGTCAGCTGCGGTCTTAAATCCTATGACTGGAAACGCAGCACTGAAGACGCACAGTCGGTATAAATTGCGCTGCGACTCCGAAGGTCAGCTTTGTGATTCTTGGGCGGAAATCAGCCGGCAGCTTGACTCAAGCGGGAGCATCCGCAATGGGCACCAAAGAGCAGTTGGCCACCGGCCGGTATAGAGAATCCAAATTCAGAAACATGAACGTAATCGCGGCGGCAATCACGCCCACCTGCGTACCTAACGCCAGTTGCGGGTGCGTTGCTTGAAGGCGCCAATGCCGTTGTTGGAAGCATTGCTCATCAGATCGATGGCCTGACCCAGGTACCGGAAGGCATCAGCCCCATGGCTGTACTCGTCATGGCGCGGGGCGCCAGGCTCATTGGTGGCCTGGTTGACATCGCGCCGGTAGCGTTTCAGGCATTCCAGCAAACGGGCCGTCTTACCCTGGTCAAAGTAGCAGCGTGGCCACAGCAGTCGGGCTGCCTTGATGCCTTCTTCTACGCTGGTCTGGGGTAGAACATGGGTCTTGCGCCTAAGGTCGCCCAGCAGTTCTTCCGTGCTCTTGCCGGTCTGGAAGTTTCTGGTCCTACCGTCATGCGGGATGTAGTCGGTGCCAAAGCGGTACGGACGCCGTTCCAACTCGGCAACATACCAGTCCAAGGTGCGATTGTTGTCTTCGATGTAGTCGATCAGCCGCACATCCATCGGAGTGCGCTGCACAAAGATGATGGTCATCGCATCGTTCCAGCCCAAATCCCAGACCGTGTGCACCGGCAGCATTGGGTCATAGGGAACCAGTCTGACCCTACCGTCCTTGAACACAGCATCGATCTCATGGCGGTAGATGGCGCCTTCAGCCACCCGGCGGGGTTTGCCTTCCCAGATGTGCTCATAGCTTTCCGGGTCACGTGCCTGGGCCTTGATCCGTTCTTGCTCCAGGACTTCCGGAAACCACGGGTTGTCACGCCAGTTGACCTCGCACAGCCAGGTATCCGGACTTGGCGCCGCAATGAACCTGACGTAGGTTTCATCGGTATCCATGTCAGGGTTCAAGGTCAACCAGATTTCTGAATCGGGTTTGCGGATCGTGGGGATCAGCACATCCCAGCTGCGTTTTGAAACCCCGTGGGCCTCCTCGACCCAGCAGCGGTCCACGCTCTCGTAACTTTTTATCGAATCGACGGTGTGGGACTGCAAACCGCAGAACAGGAACAGGCTGCCGTTCTTGCCCCGAATTTCGGTATCGAGCACCTCATAAAACTCGGAGAAGCCAAGTTCTTCGATCTGGTCTCTGAGCAGCCGGTGAACAGAGTCCTTCATGGACTTCTGAACTTCCCGGGCGCACAGAACACGAAGTGGCGTGCCGAAGGCGGTGATGAGCAGGGCTCTGGCCACACCCCAGGATTTGGCACCACCGCGACCACCATAGAGAACCTTGTAGCGCATGGGGCGCATCAGGGGTTCGAGCACCTGCGGAAACTGGGGGGTGATGTGGATTTCATTCATCGCGGCTTGGCTGTGACGTAAGTGATTTCCACCGTGTGTTTGATGGCGTCCCCATTGGCGCCGGTCACTTCCATCTTGTCGGTGAACATCTTCAGATGACGGCCTTCGAGCTCAAGTGCCTTGAGCGCACCGGCATGATTGGCCATCAGGCTTTTGCCATCTTTGTCGATCACCTGCTTCATGGCATCGGTCTTGACCCTTTGAAGGTCCGACAAAACGTCATCGGCCTTGCGCTCGATGCGTTTGGATCGGGCGTTCATCAGAGCCTGGATGCGAGCAGCGACCCAAGTTTTTCCAAGGAGCTCGGGGCCGATCCGGGATGCAGTCTTGGCGCTGTAGCCAGCGCGCATGGCGGCCTGCGATGCGTTCAGGTCCACCAAGTATTCCTGGCAGAAGATTTCCTGCATGGCGGTAAGCGAACGCGTAATCGACTGGGAACCATCGGATGTTGACATGAGTATCTCCAGAAAGATTTTGTTCTGGAAAGTTTCATAGGAAACGCTTCGGAGTCAACGGCATTTGGCTGCTGTGCAGGACCGAAAAAACCGTTGGGGCACTTGCTGACTTGCTGGTGATGTTCTGGACGCGAGTCGGGGGAGGGTGTTCGCCGCAACCCTTATGGGAACAGGTCAAATTCTGCGCGTTCAAATTTGCCCGCAGACCTATGTGCTCAGAAACCCTAATCTGCAAAGCAATACATGTATGCAAATATTTGCACGTAAGCAACTCAAATTGAAGGCTCGAAACTCCGCTTGGCGTGGGTGGCGTGGGTGGCGTGGGCTAAAACCTATTGCAGTACTCAGTCAAAAAAATATAGTGTTTTGAATTCGGTATTGCAGTTACTGCCATGGCCTTATATTTTTTCTACAGGACACCTGCAATGGGTTTTAGCCCACGCCACCCACGCCACCCACGCCAGGTTATTTTTTACGGATTCAGATCAAAATCGAACCGTCGTCAGCATAGAGTGTGCCCGGGTTTGTTAATTCGCTGAGGGCCGAAATCTCGCAACTTCTCGCAACTTCTCGCAACTCTCGCAACTCTCGCAACTATTTCAGCCGCATCATCCGATTCGGACCTCTGCTGCGTCTTGACCACGACCCATCTTTTGAGTCCATTGGTCTTGTTGGCCAACTCCAGCCGCAACCCGGTGCAAAGCTGACCGGCGTGGCGCTCCAGCCAGCGCCCCAGAATCCGCACGTTGATCTTGCCGTTCTGACCGGCGATCTCTTCAAGCGCATCGGACAACACTGGCTCGGCACCAAATACATTGCCTGCTTTGGCAATAGCTTGAGAGGCTGAAGTCGGAACAACGCCAAACGTCGTAACCCATGCGTTGAGCAATGCAGCTAGCTTTGAAGTCTCAGGGTTCTCAGAGGCCGCGCGGTCAATGGAGTCTGCCGGATCGGCGAAGTCAGGTAAATCAGTGAGATCTCGACAGGACTCATGTAACTTCTCGCGCAACCAGCACAAGGGCTGTCGCACCAGGTCATCCCACATTTCAAACGATGCGATGCGTCCAACCGCCGCCTTGGGCCGTCCGGCAGTGATGTAGGCTCGCACAATGGTAAGCGCCGCCACAACGAGGTTCTGCCTGTTTTTGCAGACCTCCTCCAGCGGGTCAAACTCGAACTCACGCTTAAACGGAGTCTCAATTTTGGCGTCCAATCGTGCAAGCAATACCCGCCGGTGGGTGTCGCCCGTCAAGACCAGGTTGTTGCCCGATACCAGAAACAGGGATCTGTTTGGCAGCTCTACGTTCTCTGAAACGCCCAGGACACGGTCGGCAAAGAGCGAGGACGTCAGGAACGAGTCGATCACAGAGTTGCCCAGGGGTTCGCGAACGTTGTCCCACAGAATTACTTTATAGCCACCGCGCAGGGCGGCAAAGAGGCGCTTACGGCACTCTTCATCTTCATTGGTCGGCGGCAGCACGGCCACATCACCTCCTGTGGCCAATGCCCCGATGCACTTGGCCAGAAGAGTTTTTCCTGTGCCTGCCGCTGGTGCGTCAAATCCGGTTGCCGGACAGGTCGGTAGTGATGGGCGCAGACACGCGGTCAACATGGCCGCCAAGGTAACGCCCACAGCGATCTCGTCGGCAAACGGGAACAAACGTATGGGGTGCCATAACTGGGCCATTGCATCAAGGGCTTGTTCCGGTGTCGGTGCAACAGGCACCTGCGCCGGATAAACCTCGGAGGTGACGTACATCAGCCCGGTAGCTTGATCATGTCCTGGCTCATCCAAGACGCTCCCGTCGGGACGCAATGTGGGAGCGGTGGTGACTGCCGTCAGCTTTCTGAAGTTGCGACTGCCATGCTTGGCAATGATGGCATTGGCGATATAGGTCGGTGCATCTTCCGGGACTTCCCGGGTTGAGAGAATGTTGCCGTAATCATCAACCTCGGCTTTGACGCTATAAAACTCAGCGATCCGACCGGTGTGGTCAACAAGCCAGTCGCGGCTCACCGGTGTTGCCTTGCCGTCGGCGACGAAGGCAATCGCGTTTGTGCCGAAGTCAAACAATTCGCTGCGATCGCGCAAGACATGCAGCACGGCATCGGTCGAGTCGATCCGCATTCCCTTGCCCAACTGGATGCGGGCGGATTGCCTGCGCAACTCATAACGCATCCCGCCGTGGCGGTGTGAATAGAGGTCGGGGCGATTGCCGTTGAGTAGCCTTGCCACAGCCACGCGCCGATCGTTGTCCGGGTCCAGCGGGTCAGCAAATCGGGTGTTGTGCCAACGGTGGGGGTTGTCTAGCAACTGGCCCACCGTAACCACCTGACCGTCAGCACAGGTCAATTCGAACTCGCCCATGAGAGTTTGGTGAAACGCAGCGCGCTCCAGTACATTCGTCGCCTGCAGAAGTTTGATGCCACGATTTTGGGCCAATGCCGGGGCTTTTTCTGTAACCCAGTTGCGCCGCGCGGCGTCACATTGATCTGAGACGCCAGCACGCGCAGCCTTTTGTTGTGCACGAGCTTCCTTTTGGATCGTGGGTGTTGCGCTGTCAATGAGCAGATTGAGATCAAACTGGGCATTGGCGTCGCCGAAGATCACTCCGTCCACCCCCGCGCGAGAGACACCATCGAGCAGCACGGACGGTCCGGCGAAATCAAGTTTTTCTGGCTGCCACACGGATGTATCAACCAAGCAGCGCAGCAAACGCTGGCCGGCCACACCAACTTCGCACCAGGCAGCCCCTGGCGCAGCCCATAGCAAGGCCTCAAGCGCTTTGCCGGCAGTAGGGATCAAGCTCGAGTTGGATACCGCAATATAGATGCGGTGGCGAGTCAGGCCTGACAGTACCCGGCCATCAGGGTGCAGACAACCGGCAGACGCGCTGGGTCTGCATAACATGGGCGCATTGGCCAAAACGGGTGCGCAACCAATCAATCGCTCGCGCAATTGCTCAGCTGACAATTGGCCATTGGGCAGACCATCGTGGTCAATCATCATTACACCGGGTGCCATACGGTATTTAAAGTTTTCCCGCGTTCGTGCGACGGCGCCCTCCAATTTGGCTTGGGTGTCGGCCTGCGTGCAAATATCGACGCTGTCCTGCTGGGTCAAGCCCCAAGTCACTGCTTGTGCGCTTGTGAGCCCGTCCAGATGTGCCTTGAGTTCTACCAAGCCAGCAGCATCAACACGCTGCGCCTTGCCATGGCTGAGCATGGCTGAGGTTTCTTTTTTCATGCTGCCGTCTGGATGCAAGCCAATGACTTTTGTCAGTCTTTTTGGATTGATCCCTGTGATGACGGTAAAAGCCAGTGGTACTGTGGGAACCGGGACCGCCAGCAATGGCTCAAGCGGGTGCTCGGGCACATCGTTTTGCGCGGATCGATCGTCGCTTCCGTCGGAATAGTTGCGAGAGTTGCGAAAAGTTGCGATATTTTCGTCGCTGGCGATTTCCGGGCCGAGCAGTTTTGATGCTTTTGGAATTGGCGCTTTTTTGCGGACACAACCTGACGGCGCGCATGGCTTGCCAGTTTCAGCGACAGTTTCTGGTTTTTTGTTTTCGGTCATGGTCAACTCCTAGCGACCCATGGCGGCTTGGAGTGCCAGCCAGGCGTTGACCTTGTCGGCGTCCCACACGGTCGTGGACGGCCCGAGTTTGAAGGGGGCGACAAACTTGCCTTCGCGCACCCATCGCCAGACGGTTGCCGGGCTCACCGGCAATATGCCGGGCTTTTTTGGCGTGCTGGCCAGCTCGCTGATGCGAATCACTCTTTTTTCCATATCACCTCCTGCTGCGCCGAATTAGCGCGGTGTATGAAAATTAGAGGCGAGAATTTTTCGGAGTCAACACCAGGTGTTTTCGGGTGCGCCGGGTTGGCACTGTTTGCAACTACCGTTTCTGTACCTCGTACAGAGGGCAGCCACGGCATTTTTGTGGGCGGGAACAGCTATTTCCACACCTCAAACAACCCGCAATTCCCCGCAACTGTAGTTGACTAGGTTCCCGTGCGTAGCGGGATTACGTCTGCCCCGATGCGTAGTTTGTCGAGGTAGTCGGCCCATGTTTGCATCATTTGCTGGCGTTGTAGCATGTACTCGGAGCGGTCGTAAGCGTTGCCAAGCGGACCTGACTTTCCGTGACCAAGCTGGGCCTCAACCATTTCCTGTGGGATGCCTGACAGACGTTCAGCCATCATGGTTCTGGCCATCGCACGAAATCCATGTGCTACATGCTCGTCGTTGCCGTAGTCCAGACGACGCAGTGCTGCGTTGATTGTGCCGTCACTCATGGGTCGGTCGGTGGATCTTGCACCAGGGAATACGTAGCGTCCGTGCCCGGTTAGCGGTTTGATCGAATTTAGTATCTCTATAGCCTGACGTGCCAGTGGTACCAGATGTGCTTTGCCGTTTAGTTTTGCATGAAGCGTACTTTTCATTTCCTTTGCAGGGATGGACAACAGCTTTTTGTCCACGTCCACCCATGCCCACTCCATCGCTCGAATGTTGCCGGGCCGCTGAAAGAAGAGCGCCGATAACTTCAGCGCCGCCAGCGTTGCAGGTTGACCCGTGTATCCGTCAATGGCTCGGAGCATCGCGCCAGCATCTACCGGGTCCAGGATGGCTGAAAAATGCTTTGCAACGTGGGGTTTGAGTGCGCCTCTTAGGTCAGTTGCCGGGTTGCGCTCGCAGCGCCCCGTCTGTATCCCAAAGCGAAACACTTGCCCGACCATTGCCTGCAAATCCTGCGCCGTGCTGAGGATGCCTTTGGTTTCCACCTTGCGTAGTGCAGCTAGAAGCGTGGGGGTCTTGATTGATTTCAAGGGCAGGGCGCCGATCTGGGGGAACAGGTACAACTCATTCATGCGCAGCCACTTGGTGGCGTGGCCCTCGCTCCATCCTGCGGCCTTTGTTGCATGGAAATCGCGGGCCACAGCCTCAAAGGTGTTGGCCGCTGCTGCCGACTGGATTTGTCGTTCCTCCGCCTTTGCCGCGCTTGGGTCGAGACCTTCGGCCAACAATTCGCGTGCCGCCTCACGCCGTTTTCTGGCTTTGACAATAGATGTTTCGGGGTAAACACCCAAGGCCAGCGTCTTGCGCTTGCCGGAAAAGCGGTAGTCCATGCGCCAGTATTTGCCGCTGGACATCACTAGCAAATACATGCCGCCACCGTCGGTGTACTTTTCTTTGGAGTTTGCGCCTCTAGGTTTTGCGCTTCTTACGAACGTGTCGGTCAGTGCCATGATTACCTCTCAGCCTGGTTCGGTCCGAAAGCAGCCTTGCCGACCGACATTTCATTGAGCATTTGCGCAGCACTAGTGGCCACGATATTGAATTGATGGTCGTCCGTTGCCGGTGCCAGTGCCAGTGCCAGATCTTGTAGTTTCAACCGTGTTCCAAAATTCTTCACGCGCTGCAGTTCGGTTCGGGCATCCCAAAGTTCAACAGCTTGCTGCATCGTCATCCAGATTTCGGCTTTGACAAGTAACAGCTGCTCCAGTTTTAACGCAATCGGACAGGTCATTGGCGAGTGCTCGTTCAGCAGTTGCTCCATGTGTTCCACAGCCAGGTTCAACAGATCAGCGAATGATTCCGTCGGTATCGACAAACCAGGCAATACAACATCCCGAAGAAGAGCCCCCGGGTGTCTTGGTCGTAATCCTTGCACCGCACGCTTAGCCTCTTTCCTATGAAGACTTGGATCGACCCCGCCGGTCAGTAGTGCGCGCGCGTTCTTGCACTTCATCCTGGCCTCATCCAGCGACACAGCCGGGTAAACACCCAGCGCCAATGTGTTGCGTTTCCCAGCAAAGCTGTAATTCAGACGCCAGTACTTGCCACTAGCCTTGACCAGCAGGACCAACCCATGCCCGTCAGAACACTTTCTCACGGATTTGGATTCAGTGGGTGCAACATCTTGCACAAAGTCATCAGTCAGTTTCATCTTTCCTTCCTACTGACGGTATACGACTTTCCTTGGGTAGTCATATACCGTCAAATGACCCGTCAATAAATCGAGTTTCGATGATACCCAGTAATATTGGGTGAAACAATGAAAAACCCGCTCTCCAGTGAAAAAGGCGGGTTTTGAGTCTTCTTGAGACTATTTAAGATAAAAAATTGGAGCGGGTGAAGGGAATCGAACCCTCGTATGAAGCTTGGGAAGCTGCCGTTCTGCCATTGAACTACACCCGCATCGGATGGGTACCACCAGTGGGCCGTCCAGGCGCGTTGGAGTACTGCAGCAGTATAGAGCATGGGCCTGGCCTAGACCAAAGCCTCTAATGATTGTTGCGCTGCAACAAATTACTTGATCAAAGGCAAATCTTCCCTATAATTCGTTCCATGCTGCACTGCAACATAAATTGCATTTCAGCGGTTGCCAAGCAATAACCCATTTTTTCAAGGAACACCCCATGAACTTCAACGCCGAACAATTCACCGCCTCCAACAAAGCCAACGCCCAAGCGCTGGAAGCCCTGACCACCAACGCCTACGCTGGCTTTGAAAAGCTGGTTGAACTGAACATGGCCACCTCCAAGGCCCTGCTGGGCGACGCTTTCAGCCAGTACCAAGCCGTTCTGGCTGCCAAGGACCCGCAACAATTCATGACGCTGCAAACCAGCCTGTTCCAGCCTGCCGCTGAAAAGACCGTTGCCTATGGCCGTCATGTGTACGCTATCGCCACTGAATCCAGTGCCGATTTCACGAAGTCGTTTGAAGCCAAGCTGGCCGAAGCCCAAGACACTTTCAGCGGCGTGGTGGAAAACCTGGCCAAGAACGCACCGGCCGGTACCGAATCGGCTGTCGCTGCATTCAAGCAAGCCCTGAACGCCAGCCAGACTGCCATTGAATCCGCCAAGGGTTCGGCCAAGAAGGCTGCTGAAATGGCCGAAGCCAACTTCACCAACCTGACCAACCAGGCTGTCAAGGCTGCCACCAGCGCAACCAAGAAGCGTTAATCCGGCGCTGCCCTGCAGCACCAAACAAGAGCGGCACCTGCGGGTGCCGTTTTTTTGCCTGTTTCTTCGCCTCAACCTGCCAGCGGCAAGCTGATCAGGTCGATGCGCGCCAAGACCTCGGGCGTGAGCTTTGGAATGACGGCGACCGAGGCCAGGTTGTCGCGCAGTTGGGTCAGGTTGGAGGCGCCCGTGATGACGGTGCTGACGGCCGGGTTGCGCGCCGCCCAGGCAATGGCGATCTGGCTCAGGCTGCAACCGAGTTCGCTGGCGATGGTTTCAAGCTGCGCCAGCGCCGCATTGCGTGCGGCATCGGTCAGGCCCTTCACCAGGAACTCCATGCCGGCCAGGGCGCCGCGGCTGCCGGCGGGCACACCATTTCGGTATTTGCCGGTCAACAGGCCGCTGGCCAGCGGGCTCCAGGTCGTCAGGCCCAGACCAATATCCTCGATCAGACGCTTGTATTCCTGCTCTACGCGCTTGCGATGAAACAGATGGTACTGGGGTTGCTCCATCAGGGGTTTATGCAGGTGGTGTTTGTCGGCGATGGCCCAGGCGGCGCGGATTTCGTCGGCCGACCATTCGCTGGTACCCCAGTACAGCGCCTTGCCCTGGCTGATCATGTCGCTCATGGCCCAGACTGTTTCCTCGACCGGCGTCTGCGGGTCGGGACGGTGGCAGTACACCAGATCAATGAAGTCCAGCCCCATGCGCTTGAGCGAGCCGTCGATGGCCTGCATCAGGTACTTGCGGTTGAGGGTGCTCTTGCGGTTGATGGAATCGCCCTCGCGGTCCAGGCCCCAGAAGAACTTGGTCGAGACGATGTAGTTCAGGCGCGGCCATTTGAGCGCCCTGATGGCTTCACCCATCACTGTCTCGCTCTTGCCCACGGCATAGGCTTCGGCGTTGTCAAAAAAATTGACGCCGGCGTCCATCGCCGCTGCCATCATTTCACGCGCTGCCGCCACGTCAACCTGGGTGTGGTAGGTCACCCAGGACCCCAGCGAGAGTTCGCTGACCTTCAGGCCGCTGCGGCCAAGACGTCGGTATTGCATGGGAATGACTCTTCCTGAATTGGTGTATGACGCTGACAACTCTAGCAGAGCAGGGTTCAGCGCGCCCTCATTGCTGTTTGCTGGTCGTCATTGCGAGCGTCCTGTTTCGGGGCCGAAACTGCGTACGGGCCAGGAACCCTGGAGTCGTGATTGCGAGGACAGTAGCGAAGCGGCAATCCATGCAGTTTGAATTCATGGATTGCTTCGCTACGCTCGCAATGACGTAATGACACGATGACGCAATGAGAGCCTACACCCGCTGTCCGCCATCAATCGCGATTTCGGCACCGGTGATGTAGGACGACTTCTCGCTGCACAGGAATTCGATCAGATCGACCACTTCGCTGACCTCGCCCAGGCGGCGCATCGGGATGTTGTTGTCGACGATGGTCTGCGTGCCCGGCGACAGGATCGAGGTGTTGATTTCGCCTGGCGCGATGGCGTTGACGCGCACGTTCATGGGGGCCATGTCGGCTGCCATTTCGCGTGTCAGGGCGGCCAGCGCCGCTTTGGACGTGGCGTAGGCAGCGCCGGCAAAGGGGTGGACGCGGTAGCCGGCGATTGAGCACAGGTTCACCACCGAGCCGCGGGCATTGGAGAGCTCCTGCGCGAAGCCGCGTGTCAGGATCAGCGGTGCGTAGAAGTTGGTGTTGTACATCTCCTGCCAGACCTTGAGGTCGGTGGTCAGCGAGTTGACGCGCTCGCCTGATGGCCCCTTGGGCGAGATGCCGGCGTTGTTGATCAGCGCGTGCAGCTTGGAGCCACCCAGCAGCGGACGCAGCGCGTCCACCGTTTTCGTGATCTGGTCCAGGTCGGAAAGGTCGAGTTCAACATGGGTGTTCTGCTCGGCGTGCCAGGGGCATTGTTCGGGCAGCGCCTGACGCGAGACCGTGATGACGCGCCAGCCCAGGTTGCGAAAGCGCTCGGCCACGCCGTGCCCGATGCCGCGACTGGCGCCGGTGACGATGGCCGTTTTCTGTTCTGTCATGTGGAGAGATGCTCTGGTGGGGTCGAATTGTGATGGCCGCAATCAGCCGGGGCTGCCGTGGAATCAGGCTTGGCGCGCCGTCGCCTTGCGGGTTCGGCGCTGCAGCGTTTGCATCAGCAGGAACAGCGTGGTCGAGAAGACGATCATGATGGTGGCCACCGCCGTCAGCGCCGGCGTCATGCTGTCGCGCAGTCCGGAGAACATTTCGCGTGGCAGAGTGCGCTGATCGGGCCCGGCAATCAGCAGCGCAATCACCACATCGTCAAACGATGCGGCAAAGGCAAACAGCGCGCCCGATGCCATCGCTGGCATGATGCTCGGCAGCGTCACGCGCATGAAGGTGACGCGTGGCACCGCGCCACAGGCGGCAGCGGCGCGCGCCAGATTGGGGTCGAGCAGTTCCAGCGCGGTGAGCACCGGCACCACGACAAAGGGCACGGCGATCACGGTGTGCGCGATGATGAGGCCGAGGTAGGTGCTGGTCAGCGAGAGTGGCGCCAGGAAGAAGTAGGAGGCCACGGCGATCAGGATCACCGGCACGATCATGGGCGAGAGGGCGATGATCTTGAGCGCCTCGCTCCACCAGGCCTTGTGCCGCATCAGCCCGAGCGAGGCCAGCGTGCCCAGCAGCACCGACAGAACCGTGGCGAAGACGCCGACGAACAGTGAGTTGCCCAGGGCGCTGAGCCACTTGCCGCCGCCCAAGACCTCGTGGTACCAGCGCAGCGACAAACCCGGCAGCGGATAGGTCAGGAAGGATCCACTGGAGAATGAGAGCGGAATGATGGCCGCAATCGGCGCCAGCAGAAACACCAGCACGCAGGCGCACAAAAACCAGTACAGCAGCTTCCAGGGAAATTTGAAGGGTTTCATTGTTTCGGCGCCGGGCCGCCCCAAGGCGAAACAGCCCCCTCGGGGGGCAGCGTAGTACACGAAGTGACAAGCGTGGGGGTCATGTCTTAGCCCATTGAGAGCGCACGACCGCCCGAGAGTTTGTGGGCTACCGCATAAAGCGCCAGGGTGGTCACCAGCATCATCAGCCCCAGCGCCGAGGCCAGGCCCCAGTTGCCGGTGTCGGTGGTGTAGGTTGCAACAAAATAGGACAGCATCTGATCAGAGCCGCCACCGACCAGTGCCGGCGTAATGTAGTAACCCATTGCCAGAATAAAGACCATCAACGAACCGGCCATGATGGCAGGCGCTGCCATCGGCAGGTAGACACGGAAGAAGGCCACCACGGGTGGCGCGCCCAGGCTGGTGGCGGCGCGCATGTAATGCGGCGGAATGCCCTTGAGCACGCCGTACAGCGGCAGGATCATGAAGGGCAGCAGCACGTGCGTCATGGCGATCAGGACGCCGGTGCGGTTGTAGATCAGGGTCAGCGGTTCGGTGATCAGACCCAGTTTCAGCAACAGCGTGTTGACCATGCCTTCACGCTGCAGCACCACGACCCAGGCGGCGGTGCGCACCAGCAACGAGGTCCAGAATGGCAGCAGCACCAGAATCATCAGCCAGTCTGCCGTCTTGGCCGTCACCTGCGTCAGCAGCATGGCCACCGGAAAGCCCAGCAGCAGGCACAGCAGCGTGACGCTCAGGCTGATGCCCAGCGTGCGCAGCAGCACGTCGATGTAAATCCGGTTGGCTTCCGAGACGCGTTCGATCTCGCCTTGGGCGTTGCGCGCCAGGTCAAAGGCGGCCAGCAGGTAGTAGCTTGAAACCGGGCCGCGCGCGCGCTGCACGGCGGCAAAAAATTCGGGGCTGGTCAGCGTCGGATCGACGCTGTTGAAAAACTCCGCGCCAAACACCGTGTCGGGTGCGGCTGAGCCCACTTCGCGTGCGGCGCGCATCAGGGTGCTGCGCACGCCGTTGACTTCGTAATAGAGACGCCGCGCGCCGTCGGCCAGCGTGCTGGCAGCGCGCGCTTCAACCAGGTCCTGCGCGAAGTCCGGGAACACCTTGGGCGGCAGGGTCTGCCCGGGCTGCCAGCTTTGCAGCACGGCCAGCGTGCGTGGCAGGGCGCGCGGCACTTCGGCCTCGCGCACCGCCAGCGACAGCAGCCAGACCAGCGGCGCCACGAAGAACACCAGCAGAAACCCGGACAGGGGCAGCAGCAGGGAGATTCTTTGGCGCGTGGACATGGTGCTATCGATTGCTCAGGTTCTTACTTGGTGCCGGCCCACTTGGTCCAGCGCTCGGCCAGCTTGTCGCCGTTGTCGATCCAGAACTTCACGTCCTCGGCAAAAGCCTGTTTGTGAATATCGGGATTGGTCGGCAGTTCGCCCATCAAGGACTTGTCGATCAGGGGCGTGGCCGCAGCAGCGGTGACACCATAGCGCACGTACTTGGGCAGCTTGGCCTGATTCTCGGGGCGACCCAGGAATTCCACCAGCTTCTCGGCGTTGGCCTTGAGTGGCGTGCCCTTCATGATGACCCAGCTGTCCAGTGTGTAAGGTGTGTCTTTCCAGACCATCTTGAAGTTTTTCTTGTCCTTCTCGTTGGCGGCGGTGATGCGGCCGTTGTAGGCGGTGGTCATGACGACGTCGCCGGCAGCCAGCATTTGCGGGGGCTGTGCGCCGCTCTTCCAGAACACCAGGTCACCCTTGATGGTGTCGAGTTTCTTGAACGCGCGCTCCACGCCGTCCGGTGTGCGCAGCACCTTGTAGACGTCCTTGGCAGAGACGCCGTCGGCGATCAAAGCCACTTCGAGGTTCCACTTGGCGCCGTTGCGGATCGAGCGCTTGCCGGCGATCTTCTTGGTGTCGAAGAAATCGCTCCAGCCGTTCGGTGCCGCTTTGAGCTTGTCGCCGTCGTAGGCCAGCACCAGGTTGTAAATGATGGCGCCAACGCCGCAGGCGTGCACCGTGCCCGGCAGGTAGCGCGCAGCGCCGCCAATCTTGTTGACGTCAAGTTTTTCGTAGAGGCCTTCGTCGCACCCGACTTCGAGTTCATCGGCTTCCACCTGGACCACGTCCCATGTGCTGTTGCCGCCCTTGATCTTGGTGCGCAGCACGCCCAATCCGCCGTCCCAGGCTTCATCGGTGAGCTTGATGCCAGTGGCATTGAAAGGTTTGAAGAACACTTCCTTCTGGCCGTCCTGATAGGCGCCGCCCCACGACACGATGTTGAGGTCGCGTGATTGTGCCTGTGCCTGTCCACTCAGACAGACCAGTGCCACCGCGCCTGCAACCGTTGCCCATACTTGCTTCTTCATACCTGTTCTCCTGAATAAATTGAATTGAGTCAAACCGTCAAAATACCCACGCGTCTTCAGGCCGGAACCCGAGCGACACGTTTTGCCCAACCACCAGTCCGGGTGGCAGCGCCCCCGGACTGACTTTTGCAAACCATTGCAGCGCCGCGCTGTGCGGGCCGCCCTCCAGTGCCGTGAGCCGTGCCACGACACGCCAGTGATCGCCCTGGTGGATCAGATCGACCAGGGTGCCGTTCAGGCAGTTTGGCGTTGCCAGCGCAGCGCAGTCGGCACCCACCTGAAGGAACTCCGGGCGCACGCAGAGTTTCACGGCTGCTTCGTTTTCGAACGCCGTCGTGGCGCAGATGCGCGCTTGCAAGACCTGGCCACTGGCGGTCTTGACGCCGCCGCTTGCCAGCGTGCAGTTGAGCATGTTGTTGTCGCCCAGAAAATTGGCCACAAAGGGATTGGCTGGCGCGTCGTACAGCGCCTGCGGCGAGGCTAGCTGTTCAATGCGGCCCTGGTTGAACACTGCAACGCGGTCCGACAGCGTCATGGCTTCGGACTGGTCGTGTGTGACAAACACCATGGTGACGCCAAGTTCGCGGTGCAGGCGGCGAATCTCGAGTTGCATTTCCTCGCGCAGCTTCTTGTCCAGTGCCGACAGCGGCTCGTCCATCAGAACCAGGCGCGGCTCGAACACCAGCGCACGCGCCAGCGCCACGCGCTGCTGCTGGCCGCCGGACAACTGGTTCGGTTTGCGGTGCGTGAAGTTTTCCAGATGCACCTTGGTCAGCGCGGCGGTGACCTTGTCGGCGATGACCGATTTGTCGACCTTGCGCACCGACAGCGGGAAGGCGACGTTCTCGGCCACCGTCATGTGCGGGAACAGCGAGTAGCTTTGAAACACCACGCCCATGTTGCGCTGGTGCGGCGGCAGCGATTCGATCGATTGCCCGTCGAGCCGGATGCTGCCTGCGCTTGGCGCTTCGAAGCCGGCCAGCAGCATCAGGGTGGTCGTCTTGCCGGAGCCCGAAGGCCCAAGCAGGGTCAGGAACTCTCCCGCCTCAATGTGCAGGTTCAGGTCGTCCACCGCGGCATTGCTGCTGCCGGGGTAGCGCTTGAAAACATGTTCAAACTCGATCAGTGCCATCGTTTAAGCGCTTTCGCTATCGTTGCTGCCGGTTGCTCATCCGCGCCAGCTGTTGACCCAGGCCAGCGTGTCGGCCAGTGCCAGAGCCGTGCGTTCCAGCAGCGTGTCGATCTCGGCTTCGGTAATGATCAGCGGTGGCGAGAAGGCGATCACATCGCCCATCAGCACGCGCACGATCAGCCCATGGTGCTGGGCCCGGTTCACAAAGTAGGCGCCGACGCCGCGTTTGGGGTCGAACGGCTCGCGCTTGGCCGGGTCGGCGGCGAGTTCGATCGCGCCGATCAGGCCCAGGCCGCGCGCATCACCGACGATCGGGTGGCCCTTGAATTGCTGCAGACCCTGCTGCAGGCGCGGTGCAACTTTCTTCACATGGTCGAGCACCTTGTCGCTCTCGTAGATGCGCAGCGTTTCCAGCGCCACGGCGCAGGCCAGCGGATGGCCGCTGTAGGTGTAGCCGTGGCCGAAGACGCCGATCGCGGCGCTGGCGTCGGCAATCGTCTGGTAGATCTCGTCCGATACGTAGAGCGCGGACATTGGCACATAGGCCGAGGTCAACATCTTGGCCACGGTGATCATGTCGGGTTTCAGGTCGAACACCTGGGTGCCGAAGTTCTGGCCCAGGCGACCAAAACCGGTGATGACTTCATCGACCAGGAACAGGATGTCGTATTTTTTGAGGATCGCCTGCACGCGGGCGAAATAGCCCGACGCTGGAATGAGCACACCACCGGCACCCTGCACCGGCTCGGCAATAAAGGCCGCCACTGTTTCGGGGCCTTCGCGCAGAATCGTGTCTTCAAGTTCCTGCGCCAACCGGTCGACAAACTGGGCCTCGGTCTCGCCCGGCAGGCCGAACTGGTAAAAGTGCGGACAGCCGACGCGCACGATGCCAGGCAGCGGCAGGTCGAAATTCTGGTGCATGGTGCCCAGGCCCGACATGGATGCCGCAGCGGCGGTGACGCCGTGGTAGGCCTTGTTGCGCGCAATGATTTTTTTCTTGAGCGGCCGGCCCTTGGCGTTGTTGTAGTAGCGCACCAGCTTGAAGGCGGTGTCGTTGGACTCGGAGCCCGAGTTGGCGAACAGCACGCGCGCCATCGGCACCGGCGCCCACTTGATCATGGCTGCCACCAGTTCCGTCACCGGCCCCGGCACCTTGCCCGAGAACGAGTGGTAGTAGGGCAGGGTGTTCATCTGCTTGTAGGCAGCTTCGGCCAGGCGCTTCTCGGAAAAACCGAGCGAGGCGCACCACAGGCCGGCCATGCCTTCGATATAGGCCTTGCCGTTTTCGTCGAAGACCTCAACGCCTTCGCCGCGCACGATGACCAGCGGGCCTTCCTGCTCAAACTGGCGCAGTTGCGTGTAGGGATGCAGGTGATGCTGGACGTCGCTTTGTCCGGCGGCCGAGAATTCTGTTTTTGGGGTGCTCATGGGTTTCGCTTGTTATTTCTGCAGGATATCGCCAACGCAGAGGTATTTGATCTCAACATAGTCGTCAATGCCATGGTGGGAACCCTCACGTCCCAGGCCCGACTGCTTGACGCCGCCAAACGGCACGTGCTCGGCCGCCACAATGCCGACGTTGGCGCCGACGATGCCGTACTCCAGCGCCTCGCTGACCCTAAAAATCCGTCCGACATCGCGCGTGTAGAAGTAGCTCGCCAGGCCGAACTCGGTGTTGTTGGCTGCGTCAATGGCTTCCTGCTCGGTCCTGAACTTGAAGACCGGCGCAAACGGGCCAAAGGTTTCTTCTTTGGCGCACAGCATGTCTGCCGTGGCGTCGGCCACCACGGTGGGCTCGAAGAACTGGCCCGGCAAACGCTTGCCGCCGACCAGCACGCGCGCGCCCTTGGCCACGGCGTCGTCCACATGGCGCTGCACCTTGGTCAGTGCCGCTTCCTCGATCAGCGGACCCTGATTGACACCATCGTCAAAGCCGTTGCCGACTTTGGCGGTCCTGACCTTGGCCGCGAACCGGGTGACGAATTCTTCGTACACGCCTTCCTGCACGTAGAGACGGTTGGCGCAGACGCAGGTCTGGCCGGCGTTGCGGTACTTGCTGGCAAATGCGCCTTCGACCGCCGAGTCGATGTCGGCATCGTCAAACACGATGAAGGGCGCGTTGCCGCCGAGTTCGAGCGAGAGTTTCTTGACGGTGGGGGCGCTTTGCGCCATCAGAATGCGCCCGACTTCGGTCGAGCCGGTAAAGCTGATGTGGCGCACCACGTCGCTGGCGCACAGCACCTTGCCGATGGCAATCGAGTTCTCGCTGTCGGCGGTGAGCATGTTGAGCACACCGGCCGGGATGCCGGCGCGGATCGCCAGTTCGGCTGCGGCCAGTGCCGTCAGTGGTGTGAGTTCAGCCGGTTTGATGATGACCGGGCAGCCAGCGGCCAGCGCTGGCGCCACCTTGCGCGTGATCATGGCCAGGGGGAAGTTCCAGGGCGTGATGGCGGCGCAGACGCCGATGGGCTGGCGCATCACCAGCAGGCGGCGGTTGTTGTCAAACTGCGGCAGCATTTCGCCGTTGACGCGCTTGGCTTCTTCGGCAAACCACTCGACAAAGCTGGCGCCGTAGGCGACTTCGCCTTTGGCTTCCGCCAGCGGCTTGCCCTGCTCGGCGGTCATGATGCGGCCCAGGTCGTCCTGATTCGCCATCAGCAGGTCAAACCACTTGCGCAGGATGATGCTGCGCTCTTTGGCGGTTTTGGTGCGCCAGGCTGGCCAGGCGGCGTTGGCGGCGGCAATCGCGGCCTGAGCATCGGCCGGACCGAGGTTGGCAACGTCGGCCAGTTTGATGCCGGTAGCCGGGTCCAGCACATCGAAGCGGCTGGCGCCCTTGACCCACTTCCCCTTGATCAGTGCGTCAGTCTTGAGCAGGCTTGGGTCTTTGAGCTGGGACAGGGGAGAAATGCGAGCGGTCATGGGATCCAATGAAAAATTTTTGGTTTGTGGTGGTTGCCGGGCACAGCTTGGGATTGCATGACCGTGACGTCATGCAATATGCATGCCCGAAATGTGGCTGACCCGCTGTTCAGCTGGCCTGAGCCGCTGTCAGCGAGGCTGCGATGATGGCCAAACCTTCATCGACGAGGGCATCGCTGGCGGTCAGCGGCACCAGAATGCGCACCACGTTGCCGTAGGTGCCGCAGGACAGCAGGATCAGTCCGCGTTTCGTGGCTTCGGCGCACAGGCGTTTGGTCAGGTCGGCGTCGGGTTGGTGCAGGTCGCCGTTCTTGCAGAGTTCGATCGCCACCATGGCACCGAGGCCGCGCACATCGACAATGCAGGGGTTCTTCGTCGCCAGCGTTTTGAGGCTGGCTGTCAGGCGGGCGCCCAATTGGCGGCTGCGCTCCAGCAGGTTTTCTTTCTCGAAGATGTCGAGCACGGCCAGGCCGGCTGCGCACGACATCGGGCTGCCGGCGTAGGTGCCACCGAGGCCGCCCGCTGCCGGTGCGTCCATCACTTCAGCGCGACCCACCACGGCCGAGATCGGGAAACCGCCGGCCATTGATTTGGCCATGGTGATCAGGTCCGGCGCGACGCCGCTTTGCTCGACGGCAAACCAGGTTCCGGTGCGGCCGGCGCCGGTCTGGATCTCGTCGGCGATCATGACGATGCCGTGCTGGTCGCACAGCGCGCGCAGGCGCTGCAGGAATTCGGGCGGCGCGACGTTAAAGCCGCCTTCGCCCTGCACCGGTTCCACAATGATGGCGGCCACGCGGCTGGCTTCGACGTCGTTCTTGAACAGCGACTCGACCGAGGCGATCGAATCATCGACGCTGACGCCATGCAGTGCGTCAGGAAAGCGGGCGTGGAAAATCTCGCCCGGGAACGGGCCGAAGCCGGTCTTGTAGGGTGCGACCTTGCCGGTCAGGCCCAGTGTCAGCAGGGTGCGACCATGGTAGCCGCTGGTGAAAGCGATGACGGCGCTGCGTTTGGTATAGGAGCGCGCAATCTTGACGGCGTTCTCCACCGCTTCAGCGCCGGTGCTCAGGAACATCGTCTTCTTGGCGAAGTTGCCCGGGGCCAGGGCGTTGATGCGCTCGGCCAGTTCGACGTAGGGCTCGTAGGCCAGCACCTGGAAGCAGGTGTGGGTGTAGAGGTCGAGCTGGGCCTTGACCGCGGCGATGATGGCCGGATGGCGGTGTCCGGTGTTGAGGACAGCGATGCCGCCGGCGAAGTCGATGTAGCGCTTGCCCTCGACATCCCAGACCTCGGCGTTTTCGCCGCGGGCGATGAAGACTTCGTGGCTTTGGCCCACGCCACGGGGAATGGCAGCCTGGCGGCGGGCCATCAGGGCGGCATTTTTGAGTTCGGGTTCGCGGTGCATAAATCACTCCAGTCGGTCGTTGAAACGGGTGCAGAACGGGCCACTGTAGTGCCAATGCCTGATCGCGACCATATACACACCGGCTTTTTTTTGGGGTGCACTGTGCAGTAAGCTCTGCCTGTACAGACAAACCCTTGGGTCACGCCTTTGTTTTCGCTCAATCTTCACAGTTCGACGCCGTTGGTCCAGCAGATCGTGGAGGGCTTTCGCCGCGTCATCGACGAAGGCGCGTTGCGCGCCGGTGCCAAGGCGCCCTCGATCCGGCAGTTTGCCCACGCCAAAGGCGTCAGCGTTTTTACCGTGGTCGACGCCTACGACCGCCTGGTGGCGCAGGGCTACTTTGCCTCGCGCCCGCATTCGGGCTTTTTCGTCAAGCAACGCCCGCATACCGACGCCGGCGCGCCGGGTATCGGCCCGAATTTCAACTTTGACTCGATGTGGTACCTGCGCCGCATTTTCGAGAACCGCGCCCTGCGCATGAAGCCGGGCTGCGGCTGGCTGCCCGGCGAGTGGTTGTTTCAGGAGGGCGTGCGGCGCAGCCTGCGCACGCTGGCGGCCGAGAATGTGGACCTGGGCGGCTACGGCGAACCCAAGGGTTACCCGCCGCTGCGCCAACTGGTGCGCGAGTTGCTGGCCGAGCAGGAGATCGCCGTCACCACCGAGCAGGTGCTGCTGACCCAGGGCTCGAGTCAGGCCATGGACCTGGTGGCGCGCCGGCTTGTGCGCCCGGGCGATGCCGTGCTGGTGGACGATCCCGGTTACCCGAACCTGTTGTTTTCCTTGCGCTTTCTCGGCGCGCGCCTGTTTGGTGTGCCGCGCACGCCGGCCGGCTATGACCTGGTGGCGCTGGAGCGGCTCGTGACCGAGCAGCAGCCCAAGGTCTTTTTCACCCAGCCGCGCCTGCAAAGCCCGACCGGCTCGGTGGCGCAGCTCTCGCACCTGCACCGCGTCATGCAGTTGGCCGACAAGCATGATTTTCTGGTGGTGGAGAACGACATCTACGCCGATCTGGACCCGGAGCCGCGGCCCTCGCTGGCCAGTCTGGACCAGTTGCGCCGCGTCATCTACATCAGCAGTTTTTCCAAGACGATCTCGCCCAACATCCGGGTTGGTTATCTCGCGGCGGCGCCCGATCTGCTGGAAGACCTGGCCCAGCTCAAGATGATCTCGGGCCTGACCTCGTCCGAGTTCAGCGAGCGTCTGGCGCATGGCGCGCTGATCGACGGGCGCTGGCGCAAACACATCAAGGGCGTGCGCGAGCGCCTGGCGCAGGCTCATCAAAGCGCGGCCTCGCGCCTGCTTAACATCGGGTTTGAAATCTTCACCGAGCCCAAGGCCGGCATCTTCCTCTGGGCACGCCATCCGGATCTGCCCAACGCCAGCGAGCTGGCCTACAAAGGTGCGGAGCAGGACATCCTGCTCGGGCCTGGCCATCTGTTCAGCCCTGATCTGCAGACCAGTTCCTGGTTCCGCTTCAATGTGGCTTATTGCGAAGATCCGGAGGTCTTTGCCTTCCTGGAGAAACAAAGGCAAAGGGCCTGATGACTTAAAATTTGCGGCTCAACCACTCTGCTGCCGCCATGAATTCACCTGCCACCCCTGCCAGCGTCGCCGATATCCGCAAGATATTCCTCGACTTCTTCGAGTCCAAGGGGCATACCGTGGTGGCGTCGAGCCCGCTGGTTCCCGGCAACGACCCGACGCTGATGTTCACCAATTCGGGCATGGTGCAGTTCAAGGATGTGTTTCTGGGCAGCGACAAGCGCTCTTATGTGCGCGCCGCCTCGGTGCAGGCCTGCCTGCGCGCCGGCGGCAAGCACAACGACCTGGAAAACGTCGGCTACACGGCGCGCCACCACACCTTCTTCGAAATGCTGGGCAACTGGAGCTTTGGCGACTACTTCAAGCGCGAATCGCTCAAGTGGGGTTGGGAACTGCTGACCGAGGTCTACAAGCTGCCGGCCGAGCGCCTGCTGGTGACGGTCTACAAGGACGACGACGAGGCCTACGACATCTGGACGAAGGAGATCGGCCTGCCGGCAGACCGCGTGATCCGCATTGGCGACAACAAGGGCAAGAAGTACGCCTCTGATAATTTCTGGATGATGGCCGACACAGGGCCTTGCGGGCCCTGTTCGGAGATTTTTTACGACCACGGCGCCCACATCCCCGGCGGCCCGCCCGGCAGTCCGGGTGAGGACGGCGACCGTTTCATCGAAATCTGGAACCACGTGTTCATGCAGTTCGACATGCAGACCGACGGCAGCCTGGTCAAGCTGCCCGCGCCCTGCGTTGACACCGGCATGGGCCTGGAGCGCCTGGCCGCCATCCTGCAGCATGTGCACAGCAATTACGAGATCGACATCTTCGATGCGCTGATCAAAGCCGCAGCGCGCGAAACCGGCTGCGCCGATCTGGACAACAAGAGCCTGCGAGTGATCGCCGACCACATCCGTGCCACCGCCTTCCTGGTCAGCGATGGCGTCGTGCCGTCGAACGAAGGGCGCGGCTACGTGCAGCGCCGCATCGTGCGCCGCGCCATCCGCCACGGCTACAAGCTGGGCAAGACGACGCCGTTTTTCCACAAGCTGGTACCCGATCTGGTCACGCTGATGGGCGATGCCTACCCGAAGCTCAAGTCCGATCAGAAGCGCATCATCGAGGTGCTCAAAGCGGAAGAAGAACGTTTCTTCGAGACGCTTGAAAATGGCATGCAGATTCTGGACGCTGCGCTCGAGGGCGACGTCAAGGTGCTGCCGGGCGATGTCGCTTTCAAGCTGCACGACACCTTTGGTTTTCCGTTGGATTTGTCAGCTGACGTGTGCCGCGAGCGCGATCTCTCGGTTGATGAAGCCGGCTTTCACGCCGCCATGGAGAAACAGAAGGCGCAGGGCCGCGCGGCTGGCAAGTTCCGCATGGAAAAGGCACTCGATTACAGCGGCGAGGGCAATGATTTCGTCGGCTACGAGCGCCTGACACAGGACGCCAAAGTGGTGGCCTTGTATGCCGGCGCGACACCAGTGGCCGAACTCAAGGCCGGCGAGGCCGGCGTTGTGGTGCTGGACGCCACACCGTTCTACAGCGAAAGCGGCGGCCAGGTCGGCGACTCCGGTGCCATCTTCTGCGACGGCGCGCTGTTCGAGGTGCAGGACACGCAAAAGATCAAGGCCGACGTTTTTGGCCACCACGGCAAGCTGGCCAGCGGAGCCCTCAAAGTTGGCGACACCGTAACCGCCCATGTCGACGCCGCCTTGCGCGCAGCGACCCAGCGCAACCACAGCGTCACGCATTTGATGCACAAGGCCTTGCGCGAAGTGCTGGGCACGCATGTGCAGCAAAAGGGCAGCCTGGTCAATGCCGAGCGCACGCGCTTCGACTTTGCCCACAACGCGCCGGTGAGCGATGGCGAGATCCGTGAGGTCGAGGCCCGTGTCAACACCGAGATTCTGAACAATGCCGCTGCCCAGGCTCGCGTGATGGACATCGAGGCGGCGCAGCAGACCGGCGCCATGATGCTGTTCGGCGAAAAATACGGCGAGTCGGTGCGTGTGGTCGACATCGGCGAGAGCCGCGAACTCTGTGGCGGCACGCACGTGCAGCGCAGCGGCGACATCGGCTTGTTCAAGATCGTGGCCGAGGGCGGTGTCGCCTCAGGCGTGCGCCGCATCGAAGCCGTCACCGGACAGAATGCGTTGCGCTACCTGCAGGACCTCGAAGACACGGTGACGCAGGCGGCTGGTGCGCTCAAGGCACCGGTGGTCGAACTCAATGAGCGCATCGGCAGCGTGCTCGAGCACATGAAAGTGCTGGAGAAGGAAGTCACCTCGCTCAAGGGCAAGCTGGCTTCGAGCCAGGGCGATGAGTTGCTGACGCAGGCCACGCTGGTCAATGGCGTCAAGGTGCTGGCAGCACGGCTCGAAGGCGCTGACAGCAAGACCCTGCGCGAGAGCATGGACAAGCTCAAGGACAAACTCAAGACGGCGGTCATCGTGATCGCCAGTGTGGATGGCGACAAGGTGCAGATTGCCGCCGGTGTCACGCCTGATACGGTGGGCAAGGTCAAGGCCGGTGAACTCGTCAACTTTGTCGCGCAGCAACTCGGTGGCAAGGGCGGCGGCAAACCCGACATGGCGATGGCCGGCGGCACCGAACCCGCCAAGCTCGGCGCCGCGCTCGACAGTGTGCTGGCCTGGGTCTCGGCCAAGCTCTGAGTGTTGACCATCTGGATTGCGGGTCGGGGCTCGCAATGACAAATTCAGCGCTGTCACATCGCGCCTGGCTTGCAGCATTGGTCCTGAGCGCTTCCGTCTCGAATGCGCAGGCCGCACAAGCGCAGGAAATCAGCCTGAGCAGCCTGGACGGAACCACCCTCAAGGCCTGGGTCTTGCAGCCTGATAACAAGCCGCGCGCGACGGTGGTGGCACTGCATGGCTGCGGCGGTCTGTATGCCACGCTGGGTTCGCGCAAAGGCTTGATCAACGCGCGCCATCAGGCCATGGCCGACAGACTGGTGGGGCAGGGCTATGCCGTGGTCTTTCCGGACAGCCTCACGTCGCGCGGCGTCACGCAACTGTGTCAGCAGAAGTTGGGTGAGCGCAGCATCCACCAACGCGAGCGTCGGCGCGATGCGCTGGCAACGCTGAACTGGGTGGCGGTGCAGCCCTGGGCTGATGCATCCCGCATGGCGCTGTTGGGCTGGTCGCACGGCGGCAGCGCCGTGCTCGCGTCGACGGATGCCCGCGAGCCCGAGGTGGCGGCGCAGCCGGTCAAGGCCCGTGTCGCCATTGCCTTTTATCCCGGTTGCGCCACTTCACTGAAAAATGGCTACCAAGCCAACACGCGGCTGCTGATGTTGCTCGGCGCGCTGGACGACTGGACGCCTTCGGCGCCTTGTGTCGAACTTGGGCGCAAGATCGCGGCGCAGGTGCAGGTCTACCCCGGCAGCTACCATGATTTCGACAACCCGGTGGGTTCCGTCAAACTGCTGCCGGATATTCCAAACGGTGTCAATCCCGGTCAGGGTGTGCACGCCGGGCCAAATCCGGCCGCGCGCGAGGCGGCCAATGCCCTGGTGCTGGAAGTGCTGGCGGCCGCTTTTGATTAAGTGGGGTTTTTCTGCAGGGCTGTGATGTTGATGGTGACGCTGACCGGAGCGGCTGGATTGGCGCGCGTCACATCGGCCAGCGTCACCTGGTCGAGTTCGGCCAGGTAACTTTGCAGTGCCTTGCCGAATACCGCCTTGAGCTGGCAGTTGGGGGTCAGGGTGCAAGTGTCGTGCGCCTTGTCAAAGCACTCGACGAGACGGAAGTCGGTTTCGGTCTGGCGTACGACGTCGCCAATGCGAATGTCGGACGCGGGCTTGAGCAGGCGCAGACCGCCACCACGCCCACGCGTGGTTTGCAGCAGGCCCTGACGCGCCAGATCGTTGACGATCTTCATCAGATGGTTCTTTGAGACGGCGTGGCTGTCGGCCAGTTCGGCGATCGTGACCGAACGCTCGGGGTGCAGGGCGCAGAACATCAGGACGCGCAGGGTGTAGTCGGTGTAGTCGGTCAGTCGCATCGAGGGCATTCAGATTGGCGTTGAGCTGATTTTAGGCCCAATTCAGTTTAAGATGCATGTTAAATGCATTTAATAAATTTCAGCCAACCGCGCACTGCGCCAGCACCATGACTACCGAATTCCTGCCGATCTTCAGGGCCGCTTCAGCGCCCGCGCCCACGCCGCAGGGTCTGGCGGTGCTGCGTCTGGGTTTTCGGCCGTTCTACCTTGCAGGCACACTATTCGCCGCGCTGGCGGTGCCGCTCTGGCTTGCGTTGTTTCTGGGACAAGTGGCGTGGACGCTGCCGCTGCCACCCCTGCTGTGGCACGCGCACGAGATGCTGTTCGGCTTTGCCGTGGCCATCATCGTCGGCTTCCTGCTGACGGCGGCCAAGGCCTGGACCGGGCTGCAGACGCCGCGCGGGCCGGCACTGGCGGCGCTGGTTCTGCTGTGGCTGGCGGCGCGCATCGCCGCGCTGGTCGGGCCATACCTGCTGTACGCCGCGCTGGACCTGGCCTTGCTGCCGCTGGTGGCGGCCATTCTGGTGCGCATCCTGCTCAAAGCGCGCAACCACCGCAACCTGCCGCTGGCCCTGATTCTGGTCTTGCTGGCGCTGGCCAATCTGCTGTTTCACCTGGCCGTGCTGGGCGTGCTGGCACTGTCGGTCATGACGCCGCTGTACGCCGCACTGGCCTTGGTGCTGATGATCGAGTGCGTGATGGGTGGGCGCGTGATTCCCTCCTTCACCATGGCCGTCACGCCGGGCTTGAAACTGGTGGCCAGTCCCGCCTGGGAGCGCCTCACATTGGGCGCCACAGCCCTTGGTTTGCTGTTGTGGCTGCTGGCGGCGCCGCCGGTGCTGAGCGCAGCGCTGCTGGCACTGGCCAGCGGTTTGCACGTCCGGCGTCTGCTGGGCTGGCGCCCGGGCCTGACGCTCAAGCGGCCGATCCTGTGGATTTTGCATGCCGCCTACGCCTGGATTCCAGTTGCTTTGGCGCTGCTGGCCTTGGCCCAGTGCGGTTGGGTCAGTGCCTCGGCCGGCGTGCACGCGCTGGGTCTGGGGGCGACCGGCGGCCTGATCATCGGCATGGTCACGCGCACTGCGCGCGGCCACACCGGACGGCCGTTGCTGGTTTCCAGGCCCGAGGTGCTGGCCTACGGGCTGGTGATGAGCGCCGCCGTGTTGCGCGTGCTGTTGCCGCTGCTGGCGCCGTCTCTCTACCTCGCCGCGCTGCTGGCGGCCGGCCTGGCCTGGAGTGCTGCCTTCCTGATCTACCTTTGGCATTACACGCCCTGGCTGGTGGGCACGCGGCTTGACGGCAAGGATGGCTGAGCACGCGCAGGATCGGCAGCCACAGCTACGTGTGGCACTGTCGAAATGCATGGATCCCGGATCGGGTCCGGGATGACAACCCACGGGTCACGACCCGCAATCCATACGGCGCATGCGACTGGCTTTCTGCGGCTCAAGCCTTCGGTGCCGTGACCGTGCTGGGCTCGGTGTCGGGCAGAGGTCGCTCGAACGGCGCTGGTTCCGGGGGGTGCGGCGGCGAGTCGGGCTCCTGCTCGGGCGGCGCATGAAACGGCACTGGTGGTAGCTCGGGCGGAATGGGTTGCCCGCTGGCGTGGTTGGCTCGGCTGTTCATGGTTCTTATTTTGCGCCCGCCGTCGCAAATGCCGCAACCCGCGATTTGACAATTCGCAAGCGCCGGCCCGGCCCGCGTTCTATTCCAACTTGAGTCTGTGGCTGCTCTCAAAATGACGCTGCTGGCCCGTGATCGGGTCGATAAATTCAACCGACCGGGCCAGCAGTTGCAACGGGTTTTCGTAATCGATCTGGCCTTCGGGTGTCAGCGTCGGATACAGGCCGTCGCCCAAAATCGGCAGGCCGAGCCCAGCCATGTGCACGCGCAGCTGATGGCGCTTGCCGGTGACCGGGCGCAGCCGGTAGTGGGCCAGGGCACCGCGCTGCGCGATCAGTTCGATTTGCGTGATGGCGTTGGGTGTGCCGCTGACCTCGTGCTGCAACATGAAGTGGCCGGCCTCCACAATCCGACTCTCGCGCGTCAGCGGCAGGGCCAGTTCTTCGCGCCAGGGCGCAATGGCTTCGTAGACCTTGCGCATGCGGCACTGGCTGAACAGCGCGCTGTAGGCGGCGCGCGTGGCTGGCTGCACCGAGAACAGCACCAGGCCGGCCGTGTCCCGGTCGATGCGGTGCAGCGGCACCAGATCGGGCAGGCCGAGCTTTTGCTTCAGGCGCAGCAGCAGGGTTTCGCGCAGGTACTTGCCCGATGGGACAACCGGCAGAAAGTGCGGCTTGTCGGCCACCACCAGATGCGCATCCTGAAACAGCACGACTTCATCGAACGGGATGCGCGGCTCGGCCGGCACAGCCCGGTAGTAAAAGACGCGTAAATGGCCTTGGTAGGCGCGCTGCGCTGTGACCGGTTCGCCATGCTCGTCGACCACCAGCCCCCGCGCCATGCGCTCGTGCCAGACCACCCGTGCGATGGCCGGAAAGCGCTCGGCAAAGAAGTCCAGCATGGTCGGCCAGTTGCCGGCAGGCAGTCCGACGCAACTGGCGCCGACACCGTCGCGCGCGGCCGGTCTGGGTGTTCTAGATTCGTTCAAACACCAGGTCCCAGACGCCATGGCCGAGCAAGATGCCGCGGTTCTCGAACTTGGTCAGCGGCCGGTACGCCGGTTTGGGCGCGTAGCCGGCGAGTTCAGGATGCGTTGCCAGGGCGCGGTTGCGCAGCAGGGGCTCGGTGCTCAGGACTTCGAGCATCTGCTCGGCGTAGGGTTGCCAGTCGGTCGCGCAATGCAGGTAGCCGCCGCGCTTGAGCCGCGCTGCCAGCCTGGCAACCAGGGCGCTTTGCAGCAGGCGACGCTTGTTGTGGCGTTTCTTGTGCCAGGGGTCGGGGAAAAAGATGTGCACGCCGTCCAGGCTTTGCGGTGCCAGCATCTGGTCGATGACTTCGACGGCGTCGTGCGCCACGATGCGGATGTTGCGCAGGTCCTGCTCGCCGATGCGCTTGAGCAGCGCGCCGACGCCCGGCGCATGAACTTCGCAGCACAGGAAACAGGTATCTGGCAGCAAGGCCGCGATATGGGCTGTTGCGTCGCCCATGCCAAAGCCGATTTCCAGAATCACGGGGCGCGTGGCCGCTTCATCGGTTTGGGTCGAGCCGGTAAAGGCCGCTGCCAGATCGAGTGGCTGCGTCTGGTAGGGCAGAAGAAATTGCGGGCCGATGTCGGCGACGGCCTTGGCCTGGCCGGTCGTGGTGCGGCCGGCGCGCAGCACGTAGCTCTTGATGGCTTTGGGAAAGGCAACGCCGTCGGGCGCGCCAGGACTTGGATGGGTTTGGGTTGTGCTCACGGGGATGGATTGTAGAGAGGAGACATCTTCCAGAATCCGACCCACACTTCGAGTGCCTGCGCCACGCTGCCGGCCTGCGCCGGCAAGCCCAGAACAGTGGCTGCATGGTTGAGTGCCGCCAGCGGATGGGACGTGTCGAGCGCCTGCGCGCCGTTTTGCTTGGACAGTTTTTCGCCGTTGGCGCCGAGCAGCAGCGGCGTGTGCAGGTAGCGCGGCGTCGGCAGTCCGAGGGCGCGTTGCAGCAGGACTTGCCGTGCCGTGTTGTCCGCCAGATCTTCGCCACGCACGACGTCGCTGATGGTCTGTGCCGCGTCGTCCACCACCACGGCGAGCTGGTAGCTGAAACAGCCGTCGGCGCGTTTGAGCACGAAGTCGCCGACCGCTGTTGCGACGTCCTGCTGCTGCGGCCCGAGACGACGGTCTTGCCAGGCAGTGGCTCCCTTGCCGGCCAGATCGGTGCGCAGGCGCCAGGCCAGCGGCTCAGCCGCCGTTGCCAGCGCGCTGGCAACGGTCACCGCGGGACGACAGCTGCCCGGGTAGATCAGCTCGCCGTGGCGTACTGCGGTCTGTCCGTTGCGAAGCATCGCGTTTTCGATGTCGCGCCGGCTGCAATGGCATGGGTAGGCCAGGCCTTGTGCGATCAGATGGTCAAGTGCCTGCTGGTAGTGCGCGCTGCGCTGCGATTGCCAAAGCGGCGGTGCGTCCGGATGAAGGCCGCAGGCTTGCAGTTGTTGCAGGATGAGGCGATCGGCGCCGGCAACGCAGCGCGGTCGGTCAACATCTTCGATGCGCACCAGCCACTGGCCGGCGTGGGCTCTGGCGTCGAGCCAGCTCGCCAGCGCCGCGACCAGTGAGCCTGCATGCAGCGGTCCGGTCGGGGAGGGCGCGAATCTGCCGGTGTAGCGGTGGGTTTCGGCTCCCACGCGCGCGCCTCAGGCGACGGTCAGTGCCAGTTCCAGGCCTGAAACGAAGGCGTCTTCCACGCGCTGGCCCAGGCACCAGTCGCCGCAGACGCCCAGGCCGGTCTTGGCGTCCCACAGATGGGATTTGCCCAACGGCGCCGTGGTCTGCGCGAAGCGCCAGCGCCGGCTGTCGACATGGCTGGGCTCGGCGTGGATGTTGGTGACCTCGGAGAAGGCCTTGAGCAGCTTGGCTTGAACGCGCTGCGGATCGTCTTCCAGATGTTCCTGCGACCAGGCGGCACTGGCCTGCACCGTCCAGCGTTCCACGGCGCCGCGCCCGGGTTTGCTTGATTCGCGCGCCAGCCAGGCAATGCGGTGGTGCGTGCTGCGCGCCGCGTTCCACTGCGGGCCCAGCGTCGAGAGGCCGGGCTGCATGGCTTGCGGGAACGCCAGCATCAGCGTCCAGCACGGCGCCATCTGCACGCGGTCGATTTTTTGCGCCAGACCGTCGGCCTTGGGTGCGCTGTTGAGCAGCAAACGACTCTGCTCCGCCGGCATTGCCAGCAGAACGGCGTCAAAGCCCGAGTAGACGTGCTGCGTGCCGCCCGGCCCGATGCCGCGCAACTGCCATTGCTGGGGCTTGAGGGCGTCGCGTTCGAGGTGGCTGATGCGGATTTGGAGTTCGATCCGGCCCTGCTCCTGCAGCGGCTGCGCCCAGCGTTTGACCAGGGCATTCATGCCCGGCGTCGGCACCCAGTGGTCTTCCGGGTTGGGCGCGCTGGTGCTGGCGATCTGGCCGTGTTCGTCCAGCACCCAGACCGTGCTGGCGCTCCAGCGTTTGCACAGGCCGGGCACGGTTTGCAGGGCGCGCGCAAAACGCGCGTCGCGCACCGTGAAATACTGAACGCCATGGTCAAAGCTGCCAAACGGGCTGTTGCGCACGGCCATGCGCCCGCCAAAGCCGGAACTCTTTTCAAAAACCGTGACCTGATGGCCCGCCTGCGCCAGGGTGCGCGCGCAGGCAATGCCCGCCATACCGGCACCGATAACAGCGATATGTTTGCTTTTGAATGGGGTCATGACGGTCTTTCTATTTGATGTTGTATGTCTGCACTTTACACGCCTCGGTGGCGCTCCAGCAAAGCAGCCCGGGTCGCGGGGCTTTCAAGCTGGCTCAGCCACCAGCTCAGGGCCCGGCCCGGCCCGGATTGGGTCTCGCTGCGCCAGGCGTAGTTGACCCGAATGATGCGCTGTGCACGCTCCATGCGCCGCACCACCAGGCGACCGGTTTCGATGTAGGCGCGGGCCATGCATTCGGGCACGAAGCCGCAGCCCAGACCGCGCAACTGCGCGTCGAGTTTGGCCTGCATGGTGGCGACGGTGAAGACATCCTGGCCTCCGAGCAGGCCGATGGTCAGACCCGTGCCGCGCGTGATGCTGTCGGCGACGGCGACGGCCCGGTGCTGGCGCACCAGTTCGTCCGAAAGCGGCTCGCTCGCGCTGGCCAGCGGGTGGTGAGGCGCCACGGCATAGACGAAACTGACTTCGCCAAGCGGTTTGCCGTGGATGCCGGCAATGGTGCCAGAGTCGGCCACGCCCAGCGCCAGATCGGCTTGCCCCGAGCTCAGGGCCTGCAGCGTGCCCGACAGGGTTTCATCGCGTAGCCGGATGCGGGTCGGAGGTTGCAATGCAAAAAAACTCTCGCACAATTCCATCACGGTGGCCTTGGCGATGATGCTGTCGACCGCGATCGTCAGGAGCGGCTCCCAGCCGGTGGCCACGCGTTTGACCCGGTTCGCCACGGCGTCGATGTCTTCGAGCAGCCGGCCGGCCTCGCGCAGCAACTCGGTCCCGGCAACGGTGAGTTGCGCCTGGCGTGAACTGCGGTCGAACAGCAGCACATCGAGCGCGTCCTCAATCTGGCGCACGCGGTAGGTCAGGGCGCTGGGCACCAGCCCGAGGCTGCGCGCGGCGGCGGCAAAGCTGCCGCTGGCGGCGATGGTTTGCAACATGGCGAGGGCGTCGGGGGTCAAGACATCGCGCGGGGTGGGCATTGGCTGGTTTTCCGTTTCGAATAATTTGAATGATGCCATCAAATCACATGCAGTGCGGGATTGGCCGGGCCGATTAAAGTGTCTGTCCGCAAACAGATAATTCAGGAGCAACAGCATGTTGACCGTTCGTAAATCGCTGGAGCGTGGCTATGCCGACCACGGCTGGCTCAAGTCTTTCCACAGTTTTTCCTTCGCCGGTTACTACGACCCCGCGCACATGGGCTGGGGCAATCTGCGCGTCATCAATGAGGACCGTATTGCGCCGGGAACCGGTTTTGGCACGCACGGCCACCGTGACATGGAAATCATCAGCTATGTGATGGCGGGCAATCTGGCGCACCAGGACAGCATGGGCAATGTGCGTGGTATTCCGCCCGGCGATGTGCAGCGCATGAGCGCCGGCAGCGGCGTGCAGCACAGCGAGTTCAACCACGCGCCCAACGAGACCACGCACTTTTTGCAGATCTGGATCGAACCGAATGTCAAAGGCATCGCGCCCGGCTACGAGCAGAAGACCTTCGTCGAAGCCGAAAAGCGCGGTGCGCTCAGGCTGCTGGCCTCGCCCGATGGCGCGCAAGGCTCGGTCACGATCCACGCTGACGCCGCGCTCTACGCCGCGTTGCTCGACGGTGCCGAGCGCGCAACGCTGGCGCTTGATCCGGCGCGCAAGGCTTACGTGTTTCTGGTGCGCGGTGCGCTTGAAGTGAACGGCCAGAAACTCAGCGCTGGCGATGCCGCGCTGCTGGAGCGCGAGAGTGAACTCAGCCTGAGCGGGGCTGAGGATGCCGAAGTGCTGGTATTTGACCTGTGCGCCTGATTCCCCGGCGTCGGACCTTTTCTTTCTTTCACCTCAAACAGGAGACTTGATATGGCAAAAGTGGCAGTGGTTTTTCATTCGGGTTACGGTCATACCCAGCGCATGGCGCAGGCGGTGGCACAGGGTGCCGGCGCCGAGTTGCTGGCCATCGACGCCGACGGCAATCTCCCCGAGACGGCTTGGGACACACTGACCGCGGCCGACGCCATCATCTTCGGCTCGCCAACCTACATGGGCAGCGTGAGTTGGCAGTTCAAGAAATTTGCCGACGCCTCCAGCAAACCCTGGTACACGCAGGCCTGGAAGGACAAGATCTTTGGCGGCTTCACCAGTAGCGCCAACGTCAATGGCGACAAGCACTCGACGCTGCACTATTTCATGACGCTGGCCATGCAGCACGGTGGTTTGTGGGCTGGCACCGGTTTGAACTACAACAATACCAAGGCCTCGCAGCGCAGCGATGTCAACTACCTCGCATCTTCGGTCGGCCCGATGGCGCAGACCCCGGGTGACGCCAGCGCCGAGGAGATGAATGCCGGCGACCTGGAAACGGCGCGCCTGTTTGGCGCGCGCATTGCCGCTGCAGCAGCCAGGTTCGGCGCCTGATCGGCCACCCCCCCCGTTTTTAAGGCGCATGCCGTAAACAGGCAAAATCGGGGGATGCAAAAAAGAATCGAATCGCTGTCGCGCCCGGCGATCCATGGGCTTTTCCTGTTGGCGGCGCTGGGATCAGGTGCCCGGGTTGCAGCCCAAGGCCCGGCTGGTCTGTCCGAGTATGACTTTCTCGCAGAGATGCCGATCGTGCTCTCGGTTTCGCGCCTGCCGCAACGACTCGACGAGACCCCGGGCGCCGTCACCCTGATCGACCGCGACATGATCCGGCGTTCGGGTGCGCGCGACCTCGCGGATCTGCTTCGCCTGGTGCCCGGTTTCCAGAGCAGCATGGCGTTTGAGTCGCTTGCGCCACAGGCCAGTTACCACGGTGGTTTTGACGCCGTTTCCAGCCGCATGCAGGTGCTGGTCGATGGCCGTTCGGTCTATTCACCCTATTTCATCGGCAGTATCGAAGCCGGTTTGCAGACGGTGGCACTGGACGATATTGATCGCATTGAGGTGCTGCGCGGCTCCAACTCGGCGGCTTATGGCGCGCGCGCCTTTCTGGGCGTGATCAACATCGTGACCCGCGACAGCGCCGATACCCTGGGCACGCAGGCGCGTCTGGGTGTTGGCGGCAACGGCATCCGCGATGGCGGCGCCAGAATTGGCTGGGGCGGTGCGAGCGCCACTTACCGGCTCAGCGCAGATCGGCGCGCCGATGACGGCCTGCAAGGCTCAGACGGCCACAACCGGGTCGAACGCGTCAATTTTCGCGCTGATCTGCGTCCCAATGCCAGCGATGAAATCGGGCTGCGCGCCGGCGCGCTGGCCATCAAAGCCGGCAAGGGATTCCCGGCCAATATTGACAACCTGGAACGGGACAGCCGCTACGGTACCGGCTATCTGCAACTGGATTGGCGGCGGGCGCAGGACCCGGATCATGATCTGGCCTTGAGCTACTCGCACGCCGATGAGTCCAACCAGGACAAATTTCCCTATTCGCTGGCGCCGCTGGGCATCAACGGCAGCATCGACATTGACGCCACCGGGCGCGCCAGCAACGACAACCTGAGCCTGCAGCAAAGCTGGCGCCAAAGTCCGAATTTGCGCATGGTCTGGGGCGCGGAATTGCGGCGTGAACAGATCACGTCCAGGGCCCTTTACAACACCGATGACGCGCTGACCACACAATTCACCCGGCTCTTTGGCAATGCCGAATGGCGGGCAACCACCGATCTGGTCCTTAACGCCGGCGCGATGCTTGAAAAGAGCAACGTTAACGGTACTTCTCTGGCGCCGCGCCTGATGCTGAACTGGCATGTGGCCGATGGCCAGACACTGCGCGTCGGTGGCTCCAGGGCCTACCGGCCGCCAAGTGCCTTTGAAAAGTCCGCCGACCTGCGCTACTACTGGAGCGGACAATTGCTGCAAGTCACGGCACTGTCGAGCGGCAATGTCAAACCCGAAAGCGTGGTATCGACTGAACTGGGCTATCTTGGGCTGTTTCCTTCGATGGGCCTGCAGCTTGACCTGCGGGTTTTTCATGAACGCGTTGGCGACTTCATCCGGCAGTTCCGAACGGCCGGCCCCAAGGACTATGCGAATATCGACAACTTCCGTATACAGGGCCTGGAATACGAAATGAAGTGGCAGCCGTGGACCGGCGCCCAGTTCAGGCTGACGCAGGCCTTTATCCATAGCAGCATCGGTGCCACGCTCACGCAGGACGAGTCCGGCCTGGCGCTGGCGGCGCCCAAACTGGCCAGCACGCTGGCGTATTTCCAGAAGTTGCCGGGCGGACTTGAATTCAGTCTGACGCACCAGGGCAACAGCACCATGACGCTGCAAGGGGCTGGCATCGCTGACCAACAGGCAATGACCCGCACCGACCTGCGCCTGGCAGCGCCGCTGCGCTTTGACCGCAGCAGGGCCGAGGTGGCACTGGTCGTGCAAAACCTGGGAGCCCCGTATCTTGACTTTGCGCCGGCCTATGCCTTTGCGCGCCGCGCCTTTCTGACGCTGCAAATCGAGAACTAGGCCGAGTTGATGCTGCAGCGTTCGTGCCGTCTGATTCTGGGCCTTTGCCTGCTGCTGTCTGGTGCCGTGCTGGCGCAGGCGGCGACGGTGGTGGTCGTGAGCAGCGAGCGCAGTGCGGCCTATGTTGAAGCGGCCGAGGCGCTCACGAACCAGCTTGAAAAAGGCGGGCTGGCGCGCCAGCAGGTGCAGGTCATCCCGGCGGCTGAGTGGTCTGGCGCGAGCAACTTGAAACCCGGCTTGTTTGTGGCACTGGGCGCACAGGCGGCCGAATTGCTGGCACGCTCGGAGTTGCCGGCACCGCTCCTGTGCACGCTGTTACCGCGTGCCAGTTTTGAGCGCACCCTGGCGGCCACCGGGCGCAAAGCCGGCGCGCAATTGAGTGCGGTTTTTCTGGACCAACCGGTGCTGCGTCAGCTCAACCTGATCCGCCTGGCCATGCCAGCGGCGCAACGCGTGGGTGTGCTCTGGGGGCCGGAGTCGATCGCGGCTGCGCCGGCCTTGCGATCGCTGGCGCGGTCACGGCAACTGGAATTGGTGGAGGCCAAGGTCGGATCGGACGAAGCGCTGTTTCCAGCGCTCCGTCAGGTGCTGCAACAGTCCGATCTGTTGCTGGCAGTGCCTGACTCGGCAATTTACAACAGCAGCAATATCCAGAATATCCTGCTGGCCTCGGTGCGTGCCAAGGTGCCCTTGCTGGCTTTTTCACCCGCCTATGCAAGGGCCGGTGCCGCGCTGTCCCTGTATGTAACGCCGACGCAACTCGGCGTGCAGGCCGGACGCCTGGCCCATGGCGTGCTGCAGGGAAAAGAGCTGGCAGCGGCGCCCTTGTACGCACAGGATTTCGAACTGCTGGTGAACCAGCCGGTGGCTCGCGCGCTGGGCTTGAAACTCGATGCAACGGCCTTGCGCGAACAATTGCGCCGCGACGAGGGTGCACCATGAAAACCAACAGCTTTGAGTTTCGGATCTTGCTGGCGTCGCTGTTGCCGCTGACGCTGGTCTCGCTGCTGCTCGCCGGCATTTTTGTTCTGGTCACGTTCGACGACAGTGATCAATACAACAGTCGCAGAGGCCGCTCGCTGCTGCACCAGCTAGCTTCGGCCAGCGAATACGCACTTTTTTCGTCCAATGCGGCCCAACTGCAGAGCTTTGCCCAGGGCGCAATGCACGAGTCTGACGTGCGCTCGGTGGTGATTGTGAATGCCTACGGCCAAGTGCTTGCCAGCGCCGGCAAACCCAGCTTCCAAAAACTGCCCGCTTTGAGTGCCCAGCCGTTCGAGAAGGTGGACCGGGCAAACAGCCTGAAATTCATATCGCAATCGGTCACGGCGCGCCAATTGGTTGGCCAGGACATCTATGAAAGCAAGGTGCTGGAATCATCTGCTGCACCGCAACTGCTGGGCTATGTGCTGATGGAACTGTCGCAGGACGCGATGTTGCAGCACCAGCGCCGGATTCTGCTGCTGGGCCTGGGCGTGACGCTGGCTTGCTTGTTGCTTGGCGCCGTGCTGGCGCTGCGACTGAGTCGGCGCGTGACCTACCCGATTGCGCGGCTTTCGCGCTCGATTGAGCTGATTGGGCAGAACCAGTTGTCGCTGCGCTTGCCGCTGCTGGTGGATGACCCGCTGCGCGAGGTGCATGAGGGTCTTAACCAGATGGTCGCGCATCTGGAGTCGAACCGCGACGAACTCGAACTGCGCGTAGCCGAGGCGACCCTCGTTTCGCGCCAGAAGATGGAAGAGGCCGAACTGGCAACACGGGCCAAATCGCGTTTTTTGGCAGCGGCCAGCCATGATCTGCGCCAGCCCACCCACGCTCTGGGCATGTTCGTGGCGCGACTGGTGCAATCGCCACAGCCTCCGGAAAACCAGCAATTGATCAAGAGCCTGGAAAGTTCGGTGCAGGCCATGCAGGACCTGCTCGATGGCCTGCTTGATGTTTTCCGCTTCGATGCCGGCGCCATGCAGGTTCGACGGCGTGCGTTCGCGCTGAGCGACATCTTTGTGCAGTTGCAGACCGAATTGTCTGTGGTCGCGTCCGAGAAAGGCCTGCGTTTTCGGGTCCGCCCGACCGGGGTCGGGGTCCTGAGCGATCCGGCCTTGCTGCACCGTATTTTGTTGAATCTTCTGAGCAATGCCATGCGGTATACGCACCGGGGCGGCGTCTTGCTGGCCTGCCGGCCTTGCGCGGATGGGAAGCATGTGCGCGTTGAAGTCTGGGACAGCGGCATCGGCATTGCGCCAGAACACCACGAGGCGATTTTTGGGGAGTTTTATCAGGTTGGCAACCCGGAGCGGGACAGTGGCAACGGTCTGGGCTTGGGGCTCAACATCGTTGAGCGCGCAGCCAAACTGCTCGAACACCGCTTGCAGTTGAAGTCACGTCCCGGTGTCGGCACACGGTTTGGCATCGAGGTGCCATTGGCGCCAGGCGATGCCATGATGGAGCGGCGCGGCGCGCAGCGCGATCGCGCTGCGGACAACCTTGCGGGCCTGCGTGTCATGCTGGTGGAGGACGATGCCCTGGCGCGGGAGGCGGTGGGCAGTCTGTTGCGATCCTGGGGTTGCGTGGTGGCCGAGGCCAGTGGCCTGTCGGCGGCGCTGGCGCATTGGGATGACGGCGTCAAGCCTGATGTCATTGTTAGCGATTACCGCATGCCCTATGGTGAAAACGGTATCGACGTGATTGCCAGGCTGCGTGCCAGAGCCGGATGCGCCGTTCCCGCCTGCCTTGTCAGCGGCGACACCGATCCGGGTCTGATGCAGGAGGCCAAGGAAGCGGGTTTGAGCCTGCTGCACAAGCCGGTGCGTCCGGCCAAACTGCGCAGCCTGTTGCGCCGACTGGTGCCTGACCGTCAGGCCGAGGGCTCCGCCTTGCCGTAGCCGAAACGCTCGGCCGCCAGAACCGCCTGCAGGCGCGTTTTTACGCCAAAGGCCCGAATGATCGCACTGACGTGCGTTTTGGTCGTTTCCTCTGCCAGAAACAACTTCTGGCTGATGTCGCGGGTCGAGTAGCCGTCGAGCAGCATGGACAGGACTTGTTCCTGACGCGGTGTTAGCTGGTGCGGGCGCTCGACCGAGGGGTCCGGGTCGTCCGCCATGTCGCCGTAGAGCAGCAGTTCGGGAGGGATATGGACTTCGCCGGCCAGAACATTGCGCAGGGCCGTCAGCATGTCCTGACTCGGTCCGGTCTTGGTCAGAAAACCGGCCGCGCCTTTGTCCATGGCCTGACGCATCATTTGCCGGTTGCTGGCGCCCGACAGCATGACGACCGGCAGTTCCGGATGTTTTTCGCCAAACACATCGAGCGCATCGATCCCGTTCATGTCAGGCAACTGGTAATCGAGCAGCACCAGATCAATATCGTCGTGGCGGTCGGCGAGCTCAAAAGCAGCGGCGCAGTGCCCGGCCTCCAGCACCTCAATCTGCTCATCGAGTCCCTTGAGAACCTGGTGCAGACCTTCCCTCACCAGCGCATGATCATCGACAACAAGAATCTTCACGATTTTTACCTTGTAATTTTGACTATTGTATGCCGTCGCCGCGCCACTGAAATGGCAATTTCTAGTGGAATTACTTGGGAGGACCCCGTTGCCCGGCGTGCCACCCGGTGCGGCGCAGCAAATTAGAATGCAGACATGTTTGTCCATCTGCGTTTGCACACCGAATTTTCCGTCGTCGACGGCACCAACCGCATCGACGAGATCGTGCGCTGCGCGGCGGCCGACGGCCAGCCGGCTTTGGCCATTACCGACCTGAGCAATCTGTTTGGCACCATCAAGTTCTACAAGGCGGCGCGCAAGCGCGGCGTCAAGCCACTGATTGGCGCCGAGGTCTGGCTTGAGGGCCTGGGTCAGGACGCGGCAACCCTGTCTCGCCTGGTCCTGCTGGTGCAAAACCGACAGGGTTATCTGAACCTGTCCGAGTTGCTGGCGCGTGCCTGGACCCGCAATGCGGGTGCAGCGCAGGCCTGTCTGCGGCTGGACTGGCTCAAGGAACTCGGCGCAGGGCTGATCGCCCTGTCAGGCGCGCAGAGCGGCCCGGTCGGGCAGGCGCTGGTGCAGGGCGACGCCCAGCGTGCGGCCGATGTGGCGCTGCAACTGGGCAGCATTTTTGCGCACCGCTTCTACATCGAATTGCAGCGTGCCGGACGCGCCGATGACGAAACCCATGTGATGGCTGCCGTGCAACTGGCGGCGCGTCTGGGCCTGCCGGTGGTGGCCACGCATCCGGTGCAGTTCACTCTGGCCGATGATTTTGAAGCCCATGAGGCACGTGTCTGCATTGCCGAGGGCGAAATTCTGGGCAACCAGCGCCGCGTGCGCCGCTTTACGCGCGAGCAGTACTTCAAGTCGGCGGCGCAGATGCAGGCGCTGTTTGCCGATCTGCCATCCGCGCTGACCAACACCCTGGAAATCGCGCGGCGCTGCAACCTGACGCTGGACCTGGGCAAGCCGCAGTTGCCCGATTTTCCGACACCCGAAGTCGAGGGTCGGCGCCTGACACCCGAGGAGTATTTCCGTTACGCCTCGCACGCCGGACTCAATGAGCGACTGGCGCATCTGTACCGGGACGAGGCGCAGCGTGAGCGCGAACGGGCGCGCTATGTCGAGCGCCTGGAATTCGAGATCGGCACCATTCTGAAGATGGGCTTTCCGGGCTACTTTCTGATCGTTGGCGACTTCATCAACTGGGCCAAGAACAATGGCTGCCCGGTTGGCCCCGGGCGCGGCTCCGGCGCAGGTTCGCTAGTTGCCTACTCGCTCAAGATCACCGATCTGGACCCGCTGCAATACAACCTGCTGTTTGAGCGCTTCCTGAACCCCGAGCGGGTTTCGATGCCCGACTTCGACATCGACTTCTGCCAGGGCAACCGGGACCGCGTGATCGACTACGTCAAGCTCAAATACGGCAAGGACTGTGTCAGCCAGATCGTCACTTTTGGCACCATGGCGGCGCGCGCTGCCGTGCGCGATGTGGGCCGTGTGCTCGACATGAGCTACACCTTTTGCGACGGCATCAGCAAGCTGATTCCGAACAAGCCCGGCACCAGCGTCAGCCTGCAACTGCCGCCAGCCGACAGGCCCAAGGATGACAAGACGATTTATGCCAGCGAGGCCGAGCCGCTGCTGGCCGAGCGCGAGAGCAAAGAGGAGGATGTCCGCACCTTGCTGGAGTTGGCGCGCAAGCTCGAGGGCATGACGCGTAACGTCGGCATGCACGCCGGCGGCGTGCTGATTGCACCGGGCAAGCTGACCGATTTCTGTCCGCTCTACCAGCAGCCCGGCAGTGACTCGGCGGTGAGCCAGTTCGACAAGAACGATGTCGAAGCGATCGGCCTGGTGAAGTTCGACTTCTTGGGCCTGGCCACGCTGACCATCCTGGAGATCGCGCGCGAGTTCATCATGCGCCGGCATCCGGGGCAGGAAAACTTTGCCTTTGAGAACCTGCCGCTTGACGACGCCAAGGTCTACCAACTGTTTTCCGACGGCAAGACTGAAGCCGTGTTCCAGTTTGAAAGCCGCGGCATGCAGGGCCTGCTCAAAGATGCCAAGCCAACGCGTCTGGAAGACCTGATTGCCATGAACGCCTTGTACCGGCCCGGTCCGATGGACCTGATTCCGACCTACCTGGCGCGCAAGGCCGGGCGTGAGGAGGTGGTGTACCCGGACCCGCGCGTGGCCTCGATTCTGTCCGAGACCTACGGCGTGATGATCTACCAGGAACAGGTGATGCAGATGGCGCAGATCCTGGGCGGTTACTCGCTCGGTGGCGCCGATCTGCTGCGCCGCGCCATGGGCAAGAAGGATGCCGACGAGATGGCGCGGCACCGCAAGATCTTTCGCGATGGCGCCGGCCAGAAGGGGATTGCGGCCGAGAAGGCCGACGCCGTGTTCGACGACATGGAGAAGTTTGCCGGCTATGGCTTCAACAAATCGCACTCGGCCGCCTATGCGCTGCTGGCCTATCACACGGCCTGGCTCAAGGTGCATTACACAGCCGAGTTTTTCTGCGCCAACATGACCGTGGAAATGGACGACACCGACAAGCTCAAGGTGTTGTTCGAAGACGCCATCAAGATGGGCCTGAGCTTCGAGCCGCCCGATGTGAACCGGGGCTTTGGCCGCTTCGAGCCGATCTCTGACAAGCAGATCCGCTACGGCCTGAGCGCCATCAAGGGTTCAGGTGCGCAGGCGATCGAGGCGATCGTGGCGGCGCGCGAAGGTCGCGGTGTCGGACCGGCGGGCGCCGAGGTCGGCCCGTTCAAGAGCCTGTTTGATTTTTGTGTCCGGGTCGACCGCAGTCGCATCAACAAGCGCACGGTCGAGGCCCTGATCAAGGCCGGCGCTTTCGATTCGATCCAGCGCAACCGCGCCAGCCTGCTGGCCTCACTCGAGCGCGCTTTTGATTTCGGTGCGGCAGCGCTGGCCAACGCGAATCAGGGTGGGCTGTTTGATATGGGCGGTGCCGACGACCATGGCTCAAGCACGCAGGAACCCGAACTGGTGCAGGCCACGCCCTGGGGCGTCAAGGAGCAGCTGACCTACGAGAAGACGGCGGTCGGTTTTTATCTGTCGGGCCATCTGTTTGATGAAGTGGCGCTTGAGGTGCGCCGATTCGTCAAGCGCCAGATTGATGACCTGATCGACACGCGCGAGCCGCAGTTGCTGGCTGGCATCATCAATGACTTTCGCGTCATCAATGGCCAGCGCGGCAAGCTCGCGTTGTTCAAGCTTGACGACAAGTCGGGCGTCATCGAAGCGCGTGCGGACGAGGCCATGGTCAACGCCAACCGGCTTTTGTTCAAGGACGATGAACTGGTGATCGTCATGGGCAAGCTGCAGCCCGACCGTTTCTCGGGCGGCATGCAACTGACGGTGACCCAGATCTGGGACCTGGAGCAGGCGCGTTGCCGCTTTGGCAAGTTCCTGCGTGTGGCGGTCAACGGCAAGGCGCCTGATGTGGCGCGCATGATCAGTGAGTTTCCGGCCCGGCGCGAAGTAAGCGAACAGGGCGAACTGGTGCGCGGACTGGCGGTGCGCCTGGCCTTGGCGCGCCAGGTGCCAGGCGCTGCGGCCTCGGCCGAACTGCAACTCGGTGAGGCCTACCGCTTCTTCCCGACCAACGCGGCGCTGGCGGGCTGGCGCGTGCAGGCCGATTCAGGCAAGGCCGAGATCGTTTACGAGTGAAAGGTGCCCGCGTGGTGAAGGACCACAGGGTTGTCATTGCGGACTTGATCCGCAATCCATGGATCCCGGATCAGGTCCGGGATGACAGTTGGGTGATGGCGCCCTCGTTGAAAAGCCTCACAGACTGACGGTCAGCTCCAGCCCTTCGCGGACAACAATCCCAGGAATAGTGCCATCGGTGTCGCGCGGCAGTGGGTCGATCTTGTCAATGGCGCGTAGAACCGCGTCATCCCATGCTTTGTTGCCGCTAGGGGTGACGATGACGCGGCTCAGAATCGAGCCACCGTTGGTCACTCGAACCATCACTTTGACCGTCGGCCTGCCTGCATTCGGGTCTGCGAATTTGGTGTTGGCTTTGATCCGTTCAACAATCTTCCCGGCGTAGCTGGCCGATGGTCCAGACGACTTCAGCGCCGTTCCGTTTGAGCCCTCGGCGCCGGTGGCGCCGGCCAAGCCGCTGATGCGCTTGAGATTTTCCTGGCGCATGCCTTCGAGCCGCTTGGCATCCTGCTGTGCCTGCTGCGCGTCCTTGCGTTGTTTCTCCAACGCCGCCTGCTTGTCCTGCAGCCGCTTCTTCTCCAGCGCCAGCTTTTCGTTTTTCAGGCGCAGCTTGTCGCGCTCGAGCTTTTCATTCTTGAGCTGCTGCTTTTCCAGCGCGAGCTTGTCCAGCTTTTCCTTTTTGAGCCGCAGCTTTTCGCGCTCCAGCGCGATGTCAACCTCAGCCGGCTTTGGCGTTTCGACCGGCGCTGCGACTGGGGGTGGTGGCGGCGCCGGTGGCTCGGGCGCGACTTCGACCAATCTGGGGGCGGCTTGCTGCGGCACGGCCGACCACAACTCGGCTTCGGCCATGACGGTCACGCTGTCGTTGCGCCAGTGCACGCCCCAGGTCAAGGCTGCTACCAAAAAAGCGTGGGCCAGCACGGCCAGCGCGAATGAGCGCAAGGAGCCCGGTATCGGCGGCGGGCCGAATTCAAGGCGATCGTTGGCAGTCAGTGCGCTCATTGCCGTCCCGTGATCAGGGGTTGGCCAGTTGCACCGACAGACCGATGCGCTGGACGCCGGCGCGCTGCAGCGTGTCCATGACCTTGACGACGGCCTGGTATTGGATGGTCTTGTCGGCGCTGATGACCACAGCCGAATTGGGCTGCCCGCTTTGCGCTTGCTGCACGACATCGGCGAGTTCCTTCAGGCCCACCACGCTGGTCTTCTCCTGCAACTTGATCTGCAGCGCTTCATCCTTGCCGATCACGATCTGGATCACCTGATCGGGCTGCTTCTTGGCCTTGCCGATGCTGGGCAGGTCGATCACGCTCGGCGTGATCAGGGGCGCGGTCACCATGAAGATGATGAGCAGCACCAGCATCACATCAATGAAGGGCACCATGTTGATCTCGTTGATGGTGCGCCGACCGCGTCCGCGGCTGACCAGTGAGGGCATGCTGGGTCTCCCTGTTACTGGCCGGAGGCCGATTGCGCGCCGACGTTGCGCTGCAGGATGTTGGAAAACTCTTCAATGAAGGTTTCCAACTGGATGGCGATGCGGTCGATGTCGCGCGCGAAACGGTTGTAGGCGACCACCGCCGGTATCGCGGCAAACAGGCCGATGGCGGTCGACACCAGTGCTTCGGCGATGCCGGGCGCCACGGTGGCCAGCGTGACCTGTTGCAGCGATGCCAGTCCGGTGAAGGAGTGCATGATGCCCCAGACCGTGCCGAACAGGCCGACATAGGGCGAGACGGAACCGACCGAGGCCAGGAAGGACAGGTTGGTTTCAACCACGTCCATTTCGCGCTGGAAGCTCGCGCGCATGGCGCGCCGGGCGCCGTCCATCAGGGTGCTGGTGTCGGTGATGCGCCGCTCGCGCAGCTTCTGGTACTCGCGCATGCCGCTGGCGAAGATGCGCTCCATCGGGCCGGACAGGCGCGCATTCTTGGCGGCGGCGGAGAACAGGTCGTTGAGACTGGTGCCGGACCAGAATTCGCGCTCGAACACATCGTTGAGCGACTTGACCCGCTTGAGCGCAAACAGCTTGCGAAAGATCGCCGCCCAGCTGGAGACCGAGATCAGGATCAGCAGCAGCATCACCAGTTGCACGACCAGGCTCGCATTGAGCACCATGTGAAGAATCGACAGGTCTTGGTTCATTTCAGGATTTCCAGAAGGGTCTGCGGAATTCGCGCTGGCCGGTAAGTCGTGGCATCGACCCAGCCGATGCGGATGCTGGCCTCGCACAGCAGGCGGTTGCCGCTGTCGGCTTTCAACCATGCCTGCTGCTGTATTGTCAGCGATGCGCGGCCGGTCTCTGTCGGCCGGGCGGTAACAATAAGTTCGTCGTCCAGGCGCGCCGGTTGCAGGTAGCGGACCTGCGCTTCGCTGACGACGAACATGCCGCCGCTGCTGTTGCGCAGCGCGCCCTGCTCAATGCCCAGGGCGCGCAGCCACTCGGTGCGGGAGCGCTCGAAGTACTTGAGGTAGTTGGCGTAGAACACGATGCCACCGGCGTCGGTGTCTTCCCAGTAGACGCGCACCGGCCAGCCGAAAACCTGTTCGGGTGGCACGGGCTCACTCATGACAACAGGACTTTCAGGCGTTCGATGGCGACCTGCAGTTGGACCATGGAACTGGCGGTGGAAAAGCGGATGAACTGCGGCGCGCTGACCAGGCCGAAGTCGCGCCCGGGTGTGACCGCCACGTGGGCGCGTTGCATGATCTCGAACGAGAGGTCCCAGCTGTCCTTGACCTTGAGTCGTTCAAAGACGGATGAACAGTCTGCCCAGGCATAGAAAGCGCCATCGGGCATGACCGGCACGCGCAGTCCGAGCGCGTTGAGGGCCGGAATGAAGTAGTCGCGCCGGGCCTTGAATTCGGCGCGCCGACGCTCGTATTCGGCCAGGCTGGCCTGCTCGAAGCAGGCCAGTGCGGCGTACTGCGACACCGTGCTCGGGCAGATGAACAGGTTTTGCGCCAGGCGCTCGATCACGCCCACCAGGGGCTCGGGTACCACCATCCAGCCCAGACGCCAACCGGTCATGTTGAAGTACTTGCTGAAGCTGTTGATGCTGATGATGTCGTCGGCGATGGCCAGTGCCGATTGACCGTACTGCGGCTCGAAGCTCAGGCCCAGGTAGATCTCATCGACCAGCGTGATGCCGCCCTTGCTGTTGACCACGCTGTGGATGCGGCGCAGCTCGTCGGGGTCGATCGAGGTGCCGGTCGGGTTCGATGGCGAGGCCAGCAGGACGCCGCGCGTCTTTGCGCCCCAGGCCGCCTGCACCTGATCGGCCGTCAGTTGAAAACGTCCGGCAGCCGAGGTCGGCAGCAGCACCGCCGTGCCGTCGGCAGCGCTGACGAAATGGCGGTTGCAGGGGTAGCTCGGGTCGGGCATCAGGATTTCGTCGCCGGCCTCGATCAGCGCCAGACAGGCCAGTTGCAGCGCGGCCGAGGCGCCGGCCGTCAGCACAATGCGGCTGGCCGGAACTTTGAGCTTGAAGCGCTGCCAGTACCAGTCGCTGATGCGTTCGCGCAGCGCCAGCATGCCCAGCGCCTGGGTGTAGTGCGTGTGGCCGTCGCGCACCGCCTGGCAGGCCGCTTCCTGTACCAGCGGTGGGGCTGTGAAATCGGGTTCTCCAATGTTGAGGAAGACCATGGGCGAATCGCTCTGCGCCACCTCCTGCGCCAGGCTTGCGGCCGCCTTGGCCACCTCCATCACGTAGAAGGGCTCAATGCGCTGGGCCCGAGCCGAGATCCTCATGAGCGCGTCTTGCCCCGGTCGGCGCTGACTTCTGCGGCGCGCAATTGAGGCGCCAGGGTGTTGAGCACGGCGTTGACGTATTTGTGACCGTCCGTACCGCCGAACTCCTTGGCCAGTTCCACGCATTCGTTGAGCACGACGCGCCAGGGTACGTCCAGGCAATGCTTGAGCTCATAGGCGCCAATCCACAGGACGCTGTGTTCGACCGGTGAAATCTCGTCGAGCTTGCGGTCCAGCAGCGGCACGATCAGGGCGTCGAGCGCGCTCATTTCCTCGGCGCAGCCGTGCAGCAGCGCATCGAAGTGCACAGCGTCGCATTTCGAGAAGCCCGCAAGGTCGCGCGTGAAGCTGTCGACGTCGGCCACCTCGTTTCTGCCGACCAGCGTCTGGTACAGCGCCTGCAATGCAAACTCGCGCGAACGGCTGCGCTCGGATTTGCTGGCGGCCTTGCGCACGCCGGTGCTGGTCAGGCCGGTGCGGCTCTGGCGCGGCGGGCGAGTGCCGGGGGCGCGAATCGGTTGGTCGGTCATCAGTCTTCTTCCAGCAGGTTGGCCATTTCAACGGCAACGCGGGCGGCGTCGCGCCCTTTTTCGGTTTGTCGGGCCACGGCCTGGGCCAGGTTCTCGGTGGTCAGAATGGCGTTTGCAATCGGCAAGCCGTAGTCGAGCGCAACGCGGCTGACGCCGGCGCCGGATTCATTGGCCACCAGTTCGAAGTGATAGGTCTCGCCGCGAATAATGCAGCCGATAGCGACCAGCGCGTCGTATTTCAGTTTCTCTGCCATGGTGAGCAGGGCGACCGGCACTTCCAGCGCGCCGGGTACCGTGATCAGGTCGATGTTGTCTTCGCGCACACCGAGCGCCAGCAATTCTGCATGACAGGCCTGCGTCAGGCTGTCCGTTATGGACGCGTTGAAGCGGGCCTGCACGATGCCAATGCTGAGTTTGTCGCCGTTCAAACGCGGGTCGCCCGGCTGCGGTGTTCCTTGGTCTGCGTTCTGCATGGGTCGATCCTTGTTCAAAAATTATTTCTGATAACGCGCAATGACGGCCAGAATGGCACTGCATTTACTTGGTGATGTAGCCCACAATTTCCAGGCCGTAGCCGGTCATGCTGGGCATGCGTCGCGGGTTGCCCATCAGGTTCATCTTGTGCACGCCGCATTCGCGCAGAATCTGTGCGCCGATGCCGTAGCTGCGCAGGTCCATGCGGCCGCGCTCGGGTCCGTGGGCTGCGCGGGCCGTTCCGGCAACCTGTGCCAGCACCTGCTCGGCGTTTTCGGTGCAGTTGAGCAGAACGACCACGCCTTGACCCGTGGCGGCGACACGTTCCAGACTGGCGTCAAGACTCCAGGAGTGCATGGTGCGGCCGACTTCAAGCGCGTCGAGCAGCGAGGTTGGCTCGTGCACACGCGCTGCCACCACATCGCCAGGCTGCCATTGGCCCTTGACCAGTGCCAGGTGCACGCCGTTCGTGGTCTTGTCCTTGAACGCGTGCAGGGCGAATTCGCCGAAGGCGGTGTTGATGGTGCGCGAACCTACTTTTTCAACCAGGGACTCGACCCGGCTGCGGTGTTCAATCAGGTCGGCGATGGTGCCGATCTTGAGCCCGTGTTCGGCCGCAAACAGTTGCAGGTCGGGCAGGCGTGCCATGGTGCCGTCGTCTTTCATGATCTCGCAGATCACGGAGGCCCGACTGCAGCCGGCCATGGCGGCCAGGTCGCAACCGGCTTCGGTGTGGCCGGCGCGCATCAGCACGCCACCGTCGACCGCCTGCAGTGGAAAAATGTGGCCCGGTTGCACCAGATCATCCGGCTGGGCGTTTCTGGCCACGGCGGCCTGCACGGTGCGGGCGCGGTCAGCTGCCGAGATGCCGGTGGTGACGCCTTCAGCGGCTTCGATCGATACCGTGAAGGCCGTTCCTTTCTTGTCACCGTTGCGGGCTGTCATGGGCGGCAGTTGCAGGCGCTCGCAGTGCTCGCGACTCAGGGTCAGGCAGATCAGGCCACGGCCGAAACGCGCCATGAAATTGATGGCATCAGCGCTGATGTGGTCGGCAGCCATGACCAGATCGCCTTCGTTCTCGCGGTCTTCTTCGTCGACCAGAATGACCATGCGCCCGGCGCGCAGGTCGGCCACGATGTCTTCAACCGGGGAAATGGCCACAGGGATGAGGGCGGTCATGCAGGAATCTTTCAGAAAATAAGAGGGAGCGCAGGATCGCGCTGAATCAGGGGGTGCGCTGTCCGATCGCTTGGGGGTCGGATTTCAGCATGCGCTCGACATAGCGCGCAATGAGGTCGATTTCAAGGTTGACCCGTGCGCCCGCCGTCAGCGTTCCGAGCGCGGTATTTTGTACCGTGTGCGGGATCAGGTTGATGCTGACCTCGCAGCCGGTCGCAACATCCTCAATCCGGTTGACCGTCAGGCTGACGCCGTTGACGGTAATCGAACCCTTGTAGGCCAGGTACTTGGCCAATTCCGGCGGTGCCAGTACACGCAGGCTCCAGCTCTCGCCGACCTGCTCGAATTGCGTGACCTGGCCGACACCGTCAACGTGTCCGGAGACCATGTGGCCTCCCAGGCGGTCGTTGGCGCGCAAGGCTTTTTCCAGGTTGATGCGACCGGTTTGCGCCAGCGCAGCGGTGCGCGCCAGCGATTCAGCCGAGATTTCGACTGTGAAATGGTCTTGCGCCGCCTCCAGCGTGGTCACGGTCATGCAGGCGCCGTTCAGGGCGATGCTGTCGCCTGGTCCGACGTCGTCCAGATAGCCCCTTGGACATTCGATGTCCAGGCGCTTGCCGTGTGTTGAAGAGCTGCCCAAAGCATGGACGGCGACGATGCGCCCCACGCCGGTGATGATTCCGGTAAACATGGCGCTATTTTCGCAGGGAATCGGGCCCTGACCGGTCTCGCAGGTAAATCTTCTGTCTCAAAAGCGATCGTGGCCCTTGACGCGGGCCAGGATTCGCAGGTCCGGCCCGATCGCGGTGCTGGACTTGAACTCCAGCGCTAGGGCCTGCGTCAAGCTGCTCAGTGGCCCCAAAGCGGCCATGGCGCGGCCTGGCCCGAGCAGGCTGGGGGCAAGGTAGACCAGCAGCTCGTCCACCAGCCCGGCCTGCAGCAGCGCGCCATTGAGACGCTGTCCGGCTTCGACGTGCAGTTCATTGATTTCCCGTTGACCCAGATCCGCGAGCATGGCGTCCAGGTCGACCTGCTGCCCGGCGCGAAGGTATTGGATGCTGGCGCCGCACGCTTGCAGCGCTGCCTGGCGCGCAGCGTCCGGTATGGCGGCATAGATGAAGACGGCGCGTCCTGGCATGAAGAGTTGTGCGTCGGGCGGTGTCTGCAGGCTGCTGTCCACGACCACCAGTTGCGGCTGGCGTTGTGTTTCGACCAGTCGCACGTCCAGACGCGGGTTGTCGGCCATCACAGTGCCGATGCCGGTCAGCACGGCGCTGGCGCGCGCGCGCCAGGCATGACCATCGGCGCGCGCCGCTGCCGAGGTGATCCACTGGCTCTGGCCGTTCTGCAGAGCGGTGCTGCCGTCGAGCGAGGCGGCAATCTTCATGCGCACCCAGGGCCGCTTGCGCACCATGCGGCTGAAAAACCCGATGTTGATTTCGCGTGCGGCGATGGCCGCGGGGTCGCCCACTGGCAGCAGGTCAACCGTGATGCCGGCGGCGCGCAGTCGCGCGATACCTTGCCCGGCCACCAGCGGATTGGGGTCCTGCTGCGCCACCACGACGCGCGCCACGCCCGCCTCGATCAGCGCGTCGCAGCAGGGTGGTGTGCGGCCAAAATGCGAACAGGGTTCCAGTGTCACGTAGGCGTAGGCGCCGCGCACATCGCGGCCGGCGCTACGGGCAGCGCGCAGGGCCATCACCTCGGCGTGCGCTTCGCCGGCGCGCTGCGTATTGCCCTGACCCAGCACCTGGCCGGCAGCGTCTGCGATCACGCATCCGACCGACGGGTTGGGCGAGGTCAGTGCTTGGCCTTTGCTGGCGAGGTCCAGCGCTTGGGTCATCAACGGGTGCATATGCGAGAGGGCAGTTGAACGGTCAGCGGCTATTACAACATGGCCTGGTGCAGCGCTCGGGCACCGTGGTCCCGGGTTCGGTCAGGGGGTCGCTGTGCGCAAGGGGCAATCGGCCGCATGCCGGGCAGGGTTGGACGCAGATCGACAATCCTGATGCAAGACGCCGCTTGAGACATTGGTCACATTCATCGCCGGCGGACAGACCGGTGGTGTTGGACTTTCAGCGTCGCCAGCGCTGGCCACCCGATAGTTTTGCTGGGTGATCGAACCGTTGACGCGGGAATATGGCTGTACATTGCGCCGATTGGCGTCGCTTAGGTCGCGTGTTGCCGCATATTCATAACGGCAGACCAGGTATTTGCTGGCGCTGGCCTGCCATGCTGCGGGCCCCGCCAGCAGCAGCTTGCCGGACCAGTCATACGGTGCATTTGGGGCCGGTGCTGTGAGCGGTATCACGCAGAGGTAGTACTTGAAATCCGGGATGAGCGCGCCGCTGGTCTGATTCACGGCGTTCCCGAATTGGCAGCCGATCTCCAGCGTGCCGGCGGCGTTGCGGCTGATACCCGAGGTGTCGATGCCCAGGCTGTTTTCAATCGCGCTCCAGTCGCTGGCGCTGACCGAGCTGTCGCGGCCCACGTAGCCCGACACAAGGTAAGCGGTGAGGGGCTTGCACTGGCCTGACTCTGATTGTTTGAAGGCCGCGATGAGCTCTGCCGCTCTGGATTGGCTTGACTCCTGCGCCAGCGTGCAGGTCTGGACCACTTGGGCGCTGCGGTTGTCCAGCAGAACGTATTGGCCGGCACGCCCAAACGCCAGTGCACTGAGCCTGTTGCCCAGATCGAGCGCATGAATTGGAATTGCCGGGTTGCGATTTTTCGGGTGCTTGCGCTGGCTGCTCGGCGGCAGCGCAAAGCCCAGCAAACCCGAGTCGGCTGGATCAGTCCGGGACAGAATGGTTGACAGGGTGACCGTTTGTGCGGCATTGGCCCGATCAGTCCAGGCGACGCGCACGGTTGCGGCACGCATCGGATTCTCCGGCGTGCCATTGAGGGTCCAACTGCGCAGGTAGACCGCATTGCGGGTTACGCTGTCCTGGCCGTTGGTCAAGGCGTTCCAGTTGAGGGCGGTGGCGCTGACCGTTTCGGGTCCAAGGACGGTTGTGGCGATTCCGGTGTAGGCCCGGAATTCTTCTATTTTTTCCTGCGCCATGCGGACCGCTTCGGTGCGCTGTCTGGCGTCATCGGCATGGCGCGACAAGGCCATTTGCATGCCCGAGAGCGAAAACATTCCGAAGCCCATGATGAGGAGGGCGATCAATGATTCGATGATGGCAAATCCGGCCTGCCTGCGATGGATACTGTTCATGAGGGCGCCGTTGTGCCTCAGCTACAGCTGATGCGGGGAGGCTGTTCGCTGTTGGCGCGGCAGCGATCGGTCCAGCTGCCCGGTACGCGTACCAGGGGTCCGGTCGAGCGTTGCAGGGCTTGTAGAAGGCCGGAATCATAGGAAAGTGTGCCGTTGCCGTTTGTCTTGTAGCCGGCGCAGGTCAGCAATGCGCCCTGGATCGTGGCATTGCCGGTTTCAAATTCTTGCGCCCTGGGGTTGTTGCTGAAGACCATGCCGTAGACCGTGAAATTGCCAGCCAGATGAAAACCCGCCGCTGACACCAGCAATACCGGGTCGCGGGCCGAGCCCAGGTTGGCGCTGCTGTTGTCGCGGGCGAATCCATTGGGAAAGTAGAAGGATCGCCAGCCTTCCGCGTAGGCTGCGTCAACCAGCCCGCAGGAACTGGCCGATGCGCAATCGTCGATAGTTTTGACCATCGGCGAGCGCGCGTACTGATCTGGTGATGCGCTGAAATAGCTGCCAAACAGGGCTGACTTGCTGCAGTTCGGGTCGGCGTCTGAGATCGCGCTCAGGCTGGCGTCGTTGCCGATGATGGCATTGGCGCCGGGCTGCCCCGGGATGCTGGTGATGGAGGCTTCTGCGGCCAGCGTGATGGACGCACCGGCGTTGACCAACAGGCCGGCGCCGGCCTGATCCTGGTTGATGATTTTGTAAGCGTTGCCCACCGTGCAGGAGGTGCCGCAGGTCAGCGCTGCGACCGGGACCGCGCGCGGCAAAGGCCGCAATTTGAGTATGGCCGATACCGTTGCGTTGGCGTCTGATGCCCTGACATTGGCCGGTGTACAGGCGCCTGCCTGGGCCGTGCATCCGGATGCAATGATGCGAACGGCCTCCGGGTCGTCCGTTGCAAAAAAGGCAACCGTGAAACCGGGCAGCAGTACACCACCCGCACTGGCGGCGCTCGAATCGCTGCCGGATGTTGCGGGGCAGTTGCAGGTCCAGTTGTTGCCATCCACCTTGCATCCGGGATGGCTGCTTGTTGCCGGTGCTACGTCCGTTGCCGTCGCTGTGCCATTGTCCCAGCCTGTCTGCACGTATTGACGCCGGAACGAGGTAGTGGCAGCGCTCGTATAGGCGCAACTGGCATCAATGTGGCGGGCGGTGTTGAGCATGCCGGTGGCCCATTCCAGGCCGGCTTCGGCCATCTCCAGCGCAAGCGTGGTGCGAAACTGGTTGGCGGCAGTCCTTTGTTCGAACATCAGGCTGCGATTGAGGTAGAGCAGGGTGAGGGACATGCTCAAGAGCAAGCCCAGTGTCATCAACAAGGTTGCGGCGCCCTGCTGGCATTGCGGGCGCTTGGAGCAGCGAAGCGGGGTGGCCATGGGGCTGTTGCGCGCTCAGGCCGGGCACGAGCCCAACAGGGCATCATTGCGCAGCCGGACCTGCGAGCGCAACGTTCGGCTTAGTGCGGCGTCGGTTGTCGAGGTTCCCGTCAGCACGATGGCGTAGCTGCGGACCTGGAGCCGCGGGCAACTGGGCGCCAGGACTGTGTCCGTGCAGTTTGTTGGACAGGCGCTGCGCAGGTCCAGCGTTGTTTCAGTGGGCGTAATGTGCAGTGTGGAGATCGTCAGGATGTCGGTGTTGCTCAGTGTTTGCCAGTTGCTGCAGGCGGATGCAGAACTTCCGCCCATGCACATCTGAATGGCACCGCCAGCCAGTCTGAATCCAAACACTTCGTTGCTGTCGAGGCTGCTGCTCTCGGTCGTGTCGCGCGTATAGCTGTAGAGAATTTGATTGGGATCCGTCGGCGGGGTCAAGCTGACGGTGGCGTAGGGGTTGGCCTGCACTGCCTCGGCACGCGTCGCCGCCAGCGCATTGCCCCAGTAGGCGCCCCGGCGCAGGTCACGGACGATCAGGTCCATGGTGGCGCGCAGGTCCTGGTTGATCCTGGTTTCCAGCGCAAGCCGGCGCGAACTGGCAATGTTGGCGACAAACAAGGCGCTGGAGCCGGCCAAGATGAAAAGCCCGATGGCCATGCCGACCAGCAGTTCGACAATGGACAGGCCGCGCGCCAGGCGCCGGGTCGGTAAGCGCTTGCTGCCCATCACTGAGCCCAGCATGTGGCCGGCGTGTTCGTCACCGTGCCCTTGTCGATCGTGACCGTCAAGGTGGTACAAGCGGTGTCGCCGGTCTGGCGACCGCGGGCGACAGCGCTGACGGTGTACGCCGCGCCGCTTGGGTCATCGCTGATCACCAGCGTGTAGTGGGCGCCAGCGCTTGTTGACGAGAGACCGAGCCCGTCGGGCCAGGGTGTTGTCAGCAGACTGTCGGAAGCGTAGGTCGGGTTGTTGGCGCGCCAGCGTTCCTGCGTCTGCAGGATTTGCGCAAGCCCTTGTATGGCATCGGCGCGGCGGCCTTTTCGGACCTGGGAAAGGTAGGAGGGATAGGCCACACTGGCCAATACACCCATGATGGCGAGCGCAATCAACAGTTCCACCAGGGTGAACCCGGTTTGCGCTTCGGTGGAGCGCTGCGTCAGCATACCTTGTAGCCGCTGACGCTGCCTTCAGGCGAGCAACTGCGGGTGCGGCCTGTGATGTTGACGACCTGCCGGATTGACTTGCCGCTGCTTCCAATCAGGTTGACCGAGCCCGCGGGTGTCGTCGTGCCGCGCCCGGGGTCGAACAGCATGGATCCGACGTTGGCCTGCAACCGGATTCCACGGTTGGCGGCAAAGCCCACGCTTTTGACAATGGCGTTGTCCGGGTCCTGGCAAAACGCCGTGCCGTCACTGGCGCACTTGCAGTCACCCGCCTCTCCGCTATGCAAAACGTAGCATGTGCCGGCGCCGTCGCTGTTGAAACTGATGCGCATGGGCTGGTTTCGGGCCAGGGCTTCGCCGCGCAGGTAGTGAAGGTCGGTGACAAGCTCGCCGGACTGACCCTCCAGGCGGTAACGTTCCTGAAAATCAGCAATGGCAGGCACGGCCGCGCTGCTTGTAAGTGCCACGATGCTGAGCACGACCATGTTTTCCAGCAAGCTGTAGCCGTGCAGATTGCAGGATGCTGCCGGGGCTGCGCAACTGGTGCGAGTGGTCCGGTGGCGTTTGGCGGCGCTGAGTGGATGTCCCTGCATGGCGTCCCTTTGTTGGAAGCAATGCGAGGCATGGTAAGGCAGCGATCGGGTCTTGCACATCCCCCGAACGGGCCAATCGCAGTCTTAAGAGTGCGCTGGTTTTCTAGCGGCGTACCTCATCGACCAGGGTCTTGAACTCGTCGATGTCTTCAAAGCTGCGATAGACGCTGGCAAAGCGCACATAGGCTACTTTGTCGAGTTTCTTCAGCTCACGCATCACCAACTCGCCAATGCGCGTCGAGGCGATTTCGCGCAACCCCAGATTGAGTAATTTCTCTTCGATGCGCTCAACGGCGCCATCCACCTGTTCGGTGCTGACCGGGCGCTTGCGCAGCGCCAGATTCATCGAGGCCAGGAGCTTGGCGCGCTCGTACTCGATGCGCCGACCATCTTTTTTGACGATGGCCGGAAACGTGACGTCGGGGCGTTCGTAAGTGGTAAAGCGCTTTTCACATGACGCGCATTGGCGCCGGCGCCGGATGAAATCACCGTCTTCGGCAACCCGGGTCTCCATCACCTGGGTGTCGGAGTGACTGCAGAAGGGGCATTTCATGGCTTCTGGCTTACTTGTAAACCGGGAAGCGTGCCGTCAGGGCATTTACTTTGGCGCGCACCGCCTCGATGTTGGCCGCGTCTCTTGGATTGTCCAGCACGTCGGCAACCAGATTGGCGGTCAGGCGTGCCTCTTCGTCCTTGAAGCCGCGCGTTGTCAGCGCCGGTGTGCCGATGCGCACGCCACTGGTGACCATCGGTTTTTCCGGGTCGTTCGGGATGGCGTTTTTGTTGATCGTCATGTGGGCGCTGCCCAGAACCGCTTCGGCTTCCTTGCCGGTGATGCCCTTGGCGCGCAGGTCGACCAGCATGACATGGCTCTCGGTGCGGCCACTGACGATGCGCAGGCCGCGCTGGGTCAGCGTTTCAGCGACGATACGGGCGTTGGTGAGAACCTGTTGCTGGTAGATTTTGAATTCCGGTGCCAGTGCTTCCTTGAAAGCAACCGCTTTGGCCGCGATCACATGCATCAGCGGGCCACCCTGCAGACCGGGGAAGATGGCGCTGTTGATGGCTTTCTCATGTTGCGCCTTCATCAGGATGATGCCGCCACGCGGGCCGCGCAGGCTTTTGTGGGTGGTCGAGGTGACGACGTCGGCATGGGGTACGGGGTTCGGATAGACCCCGGCGGCGATCAGGCCGGCGTAATGCGCCATGTCGACCATGAAGATGGCGCCGACATCTTTCGCCACTTTGGCAAAACGTTCAAAGTCGATGCGCAGGCTGTAGGCCGAGGCGCCGGCGATGATCAGCTTGGGCTTGCTCTCATGCGCCTTGCGCTCCATCGCGTCGTAGTCGATTTCTTCCTTGGCGTTCAGGCCGTAGGAGACGACGTTGAACCATTTGCCGCTCATGTTGAGTGCCATGCCATGGGTCAGGTGACCGCCTTCGGCCAGGCTCATGCCCATGATGGTGTCGCCGGGCTTGAGAAAAGCCAGGAAAACCGCCTCATTGGCCGAGGCGCCGCAATGCGGCTGCACGTTGGCGGCATCAGCGCCAAAAATCTGTTTGACGCGGTCAATCGCGAGCTGTTCCGCAATGTCGACGTATTCGCAGCCGCCGTAATAGCGTTTACCGGGATAGCCTTCGGCATATTTGTTGGTGAGCTGCGTGCCCTGGGCCGCCATGACAGCGGGCGAGGCGTAGTTTTCGCTGGCGATTAGTTCGATGTGGTGTTCCTGGCGCGCGTTTTCGGATTGAATGGCGGCAAATAGTTCAGGATCGGTTTGCTCGATAAGGATGTTGCGGTTGTACATGGTTGTGGTCAGAGGCTTGGCGCCTGCGGGGCAGTAAAAGGATCAGAGTGGCGAAAGGAGTGCCACTTTATCAGGGCTGTGATCCTGGCGGCCTGGGGCGGCTGGCGTTCCCACGGTCTGGTTTGCGGTCAAGGGCACTGCTCGACCCTTGGCTACCAATTGCAAGCGGGCATGTTCGGCCATGACCTTGCCGGCGTAGCCGCCATCGTCCTCAATGTGGGCGGCACCCACGTAGGAACGCAGGCCGCCCTCAAGCGAGCCGGCGCGGCTGATGCATTCCTGCAGCACCTTGGCGCCGACGCGCAGGTTGGTCAAGGGATCAAAGGCGGCCAGTTTGCCACCGAAGTCTTCGTACTTGTCGCTGTGCACCCGGGTCATGACCTGCATCAGCCCTTGTGCGCCGACCGCGCTCTGGGCAAATGGGTTGAAGCCCGATTCGATCGCCATGACGGCCAGGATCAGCGTCGGGTCGAGCTTGGTGTGGCTGCCGATTTCATAGGCTTCTGTTACCAGGGCGCTCAGCGGTTCCGGTGCGACCCGGTACTTCTTGCTGAGCCAGTAGGCGATTGCCGCCTGCTGTTTCGGCAAGTCCTGCGGGTTGCTGGCCGTGGCCCGGTCAACCGCGTCGATTTCGCTTGCGGATCCGGTTACGGCGATCTGGCGCGTTTGCAGCCAGCTGAACAGGCGGATCTCGCCAACCTGACGCAACTCGGGGCGAGCCGTCAGGGCAATGATGGCAAAGATGACGGCTAGCCCGACCAGGGCAAAACCGTTGTGTGTAATTTCAAAGAAGCCCTGGGCAATGTCAGTCGCGAAAGTTCGCAGACCCAGGGTGATTTTTTTTGACGCTGTCATAGCTCTTCCTTCGTTCGCGCGGGCTTCTGTGGTGCACTGCATGCAGTGCGGCAACAGGGTTGGCACCTCGTTTGGGTTGGTACGCTATCAATATCCTGCGTTATCTATCGGTGTTTGGCAGAGACTTGAATATGCCGGGTTCGGCAGCGGATTGGGGTTATCCCTAGACTTGGCTGGGATGGGCGGATTCTAGGTGCCGAGTATATACCAAGTCAACCATATCAAACCGATTTCTTATTCCGTAAGTGGATTTGGGCTTTTCATGCATCGTCGCCATACTTCAAGCTCCTGTCGCACGACAGGTTAACTGCCGGCAGTAGCAAGTCCCTACCTCAGGGTAGCAGCGATGAAGCGGCCCCGGTAGTCAGTGGTGGCAATCTATTGCCACCCAGCGCAATGGGACTTTACCCTCCCACTGCGCGAGCCCTGACAGCATGGACCTTGTGTCAGCTGTCAAGCCCGGCGGACTGGCGTTGAGCCAACCCGACCGGGCTTTCGTCATTTTGTTGCCGGATCGGGAAAATTGCGGCGAAAATAGCGCCTCAACCCTGATCGCTCACCGGTCGGGATCCTTCTCCTTGTTTGTGCGATCCATGTTTCCTTTCTCTGCCCTCAACAAAACTGCCCCAGCCCCCGAAGTGATACAAACTCCAGCCAAGACAAATGAAGCCCATCCATTGGACGCGCTGACCGGTGGGGCGTTTTCTGCGCACACTTCAAGTGAGCGAACGGCGCGAATTCGGGACTGGCTGGTCAGTGCCCCCAGTGCCGATCAAATGCAGGCCGTGTTCAAGGAACTCAGTGGCAAGGACAAGGGTGCTGCGAAGCTGCTGCGTGAGAAACTCGATGAAATCAAACGCAGCAAGGGACAGGAATCGATTGCACAGGAGTGGGCCGAGAAGGCGCAGGCCCTGCTGTCGGTGCCCAAGCTCAATATTGCGGATGCAATGGCCTGGCAGCGGGACGCCGCCCGCGCTGGCGCACCCCTGAGCAAGGAGCCGCTGTCGACACTCAAGAGCCAACTCGGTGACCGGGTGAAGGTGATTGAAGATTTGCAGCACCGGGTGCAGGTGCAGCGTGAAGCGGCGGTGCTGCTGGCGCAGCGGATTGAGGTGTTGTCCACCAAATCGTGGCACGATGCCCAGGGCCTGGTCGATGCCTTGCGCGCCGATGTGGAGCACTGGCAGGAACAGGCCAGTTCCTTGTTGAACGATGCCAATTGGCTTAGTGTCGAGGCCAAGTTTCCAACCCTGCTAGACGCCTCGCGCGGTCAGTTGCTGGTGGTCTGGGAGGCTTTCCGGGCCGCTTTGGCGCTGGCCCTGGCAGCCGCCACTGACACGGCGGCGCCCCTGCCGCCGGTGCTGGTGTGGGCGGATGAGTTGCGCGCGGCACGCGGCGTTCCCTTGGAGGCAGCGCCACGGCCCAAACGTCCCGCGATCGACCCCGAAGTCAAGGCGCGGGCCCTGGCGGTTGTAACCGAGGCGCTGCACAAACTGGAGCAGGAAGTTGCCGAAGGGCACGGCAAGGCCAGCGCCGGTGCCGCCGCCGCCTTGCGCAACGCGCTCAAGGAATTCGGCAAGATCATTGATGACAAACTGGAGAACCAAGCCCATGCTGCGCTGGCTGCCGCAGGTGAACTCGAGGGCTGGCAGCGTTGGCGTGCCGATCAACTGCGTGAAGAGTTGATGGCCAAGGCCGAAGCCTTGCTGAACCGGCCAGAAGGGCAGGCCATCGGCGGGCGCAAGATGCAGGAAAGCCTGCGCGCTTTGCGTGAGCAGTGGAAGCAGACCGACCAGGGCGGCGTGCCCAACCACGGTTTATGGAAGCGCTTTGACGATGCCTGCAATGAGGCACATAAGGTGGTGGAAGCCTGGCTCGAAAAAGTCAAGGCCGAGTCGGCCGAACACCGGGCCCAGCGGATGGCGCTGATCGAGGAAGTCAACGCCTGGGCGGCTGACAACATGACAGCGCGCGACGACGACTGGAAGGGCTTCAACCGGGTCCTGCATCAGTTCGGCGACCGCTGGCGTGACGGCGGGCATGTGGGCGAAAAGATGTTTGCCGAGTTGCAGCCGCTCTGGAAAGCCGCTATCAATGGCGCAGCGGCACCGCTGGAGGCCATGCAAAAGAACAGTTTGGCGCTGCGCCACGCCATGATTGACGAGGCACGGGTGTTGGGTGACGCGCCCGAGTTGCGCATTGACGCGGTCAAGGCGCTGCAGCAGCGTTGGCAGGCCGAGGCCCATCGAGTGCCAATGGAGCGTCGCCATGAACAGAAACTGTGGGACGCTTTTCGCAAGCCGATTGACGACGCCTTCAACCGCAAGACGGCCGAACGCCAGAAGGCCGACGCTGCGCTGGGTGAGCGTGATCGCCTGGTGCTCGATGCGGCAAAGGCCTTGGAAGCTGCCAATCAGGCGGGAGACGCGCAACGCATTCGCAGTGCGATGAATGCCCTGGATGCGGCCTTGCGCGGCCAGGCCCAGGCCCAGGCCGCCGTTGCGGTCGCTGCGACCGAACTCGGCACCGTGGTTGCCGCCGTTGAATCCGGGCAGGATGCGGCGCCAAGCCCCCAAGCTGCAGATTCAGGCGATGTCGATGTGGCACCTGACGAACAGGCCCCCGTGGAGCCTGTGGCAGCGCCAAAGCCCGCGCCCAAGCCCGTGATCGCGGTGCGCGGCGATGACCGACCGGGCATGAAGAAGACAGAGCCCGCGCCGCCCGGCCGTGGCGCCAAATTTGGTGACCGCAAGGACGCAGGTCGGGACAGTTCAAGAGACCGGCCGCGTGGTCCGCGCGATGACAAGTTCGCCGCGCGCCCGGATGATCGGGCGCCGCGCCGTGATGGCGCCCCGGGCGGCTGGCAGGAAGCGCCGCGTTTGGGTGATACCGCGTTTCGCGCCCAGCGCGAAGCCGTCGAGCATGCGCAATTTGCCTTGAAGAAGCTCGCGGCTCAGGCCCATGGTGAGGCCTTGACCCAATTGCTGACGGCGTGGGAGCAGCGCGATGGCGCCCAGGTGCCATCGGTGCAGGACTTGGGCAGTCGAGTCAGCCCGACCGGCCGCAGCGCCTGGGTCAAAGCGGTGTCGCAAGCGCCCGCTGGCGATGCCGCCATTGCCCTGTTGCGTCTGGAGATGGCTTCGGAACTGCCGACGCCGGCCGAACACCTGAATGCGCGGCGCGCATTGCAGTTGCAATTGCTGACGCGACGCAACGATCCGGCGCCCGCTCAGACCTGGGGTCAGGACGCTGCCAGCGTTCTGGGCGCTGCGTTTGACGCGGCCGCTGCGCGTCGCCTGCAAAATGTGATGAAGGTCTTGTTGAAGCCATAATTGCAAAACTGATCCGTTGGGGACAGCGCTTGAAGCCTGTCTTGTCCACATCTGTGCTTAAAATAATGGAGGTGCCAATGGAGTCTTCTGACGATCTGCTCAAACGCCTTGAGCAACTCAATGACATCGGTACATCCCTGTCCCGGGAGCGCGACATCACGCGCTTGCTCGAAGGCATCCTGCTGGCGGCAAAGGCCATCACGAATGCCGATGGCGGCACGCTGTACCGAATGCTCGAAGACGGCCAGACGCTGCGCTTTGAAATGCTGCGCACCGACTCGCTGCACATTGCCATGGGCGGAACCTCCGGCAGCCCGATCAATTTTCCGGATCTGCCGCTACGGGATGCGAACGGGGCGCCCAACGATTCGCTGGTGGCCGCCTACGCGGCCATTCACGTTGAAACGGTCAATATCGTTGACGCTTACAACGAGCCCAATTTCGATTTTTCCGGTACACGGCACTTTGACGAGCGCACCGGTTATCGCTCGCAGTCCTTTCTGGCCGTTCCGATGAAGAGCCATGAGGGCGACGTGATCGGCGTGCTGCAACTTATCAACGCGCAGCAGCCCGGCAGCAAGGAGGTTGTGCGGTTTTCAACGGCCGACCAGCAACTGGCAGAGTCGCTGGCGTCGCAGGCCGCCATCGCCCTGAGCAACCGTTTGCTGATGACGCAGCTTGAAGAACTGTTTGAATCCTTCATCAACATGATCAATCTGGCGATTGACGACAAATCTCCGCACACCGGTGGTCACTGCCAGCGCGTGCCGGAACTGACCATGCTGCTGGCCGATGCGGCGGCGGCCATGACCGACGGACCGCTGGCAGCGTTTTCCATGACTGAGCGTGACCGCTACGAACTCAAGATCGCCAGCATGCTGCACGATTGCGGCAAGATCACGACGCCGGTGCACGTGGTGGACAAGGCGACCAAGCTGCAAACCCTGTTTGACCGGGTGCATCTGATCGACACCCGATTTGAAGTGCTCAAACGCGACGCCGAATTGCTGGCCTTGCGTCAGCAACTGGCGCTACGCCCCTGCGTCGACGCGCAGGCGGAAGCGGCAGTGAGCGCCGGGCAACAGGAGGCGCTGGCTGCCATTGATGCTGATCGCAGTTTTCTTCGGGCTACCAATATCGGCAGTGAGACCATGAGCCAGGCTGCACTGGAGCGCGTGCGCGAGATTGGAACGCAGCGTGTCTGGCGCGATCCGGATGGCCTTGTGTCCCCTTTTCTTGACGCGAACGAGCTTGAAAACCTGAGCATTCGTGCCGGTACGCTCACGTCGGCCGAACGCGAGACCATCAACCACCACATCGTCGCCACGATCAAGATGCTGGAGCAGTTGCCCTGGCCTAAACATCTCAAGAACGTGCCGGAGTTCGCCGGTGGACACCACGAGCGCATGGATGGCAAGGGCTACCCAAAGGGTCTCAAACGTGAGGAGTTGTCGGTACAGGCGCGCGTCATGGGCATTGCCGACATCTTTGAGGCGCTGATGGCAACCGACCGGCCGTACAAGCCTGGCATGAAAATGTCGCAGGCGATTGGCATCATGGAGAAATTCAAGGCCAACGGCCACATCGACCCTGACCTGTTCGACATTTTTGTCCAGCAGGGTGTTTACCAGCGCTATGCGGCCAAGTTTGTTGCCCCCTGGCAAGTCGACGAGATCAAAGCTTAAGCGCGTTGCGCCGCCAGGCGTTGCACGCGGACGCGCGCATCCTGGTCTGAATTGCCGCTGCTCAAACGCAGCACCTCGGCCCGCACCGGCGTGGCTTGGCCATCCCAGTCGCTCAGCACGATGCGGCGCAGCCCCGGCGCCAGATCGTGCTGCGCCGGCCGATGCGTGTGGCCATGGATCAGGGTGCTGGCTTGAGCCGTGCGCAAGCATTCGCAACTGGCCGCTGTGTCGAGGTCGGCCAGCGTCATGCCATTTGCCAAATCGCCGCTTTGGTGTGCCTTGCTTTGCTCACGCATGGCGCGCGCCAGCGCCTGGCGCTGTGCCAGTGGTTGGCCCAGAAAATCGCGCTGCCATTGCGCGCTGCGCACCTGGGCGCGAAACCGCATGTAGTCCGTGTCCTGAAGGCACAGGGCGTCACCGTGCGAGAGCAGCCAGCGCTGGCCGGCGAAATCGAGCACGCATGGATCGTCCAGCAGCGTTATGCCGCAGGATTTTGCAAAGGCTGCTCCCAACAGGAAATCGCGATTGCCGTGCAGGAAGAAAATGGACGCGTGCCCGGTGGCAGCTTGAAGAACCTGAGCGCAACGCGCTTCAAAACCTGATTCCGGGTCCGCCTGATCGGCCGCACCCTCAGGCGCCCCGGGCTGGAGAATGTCGTCACCGACCCAGACTTCGAACAGATCACCCAGAATGAAGACAGCGTCGGCCGTCGTGCGCTGCATGTAGTTCTGCCAGAGGTCGAAAGTGGCGGCATCGCCAGCCTGCAGATGCAGGTCGGAGATGAAGTCAATGCAGCGCCAGCCGGACGGCGCTGTCAGCAGGGCCGGAGGCGGCGCAGAGTGCTGCGCCGGGATCCCGGCACCTGTGGCGCTCATGTCAGAGTGCCACGGCCTTTTCGATGATCACATCGGCCACTGGCACGTCATCGTGGTAGCCACGGCGTGCGGTCTTGACGGCGCCGATCTTGTCAACCACATCGCTGCCCGACACCACTTTGCCAAACACGGCGTAACCCCAGCCCTGCGCCGAAATGGCGGTGTGGTTGAGGAAGCCGTTGTCTGCCGTATTGATGAAGAACTGCGCGGTGGCGGAATGCGGGTCGCTGGTGCGGGCCATGGCCACCGTGTAGTGCAGGTTCTTCAGGCCGTTGTTGGCTTCGTTGTCGACGGGCTTGTCGCCCCTCTTCTCCTTCATGCCGGGTTCCATGCCACCGCCTTGCACCATGAAGCCGGGTATGACACGGTGGAAGATGGTGTTGTTGTAATGGCCCTTGTTCACGTAGCTCAGAAAGTTGGCAACCGATTTGGGCGCTTTGTCCTGATCGAGTTCAAGGGTGATGACGCCGTAGTTGGCGATGTGGAGTTCGACTTTTGGGTTGCTCATGGTTACTTTTCAAGGGTTGCAGAGTTGATAAGAATGGTGGTTTTGGGCACGTCGCTGGGGAACGGTCCGCCGGCACCGGTAGGCGTGCTCTTGATTTTCAGGATCACGTCGGCGCCGCTCACGACCTTGCCGAACACGGTGTAGCCGTAACCGTCTGGCGCCGGCGCATTGAGCATGGCGTTGTCCTTGACGTTGATGAAGAACTGGCTGGTGGCCGAGTTGGGGTTGCTGGTGCGCGCCATCGCAATCGTGCCGGTATCGTTCTTCAGGCCGTTGTTGGCTTCCAGCACAACCGGGGCGCGGGTCGGCTTCTGGCTGTATTTCGCATCGAAGCCGCCGCCCTGCACCATGAAGTTGTCAATCACGCGGTGGAAGATGGTGCCGTCGTAGTGCTTGTCCTTGACGTACTGCAGGAAGTTCTCAACCGTCTTGGGCGCCTTGTCGGGATAGACCTCGACGACAAAGGCGCCGGCCGTGGTGCTGAACTTGACGCGTTGCGGGTCCTGCGCCAAGGCGCTGCTGGTAACAGCGCACAGGGCGAGCGTCGCCAGCGCTGCCTTGGCTGAAAAATTCGAGAATCGGGAAAACGCCATCTGATGACTCCTTAAAAAATGCCTTACTTCTTGCTGCCAATGCTCAATACTTCACGGATCAAGGCCTGTTTCGGTGGCAACGCGGTATTGGTGCTGTCGAGTTGCAAGGACTTGGCGTAGGCCCGATTGGCGAGCCTGGCGTATACGTCACCCAGGTTTTCGTGCGCTGTGGCGTAGTCCGGGTTGGCCCGGATCGCCATCTCGAGGGCGGCGCGGGCCTTGTCGAGTTGGCCCTGGCCGGCGTAGAGAACCGCCAGGTTGTTGTAGGGTTCCGGCAGTTCGGGATAGTCTTCGGTGAGCTGGATGAAGGTGCTGATGGCTTCAGCCTGCTGGCCAGCGTTGCGTTGAACCACGCCCCTGAGAAAACGCATCTGCGGGTCGCGTGGCTTGGCAGCGAGGTAGGCATCGGCCTTGGCCATGGCCTCGACCAGTTTGCCGTTGCGCAGCAACTGGCCGACGTCGCCATAGTCGTCGGCATGGACCGGCGCCGCCGCGCACGCCAACAGCAGCGTCAGCAGGCGCAAAGCGGTGAAGATGTTTGGGAGCCCGTGCTTCATGGCGTCTTGTGATTCCTGCAAGTTGAATGTCGGCCAAAGGCGCTTGGCTGTCAGGGCTTTATACTGGACTTAATTGTAGCCCACGAGGTGCTTTTTGACGCTCTTGTGATTGCCTGGCCATCCGCAGTTTGCGGCGCAATCACCCGAGCCTGAATCCGCTGAATTTGTCGTTTGAATCACCCATGACTTTACGCATTTACAACACGCTGTCGCGTGCCCTGGAGCCCTTGTCACCGCTGGAGCCGGGTCACGTCCGCATGTACGTCTGCGGCATGACCATTTATGACCTGTGCCATATCGGTCATGCGCGCATGATGATGGCATTCGATGTCGTGCAGCGCTGGCTCAAGAGCAGCGGGTACCGGGTGACCTACGTACGCAACATCACTGACATTGACGACAAGATCATCAAGCGCGCGGTTGAGCGCGGCATCAGCATCCGTGCATTGACCGACGAGATGATAGCGGCCATGCATCTGGACATCGCCAAACTCGGTATCGAAGCACCCTCACTGGAGCCACGGGCAACCGAGTACGTGCCGCAGATGCTCAGCCTGATTGGCCAGCTTGAAGCCAAGGGGCTGGCCTACCAGGCGGGCAGTGGCGATGTGAACTATGCGGTGCGCAAGTTTCCAGGCTACGGCAAGTTGTCGGGCAAGTCGCTCGACGACCTGCGCGCCGGCGAGCGCGTTGCCGTGCTCGACGGCAAGGACGACCCGCTGGATTTCGTTTTGTGGAAATCGGCCAAGGCGGACGAGCCCGATGACGCCAAATGGGACAGCGCCTACGGCAAGGGCCGCCCTGGCTGGCACATTGAGTGCTCTGCCATGAGCTGCCAGACGCTGGGCGAGAGTTTCGATATCCATGGCGGTGGGGCTGACCTGCAGTTTCCGCACCACGAGAACGAGATTGCGCAGAGCGAAGGCGCAAACGGCAAGCCGCTGGCCAGCATCTGGATGCACAACGGTTTCGTTCGGGTCGACAACGAAAAGATGTCCAAGAGTCTGGGCAACTTCTTCACCATTCGCGAGGTCCTGCAAAAGTATGACCCGGAGACCGTGCGCTTCTTCCTGTTGCGCACGCACTACCGCAGCGCCCTGAATTACAGCGACGTGCATCTGGACGACGCCCGCAATTCGCTCAAACGACTCTACACCGCGCTGTCTCTGGTAACGCCTGCGCCGCTGGCGTTGATCGATTGGAGCAACCCCTTTGCCGCGCGCTTCAAGGCGGCGATGGACGACGACTTCGGCACGCCCGAGGCGGTGGCTGTGCTGTTTGATCTGGCGTCCGAAGTCAACAAGACCGGCTCCGCCGAACTGGCTGGCCTGTTGCAGGCGCTGGGCGGCTGCATCGGTTTGTTGCAGGGCGACGCCAGGGTGTTTTTGCAGGCCGGTGCCGGGCTCGATGAAGCCAGCATCGGCGTTTTGATCGCGCAGCGTGGCGCGGCCAAAGCGGCCAGAAACTTTGCCGAGGCCGATCGCATCCGCCAGCAACTCGCAGCGCAAGGCATTGTGCTCAAGGATTCGGCCGCCGGCACCAGTTGGGAGGCTGTGCAGTGATGGCCGCCAAGAATACAGGGTCGCTGGTCCTGACCCCGAGTTACTGGGATGATGCCTGCAAGCACCTGATGAAAAAGGACCGGGTCATGAAGCGCCTGATTCCTCAGTTCGGGGAGGCCTGCCTGCAGACCCGCGGCGATGCTTTTGTGACGCTGGCGCGCAGCATTGTGGGCCAGCAGATTTCGGTCAAGGCGGCCCAGACGGTGTGGGACCGCTTTGCCCTGCTGCCCAAGAAAATGACGGCCGGCAATGTCCTCAAGCTCAAGGTTGACGATATGCGCGGCGCCGGATTGAGCGCGCGCAAGGTCGAGTACCTTGTTGATCTGGCACTGAACTTCGACAGCGGCGCCGTGCGCGCCACGGCCTGGGACGCGATGGATGATGAAACGATCATCGCGGAACTGATCGGCATCCGTGGCATCGGCCGCTGGACGGCCGAGATGTTCCTGATCTTTCACCTGATGCGCCCCAATGTGCTGCCGCTTGATGACGTCGGTCTGATCAACGGCATCAGCAAGAGTTATTTTTCGGGCGATGTCGTGAGCCGCAGCGACGCGCGCGAAGTGGCCGCCGCCTGGACTCCGTATTGCAGCGTGGCAACTTGGTATATTTGGCGCTCACTGGATCCGCTGCCGGTGGAATATTAGACGGCTTACAGCCTTGCGATGACCAGAACATAGATTTATAGGAGCGTTTGTGGCCAAGAAAACATTCCTCGATTTCGAGAATCCGATTGCCGAACTCGAAAACAAGATTGAAGAGCTGCGCTATGTGCAGACCGAGTCGGCGGTGGATATTTCTTCGGAAATCGACCAGTTGGCGAAGAAGAGTCAGCAACTGACCAAAGACATCTACAGCGATTTGACGCCCTGGCAGATCACCAAGATCGCGCGGCACCCGGAACGGCCTTACACGCTGGACTATGTGAACGAGATCTTCACGCACTTTGTGGAACTCCACGGTGACCGGCATTTTGCCGATGACCTGAGCATTGTTGGCGGCCTGGCGCGCTTCAATGGCACGCCCTGCATGGTGCTGGGGCAGCAAAAGGGCCGCGACACCAAGGAACGCGGCCTGCGCAACTTCGGCATGAGCAAGCCCGAAGGCTACCGCAAGGCCTTGCGCCTGATGAAAACCGCCGAGAAATTCAATCTGCCGGTGTTCACCTTCGTCGATACGCCCGGCGCCTATCCCGGCATTGATGCCGAGGAGCGTGGCCAGTCGGAGGCGATCGGACGCAATATCTTCGAGATGGCGCAGCTCGAGGTCCCCATCATCACCACCATCATCGGCGAGGGCGGCTCTGGCGGCGCGCTGGCGATATCGATCGGCGACCAGGTCCTGATGCTGCAGTATTCGATCTACTCCGTGATCAGCCCGGAAGGATGCGCCTCCATTTTGTGGAAGACCTCCGACAAGGCGCAGGAGGCCGCCGACGCGCTGGGCATCACGGCCCACCGCCTCAAGGCGCTGGGCGTGATCGACAAGATCGTCAACGAGCCGGTCGGTGGCGCGCACCGCGATCACAAGCAGATGGCGGCATTCCTCAAGCGCGCGCTCAACGACGCCTTCCGCCAGGTCAGCGACCTCAAGGTCAAGGACTTGCTGGACCGGCGCTATGACCGTCTGCAAAGTTATGGCCGCTTCACTGACACCAAGGCCGCAGCCAGGTAGGGCGGCGCGCGCCAGCGCCTGGCGGGGTTGGGCGTGACCACGACCGTCGACGAGGCGGTTTCCCGATTCACGCCGGTTCTGCCGCTGGCTGTCGCTTTCAGCGGGGGTGCGGACTCGACCGCCTTGCTGCTGGCCTGTGCGCAGAAGTGGCCGGGGCAGGTCAGCGCTATCCACATTCACCATGGTTTGCAGGCAGCGGCCGACGACTTCGAGCGCCACTGCCAGGATTTTTGCGCGTGCATCGGCGTGCCTTTGCGCGTGCAGCGCGTGGACGGCCGGCATGCACCAGGCCAAAGCCCGGAAGACGCCGCGCGGCGCGCCCGTTACCGTGCTTTTGACCTGATGGCGCAGGACGATGGCACGCTGCAAACCCTCCAGAGCATTGCCCTGGCCCAGCACGCCGACGACCAGATTGAAACGCTGTTGCTGGCCATGAGCCGGGGCGCCGGTCTGCCCGGGCTGAGCGCGATGCCGGCGCACTGGGTGCGCGCCGGCATTCACTACCACCGCCCCTTGCTGCAGGTGGACGCGCTGGAGATCCGGCGCTGGCTCGCCAGCCGTGACGCCAGCTTTGTGCAAGACCCCAGCAACAGCGATGAGCGCTTTACCCGCAACCGCATTCGGGCCCGTCTGATGCCGGCGCTGGCGGCCACTTTTCCGCAGTTTCGCGAGACCTTTGCCCGCAGCGCCCGGCATGCGGCGCAGGCGCAGACGCTGCTGCTGGAACTTGCAGAGCAGGATCTGGCGCTGATTGGCACGCCGCCGGTACTTGCCCGGATTCGGGTTCTGAGCCGCGCGCGCCAGGCCAACGTGCTGCGGCACTGGCTTGCTACCGCGCACCAGACCGTGCCCAGCGCGGCCCAATTGGCGGAGTTGCTGGACCAGATCGAGGCCTGCCGCACGCGTGGTCATGCGATTCACATCAAGGTCGGCAGCGGCCATGCCGAGCGCAGGGGGCCCTTGCTGCATTGGTACAATCTGCCGGTTTTGCAATAAATACCTTCCTCCAATGGCATTGATCGTTCACAAATACGGCGGCACGTCGATGGGTTCTACCGAACGCATCCGCAATGTCGCCAAGCGCGTCGCCAAATGGGCGCGTGCCGGCCACCAGATGGTGGTCGTTCCTTCCGCCATGAGCGGTGAAACCAACCGTTTGCTGGCCCTGGCCAAGGAACTGGCCCCGGCCCGTACCACCGACGCCTATGGCCGCGAACTCGACATGCTGGCCGCTACCGGCGAGCAGGCCTCAAGCGCCCTGCTGGCGATTGCGCTGCAGGCCGAAGGACTGGAGTCGGTCAGCTACGCCGGTTGGCAGGTACCCATCCGTACCAACAGCGCCTACACCAAGGCCCGCATCGAATCGATCGACGACGCCCGCGTGCGCACCGATCTGAAGGCGGGCAGGGTGGTCATCGTCACAGGCTTTCAGGGGCTCGACGAACTGGGCAACATCACGACGCTCGGGCGCGGTGGCTCGGACACCTCGGCCGTCGCGGTGGCTGCTGCCATGAAGGCTGACGAGTGCCTGATCTACACCGACGTTGATGGTGTCTACACCACCGACCCGCGCGTTGTGCCCGAAGCCCGCCGCCTGAAAACCGTGAGCTTTGAAGAGATGCTGGAGATGGCATCGATGGGCTCCAAGGTTCTGCAAATCCGCTCGGTCGAATTTGCCGGCAAGTACAAGGTGCCGCTGCGCGTTCTGAGCAGTTTCACCCCCTGGGATATCGACATCAACGAGGAAGCCGCCTCCGGCACCCTGATTACTTTTGAGGAAGACGAACACATGGAACAAGCCATTGTTTCCGGCATTGCTTTCAGCCGTGAAGAAGCCAAGATCTCGGTGCTGGGCGTGCCCGACAAGCCGGGTATTGCCTACCAGATTCTGGGCGCTGTGGCGGACGCCAACATCGACGTCGATGTGATCATCCAGAACATCAGCAAGGACGGCAAGACCGACTTCAGCTTTACCGTCAACCGCGGCGAGTACAACAAGACCGTTGAACTGCTCAAGGAAAAAGTGTTGCCGGGTCTGGGTGCGCAAGAGGTGGTGGGTGATACCAAGATCTGCAAGGTGTCGATTGTCGGCATCGGCATGCGCAGCCACGTTGGCGTGGCCAGCAAGATGTTCCGCGTCCTGAGCGAAGAAGGCATCAATATCCAGATGATCTCAACGTCCGAAATCAAGACCTCGGTCGTGATCGACGAGAAGTACATGGAATTGGCCGTGCGCGCGCTGCACAAGGCATTTGAACTGGACCAACCGCCGGCTTGAAGAAAAAAGCGCAGAGTCGTGAGATAATGCGCGCAGTTCAGGAAACGTGACCGAGTGGCCGAAGGTGCTCCCCTGCTAAGGGAGTATGGGGTGTAGAGCCTCATCGAGGGTTCGAATCCCTCCGTTTCCGCCAAAACTGTGATTTTGAAGGCCCTCATAGGTCTTCAAAATCACCTCAAAAGCCCTAGTTCCCCAGTGGAGCCGGGGCTTTTTTGTGTCTATACGTCTTTTCCGGTACATTTGAATCCACGGATTTTTGTGGGTAACCATACGGGTAATTTGAACGTTACCCACACGGAGCCCAGCCGTTACCCACAAAACAGGGGGTTTTCATGCTGACCGTCACCGCAATTCAAAAGGCAAAACCGACTGACAAGCAATACCGTATGGCTGACGAGCGCGGGCTTGTCCTGTTGGTGCGACCCAACGGTGCGAAGCTCTGGCAGCTACGGTACAGGCACGACGGCAAGGAAAAAACCGCTTCATTGGGGCAATTCCCCGATGTGAGCCTGAGCGACGCCCGGACCAAACGCGACGAACTGCGCAAACTGGTAGCGGCTGGTAGCGACCCTGTGGCCGTAAAGCGCACAGAGAGGCAGGCAAAAGTCCTTGCCAGCGAAAACACCTTTGAAACCGTTGCGCGCCAGTGGTACGAGCACTGGAAGGGGCCAAAGAATCCGCGACACGCGGGGTATGTTTTGGCACGGCTGGAAGCGGATGTTTTTCCGGCTATTGGCTCGCGGCCCATCGCTGAGATTCTTGCGCCTGAATTGGTGGCGATGGTCAAGGCCATCGAAAAGCGGGGCGCACTGGACATTGCCAAGCGTTGTTTGCAGATGAGTGGGCAGGTATTTCGTTACGCCATAGCGCACGGCGTAGGCGGCACTACGCGTAACCCGGCCACGGACATCAAGCCGACGGACGTACTGACGCCACGCACCAAAGAGAATTACGCCCGTGTGGATGTCAGGGAACTGCCGTTACTGCTGCGCAAGATCGAAGCCTATCAAGGCACGCCGACAACACGACTGGCGATCAAACTGATGGCGTTGACGTTCGTCAGAACTGGGGAACTGATCGGCGCAAGATGGGCGGAATTCGATCTTGACGCGTCACGGTGGGACATTCCCGCATCGCGCATGAAAATGAAGACTCCGCATGTGGTACCGCTGTCGGCGCAAGCCATCGACGTGTTGCGCACGCTGCAAACCATCACCGGGGGTAGGGCGCTGCTTTTCCCCGGCGAGCGGGACCATGCAAAGCCAATGAGTAACAACACTATTCTGGGCGCGCTGGACCGGATGGGCTATAAGGGCAAGATGACCGGTCACGGTTTCCGTGGGGTGGCGTCTACGGTACTGCACGAGCATGGGTTCACGCATGACCATATCGAGTTGCAACTTGCACACATGGAGCGCAATGAGGTATCGGCCGCTTACAACCATGCGCTGTATCTGGAGCCACGGGCGAAGATGATGACGTGGTGGGGGAACTACCTCGAATCGGTTGCGAAGGGTAACGTGTTGCCGCTGCGGAAATTGGTAGCTTGAGCTTCAAAATTAGACACCAGACCCTAAACACGTGTGTGGACGGTAGAAGACGTCCAAGGACACAAAATTTTGTCAAGGCGTCATTTCTCCTCGTTCTGCCCAGCAGAAACATCTGCGAGTCCTAGAAAGCCACATAGAATTCCTACTGTCTTGCGGTAGTTGCCGAGTTGGGGCCCATGTAGCAGTCGGCCGACCATAGGTAAAGCTACCGGATATCAAGGCCAAGTCTTACCGCATCTTCACCGCAAGCCAAAGCGGTTCGCTCCGAGCCACGAGCCGGCGTGGCTGAAAGATGGTCCGAAGGGTTGACACGACGTTTTTGAAACGCGAGGTCAACCTATGGATGAAAACACGATTCTCCCGAATGAAAGCTTGATGGCGTTGCCACAAGTAATGCAAGCACTCGATTGCTCACGTTCTCACGTTTGGGCGCTTTGCCAAAAGCGGCAATTCCCACAACCGATACGCCTGGGGTCCCGGTTTTCCCGCTGGCGTTCCAGTGAAGTACGCGTGTGGCTGGCAGCCCCCCACAAATGGGTAGACTCAAATTTGGACCGCACCGAGACCATGGTGTCAAGGAGTGCGGCATGACTGCGTATTCTGGTGACCGTGACCGATCGTTCTGGCGATCGTGACCGGTTTGCAGCGGTTTGGCGTTGCGCGGCTAAATTGTAGATGTGTCGGTCACGATGGGTCTGGTTTGGGCTCCTTTTTGCTTGCTTTTGGTCTCTGG